>NZ_VRUU01000080.1 GCF_008039875.1 Methylobacterium sp. WL119 | reverse complement strand
TGCAGCACGAGCAACGTCTCGACGTTGTCGCGCGCATCCATGCCTAACTTTCCCGGAGCTGGTTCAGCCATGGCTGGCTCCGGCGTGCCCCCCAGCGCGTGTTCTTAAGGTGGAGGTAGTTCGGCGTAAAGCCGCAGAACGACTTGAGCTGCTCGACATCATGGATCGTCAGAACCCGCCGTTTGATCGTGATCAGGCCGAGATCACGCAGCTCTCGAAGCGTACGGTGCACGTGAACGGCGGACAAGCCCATCGCATCCGCAAGCTCCACCTGCGTGAACGGAAAGGGGTAGCTGTCGTTCGTGACCTTCCCCACCGCATCGAGCCGAACCAACAGTTCGCAGAGAAGATGAGCGAGACGCTGCTCTGGGGCACGGCCACCGAGATTGACGAGCCATTCGCGCAGCACCGCCTCATCGACGAGACCGCACCACCAGAAGGCCCGCGTAATCTGCGGATGGGCCTGGGTAATCTCCTCGATGGCCCGACGCGGGATGTCGACGACATGGCACGCGGAGATCGTGCCTATGTTGTGGTCCATCTGATCGAGGATAAATACGTTTAGATCGCAGAAATCCCCTGGAACCAGCAGTGCCATGATCTGGCGCTTGCCGTTCGGAAGCACCTTGTAGCGGCAAGCGAGGCCATCAAGGATCAGATGGACGTGCTCGGGTTCGTCACCTTCTCGGACCAGATCGACGTGTGCACCGATCTGCCGAATGCGCGGCGCCAGGCCATCCAGGGCCCGACGATCGTCATCCGATAGGTCCTCGAAGCCTTCCAGCTTCCGGGTCAGTACCTGCTGCATCACGCCTCGGTAGAACTCAGCCGAAACGACTATGTCGGAGATCCAATATCTCAAATCATCATTTGATGTAAACTTTGCTTTAAGACTGCATTTTTCCTACACCATGCATCGTTTGCAATCTTTCGGGTGCACGTAGCTGAGGGTTCGTGCCCCCGCCCTTCTCGGAACGAGTCTGTGGCACAACTCCGACTGTCCACGTGCCGCGCCGCCCGCTCGTCTGCCGACATCTCCGGGCCGGTGACGCAGAGCACGCCGTTCGTGACGATGCCGAGGCCATCGGCGACCCAGGCCCGCCCGTCCTCAACGTGGATGTCAGGCCCGATGCCTGGCGGCCTATCGGTGAGGATCATGGTCGGCGCGCCTTCGTAGCGACCACTCTCGATGCGGGAGAGGCGACGGCGGAGATCCCCGGTGCTCAATGGAAGCTCCCGTCGCGAGGCTCGTGAACGGCAGTCCATTCGTCGGCCGTCAGAACCGGCGCCGGCAAGGTGAGAACGGGGCCGGACCGGGTGGCGCGACCATCAGCAACCCAGGTCCGCCAGTCCATCACGGCCTCCGCGGTGACGCTCTCGGGATAGCCGCCGAGGTTGCAGATCGCGGTGATGCGGCCGGTGCTCTGGCTGCTCTCGATTCGGTCGAGACGACGGCGGAAGGCATTGGTCGTCATGGCCGTTCGGTGCCTCCTGGCAGGGGTGATGCGCGAAGGATGAGAAGCGGCCAGCCGAGCCGGTATGTGCCCGCGACCATGCGCTCAGCGATCTGCCGCTCGCGACCGTCGTCACTCTGCGGCCTGATAAGGATTGCGGACATCGGGCGGTCGCTACGCCCCTGCTTCGTCCCGATCCGACGAAGGCGGAAGCGGAGGTTGATCGTCATGGGATCAGCCCCTCACGTTGCAGCACGCCGACCGCCCATTCGGCCTGCGCCTCGTCGGGGGCCTTCAGCCAGGCGATGAGGCCCTGAAGCTCGTCGTCGGTGAGGCGGTGCGTGCCGGGCTGCCGGTCGCGGTGACGGCCCTCAATTTTGGCGAGCCGTGCTTCAGTGGTGGCGCGCATCGGAGCCTCCCGCGTCTTCCTCGATCAGAATGGCGAGGGCCGTATCGTCGGCATCGCCGGTTCCGCGCAGGTGCTGGGCCGCGGGGGCGAGACTGCCGTGCTCCGCTCTAAGATCGCCGTAGGCAGCCCGGACGACGGCGTAGAGTTGGGCATCGCTGGCATAGGCGATGTCGCCGGAGAACCCGTGGCGGCTCTCGATCTTGGCAAGGCGTCGGCCGATGGTCGGATGTGTCATCGCGAAGATCGTTCTTCGAGGCGGGCAAGCCGCTCGTGGATGTCCGTGACCTCGATGGCGCGGACATGGGCGTCCACGGCCTTGCCGATGTCGGCGGCCTCGGATGGCGTGAGTTCGCCAGCTGCGATCGCTTGCAGGAGGGCGTGGGTAGCCTTCGGTAGGTCGGCCGTGGTGTCGATCGCCGGTAGGTCGAAGATGACGTGCCGGTCCTTCCGCACAGGCGCGAGCCGGTCCAGGCAGAGGCGCAGTGCAACTGTGTCGCCCTCGCAGGCGAGTTCGATGGCTTTACGGGTCAGGGTCTCGGCCTCGCCTTCCAGCAACGCCTCCATGGCGAGCGTCGTGCGGTGCCGCGTACCCTTCGCCTTGCCGGCTGGGTTGCCGGACTGGCCGGGTTCGAACTTGCCTGCCGTGGTCATGGCCTATCCTACCACGCCATTTTCATAGACCGAACCTATGGCACCTGTTCCCTCATCGGGGCCTGCAAATGCAGGTGGAATGCAGGTCGAGGTTGTCGGATCGGGCTCGGCTCGGGGATCGAGGAATGCCGCCTTCAGCCCGGCGGCGAGGCCGTGGAGCGCTGCCGCAGCGGCCTGCTGCCGAACCTCTCGTGCGTCGTCACGGACCTCGATGGTAACAGCGGCCGTCATGACGGCTTGGCGCGCGGCCTGGATGCCGGCGGCGAAGGCGGCTTGTTCGCGCGGGGTCATGCCGTCTTTCTCTGATCGGCGCGGGCCTTCTCAGCGACAGCGTGTAGGCGCTGAACAACGCCGGACAGCCAATCGGCTTCAGCATTAGTGAGAAGGCCGAGGCGTGCCCATTCCTTCAGACGCCTCCGCTCCTCCTTCGTCAGGATGCGACCGCCCTGTGCCTTGAGGAACGTCCAGTCGAGCATGAGGGCGTGCTGCGCGACGGTAGTCCAGGGCTCGACGCGGTCTTCCCCGAGCTTCATGCCCCAGGCTCGGGCAGGTGCTTCTGGGGCCTTACCAGCGTCGTCGCGAGCGGTCGTCGCTTGTGCTGCCTCGGCCATCATGTCGGCGAAGGTGGACAGATCGAAGGGACGGGGGCCGCTGGATGGTGCCTCAACAGCAGCGGCGAGGGCATGCCAGTCGAGGCCCGCGGCACTCAGCGTCCGACCGATCGCACGCACGGTGGCGACAACCTCGCCGACATGCTCGCTACCGAGCCGCGGCAGGAGCTTGGCGAGCTTCGTGGCGATGTCCGCTGGGATCACGAGCGCCACCCAGGCAACCCGACCCATGCGGCAGCGAGGATCGCCTCGCGCTCGGTGGCCTTCTCTGGTACTGCGGCGTGGATGCGGCTGGCCACGTAGTCGAGCGCATCGCCCCCGCCACCAGCGGTGATCAGCTCCTCGCCCTTCCGCCGGATCGCAGCGGTAAAGGCCTTGGCGGCCGGCGAGCCGACCTGATGGCGTTCGGCAGCGGTCAAAAGCGACAGGATCGCGGTTTCGGCTGCAGCGACCGTGCCGCCGATCGGCGGATCGAAGGTCTGGGTCTCGGTGTGGTCGCAAGGCGATAGCATGGCAGAGTCTCCCGGACCTATTTCTAGAAACGGGTTGTCGTAGTGGCCGGGTCCAATAATCATCGCCGAGGTACCGGACGATCTCGGCGACGGATGATTGGCAGATCGGAGTGAGTAAGTGATGGGTCGGATTTTGGAGGACGCGGAGCTGCAGCCGCTGCTCGCGACAGTGATGAGGCCGTGGGTAGCGGTGATCGAGACTGGTACGCTGGGCATGCGTGAGGCGGTGATCTTTGCAGCTTCCAGCACGGCGGCGAGCCTGAAGCGGCGCGTCGTCGTACCACCCTGGCTCGACATGGCGATCGCCGAGGCTGTGGTAGCGTCTGTCGCCTTCGCAGAAGCCCTCGATAAGCGGGATGCGAGGACGCCCGAACCTCGCGCAGCGGCGCTCGCAGCACTGATGGTGGTGATCGAAAACCTGCGAACAGTCGAGCCGAGCGACGAAACGCGCGCGCTCGGGCTGGGGTGGTGAGCACGTCGCATTAAGGCGATCGGCCCTGAAGCGCGGTCTAGAGCGATAAGGAGGCACCAGTCAGGCCACAAGAATGTGTCCTCTGGCTTAAAGGCTTCGATTTCTAAAGCATCAAATGCTTGCACCTCAATGTTTCTTATCAGGCAAGTGCATCTTCTCCGAGGACGGCACAGGCTAATTGATATGACGCTGACTATTTCGACACAGGGTGCCGTTCCAGCTTTCGACTCAATCAGGTTCCAGGATACGGCTAAGCTCTCGGTAGCGAGAGCTGAGTTTTGGAGGGGCGTTCCCGTCCTCGTCACCTCAAAGGTTCAGCTTGCACAGGGGCAGGATGCGGAGACCCGTCGCGCTGTAATTGGGTACCTGCGCGATCTGGAAGCGGTCGCACGATCAGAATGCGAGTGCCGTGAGACGGTGCAAGTGATCGCGTCAGGGCGCCGGCTGCTTGGGGACAGGACCGAGATGGCCTCAGGAAACGGCCCGTTCAGTCGGACTTGAGCCAGAACGATACTCATGACCGCCATCCCGGCAACCCGCCCCATGCCTCTGTGAGCGCCGCTTCGCGCCCAGCCTGATCTGGAGCGGCCTCGACGACCTGGCGCAACACTGCCTCCATCGCCTCGGGCCCGCCTATTGCAACGGCCTCCTGTCCCTGGCGACGGATGGCCGAGCGGTACGCTTTTAGGGCAGGTCCGACCTTTGGTCCGCTTTCCATCGCGCTCAGGATGGCGATCAGAGCGACGGCGATAGGCGCAGTCTCACGCCAGGGCGGCAGCGGCGCCCCATCGGCAGGCTCGACCTTGGAGGGCTGAAGCTGGTCGGGAGGTGGTAGTGAAGAGTTGCTTCATCAGGGTTCCTTCCGGGGAGCATTCGGTAGCAGCGACAATCGGGTCAGTAGCGGCATCAACCCCGGTCCCTGGTGGGATTTGAAAACAATCAAACAAAATCAAAGCCGCTGCACTTTCAGTTTTAGCGCCTGCCAGAGTGCAGGCTTTTTCCCCTGGGAACCGCAGTTGATTGATCCTGTAAAAAGCGTAGGAGTGTACGTGGGTGAGCTAATGTGTGGTAATATGTTGTTTGAACAGGTGCCCACCCATGACAGTAACAGACGACCAACTGGACCGCTCGAAGCGCCCTCCTCCTACGGAGCGAGAGCAACACGCCATCAAACGGGCCGCTGAACGCTACCGCGCCCGAACCGAACCTTTCGCCTACGGCAACCAAAGCGGCCAGGCGAACAAGCTCGACTGGCGCGGCAAGCATGACGACGATGCGGGCCACCTCCTCACAACGATCGACACGTTCGGTACGGCCTCACCCGAGTTCGCACAGCACAACATCGGCCGTGTGGCGGCCGTGATGCGGGGGCGTGGGGAACAGCTGCCCTCCGATATGGCCTTGAACGCCGGGTTGGCTGCCGTCAGCGGGATTGCCCCCCAGAACGAGGTCGAAGCGATGTTGGCCACGCAGATGGTCGGCGTGCACGAGGTCGCGATGGAGATGCTAACCCGCGCCAAGCTGGCGGACACGACCGATGCGCTGGAGCGGTATGGCGCTCTCGCGACCAAGCTGCTGCGCACCTACACGACCCAGGTTGAGGCGTTGGCCAAGCTGCGGCGCAAGGGCGAGCAGACCGTGCGGGTGGAGCACGTTCATGTTTACCCCGGCGGTCAGGCGATCGTCGGCAACGTCACACAGGGGGGAGGGGCTCACGATGAAAACGGACACCAACCTCATGCACCCGAGCGGACCTCAGGGAAACCAGCCCTTGCCGCTCCTGTCGGCGCCTCGTTGCGGGGCACGGACACGAGCCGGGAGCCCGTGCCAGTCACCAGCGGTGGAAGGGAAGAAGCGCTGCCGGATGCACGGCGGCGCCCACGGCAGCGGCGCACCGCCGGGTAAGCGCAACGGTGCCTACCGACATGGGATGCGCACGCACGAGATGATCGAACTGCGGCGTGAGATCCGTGAGCTGACCCGGATTTCGCGAGAGGCGATCACCGCTTATCGCCCCTGATCACGGACTTCGCGCATCAGCTCGCGCAGACGACGCTGCGCCCACTTGCCGAGCCGGTGCCGACCGCTCTCCACGTTCGCAACGTGCGGTTGGCGACAGCCGAGCCTGGTCGCCAGAGAAGCTTGAGAGAGGCCAAGCGAGCGACGCAAGGCACGGATCTGAACGCCGACGACCACGGGGGCTGGAAGATCGAGGAACAGGCCCAGCTGGAAGGAAGGAAGGGAAGGGGGAGGACACCACCCCGAGGGCATCTGTGGAACTGAAACGACAGAAACGCTGACGTGGCAAGGCTTTGGTCGCTTGAGTACGAACTCAGCGCTGTCCTCCATGATCTCTGCGACACGGCCCTCGTAACGGCAGGGCGTCAGCATGCTGTCATGGATCGGCAGCGCGGGGATACCAGCTGCGATGCAGCGCTGGAGGGCGCGTATCGTGATCCGACTGTCGAGGTTCATCAACGCGATGCCTTGATCGGCGTGAAGGTATCGGGCGATCGGCGCGTTGCGCCGTGCGAGTGCGTGGAGGAGGCCGGCGGTTTGCGTCCTGGTGAGAGTCCACATGGATTTCTTCGCCAAAGCTGCGATCGTTCCCTGAAGGGTCCTCGTGTTCAGAGCTACGTTGAAGGCGAGCTTGCCATGCTCGCGGGAGAACACACCGGTCTCGTAGGCATCCCCCTCCAAACGGCGCCCTTGCATCGCGTAGAGCAACGAGGGGTGCAGCTGCGCGAAGTCCGGCTCGGCCACTGGTTCATCGTCGATCATGAGGCGTTGGCGCCAAGGGCGAGGCAGGTTTTGCCACCAGCCAAAGGCGCGACCGCCGAGGGTAAACGAGCCTCGGTTGAAGACGCGGTAGAGAACGGGCTCAGTTGGACGGTAGTAGGCGCCATCGAGGATGAGGTGATGGCGTGATCGGACGACACCGAAGTCTGGGAGTTCCAGTCGCAGAGACGCCAGATTGGCGTTGATCGCTCGCAGCTCTCGCGCTATCCGCGCGGTCGCATCCGTATCGGGGTAATCGACGAGGTTTCCGTCCGTGTCCTTGAGACGGACCAGTCCCAGCAGCTCCTGGCGAAACTCAACGCTGGCACATGCCTCCACCAAATTTGGCGAGGCCTTGAAGCGTGACTGCCAGCCCAGCTGGCCGGGTGATGCCCGCTCCTCCTCGATCAATCATTGTTGCAGCAGATCCTCGACAGCCGACAGTACGTTTGTGTAGGTGAAAGCTGCGCCGTTGTAGCGCCGCCGGCCAGCGTAGAACGCCTTGCGGCGAGAATAAGAGACGAAGCGTCCTTCCTCGTGGGCGAGCACGGCTTCCGCGATGATACGCTGGCGTGCAATCTCATGCCTTGAACTTCGTGCCGGCGGGAGCACCACCGACGCGATCCGTTCGTCGATCCGCGGACGCCACAGGAAGGTGAGGGGGCGATCGCGTTCGGTAGGGGTCGCAGTGTCTGGTTCGATCGGCCACGACCACTCATCCGTCTGCGCCATTGACCAATCTCAGAGAGCGTATGCGGTTTGCGCTCCTAGCTTAGGCTGACCGTTCGTTCACGTCCTGTTCTATGTGGTGGCCTGTGGATATCTCTGGGCCATCTCCATGCCTTCGATCGTGCAGGTAGCAATCGCACGCAGCTTCAGCACCTAACGTCCGTGCCATCTCGATAATGCGGGGCACAGATGCAGCCCAACGCAGCAGATAGCCTCGTTAACTTATTTACAGTTAAGACAACATCCACTTGACATCTGAATTATACACGATCTGTGTACAACATGTCATATCCATATCTTATTCATACGCAGACGTAAGGACTTATGTCCGCGACAGCATGCAACGCATAGCTCAACATACTGCTATGCATAAAATTGTATTTCTGTTGCACATATAGAACAAACGAAGTTCCATAACTGTCGTTTTACATTCCATACAGGTGCTTATGCGAATAAGGCTGATAATTTAGAGATTGCTTAACTTAGTTCGCGGTTTGAGGCTGGTTTTCAATTGCGATGGAGTTGACAGGAGCAAGAAAGGTTCACGCCAGGGCGCGGGACCGACATTTCGTGAACACGCACTGCGCGCCTAGCACCGTCCTATGCTCTCTCATGCCGGAGGCTGATCCTGCTCTGGCCTCTCATCAGCCTTCGATAGGCTTAGGACGTGAGCTTTTGTCCCACACATACCCATCAGGCTCAGGATGTGGGCTTTTATCCCACACAGCCCCGTAGTGCTGGCGCTTGATGACAAGATCGAGTGGCCCTCGCGTCGGCGCATCCAGGCCCGAGGGATCCACCATGATCCGGTGCGCTCGTCCGACGCTCACTTTGTTATCCGATGAGTTCGACCAGCTACTCGGCCGCGGTCGACAGCGTTGAAAGCCGGCACTGAGACTCCGCTGGAACCGACCAACGATACCAAAGCCGAAACGCCGAAGCACGCTGGACGGCCACGGAAGATCAATGAGCTGTTTGAGAGATCAGGGGGCGAGTAGTGCCCTCGAAACAGGTCGCCCATGGCTCTGCGCCGGAAAAGCGTCCGCCAACGGCGGCGCTGATGCTCCGGCCGGTCATGGTTCACGTGGCAGCGCTGGCAGAAGGCCGCGAGGTTCGCGTCGGCGTTGTTGGCCGTGTCGTGATCCCGATGGGCGGTGGCCAGCACCACCCGGGTCGTGCGGATAGCGCCGAGATCCTCGATCGTCGGCAGAGCTCGGAGCGTCCGTCCCTGCCCGTCGCGCCAAGCGCCGACTGCGGCATCCCACCATCGTCCATCGCCGAGGCAGTAGACCGTCCGCCCATGCGGCCGGCCGCAGGTCTCACAGGCCCCACCCGCGCGTTGGAGGCGAACCGTCGCTGACAGCTGCGGCCAGTCGATCGGATAGAAGTAGCGATGCTCGCGCCGGATCGGCATCGACGTCAGCCCTTCCCGGCTACGGCAGCAGCGTGACTTCGGGCGCGGGCCTGAGGAAAGTAGCTGTAGAACGTATCCCGGCTGATCCCGAGGCGCTTGGCGATCGCCGCAATCGAGATGGTGCCGGTCTGGAGTAGGGCGCGGCCGACCTCGATGTCGGCCTCGGTCAGCTTCTTCGGGCGTCCGCCCTTCCGGCCGCGGACCAGCGCCGCCTTGAGCCCTTCCATCGTGCGCTCGCGGTTGAGGTCGAGGAAGTACTCAGCCATGGCGCCGTGCATCTGCAGGGCGAAGCGCCCGTGGGCGGTATCGCTGTCGAACTGCTCGGTCAGCGAGCGGAAGTGGATCTCCTTCAGTCGAAGGCTGTCGATGGTGCGCATCATCTCGACGAGCGACCGGCCCAGGCGATCGAGCTTCCAAACCACCAGCACGTCAGTGGGTCGCAGGTAGGCGAGCGCCGCCTCGAACTCCGGGCGCTTGGTCCCGGCCTTGCCCGACTTCTTCTCCTCGAACAGCTTCTCGCAGCCGGCCTTGGTCAGCGCGTCACGCTGGAGGTCGAGGTTCTGGTCGAGGGTGGAGACGCGGGCATATCCGACGAGCATGTCGGGATAGTGATTCAACAGCGTTTAATCCGCAATAGAAAACCAGTCATATTTTCCCGACAGAAACGGAGCTGTTTCAGGTAGCTGAGCGATGGCCATCGGTTTCAGTCGGGAAAACGGTCGTTTCTCCGACAGGTCACTGGGGCAAGTGGAAGGGGCGGCTCAGGTCGGATCTCGGTCGATCCGCTCCTCGATGACTAGCGACGACAGGGTCAGTATCTCGCGATACGGCCCTTTTCCATCCGGGGACACGTTCACTGCCCCCTCACCGCCCCGTAGATGGGGGTTCCCCTCTCCATCGACCCCGCGCCAGTATAGCTCAGGCCAATCTGCCCGTAGTGCTCCCACGGGGCTGACGAGGCGGTAATCGGCGATGAAGCTCGGCGCATCAGGGGCCGATAGGCGAACGCGGTAGAGGCAATGATGGTCGAACCCTGTCACGCGGGTGCCATCGCCCCGGAGAGTGTTGGCCTCCTCCTTCGAGAGGAGGACGAAGGCTGAGGCTAGGCGTGAGGGGAGGGCGGGGCAGTGCGTGTCTCGATAGGCTTCGAGTGCAGCCTCACGGATGGCATGATCGTGCCTCCACGCCCAGCGCCGCAGCACGCGCCCCCAATTGCCCGGCAAGATGATAGATCCTGGCCCGAGCCATTGTCCTGCGAGGTGATAGAGCGGAACCGGTTCGGTCATTTGTCCTCGATCTGGAGATCTCGTCATGAACACCGCCTTCATCCTCATGGCACAGTACGGGCCTCGGGCGGTGGTCCCCTTGAGCCTCGTTTGCCGGGACTACTTCAGTCACCTGACGCCGGAGAAACTGGTCCGGAAGGTCTCACTCGGCGAAATCGCCCTCCCTCTGGTCCGGATCGAGGCGAGTCAGAAATCGGGCAAGGGCGTTGGCCTCATGGACCTCGCAGAATACCTCGACCGAAAGATGGAAGCAGCTCGCAAGGAGTGCGCGCAACTTTGTGAGTTGCCCAACAATCCGAGATAGCAGCCCTGCGCGATCGGGGCAGGTGAAGTTCGCTCGCGGGCTGCACTCGTTCCTCGGGCCGGACGGTGCAGGATAGTCGGGTCTGCGCCAAGCGGCATGGCTCCGGCTCGTCCAGCACGACGAGGCCGCGCCGCTCCGTCTTCAGTGCATGTGGTGTGATACCCCTGCCCCTACCGTGCTTCTTGCCGTAGGGCTGCCGTACCTACCGTGCTGCTACCGTTCATTGCCGTTGGTGGTGATCGCGGCGCCATATTGTCGAGGAAGGCACGCCTCGTTACAGCGCGCCATGGACAAGCTCGACGCCCTCCTAGACCGTCTCAAGGCCCATCAGCGGGTGATGATCCTAGCCGCCGCCGAACACGACACGTTGCCGGCCGCGAGCGTCCTGAAGCGGATCGCAGAGCTTGAGAACGCCATCGCGGCGGTAGAGGCGGTGGCCGACGAGGAACGGGGTCGGCGGCGGTTGTAGAAATACACGTCGCCGAGCGGGTCTTGGGAGCAATTTCAGCCCCAGATGAGCGTGCGCGAGACGTCCCGCCCCTCATAACCAAAGCAGAACGCCGAGCATCATGATCTGTAGAGCGAACAAGGTGCCGATCATGATCTTGGCGGCGCGATCGTGATCGGCTTGGGCCCGCCGCTCAGCCTCGGTCTGCATCAGACCTACCCCTCGCACGACCTGTGTAGGCGAGCATTAGGTGTCCAGCGGGGTCCCACACCATTGCGATACGCTGCTTGCTGGACCTGTGCGCTTCCACTTCATAAGCGGCGATTGTGACAGCCTCCATTTCGCTGTCAGCTTCGTAGATCAAAGCTTTCCCGCTGGGCGTACCTGCCGACCCAATCTGCTGTACCCTGACACTGTAAGCCATCGCGCCCTCTCCAGCAGTTGACGCCCGCGCCAGCCGATCGGGGAAATGCCGCCAGCGCGGGCGTTGCCGAAGTTGCAAAGGGGCAACTACGACGGCATAGCGTCGCATAGGTTGTCGCTTTCAAGATTATCAAAAGAGCAAATTAGATAGAGAGTTTCCATGATAAAATGTAATTGTTGACGCATTCAGAGATAATATCATCAAATTATAAGGCGCGCCTTTGAGTCATTGGCATCGTAGGACTGTCGTGGCGGCTTTGCTCAAGTCGTTTCGATCGCTCACGGGTTGTGATCTGAGCCTACCCGCTGTGCGTCTCCTCCCGAACCAACCTCGCCCCGCGGCCAGTCTGGTGCGCGGGGCACTTTGACAGCGAAATCGAGGCCCCGCGGCGGGTAGGCGTAGGGGGCGATGATGTCTAGCGCCTGCTTGGATACCATCACAGCGGATAGACTCTCCAGAAGGGGTCCCACAAAGACCTGAGTTGTGGGTCCGGCCGATTGCTCCAAAGCTCTATCCGGCCTAAAGGCATGTCAATAGTGTTATCTGTGTAGGCTTCTCATCAATATCACTAGATTGCCACTTCACTGCGCTTCGACGCTCAATCAAGTCCATAAGGGCAGTGGTGGTTTTTTCCAAACGGGTTTTCGTAATAGTGACTTCGCTGTCTAGATCGGGACACAACGCTTCGAACAATAATTCTTCGTTAAACGCGCACTCTCTTAAAATTTCCTCGACCTCACAACGAACGGGATCAAGGAACTCTACGCCAAACCCATTATATTCTACGCGGGCTATGCGGCAAGCACGTGGTAAAGTACTCCCGCCAATAGAAAGATCAAAGTTAGCGGGTATGGATCGATCTCTATTGGACTGAACGAAGGCACCCAAAGACGAAATATCAGTAATCGTGCAGCGGACAGGATCGCTGAGTTGCGGAGAAAAGATGCGGCCGTCTAAAGTGCAAGATTGTCGTTGTACTCGCCTTCTTTCTGGCATAGCAAAGTTCCTTCCTATCTCTACCTCTCTATCTTGGAGCAATGCTGATATTGAAAAGTTAATAGCCCCTTAACACGGCCTTTATCATTTTATAGTAATTTTCTTACATTGCGCATAAGTCAGTATTCCGGGAAAAAGCATGCCTTTTCTACGAATTACGTGAACTCGGTATTTCGTAGCCCGGAAGCGAATTTTTTTTTATGCTACCGGTAGATCCTTGAGATCCGCCGTAGTGGTCCACTTCCCGACCGCAGAGCCGCCACCCCTTCGAGGCTTCGAACGGGCCATAAGCCGGCGCAGGCGGTTCCTGTTCTCCGCTACATCGACCTTCACGCGACCGCCCTACCCGAGGCATCACGGACATGATGCAGGGAACTGGCCCGCACCGACCTGTTGTCGTGTGCTCCCTATACCGGGCTGCCTGACGACGTTCGCGACCGCCGCTGGCGCACGTGCGTCGAGAGGCCGGCCGTGTATCAGGTCATCAGCCGCTCCGCAGCATGAGGTCCGGTCGTCGCTCAGCTTCAGTTCGCCACGCATCGAGTTCGGCTTGCACCTTGGCCAACTCCGCCTGCACCTCCTCAAGCCGAGCGTGCATCTCCCCAGCATCGACCGCGGTCTCGACCAGGAGTTCTTGTGCCTCGGCGAGCTGGGCTCGTAGCTCGGCGTTCTCTGTCGCGAGCGCCAGGATCAGGGTTGTAGGTTCACCGCTCATGGCCATCGCTAACACCGGCTTGGCCATACGTCGTCGGCTTTTGATGGAACGATGGCTAACAGCGTCGTGAAGCAATTATTCGCTCGGGTAGATCTATCGGTCGTGACGGCCGCGCAGGAACCGAGGGGCAGGAACACAGACGGTTGGGCCGGGTTCGCCATTCAATGGAAACTTACATCTACGTCGTCGCCGGGTTCGGTGCCCTGGTCCTGCTGACGGCATGGCTGCCGATGGTGCTGCGAGCGCTACCGCTCTCGCTGCCTATCTGCTGCGTCGGTGTCGGTGCTGCCTTGTCGGTCGTTCCGGCCCTTTCTGAGCTGGCGCCACATCCGGGTGAGCACCTCAAGCTGGTCGAGCACGCCACCGAGGCGGTGGTCGTCATTTCCCTGATGGGCGCCGGTCTCAAGATCGACCGACTGATCGGCTGGAAGCGCTGGGCAACGACATGGCGGCTCCTCGGCCTTGCGATGCCACTCACCATCATCACCCTGGCCGCGCTCGCCTCCGCCCTCCTCGGGCTTGGGATTGCATCCGCCTTGCTGCTCGCTGCATCGCTCGCTCCAACAGACCCGGTGCTTGCCTCCGACGTCCAGGTCGGACATCCCTCGGAAGGCAAGGAGGACGAGATGCGCTTCGCCCTCACGTCCGAAGCTGGTCTCAACGACGGCCTCGCCTTCCCCTTCGTCAACCTCGCTATAGCTTTAACCGGTGGTGGCGTCGGTGGCCTGTCCCTTTCGCATTGGATTGCCATCGACATCCTGTGGAAGGTTGCTGTCGGGGCGATCCTAGGGGCCCTTGTCGGTCGGGGTCTTGGCTGGCTGACCTTCCACCTGCCCAACGTCTCGAAGCTGTCGCGCACCGGCGACGGGTTCGTGGCGCTCGGCGTCACCTGCCTTGCCTACGGCATCGTCCAGGCCGTGGACGGATACGGTTTCGTCGGGGTGTTCGCTGCGGCCCTGGCGCTGCGCTCCTCCAGCCGCGGGCACGACTACCATCGCAAGATGCACGACTACGCCGAGGAACTCGAACGTCTGCTGATGATGGTCCTGCTCGTTGGGTTCGGTTTCGCGCTTGCCGGCGGCGGCCTGCTCGCAGAGCTGACGTGGCCTGCTGCAGCATTCGTGGCGTTGGCCCTGCTCGTCGTTCGCCCGTTATCGGGGTGGATCGGCTTGGCCGGATCGGGCCTGCCTACCGATGAGAAGGCGGTGATCGCCTTCTTCGGCATCCGCGGGCTCGGGACGGCGTACTACCTTGCCTACGCCTTCGGTCATGCGCCGTTCGAGGCACCCGACCTGCTGTGGGCCACGGTTGGTCTCGCTGTGCTGGTGTCCATCGTCATGCACGGGATCACCGTCACACCAATTCTCCGCTTCCTCGACCATCGTAGCGGACGCGACACCGAGAGTGGCCAGCTTGAAATCCCCCTGGAGCCGCGGATCCTCTGATCGATAGGTCCTCACGCCTTCGTTCGAGCAAGGCGGGTGTCGAGCAGGTTCCGGAGTACGGCATTAGTGGGCCGCTGTGTCTCGTCGACCAGCACGAACAAGGCTTCAGCGGTAACCACGGCATGCGGTGGCGGATTGCTGTGAGGCTGTCCCTGAGCATCGGCGTATCCGACCGGTGTCCCGTAGTTCGCTTCGAGCACGGTCGAGACCACGTCGGACCATGCCATCCCTTGCAGCGTGACGTCGAAGCGCAGGCACTCGTCGCCCTCGCTGGAGAACAGGCGTTCGACGATCCACTCCGTCCCCGGTGCAACGATGGCGCGGACGATCATCTCCGGGTAGCCGCGTAGCGGCCGGACAATGGCGGAGGCACCCGCTCGCTTCAGTCGATCACGGTTCAGATCGTCCACGCATTCGGCGACGATCCGCGCCGTAATCCCCCGCTCGCGCAGGCGATGAATGATATCGAAGGTACGACTGTCCGAAAGTCGGTCGCCTTCCTGCTCGGCCAGGATGACCAACACCTGTGCATGATCGACGCCCGCGGCCTCCAGCGCGGCAGGATCGTCGAAGCGTCCCTTGAGCTGGACGATGCGCGGGTCGTCTTCGAGGTCCGGCGGCAGACCGTCGGGGAAGGCCTCGGTCAGGATCAGCGAGGATACGTTGGCAAAATTGGCGTGCGAGCGATGCAGCTGGTTGAGGAGACGGCGTAGGTAGTCGCCGGGCTCGTCGGCGGGCGCATTCACGAAGACGATGTGGTCGCGCATATCCCACCTCCACTCGCCTCGGCGCTTGCGCTCGCGCCGCAGGATCCTGAACTCGAAGAAGGCCCCGCCTGCCTGGGTGAGCAGGAAGATGCCCGAAAGGTAGATCAGCACGATGGTGGAGGCACGCCCGGCCAAGGTTTTGGCAGACAGATCGCCATAGCCGGTGGTGGTGATCGTTGTGAAGGTCAGCCATACCGCCTCGCCGAGATCGAGACCTTCGAAGGCTACCATCGCCGCAGCATGCAGGCCGATGAGGATCAGCAAACCGACGAGTGCGAAGCGGATCCGGTTGCGCAGGTCCCGTACGACGCTGCGGCGGAACCGCAGAGGGCTGGTCCGAGATCGAAGCGGACGCGCCATCAGATTGGCTGCCTTCGATCCCGCACCAACAGTCTGATCTCAACCCGTTGTTCGCCAAATCGACCGCCGCGAGTTGGTTTCGGATAGCTCATGCTCGGACACGTCCTTGTCGCATGCCCGGTGAGGCTCTGACAGCAAGGTCACCCTCTACCATTCGACAGCCCTTATGCGGCCTCCAACCCTCTGAATTCACAGGGTAGGAAACAGGAGTATTCGTGCCCTGCGAGGATCTGCACCCACCCCCGGATTGGTGAAGTACGGTAGCGTGACAGACGGATCGGGCGAGCCGCAGCCAGGCCATCCATTCCCTCGACACGACGCAGACCACGTTGGTGTCGTTGCGGAAGCGAGCCACTCGTCGTTCCTCGACCGTCACGTGCCCGAGCCGGCGAGCCTCGCGTAGGGCATTGCGCACCATCGTCTCCGACACACCGGCAACCGCTGCGATATGTCCAACGGCTAGGCGACAGTCGCCCCGCTTCGCCACCTCCACCGCAACCACGGCAAGCACCGACTGCTCGGCCAGGGTGAACTGTGCCGCGAGGGCTGGTGGAAGCCGCCCAGAGGCCGCCCAGCGGCGCCGGCGGGCCATCGAGCCATCCGTACGGGGGCGGGAGCCTACGGCCTTCCTGGGGGCATCTGTGGAACGCTGGTGCAACTCCGTGGGACGCTCGGTCAATTGCCGGGCTTCGATTAGCCCGGACAACGCCTCAGCCTCAGTCTCGGACAGGTGCCCTTCCCCGAACACCTTCCACAGCGCAGCCGTGACGGCCGGCAACGCGGCGCGCGGGGCCGCCTCCGCCTGCCGGCGGATCTCGTAGGCGTAGTCCATCGGTCACGGTCCCTCACGGGCCGCGGTCCAGGGTCCAGGCAAAGCCTTCCCGTTGACGGAAACAGGTTCCGTCTTGACTCCCGAGGGAGGTCATGGCTTGTGGGGGGTATTCACTCCGGCCCCACCAGGCCCCAGGTTTTCAGCAGCCTCTTCCTTGCCGGGAAGGGGCTGTTGGCTTTTCAGGGTCTATCTCGCGGCTTCGATCTCCTGATGCCGGCTTACGACTCGCCATAGGGCGCGTCATAGCCGGACATGGCATGTCGGCCGGCAGGCACGGCTAAGTCAACGGGACGGACTGACATGAGCGAACGCGTAACGGACCCAGCCTACTGGATCACCGCGAATGGCCTAGACGATCCCGAGATGGCTGAACTCGTCCTGACCGCCCTGGTCTCGCCGGGAGACTGGGGCGTCGTCACGGTCCGCGAGGAAGACGGGGGCAAGCTCATCACCGGAGCTGTAAGCTCGCTGTTCATCACCGGCGGCGAGGCGGAGATAGAGTTCTCCATGCTGCTCAGCGAGTACGCCGAACGGCCAAGGGCGACGAGGCTTAATGGGCACAGATCAATCTAGGGTGAAGCGGTCGAACCAACCTCAACGCAACCCACCCTCGGTCATTATTGATAACTAGGACTTATCGGTGGTGATACCGTACCGTTGAGGTTGTCCTGATGGGCACGCCTGGCCACGTCGCGAGAGGATCAACCTCGGACCTCATATCGTTTCTTTCCATACCAGGGAGCAGACATGTCCGAGACCGAACGCGAATTCATGGCACGCATGAGGGCACCTGCCTTGAAGCTGGTGGCCCCCGCCCCGCGTGACGTCACTCGTTTCCAGCGCATCGAGAGCGAGAAGCGGTGGGATCGGGTGTTCAAGAAAATGGCGGACCAGCCACCCGTTGGTACGCCCTAGCATGAGATGATCGGATCGATGTCCGTCCCTCGATGGTGCCGCGCTCGCATAGGGCATTGGCCAACCGCTCGATTTCGGCACAGTGCCAGCGAACCAAGGCGAGACTTGCCACGCGGCGCGGGCATCCTCATTCCGGCGCCATGATCCGATCCGAACTGGTCCAGCGCCTCGCCGACGCGAACCCCCGTCTCTACGCGAAGGACTGCGAGGCCGTGGTCGATGCCATCATAGGCCGGATCGCAGACGCCATCGCGGCCGGCGATCGCGTCGAGCTGCGTGGGTTCGGGGCCTTCACCATCGTGGAGGCACGAGCGCGGGTGGGGCGCAATCCGAGAACCGGCGCCCCCGTTGCCGTCAAGGCCAAGGCCAAGCTGTGCTTCAAGGCCGGCAAGGACATGCGGGACCGGTTGAACCCAGCAGCGTCTAAGCGGTGCATAGGTCGGTGGTTCGCAGATCGAGTCTGAACCAACCTGGGGTGGCGCAATTGAGGGGCATGGGCCCCATCGTCGTCATCGCTGCCTCCGCTGGGGGCCTTACACCAATCAAACAGATCGTGGCCGCGCTGCCGGCATCCTGCTCGGCATCGGTTTTTATCGTCTGGCACACCGGCAACCGTCCCAGCATCCTGCCGGAACTCTTGAACATGACGAGCCGCCTGCTCGTCGGACACGGGGAGGATGGCGAGCTCATCCAGGCTGGCCGCGTCTACGTCGCCCCTCCCGACAAGCACATGCGGTTGGGTTTCGGTTCGATCTGGTTGGATCAGGGAAGCAAGGTTAACTTCACCCGTCCCGCCGCCGATCCCTTGTTCATCTCAGCCGCTGAGGACTACGGCGAGCGCGTCATCGGTATCGTGCTCAGCGGCTACGACGGTGACGGAGCGGATGGTTTAGCTAGGGTCAAGCAGCGTGGCGGCTTGGCTCTTGTCCAGAAGCCCCAGGAGGCCGAGCAGCCCTCGATGCCCTGGGCAGCGCTCATGGCTGATCATCCTGACGCCAGCCTGCCGGTCGCAGAGATCGCCGCTCGCGTGGCTGCGTTGACGCAAGGTTGAGCAACCATAAATTTGGCCGATGGTGTGCTACGCTCCGCAGATGAACGCCGACAGCGTCACGTCCTGGTTTGTCGCCGTTGGTGCTTCGGGCGCCGAGGGCCTCACCGATATTAAGGCGCTGCTGCAGGCCTTGCCCTCGGATCTGCCCGCCGCGGTGCTGATCGTGCTCCACCGCTCGTGGGACCACATTAGCCACCTGCGCGAAGTGCTGGCTCGGGACTCGAACCTGCCGATCGTCATCGCGGCGCAGGGCGAGCGCTTCGAGGCGGGGATGGCCTATATCGGCGAACCGGCCGATCACCTTACGCTCGCTGCCAGAAGCTTCGGCGAGATCGTAGACGATCCGCATCGTCTGCACGGCAACCGCACGGTGGACTTGCTCTTCCGCTCGGTCGCCGCACATGGCGGGCACAAGATGATCGGCGTGATCCTGTCCGGCTCCCTAGATGACGGCTCACGCGGTCTCGCCGCCATCCACGCTGCAGGTGGCTTGACGATGGTGCTGACGCCGGACAACCAGCCGGGACCCGGCATGCCGGAGAACGCTATCGCTTACGACGGTCCAATCGACGTGATCGGCAGCCTCCACGACATCGCAGCTGCCATTGAGAAAGCGGTCCGGCACCAGTGACTGTAGGAGCAGGCCCGTCCCCCGATCTGATCACGGGGTGGCGGGTGCGTCGTCTATCTCACCAGCGAACCGATCCTGAGCCCGGCTTGCCGGTAAGGTGCCCGCGATCGGTTAGCAGACTGTCACCCGGTGCCAGCGGAAGGGTTTCAGTATGGGAAGCCACGTGAGGCGAGGCAGTCGAGAAAAGGTTCAAGCTCGCCCGTCATCGCGTCGGCCGACCGGGCGGAACGCGAGTATCCAGGGCGTCCAGCCACTCGTCGATTGAGCGAGCGCCGGGTTCCCCCTTGCGGCGGTCTATCCATTGGTCGAGGTCGCGGCGGTCGTACCGCTGCACGGTGTCTACGCCGAAGCGGATCGGGCGCACGTCGCACTCGCGCTGAAACACGACCACCGAGAGGCCGCAGTACGATGCCGCCTGCGCCCTGGTGAGCAGGCGGGCGGCGGGAAGGGGCACCGCCTGCCGCGTCATACTCAACTGAACACGCTGTTGCAGTCCGAGACGATCCGCAGGAGGTGGTTCGCCAACATGATGATCTCGAACGCTTCGTCGGGATCATCGAGAGCGACCCGCCGATGCGACTGTGGGTTCTTGTAGGCAGCGATAGCCCCAGCAAACAGCGCGGACCGCCCTTCCTGCTCTGCAAGGGTCGCGTCTTCATCCCTGAGAACGCCCCGCTTCGGATCGAAGGCCGTGCGCATCAGGTGCACCCCGATCTCGGTGGCCGGCAGATTGGCCGCCTCTCGGACGGCGATCTCAACCGTCTTCATGGCCTCGAACACCGCCGTGTCGTACTTCCCGCGGTGGAACAGGCTCCACACGTCCTCACGGATGGCGGGGTGCAGCGCTTCCTTCGGCAGCATGCGGGTGGTCAGGCCGAGTTGTGGTTGAGCTGCGAGCCGACGCCCCTTCCGGCTGACCTGTCGGTTCTTCTGGTGGAACTCCTCGCCGCCACCCGTCAGGTTGACC
Organism: Methylobacterium sp. WL119; assembly: GCF_008039875.1. Taxonomy (GTDB): domain Bacteria; phylum Pseudomonadota; class Alphaproteobacteria; order Rhizobiales; family Beijerinckiaceae; genus Methylobacterium. Next base: position 1,912 of record NZ_VRUU01000080.1, on the reverse strand, counting down.
AGAACCGGCATGAGGAGTCCTTCCCTCTCTAGCCAGGCCCACGCTTCCGCGATGGCTTCCTTGACCTCGGGATGGCGCTCGGCTGGGTACAGGCTTCTGAAGCCAGAGCGACCGTCCGCGTACTGAACGGGCGCAAAGGCGAAGCCGAGGAAGGTTTGAAGGGCGAGAGGTATGCCCGGCATCATCGAGGGTCGCGCCAGAGTCGGCAGAAGCCTCAAACCGATCTCCTCCGGCTCCAAGGCTAGGAGCACGTCGGCTTCGTCAGGCAATCCCTCGAAGTGCATGCCCGACTCTATCCCTCCGCGCCGCCGTCGTTCTCGCTCGTGAGTTGATCCGGGCGCAGGCCCTCGTCCGGCTTGGTGCTCTCTCGATCCGTGAGCCTGACGCCAGCGCCGTCCCCCCTCCGCTTGCGCGTCCGAATGTTCGCCGGAGGGTCACGACGAAGCCGAATGCCAGGCAGACCTCCGTTCTCAGGCAGGAACATCGCCCCTTCGCCTTCGAGAGCCCTTTGCAGGCCGTCGAGGGTCATTGAATTGGCGCTGAGGGGGCCATCGAGTCGTTCCAGCCGCTTGATCGTTTCCGCTGACACCCCGGACAACTCGGCGAGTTCGCCTTGCTCCATTTTCAGCATGGCCCGAGCCGCCCGCAACTGTTCCCCGGTCAACATCTAACACCTATCATGTAAAAAAGTACGCGTTGAGTGTTGACGCGCTATCGGGATGGGCTTACACGATAAGGGTAAGTTCTGAACCTTTCAAGGCCGCTCCGATGCGCTACGCCAATCTCATCCCTGCCTCGCACATCGCCCGCAGCGCCGACCCTCGCTTGACCGCCGATGCCCGCCGCGCCGTCATCACCGCGAAGGCCGCCGTCGTCTCCGCCACCGAGAGCGCCAAGCGCTTCGCTCGCACCGAGGCGCTGGTGAACCGGGACGGCACGTTCAACCGCTCCAGCATCATGCGCGCTGCCATCCGCTCGGCTCAGGCCCGCATGGAAGTGACCGGCGACGCCTGGGGCGTGTGCATGTCCTACGCGCTCAAGGGCGCCTGGGCCGCCGCCAAGTCCTCCCGCGCCTACCGCGCGCACTGAGGGGGTCGCCATGCTCGCCACCGCTCACGCCACGGTCGCGCCTGCCATGTCGGCCGACCCCGTGTTCGCCGCGATCGAGACGCACCGCGAAGCGCTCCATGTCTACGAGGCCGAAGTCTACTACCAGAAGCGGGAGCAGAAAGGCCGGTGGGTCTCGAAGGAGGAATTCCGCGAGGCAGCCGACATCTACGACACGATCACGTCCAGGCTCGCCCTCAGCCCCATCGAAACGCTCGCCGGCCTGCGTGCGCTCACAGCCTATCTCGCCAGCCTGAACGCCTATGGGCAGGTGGCGGGGAACGCCTGCCTCTACGCAATCGAGGTCTGGCACCTATCGGACGCGATGGCGACGATCGCCGAAGCGATGGCCCGGCTGCTGCCGGCCGACGCTCCGACCTCGACGCACTGAGGCCGGACCGATGGCCGACCTCTCCCGCCGCACCATCCTCGGCGCCTTCCTCGTCGTCGTTGCTTCGCGGATGCCCGCCCTCGCCTCTGATGGCGTGCTGCCGGCGATCCGCTGGGCCGAGACCGCCGACGCTGCCTATTCCGCATCGGGCCATGTCGCGGCCGACCTGGCTGCCGCCGGCCAGCCCATACCCGCTGGCTGGCCCGCCTCGACCTCTACGCCCTGACGCCGACGACGCCCGAGACCGCCGCGGCGCTGGCCGCCTACCATACCGCCCGCGGCGAACGTGCCGGTAGCCCTGGCGCTCGACGTGCCGCCCGCCGCCGGCTCCGCAAGGTGTTCGCCCGGCCGGGTGCCGCGCTGCCGCCTCGGCCGACCTGATCGGCGCCCAAACGGGACCCACCCCTTCCAACT
>NZ_VRUU01000007.1 GCF_008039875.1 Methylobacterium sp. WL119 | reverse complement strand
TTCGAGCCGAAGGCGATCCGAGGTGGAGAGCGTGAAAGAGATGCCACTGCGCATCCCGCCAGACTCGCAGGATGGGGCGCAAACCGAAACCCCACACGGACTCAACCGTCAGGGCTCAACCACTAGCGAACCCGCGACGCCGCAGTGATCGGCCCGAACTTGGTGCCCAGGAGGGTGACGGCGTACGACACGCGTGCCCCCGCCCCTTGGCCGCCCTGCGCGAACGCGTCGGCGAGCCCGACGACATCCAGCGTCTGGGACAGCTGAGGTGCCACCAGGCCGACGGTCACGACTCTGGCGTCCATCGGAAGTCCTGCCGCCGGATGTGACGCGGCACTTCCCGCGCGGCCTGGCTTCTCAAGTGTATGACCGATTCGCACAATCAATCGCCGCGCGATCCGGAGCCGGACTTGTGCTTCTTCCTCACTACATCGGGGGCAGAGACCCGATGTTGAGAATGACTGAACTCGGACCCGTGCCGCCTGGCAAGGACGTCTTCCTGCTCACCCGTAGCCGCGACAGGAAGGATTTGTCGCTTTGCACCGTCGCTCCTGAGATGGCCATCATGTGTGCGCAGGATCATGCTCTATGTTCAGGCTAATGCTCTATTTCTATGAAGACAAGTTCGCACATCAGCATGTTGTCAGCGACAAATATCCGGATGCCCGCAATGCCAGCCATCTAACCCCGAAAATGCCGCTCCGCTTTCGGCCATTTCCTGCCGCCCACGACAACGGGGGCTTACGTCCGCTTTCCGGCAGCCACGATGTCGTCTCGTACGGATGGGTTGGGCCGCAAGCCGCCGATCACCTTCCTATCGGGTAGGGGGGCGATGCCTAGAGTTTGTCTGCCTCTACTCGGATAGGCTCTCAAAGAACTTGCGATAGGAATCGTCGTGTGCGCGGGTCGACAGCGGACGAGAACAGCGACTCGGGCGGCCCGTGCTCGACGATCACACCGCGATCGGTGAAGTAGACGTGGTCGGCGACCTCGCGGGCGAAGTTCATCTCGTGTGTGACGAGGATGCAAGTCATGCCCTCCTCGGCGAGTTCGCGGATGGTGACCAGCACCTCCTTGACCGTCTCCGGGTCGAGCGCGGCTGTGACCTCGTCGAACAGCATCACGTCAGGCCGCATCGCGAGCGAGCGGGCGATGGCCACCCGCTGCTGCTGCCCTCCCGACATCTCGCCCGGATAGGCCGCTTCCTTGCCGGCGAGCCGGACCTTGGCGAGGAGGGCGTGCGCCCGGACCTCGACCTCGCGCCTGTCCTGGCCGAGCACGTGGATCGGCGCCATCATAACGTTTTCCAGCGCCGTCTTGTGCGGAAACAGGTTGTACTGCTGGAACACCATGCCGACCTTGCGCCGCAGGGCGAGCTTGTCGAGCTTCGGGTCGGCCACCTCGATCCCATCGACCCGGATCATGCCGGAGGTGAGCGGTACGAGAGCGTTGATGCAGCGGATCAGCGTCGACTTGCCCGAACCCGACGGTCCGATAATGCAGACGACCTCACCCCGGCGCACGGCGAAGCTGATGCCCTTGAGGACCTCGGCCTCGCCGAAGGACTTGTGCACGTCGAGCAACTGCACGATCGGCAGATCGGCGGGCGGAACACTCAGCATCGGGGACGCACCATCGAACACGCGAGGCCTCACGCCGTCTCGAAGCGCCGCTCGAGGCGCGCGGTCAGCCGGTCGATCGGGTAGCAGTAGAGGAAGAAGCAGAGCAGGGCGAAGCCGTAGAGGGGCGCGAACAGCTCCGGCCGGCCTCCTTCCGCCGCGTGTACCTGCGCCGTCAGCGTCAGCATCTCGGTGACGCCCACGATCGAGGCCTGGACCGTGGCCATGGCAATCAGGGCGTAGACGTTCATCCAAGGCGGCAGCATCCGCTTCAGGCATTGAGGCAGGATGATGCGGAACAGCGTCTGGCGCCGGGTGAAGGCCAGCGACTCGGCTGCCTCCCACTGGGCGGCCGGCACCGAGCGCACGGCGGCGCGCACGATCTCGGCGACGTTGGCCATCACCGGAAGCGCGAACCCCACGGTCGCCTTGATCCAGTCGGGCAGCGGCACCCGCACGCCGAGCACCGTGACCTGGAACGGCACAAGGAACATGACGAAGAACAGCAGCACCAGCCAGGGCACGTTGCGGAAGAACTGCGTCAGGGCCCAGGCGATGCGGCGCAGGATCGGGCCCTCGCTCAAGAGGCCGAGCCCCAGCCCGACGCCCGCGGCCGTGCCGAGAAGCATCGCGATGAGCGAGATCGCGACGTTTAAGGCAAAGCCCGTCAGCAGCAGCGGCGCCCAGCGCAGGACGACCTGGAACGGCGACAGCACCGCGTCCGGCCCCTGCGCGAAGGCCGGCGCCACGAGGATGAGCCCGGCGAGCCCGGCCCCGAGGAGCCCGGCCCGGACCGGCCCTACGGCGAACCGAGCCCGCGTGCGCGAGACCCGGAACGGCAGCAGCACCGGCAGGTCGCTCGCGGTCTGCGGCGGCCTCACCGGCTGTAGCCCGGGATTCGCAGAGCCCGCTCCCAGCGATGCATGATCCAGACGAGGACGCCGACGAGGACCGCGTAGGTCGCCAGCAGCACCATCATCATCTCCAGCACGTTCTGCGACTCCGACCAGATCTGCTTCACCGCGTAGAGTGTCTCGGGTACGGCGATGGCGTAGGCCAGGGTTGTGGTCTTCAGGAGGTTGATCAGGTTGTTGTTCAGGGCCGGCAGGCAGACCCGGAGGGCGAGCGGCAGCACGACGTAGAGGTAGGCCTTGCGTCGGGTGTAGCCGAGGGACTCGGCCGCCTCGACGGTGGTGCGCGGCACCGCCTCGATGCCCGAGCGGAAGATCTCGACGTTGAAGGCCCCGGCGAACAGGGCCAGCGAGACGATGGCCCATTGCACGTTGTCGAGGAGGGGTACGCGCAAACCGTCGGCGGTTCGGGCCGCCGGCAGCAGGGTGCCGAGCCCAAAATAGAAGAAAAAGATCTGCACCAGCGGCGGCGTGTTGCGGAACACGACGACGAAGCCGTTCACGACGCTGCGCAGGAAGCGGGACGGGCCACCCTGGATGAATGCCCCCACGGCGCCGATGACGAGGCTCACCAGGATCGTCGTCACCATGAGCAGCAGGGTGATCTTCAGACCGTTGACGTAGCGATGCCAGTCGTAGGGGTCGTAGAAGACCGTGAAGTTGAAGCCCGTGGTCTCGTAGAGGGACCGGAACCAGTTCGGAACGGCGTCCATCGTGTTCCTCAAGACGGCCCGTCGAACGGCCAAGCGCGGCTCAGTTGGTCGCGTTCTTGTACTTCTCGTGCATCGCCTTCGAGTATTCCGTCGGCTCGATCCCCCACTTTTTCTCCTCCTCGACGACGAAGCCGGACTTCATCCAGTCCTTGGTCGTCGTCTCCAAAAGGGCCTGCAGCGAGCTGTTGCCGAGCGCCACGGCCATCATCCAGGGGGCGTCGAGGATGCCCTTCAGCGGCAGGGCGTAGTCAGCCTTCCAATCTGCGTCGAGAAGCTTACCCTGCAGCATGCTCTGGTCGTAGACGTAGCCGACGCAATTGCCCTGCTTGAGCGCGAAAAGCGGCTTCTCGGAACCGTCGAAGGCGACGATCTCGGCGCCGTAGGAGCGGGCCACGTCCTTGTTGTACCAGGCTCCAGAGGTGGCGCAGAGAGGCTTTCCCTTGAGCTGCGCCCAGTCGGTGATGCCGGCCTTCTTCGGCAGCATCACGTTGACGAAGTCAGAATAGTATTGCGGGTCGATCGCCTGCACTACGCGGCGTCGCTCCGGTTTGTCCGAGAGCGTGGCGATGAGGAGATCGACCTTGCCCTGCTGCAGGAACTCGATCCGGTTCGAAGAGACCACCGGCACGAGTTCCAGCTTCACACCAAGACGCTTGGCGACGTCGGCGGCGAGGTCCGGTTCCAACCCGATGATCGCCCCGCTCGGATCGCGGAAGCCGAAGGGGCGGTAATCCGCCTTCACACCGACGACGAGCGTCCCACGTTGCTTGATCGCCTCGATCCCGTCCGCCGCGATCGCGGAGGAGGCGGAAAGCAAGGCGGCGGCCGCGAGCAGGCGAGAGCCGAGGAACGCCGAAGTCCGCTTGCGCACGGAACGATACCTTGTGCTTGGTGAATCCGGGTCACCGGAGAGGAGACCAGGGCTCGACGAGCGCTTTTCGGGGAGACTGCCGTTTCCGGTTAAACCGGGTCAAGCAATCCATAGGCCATCGCTCCGGGGATCAGCCGAACCGCGCGAGCGAGTACGGCGCGAGATCGATGCGGCCGTCGGCCCGAACCATCTCGTTCGCCACGGCCTCGCCGATCCCCGCCGAGTGCTTGAAACCGTGCCCAGAGCAGGCCGAGACAACGAGGACCCGGTCCATCCGCGGGTGGCGGTCGATGATGAAGCCGCGGTCGGGCGTCACGGTGTAGAGGCAAGCGGCGGCCTGGGTCACCCGCGCCGTCGCACCAGCGAGCCGGCCCGCCACGTGATGCTGGTACATGGCGGCGGATTCGTCAGAACTTACGGTGCGATCGAGGGCTTCGGCCGGCGTGGCAATCTCGTACTGCTCGGTGGCAACCTTGACCTGGGCCTCGCCCGGCAGGGGCGGGAAGCCGTAGAGGTAGTCCGTGTCGCCGGCGCCGTGCATCCAGATGAAGACCGGCGCGCCGGGGCCGTAGGCCGAGGCGTCGTCGAGGGCGTACCAGTGCAGGAGTTGCCGGTTAACCGTAAGCAGGTCCGTGAAAGGTGCGCCGAGAAGAGGCGCGGTCCAGGCCCCGGCCGCAACCACCACCTGATCAGCCAGGACGACGCCGTGGTCGGTCTCGATGCGGACCCCGCCCGGTTCCTGGAGAATCGAACGCACCGTCGTCCCGGTTCGGATTGCTGCGCCGAGTTCGCCGGCTCGGCGCAGTTGCGCGGCGATGCAGCGTTCGGGGCGCACGTAGCCGCCGCCCGGCTCGTGATAGGCCTTCTCGTCGCCGGTGAGATTCCGGAATTGCGGGAAGCGGCGCGCGACCTCGTGCCCGTCGAGGACCTCGTGGGGAATCGCAAAGGCTTGCGCGGCGTCGATCGAGCGTCCGACGAAATCCGGCTTGCCGTGATGGGAGGAGATTCCGCTGCCCGGCCCCATCACCAGGGCGCCGCAGGCGGTCAGCAGCGTCTCGCCGGTCTCCGCTTCCAGGGCCCGCCAGATCCGGTGCGAGGCCAGGACGAAGGGGACGTAGTCGCGGCCCTCGCCGACGGCCTGACGGGTGATGCGGCTCTCGCCGTGGCTCGATCCCAGAGTGTGCGGCGGGGCGAAGCGATCGATCCCGACCGCCTTCGCCCCGCGCAGCCTCAACTGATAGAGGGCTGCGCTACCCATGGCCCCGAGGCCCACGACGGCAATGTCAAAACGGTCTTCCATCGTTGAAGGCGCTCCGTCCGCACTCGAGCCGCTCTGTGCTTCGCTTGAGGGCAAATCCATTGCGAGGCAATGCGTCTGGCCGCATGGTACGCCCAACGCGCCGATGGGGCGGCAGCTGCCGGGTCGCTCCACCGCTGAACCGAGCGGGGATCGGTTCATCCACCGTGGAGGCGCTGGCGCCTAGCAGTATCGTCCGGTGCGACATCGGCCTGCCGCACCAACACGCTTTCAGGAAACGGACGGACTGTCGCTCACGCCGGCCGGTTACGCCGAACCTAAACGTCGCATGCGAAAACCCGGGCGTCCGATACCGGCTCGCTACCGAGCGCGGGACGGATCGATCACCAGGATATACTCGCAGGGCTCCTTGCCGAGACTCGTGAAGGCGTGCCCGGCATCGGCTTCGAAGTACAGGCTATCCCCCGTCTCGGCGACGACGGTCCGATCGCCGATCACGGCGCGCAGGCGGCCGCGCAGGATGTAGATGTATTCCGAAACGCCGGGGCGATGGGCGGTAAACTCGCCTGTGCTGCCACCGGGCGGCAGGGTGTTCAGCACCAGATCGATGCCTCGGCCCGGCAGGACCGGGGACAGGCACCGGCGTAGGAAGCCCGACTCGTCATCCCGCAGCACGGGCTGCCGGCGCGCCGGAATCAGCAGCACCTCGCGTTCGGTCGTGGGTGACATCAGGCGCGAGAAGGTCACCCCGAGCGCCTCGGCCAAGCGCGAGAGCACGACAGTCGACGGGACCGCCTCGGCTCTCTCGATCTTCGAAATCATCGAGCGGCTCACGCCGGACCGCGTCGCCAGCGCCTCCAGAGACAGGTGAAGCTCCCTGCGGCGGCGACGGATCTCCTCGGACACGTAAATCTGAGAACTCGTCTCCGTCCCGCTCTGCCCCGGGGCGACCATCTCCCTCACCGACATGCCGTCATCCACTCCCATCCTTCCGGTACCCCGGCAGCATGGCCGTGCGGGTCAGCTTTGCCCCTGAATAGTTGATCAGCGGGACGTTTGCACGAGCCCCGCGCCCCGGTGTTCCGACCCTCGCAGCCCCCCGGGCATCGTCGCCCGAGATGTCGCGCTCCTGCGCCACCGTCCTGCCGCGTCCTCGCCGAAAGATCCACACTCAGCTGGCATACCGATTGCCTCCACGTGAGTGGAAATTTCTCCAAGTCGGTGGAGGGCTGAACATCATGGCCAGTGCGGCGATCGCGATGGAGGCTGAATCCGGTCTCGACCAGAATGAGAGCTCGCGCGCGGACCAACGACAGATCGTCTGGTCGAGCGTGATCGGCACGACCGTCGAATGGTACGACTTCCTGATCTACGGCACGGCCAGTGCCTTGGTGTTCAACAAGCTCTTCTTCCCGAGCATTGATCCCGTCGTCGGGACCATCGCGGCTTTCGGCTCCTATGCGGTCGGTTTCCTTGCTCGCCCCTTGGGCGGCGCCGTCTTCGGCCATTTCGGCGACAGGATCGGCCGCAAGGCCATGCTGTCCCTGACGATGATGATCATGGGCCTCGGCACCTTCCTGATCGGCTGCCTTCCGACCTATGCGCAGATCGGCGTCTGGGCGCCGATCCTCCTCGTCGCCCTTCGGCTGGTTCAGGGTATCGGGATCGGCGGGGAATGGGGCGGTGCGGTCCTGATGGTGGTCGAGAGCGTACCGGCGCATCGGCGTGGCTTCTTCGGGAGCATCGTTCAACTCGGCTATCCCCTGGGCGTGATCCTCTCCATCGGAGCCTTCGCCTTGGCCGGGCTCATGCCCGAGGCCGAGTTCCTTGGCTGGGGCTGGCGCCTGCCGTTCCTGGCCAGCGCCTTCCTCGTCGCTGTCGGGCTCTTCATCCGGCTTCGTCTGCATGAGACACCTTCCTTCCAGCGCGTGAAGCAGCGTGCCGCCGTCGCGAAGATCCCGGTGGTCGAAATCCTCACCGAGCATCCCCGCACCTTCCTGAAGGCTGTCGGCCTGAAGGTGTCGGAGATCGCCTATGTCAGCATCGTCACGGTGTTCTCGATTTCCTACGTGACGGGGCAACTCGGCCTGCCGCGTAGCGTCATTCTGAACGGCATCCTCGTCGCGGCCATCGTCGAGCTCTTCACGATCCCGGTCTTCGGATGGCTTTCGGACCGCTTCGGCCGGCGCGCCCTGTTCGTGGTCGCGTGCCTGTTCTCGATCGTCTTCGCCTTCCCACTGTTTCAGCTTCTCGACACCCGAAACCCGACCATCATCACACTGACTGTCGCGGTAGCCCTGAGCTTCGGCCAGGGCATCATGTTCGGTACGGGGGCAGCCTGGATGTCGGAACTGTTCGACGCACGCCTGCGCTACAGCGGTGCCTCGCTCGGCTTTCAGGTCGGGGCTGCCCTCAGCGGTGGCTTCACGCCACTCATCGCCGCCGCCCTACTGACCTGGAGCAGCGGTGCGACCTGGCCGATCTCGATCTACCTGATCGTGCTGGCCTGCGTGACCCTGACTGCCGCGTTCCTTTCGCCAGAGACCGCGCGGCGTCAGATCGATTGAGCGGCCGGACCCGGGTGGTTTTTGACACGGCGGGAAACCGCCACCTACAACTCCTTCACAGTGGATAATTTTCTAGTATCGTAGATGAATTCTGGAGCCTGTCGGCTCCGAGGAGGATGAATGAATAGGACGATCATCAAGACGGACAACGCTGCTCCGGCGGCCGGTCCCTACGCCCAGGCGACCCGTGTCGGCGATCTGGTCTTCGCTTCCGGGCAGCTCCCGATCGACCCGGAAACGGGTGGATTTCCCGACGGCATCGCGGCGCAGACGCGCGCCTCGCTGGCCAATCTCGCAGCGGTTCTAGAGGCGGGTGGCGCGAGTCTGGCGAGCGTGGCCAAGACCACCGTGTTTCTGAAGGACATGAACGACTTCAGCGCCATGAATGCCGTCTATGCGGAGCACTTCCCTGGCGATGCCCCGGCGCGCTCGACGATCGAAGTCGCACGGCTGCCCCGCGACGCCATGGTCGAGATCGAAGCCATCGCCCTCGCGACCCGGCCGGAGACCACCCGATGACGGACGCATCGGCTCCCCGCATGGTTGAGGCGTTCTCGCACCCGGCCGGCGCGATCGCAGTCGGCGTCCCCGGCGGAGCCGTGGGATGGCAGGGCGTCCTGCTCAACATCCATACGGCTTCAGCAGCGAGCTACGAGATGGAGGAGCATACCGAGGCCCGGTGCGTGGCCGGACGCGGCATCGAGGGCGACCGCTACTATCTCGGTTCCGGCACCTATTCGCCCAAGCCGGATACCCGCGAGGTGACCCTGATCGAGCAGGAGGCGCTGGATGCGATCAACCGAAACGACCCGCCCCTGCAGAGTGGCCCCATACACATCGCGCCCATTGATCACCGCCGCAACCTTACCGTCCGCGGCGTTCCCCTGAACCACCTCGTGGGACGACGCTTTCGCGTCGGTGAGGTGATCTTGCGCGGCGGACGGCTGAATTTCCCCTGCAGGTACCTTGAGGAACTCCTCGGCCAGCCTGTCTATCTGCCGCTGTACAACCGCTCGGGCCTGAATTGCGGGATCGAGCGAGGCGGCATCATTCGCGTCGGCGATACGATCGAGATGGTAGACTAGCTCGTGAGCGCGCGCCTGATCATGAAGTTGCAGGTTGCGGCGGCCGTCGCGACGACGTCCGACGTCCTGCATCTCACCCTGGTTCATCCGCGTCGGCCGGAACTCCCATCCTGGACAGCGGGTGCCCATATCGATCTGCGGCTCCTCGACGGCCGCGTGCGCCAGTACTCGCTGTGCGGCGATCCTGCCGAGCGCGGCCGATACGAGATCGCGGTCAAGCGCGAGGATGCGGGTCGCGGAGGTTCGACCTGGGTGCACGGCAACCTCACCGCGGGTTCGGTTGCTGACGTTTCCGCACCTCGCAATAACTTTCCACTCGCCCCCGCTGCACGCCGCCACATCCTCGTTGCAGGTGGGATCGGCGTAACGCCGCTCCTCGCCATGGCGCGGACACTTGCCGACGAGGAGGCTGACTTCGATCTGCATTTCTGCGCACGCTCCGCGGCCGACGCGCCCCTTCTCGCACCTGTCCGCGCAGTCTGCGGTGATCGCCTTCAGCACTGGTTCTCCGATCAAGGACAGCGCTTCGATCCAACACGGCTGGGTGGCTCTGCTGCGGACACCCACGTCTACGCTTGTGGCACGCGGCGCCTCACCGAGGCCGTCCAGGCTGTTCTTGGCGAGAACGGCTGGCCGCCGGAGCAGGTCCATGTCGAGCATTTCGCCGCCCTCTCGGACGGGACCTTCAAGCCCGAGCCGTTCGAGGCGCACATCGCATCGACAGGCGCACTGCTTCACGTGCCAGCGGATCGTTCCCTCCTCGACGTCCTGCGGGAGCACGGCATCTCTCAGCCCGCCTCGTGCGAACTCGGGGTCTGTGGCGCCTGCGAGTGCGGCTATCGCGACGGTACGGTGATCCATCGCGATGTCGTTCTCTCGGTCGGGAAACGCCGGGATCGAATGACGCCATGCGTCTCGCGTGCTCGGGGCGGCGTGACCCTCGATCTCTGAGAGAGGGTGGGGCAGTGACCATCGAACGCGATTATTCGCATGGATCGGGCATGACCGAGATCGATACCGAAACGTTTCTGGCCGACCTGTACGAATTGCGCAAGATCGGCCGGTTCCGCACCGGCGTCCACCGGCCGACCTTCTCGCTTGAGGATATGCAGGCGCGCCGCTGGCTGATGACCCGGCTCGAAGAATGCGGTCTCGAGGCGTCGATCGACGGCATCGGCAACGTGCTCGGTCGTCATCGCGGCCCGGGACCCCACCTCTTGGTCGGCAGCCACATCGAGACCCAGAACGAGGCCGGCTGGCTCGACGGGGCGCTCGGCGTCGTCGCCGGGCTGGCGCTGGCGAGGGCCGGGCTGCCCGTCGACGTCGTCGCCTTCGCCGACGAGGAGGGGCACTTTTCTGGCGGCTTCCTGGGAAGCCGCTCGGCGATCGGTGATCTGACGGAGGGTGAGATCGACGCCGCTCGCAACCGCACAGACGGCACGCCCCTGCGGATGGCCCTCGAATCCGCAGGGCTCGCGGGCCTTTCCCGGATGCAGCTGGATCCCGCCCGCTACCGTGGCTTCCTGGAACTGCATATCGAGCAGGGCACGCAGCTCGAAGCCGCCGGCCAGCATCTCGGCGTGGTCAGCGGCATCGTGGCGATCTGGCAGTTTCAGATCCTATTCGAAGGCAACCAGGACCATGCCGGCGGCACCACAATGATCGAGCGCAGGGATGCCGGGCTCTCGGCGGTACGCCTCCTTGCGGCGGCCGACTGGGAATTTCCGAAGGTCTGCGGCCCGCGCAGCACCTGGACGACAGGACGGATCACCCTGGATCCCGGCGGCTACAGCATCATCCCGGGCCGGGCCGAGGTGGCCTTCCAGTTCCGAGACGTGTCGATTCCAGTGCTGGAGCGGATGGAGGCTTGCCTCGAAGCGCTGGTGCGCGAGTCGAACCGGCGGGAGCGTTGCACCGCCACGCTCACGGCCCTCTCGAAGGCGATCCCCGCCCCGTGCGACCCGAACCTGATGCGTGCCCTCTCGGAAGCGGCCGAACAGGTCTGCCCCGGCCGCTGGCAGGTGATGCCCTCGGGGGCCGGGCACGACGCACAGAACGTGGCCCGCATCCTGCCGGCCGCCATGCTGTTCGTCCCATCGATCGGCGGTATCAGCCATCACTGGGCAGAGGATACCTGCGACGCAGACCTAGTTTCCGGCGTGCGCGCCCTTGGAGCGGCGGCGAAGCAGGTCCTCGCCAAGTGATTTTGCCCAGCGTTTCTGGAAGCCCCCGTCAAGAATCCAGCCGCTGACCCGTCCTGATGTTTAGGCAATGACGTCGATGATCGGCGATAGAACCAGCTCGGACTGACCGACGCGGTGCCGTGCGAGCGCCTGCGACGCGCGGTTATGGCCGAATTCATGCAGGATCGCGTCGACCTGATCCCCGTCGGGCTGAAGATGGTGGCGTGGCGGCTACCTCAGGCTGGACGATGTGCGTGCGGCGCTCGTGATCCATGACGAGGTTCAGGAAGGCGTTTTCGCAGAAGCCTTCGCCGATGGCCGCTGGTCAGCGCGTACCGTTGCCGTGCCCCAGGCCGGGGGAGACCGATGGCGGAACGTCAGGCCGGGCCAAGCCCCTGTTGACGCGAGCGCTGCCGGGTTGGAAGCGATCGGCTGCTGGACCATCCGGATCCGGCAGCCGGGACGGGGGGCAACGCCAGGAGGATGGCCTGGTTTTGGACATCACAGGGTGGGATGTCGGGCGACAATCCGGGCCGGCTGCCGGTTGGGCAGCAACTCCGAGGGCGAAAATGGCGTTCACCGTCCGAAAACCGTGGTGCGGTCTCATCGACCGATAAACGTCTGCGCGGTCTCGCTCCAGACGGCGGCGTCTACCGCATCGAACGATGAGCCGCCGGTCCGGCACCCGTGTCGTCCGAGATCCGCTGTGAATTCAAGGCGGGTGTGGGTCAGTCCCACCGCGCCCTCATCCAAGAGAAAGCTCAGGTTGCCGCAGCGGCAGCTTAAATCGTCAGGTCGCAGTCATCGCTCGGCGTGCCATAAAAGTACGCTACGAATCGTATTCAGTGCCGTCAACGACAGCAGAGTTGACTGCACTGACCATCGATAGAGGATTGTATCTCCTTGTTTCTGGTGGCCTCGCGCGCGTGACGTCATCAAATTGCCGCACTGGCCCGATGAATGCATGATGCGATATGCTTCTGTACGCGGCCGTCGAGCCCCGCCCAACGGATTGATCGAGGCGAATTCAAGGTATGGCGGCGATCGTCCGACTGGCCCTGCTGCGGCCCTACACCTTCGTCGTGATGTCGATCCTGATCCTGATCTTCGGGGTCATGGCGATCGTGCGCACCCCGACCGACATCTTCCCCCGGATCGGCATCCCGGTGATCAGCGTCGTCTGGCAGTACACCGGGTTGCAGCCCGACGACATGGCGGGACGCATCGTATCGGTGTTCGAGCGCTCGCTGACCACCACGGTCAACGACATCGAGCACATCGAGTCGCAATCGGTCCCGGGCTACGGGATCGTGAAGATCTACTTCCAGCCCGGCGTCGACATCACCGCAGCCCAGGCGCAGGTCACCTCCATCTCGCAGACGCAGCTCAAGCAGCTGCCGCCGGGCGTCACGCCGCCCCTGATGCTCGCCTACAACGCGTCGAGCGTGCCGATCATCCAGCTCGCCCTGTCCAGCGACAGCCTCTCGCAGACGGCGCTCAACGACCTCGCGCAGAACTTCATCCGGCCTCAGCTCACCACGATCCCCGGGGCGCAGCTGCCCTACGCCTACGGCGGCGCCGCGCGCCAGGTGCAGATCGATCTCGACCAGTCGGCGCTGCACGCCCACGGCCTGTCGGCGGCCGACGTCGGCGCGGCCTTGGCCCGGCAGAACCTGATCAATCCGGTGGGCACCCAGAAGATCGGGAGCTTCGAGTGGATCGTCGACCTCAACGATTCACCCAAGAGCATCGAGGCGTTCAACGACCTGCCGGTCAAGGTCGTGGACGGCGCCGTGGTCTTCATGCGCGACGTCGCCCACGTGCGCAACGGCTCGCCGCCCCAGACCAACGTCGTCCAGCTCGACGGCAAGAAGGGCGTGCTGATGTCGATCCTCAAGATCGGCAACGCCTCGACCTTGGACATCATCGCCGACGTCAAGGCACGCCTGCCCGCCATCCAGGCGGGCCTGCCGACGGGCGTCGACCTCAAGTACGTGGCCGACCAGTCGGGCTTCGTGCGCGAGTCCGTGGTGGCGGTGGTGCGCGAGGGGGTCATCGCCGCCGCGCTGACCGGCCTGATGATCCTGGTCTTCCTGGGCAGCTGGCGCTCGACGCTGATCATCACCGTGTCGATCCCGCTCGCCGTGCTGTGCTCGCTGATCGCGCTCTCGGCGCTTGGGCAGACCATCAACGTGATGACGCTCGGCGGGCTCGCGCTGGCCGTCGGCATCCTCGTCGACGATGCGACCGTGACCATCGAGAACATCAACCGGCACATGGAAGAGTTCGGCGAGGACATCGTCACCGCGATCACCCGCGGGGCGCAGGAGATCATGCCGCCGGCCACCGTCGCCCTGTTCTGCATCTGCATCGCCTTCGTGCCGCTCCTGGCGCTGGGCGGCGTGGCGGGCTTCCTGTTCCGGCCGCTGGCGATGGCGGTGGTGTTCGCGATGATCGCGTCCTACGCGCTCACCTATACCCTGGTGCCGACGCTGGCGCGCTACCTGCTGACCGAGCACGCCCACGAGCAGGATCCGGCGAACAAGCCCGGCCCCTTCGCCCGGTTTCAGCGAGGCTTCGAGCACCGCTTCGAGGCCCTGCGGCAGGCCTATCTGGGGCTGCTCGGCTTGGCGCTGTCGCGCCGGAAGTCGTTCGCCGTCGGCTTCCTCGCGGTGGTCGGCCTGTCGTTCGGCCTCGTCCCCTATCTCGGGCGGGACTTCTTCCCGGACGTGGATGCAGGGGCGCTCCGCATTCACCTGCGGGCCCCGACGGGCACGCGCATCGAGGAGATGACGGCCCTGACCGGGCGGGTCGAGGGACGGCTGCGCGCGCTGATTCCGCCGGGACGGGTGGCCAGCGTCGTCAACAACATCGGCCTTCCGATCAGCGGCATCAACATTTCCTATGGCAACAGCGGCACCATCGGCACCTTCGACGCCGACATGCTGGTGACCCTCGACGAGACCAGTGGCGGCAGCGAGGGCGGCCCATCGACCGCGGCGCTGACCCGGCAGCTGCGCGAGCGCCTGCCGCAGGATTTTCCCGGCGTGACCTTCGCCTTCCTGCCCGCCGACATCGTCAGCCAGATCCTGAACTTCGGCTCCCCCGCCGCGCTGGATGTCCAGGTGGCCAGCCGCGACATCGCGGGGGGCCGCGCCTACGCCAACATGCTCCTGGCCCGGGTCCGCCGCGTAGCCGGGGTCGCGGACGCCCGCATCCAGGAGCAGGCGCGCAACCCGGCGCTGCGGGTCGATTTCGATCGCGCGCTCGCCGGGGTCGTCGGCCTGACCGAGGGCGACGCGGCCGCGAGCCTCCAGGCGACGCTGTCGGGCAGCACGCAGACCGCTCCGACCTACTGGCTCGACCCGCGCAACGGCGTGTCCTACCCGGTCTCCGTCCAGACGCCGCAGTATTCGATCGACACGCTGGGCGCGCTCAACAACCTGCCGATCACCGCCGCCCGCTCGGAGCAGCTCCTGGGGGGCTTGGCGACGATCCGCCCCGAGCCGCTCAGCGCGGTGGCGACCGACTACAACATCGCCCCCACCGTCAACATCCTGGCCACGACGCAGGACCGCGATCTCGGCGGCGTCACCGCGGACATCCAGGGGGCGATCGACGCGACGCGGGCCGACCTGCCGAAGGGGGCGACCGTCACGGTGCGCGGGCAGGCGGTGACCATGGCGCAGGCCTACCAGCAGCTGCTCGTGGGCCTCGCCTTCGCGATCATGCTCATCTACCTGCTCATCGTCGTCAACTTCCAGTCCTGGGTCGACCCGTTCGTCATCGTGACGGCGCTGCCGGCGGCGCTCGCCGGCATCGTGTGGATGCTGTTCGCCACGCACACCCACGTTTCGGTGCCGGCGCTGACGGGGGCGATCATGTGCATGGGCGTGGCGACCGCCAACTCGATCCTGGTCATCAGCTTCGCCCGCGAGCAGTTCGACGCGGGACGCACGGCGATGGAGGCCGCGCTGGCGGCCGGGGCGACGCGGCTGCGGCCTGTGATGATGACCGCGCTGGCGATGATGATCGGCATGGCGCCGATGGCGATCGAGCCGGGCCAGAACGCCCCGCTCGGCCGCGCCGTGATCGGCGGATTGCTGTTCGCCACGCTCGCGACCCTGTTCTTCGTGCCGGTGGTCTTCGGCATCGTGCATGGGCGGCCGCGCCGCGCCGCGGCCCGGCGCGAAGACGCTTCCCCCCAGCCCCTCTCGTCCCCATCGGCCTGAGCGCAGATCCCGCATGCACCCGACCCAACACGCCAAATCCGACGACGCCGCGCACGCGAGCGCCGAGCCCGCAGTCGCGTCGCCCCGCACGCCGTCGGGGCGCCGGGTCGGCGCGCTGCTGGCGGGCGTGGCCATCGGCGCCGCGGCGCTGGCCTGGGTCGGCATCAACGACCGTGCGAAGGGGATGCAAGAGGTCGAGAGCTGGACCGAACGGCAGGCCGTGCCCACCGTTCGGGTGGTGCACGCCCGGCGCGGGCCCACGGACGAGGACCTGACCTTGCCCGGGTCGCTGAGCGCCTTCTACACCGGGACGCTGTATGCCCGCGCCAGCGGCTACGTCACGGCCTGGCATCGGGATATCGGCGCCCGCGTGCGCAAGGACGAGGTCCTGGCCGAGATCTCGGCGCCCGACCTCGACCAGCAACTCGCCGAGGCGCGCGCCACCCTTGTTCAGCTTCAGGCGGCGGTCGACCAGGCTCAGGCGAACGCCGATCTCAGCGCGGCCACCAACAAGCGCACCGCCCGCCTGGTCACGCAGGGCTGGTCGAGCGAGGAGCGCGGCGACACCGACCGCTTCACCGCGGCCTCGCGCACGGCGGCCCTGTCGGTGGCCAAGGCGAACATCGTCGCCCAGCAGGCCAATGTCGGGCGCCTGGAGGAACTGACGCGGTTCAAGGAGGTCCGGGCACCCTTCGACGGGGTCGTGACCGCGCGCAACGTCGACATCGGCGACCTGCTCACGGCGGGGGGAACCTCGGGACGGCCGCTCTACCGGGTCTCGGATCTCCACCGGGTGCGCGCCTACGTGAACGTGCCGCAGGCCTTCCTCGCCGTGATGAAGCCGGGGTTGAAGGCCTCCCTGCGCGTGCCGGGGCAGGAGGCGGCGTTCGACGCGGAGGTGACCTCGACCGCGAACGCCATCGCGGAGGATTCCCGAAAGGGTCTCGTGGAGCTCCAGGCCGACAACCCGGAAGGCAAGCTCTGGCCGGGGGCGTTCGTGGAGGTGCGATTCCACGTGCCCTCGGACCCGGGGACGTTGCGCGTGCCCGCCACCGCGCTGGTGTTCGACCGCAACGGCACGCAGGTGGCGCAGGTGGGCGACGACCACCGGATCGCGCTGAAGCCCGTGACGCTCGGGCGGAACCTCGGCAACGAGGTCGAGGTGCGCGCGGGCGTGACCACCGCCGAACGGCTGATCGACAATCCTCAGGAGTTCCTGGCGAGCGGGGACGTCGTCCGCGTCGCCGGAGAGGAGGCCGCTCCGCGGACCGCCTCGGCGAACTGACGATCGCCCCCGCGGCGGACGTTTCCCGGCCCCCGCGTGGTGCACCGCGACCCGCCATCGCGAATGGGTCAGGCCGCCGTGCAGCCTGACCGCACGGCGATTTCGCCGGTCGCCGGCGGGCACGTCATGGCAACTGCACGCACCTAGAGCGGCGCCGTTCGTCTATCGGATACGCCCTATCGCCCGCCCTGCCGTCAGTCCGTCGGATTGTCGAACACTCCGGCCCACAAGCCGGCACGACGCCCCCAGGCCCGGTCGCTCGCCCGCCTGTAGGATGCCGGCGCGTCGCGGGCGGGCATCGCGTAACCGTTGGCGATCATCCAATCGCCGAGGTCCTCGTCACCGATTCGGCACGTCGCCTCGGCGGAACCGCTGTCTGGGCGATCGTGCCGCTCGCAAATCGGCTCCGCCGTCCCGATGCGTGCGATCATCTTCTCGCGGACTTGACGGCCGCACGCGTAGGGAACCTCGTGGGCGTCCCAACACGTCGCATCCGGTGCGGGCATCACGATGCCGAACAGCGTGACGGATCCGCCGTCGATCGTGAGGGTGGTCCCGTTGATCAGCGAGGCATGCCCCGTCGCCGGCTCCCCAGCCAACGCCGGTTTCCCCGCGATGGCGAGACAAGTGGCCAGGGCCAGCGTCAAGACGCGGTTGTCCGGGACCCGGGCCGGGGGTTGATGTCTTGTGGCCGGCGGCGGGCACAGGATCGTGCCGGCAATCGCCGCCACGACGGTCAGAAGGATGCCGATGATGATGGACATGGCCGTGCGGCTCCGCGAACGAGGGATCTGCGGAGCGTTCTGGCGGATCCTGAACCCACCGGCCTGACGGAGCCCGTCAGCCTCCCGTCAGGTTGACCCACCCATGGTGCCAGTGTCCATGCCGATCCTCCGCATCCTTCTCGTCGCCGCCCTTTGCTCAGGTCTCGTCCGGATGGTCCCTGCGCGCGCGGACGACGACGCCGACCGGGCCCGTCGCGCCCTCGAACGCGGCGAGATCCGTCCGCTCGACGAGGTCCTGCGCGCCGCCCGTGCTGCCGTGCCCGGCGACGTCGTGGCCCTCGACCTGAAGCACCACGACGGGCACTGGTTGTACAAGCTGCGTATCCTCGGCGCGGACAGCAAACGACGCGACGTGAAGGTCGATGCGCAGTCGCTGCAGATCATCGACAGGGACGACGATGACTGACCTGACATGGAAATGCGTCCGATGCGGGTGCTAGTCGTCGAGGACGAGCCCCGCATCGCCGCGGACGTGAGCGCTGGCCTGGAGCGTGCCGGCTACGTTGTGGACGTCGTCGCGGATGGCGAGGCCGCGTGGTTCCGCGCCGAGACCGAGACCTACGACGCGATGGTGCTGGACTTGGGCCTGCCGCGCCTCGATGGCCTCGGCGTGCTCCGCCGTCTGCGCGCGGCCGGCACGATGGTCCCCGTGCTGATCCTCACCGCGCGCGATGGATGGCGGGAGCGCGTGGAGGGCATCGACGCCGGCGCCGACGACTACCTCGCCAAGCCATTTCGAATGGAAGAGCTCGCAGCGCGGCTGCGCGCAATCCTGCGGCGCACCGCCGGCCACGCCTCGCCGGTGCTGCGCGCCGGCGCCGTTGAGCTCGATACGCGCACCCGGGCCGTCAGCGTCGCCGGTCGCGAGATCGACCTGACCGCGTTGGAGTACCGCCTGCTCGCTTTCCTTATGCACCAGCATGGACAGGTGGTTTCGGCCGGCGAACTTCTCGACCACCTCCACGGCGTCGGAAGCGACCGCGAGGCCAACGCACTCGAGGCGCTGTTGACGCGGTTGCGACGCAAGCTCGGGCCGGGAATGATCGAGACCCGGCGCGGCCAGGGGTACCTCGTCCCCGCCGACCAACCGAAAGCGCCTGGCCGTTGAGGGCGGACTCCCTGCGCCTGCGCCTCGGGATCACCGGCGCCGCCTTGATCGGCCTCGCTCTGCTGCTGGCCGGCTTCGGCCTGACGATCATCTTCGACCGCGTGCTGGACGCCCGAACGGCCGACGAGCTCGACCGCTCGGCCAAGCTCATCGCCGGGCGCGTCGGACTGGGTTCGGACGGTGCCCCGACCCTGTCGCGCGAGCCGCCGGATCCGCGGTTCGCCACACCCTATGGCGGCCTGTACTGGCAGGTCGAGACGCCGGACCGGCGGTCCCTGCGGTCGCGCTCGCTTTGGGACAAGAGACTCGAATCGTCGGGCCTGGACACGGGTGATGCGCCGATGGTCATCGATGCGACGGGACCGGATGGGGGGCGGCTCCTGTCCCTATCGCGACCGGTCGAGATCGATGGGGCCGGCGGAACGGCGACACGGTTGCGGGTCACCGTCGCCGAGGATCGGCGTGGACTGGCCGCGAGCCGGTCGACGTTCCTGCGCCTTCTTATGCCGTCGCTCGCCGCGCTGTTCGTGGTGCTGACCCTGGCGATGGCGGTCTTCGTCCATCGCGCGCTGACGCCATTTCGAACGTTGCGCGCGAGCCTTGCCGCGGTGCATGCCGGAACGCGCGAACGCCTCCCGGACGTCTTCCCGGACGAGGTTCGTCCGCTCGTGGCCGACCTCAACTCGTTGCTCGACGCACAGGAACGGGCGCTCAAGCGAGCGGAGGCCGGCGCGGCGGACATGGCACACGGACTGAAGACGCCGTTGGCCGTCATCGACGCCCTGATGCGCAGGCTCTCCGCAACGGAACCGCTTGTGGCGCAGCAGATCGCGGAACAGACACAGGCGATGGGCGGTCAGGTCGATCGCACGCTGGCTCGAGCGCGCCTCGCGGGTGCTCGGGACCTGCGTCGCAGATCCTGTGGCGTGGCGGCGGTCGTGGACAGGCTCGTCGCCACGATGCGGCGGCTTCCCGAGGGCGACTCACTGGTCTGGGACGTATCTGTCCCTGCCGATCTGTCTTACCCGGGCGACGAGGGCGAGCTGATGGAGGTTCTGGGCAACCTGCTCGACAACGCGCGCAAGTGGGCACACCGGCGTGTGCGCATCACCGGGACGCCGGACGGGGCGGGAGGCCGCTTGTCGGTCAGCGACGATGGGCCGGGGATGGACCCTCCGGCCCTGGCCGGGCTGGGCCGTGGGGTGCGCTGGGACGAAAGCCGACCGGGCACCGGTTTCGGGTTGGCGATCGCCCGCGACGTAGCCGAGGCAGCCGGTGCCCGGATGGCATTCGGCGAGGCCGCCGAGGGGGGACTGATGGTCGAGATGGTTTGGTCCTCCGGCTGACGTCTTCGGCAGTCTTCCGCCGGCAGGGGACAGTCGAGACCGCCAGGATGGATATCCAGGCGGCTCAGCGAGCCACCTGGCCCGAGACGGCCCTTGCCGGCGCTGCCGGGACGCAGAGGCGGCCGTTGACGCTTCGAGCTCGAATCGAACGTCTGGTTCAAGGCCAAACGTCGGACGGGATCGACGCTTTACCCCCGAAGCAGACATCCGTTTTCTGCCGTTCCGGCAGCGGTCCGTTCCCCCGTCACCGCGGTGGATCGCGCAGAATTTGCGAGTTTGGCAGCTACGGATGCCGGCGTGCGACCACCTTGCACGCCGCCGGGAACATCATGCCCGTGCGTGTCGACCCCGGTATCCGGCGTCGCCTTAGGTGCCGGATGCCTGCGTTCGACAGTTGATCCAAGTTCGACCTACCGGCTCCCACTGAACCGCTGCCGGAGGGCGTCGGCTTTGCCGCCAGTCCGTTGCGGCCGATACCATGGCAGCCAAGGCCGTCGACCTGCGCGGTGGCGACAGGTTCGAATGGCGGCTGATTGCAACTTGAGAGCGCGAATTCAACGCCCAGTGTAGCCTCTAATTAAGAATTCTACCTCTATAAATAAGTGCTTCCATTCGGCACGCTCGCTGGGCGGCCTGAGATCGGGTCCGATGTGCCATGAGCGCTGAACGGCACTACCTTGGCGCTGCCCGGCGCGAGACGCCGCGGAGCCTGCGGCCGAACGCGGGCACCCCCTCCCACGCCTGGGCGCGCTATCTCGACGTGATCCGGCACGGGCTGCTGATGATCGACGATGCGGGGCGCGTGATCGTCTCGAATGCGCCGGCCGAGCGCCTGCTGACCAACTTCCTGCCGCCTTCGCGCAAACTGGGTGCCAGGCCGTTGCTTCGCGCCCTGTGCGCCGGGACTGGGAAACCGAGGCGCGAGGTCTTCCGATCCTTGCGCCAGGGACGCGATCGTCGCACGGCCGTTTCGTTCGAGGTCAGGGATCAGGGGCTCACGCTGCAGGTCGAGCTGAATCCTGCAGAGGAACAGGGTTGGATCGCGACGATCGAGGACGTCAGCGCGCGCAAGGCCAGCGAGGCGCGCGCCGACGAGGCGGCACGCCAGGATCCGCTCACCGGCTTGCCGAACCGGCTGCTCCTGCAGGAACGACTCTCCGAGGCCCTCGTGCGCCTCCATCGCAACGGCGAGAAGTGCGCGCTTCTCCTCGTCGACCTCGATCGCTTCAAGCCCGTCAACGACACGCTCGGCCACCCGATCGGCGACGCGCTCCTGAAGAAGGTCGCCGATCGACTGCGCTCGGCCGTGCGGCCCACCGACACCGTCGCCCGGATCGGCGGCGACGAGTTCATCATCGTGCAGGCCGGCATCCGCGAGGCCAGCGACACGCAGGCCCTGGCTCGGCGTCTCGTCGACCTGATCGGCCGAACCTACATGATCGACGGGCACCTCCTGACGATCGGGGCCAGCGTCGGCGTCGCGTTGGCGCCCAACGACGGGGACGCCTCCGAGACGCTCCTGAAGAACGCCGACCTGGCCCTCTACCGGGCCAAGGTCGACGGACGCGGCACGTACCGCTTCTTCGAGCCCGAGATGGACGCGCGCATGCAGGCGCGCCGCCGGCTGGAGCTCGACATGCGTCAGGCGCTCGCCCGCCGCGAGTTCCAGCTGCACTACCAGCCGCAGATGCAGCTCGACGGCGATCGGCTGATCGGCTGCGAGGCCCTGATCCGCTGGAAGCATCCCGAGCGCGGGGCGGTCTCACCACTGGACTTCATCCCGCTGGCCGAGGAGATCGGCCTGATCGTGCCGATCGGCGACTGGGTCATCCGGCAGGCCTGCCGCGACGCGATGCACTGGCCGGCGCACATGGCGGTGGCCGTGAACGTGTCCCCGGCCCAGTTCAAGAGCGACCGCCTGGTCGAGACGATCATGTCGGCGCTTGCCGGCTCGGGCTTGCCCGCCCGGCGCCTGGAGGTCGAGATCACCGAGGGCGTGCTGCTTCAGGAGAACGAGAAGACGCTGCGGACGCTGCATCGGCTGCGCGAGCTCGGCGTCCGCGTGTCGATGGACGATTTCGGCACGGGCTACTCCTCCTTGAGCTACCTGCGCTCGTTCCCCTTCGACAAGATCAAGATCGACCGCTCCTTCGTGAAGGACCTGTCGAGCAAGCCGGACGGCGACGCGATCATCAGGGCCATCGCGGGCCTCGGCAAGAGCCTGGGCATGACGACGGTCGCCGAAGGCGTCGAGACGCCGGAGCAGATGCAGCGCATCCGCGAAGAGGGCTGCACCGACGTGCAGGGCTATCTCATCAGCAGGCCGATACCGGCCGACGACCTCATGACCTTCCTCGCGAGCTACCCGCCGCACGCGTGATCCACCCCAGTCCCGGATAGTCTCTGATGAGCGAACTCTATCGCCTGGTCTACGCGAGCAAGAACCTGCTGAAGGGATCGGAGGCCGAGATGACGGCATCGATCACGCAGATCCTCGCGGCGTCGCAACGGAACAACGCCGAGTCGGACGTGACCGGCGCGCTGATGTTCAATGCGGGGGCGTTCGCCCAGGTTCTGGAGGGACCGCGCCGCGAGGTCGAGGAGACGTTCGAGCGGATCCAGTGCGACGATCGGCACGGCGACGTGACGGTCCTTCAATGCGGGCCGACCGAGAAGCGCGGCTTCGCGAACTGGTCGATGGCCTTCGTCGGCCAGTCCGCCGGGGGACAGGCGCAATTCAGCCAGCTGGCTGCCGAGAGCGGCTTCGACCTCTCGCGCCTGGACGGCGACGCCGTGTTCGCGATGCTGCACGGGCTCGTGCTGGAGGAGGAGCGGGTGCCGGCCCCCGCGCCGATCGCTTCGCCGTCCGAGGATCTGCCCGCAACGGGCCTCGATGTCGAGCAGCTGCGAACGGAGATCGCGCAGCTTCGGCGAGCGGATGCGGCCCCCCGGATCCCGCCGGCGCCCGACGCGGTCCTGGCCGGCCCGATCGCGGTCGTCGGCCTGCCCGCCCGCCCGGGAGGCGACGCGACGGGCTCGGCGGCCGGCGCGGCGGACGCTGCCTTGTCCGTGCTCAAGACCGCCCTGGCGCGCGAGCGGCAACGGACGAGCGAGCTTCGGACGGAGATCGACGCGCTTGAGGTCGCGCTGGCCTTGCACCAGGACCAGATGGAGGCCCTGCGGGCGGACCGGGACCGCTGGGCCGAGCGCGCACGCCTTCTTGCCGCGGCGATGGTCCAGGAGGCGGGCGACGTCCGGACGTCGCCCGATCATGCGAGCGCCGGGTCCAGGGAGCCGACATCCGCCGTGGCGCCGGGCGCGGCCCGTCGCCTGCGCGCCTAGAGCCTGCTCCAGCGAGGGGGATGCCCCGGTGATCCGATCGCGGGCCGGCGCGAACACGGACCGTCGTCCACGCCCGCCGGCGCCGGACGTCAGGGCGACGTCCGCAGCCGGTCCAGCAGGGTGACGTCGGCATAGCCGTCCGGACGGAGGCCGGTCGAGGCCTGGTAGGCGCGGATCGCGGCCCGCGTCTTCGGACCGATCCGGCCGTCCACGGCGCCGGCCGTGTGGCCGTGCGCGTCCAGGCGGGTCTGAAGATCGCGGCGCTCGGCTTCGGTCAGGGCGCGGTCGCCACGGGGCCAGTCGCGGGCGAAAGCGGCCTGCCCGCGAAGGCGGTCCGACAGGTGCGCGACGGTGAGCGCGTAGGACAGCGACGTGTTGTAGCGCAGGATCACCGAGAAGTTCGGCCGCAGCAGGAAGGCCGGGCCGCCCGCGCCCGCGGGGGCGACGAGGGTGGCCTGCGCGACGCCGTCCGCTTTGCGATCGGGGACGGGCGTCGCGCCGAGCGCGCGCCAAGCGTCGAAGCTGCGCGGGGTGTCCTCGTCCGCCAGCGCGTAGTCGAAGCTTTCTCCCAGCACGGCTTCTGTGCCCCAGGGCTCGTTGCCGCGCCAGCCCATGGCGACGAGGTAGTTCGCCGTCGAAGCGAGCGCGTCGGGCACCGACCAGAGGTCGCGCCGGCCGTCGCCGTCGAAATCCACGGCGTGGGCGCGGTAGACGCTCGGCATGAACTGGGTATGCCCCATGGCGCCGGCCCAGGAGCCGGTCAGGCGCGCGGGCGGCACATCCCCTTGCGCGAGGATCCGAAGCGCCTCGACGAGCTCGTCGCGCCAGTAGCTCGGTCGGCTTGGATCGCCGCAGGCCAGCGTCGCGAGCGATTGCACCACCGGACGGACGATCGCGGCGTCGTCGAGGACTTTGCCGTAGCCCGACTCGACGCCCCAGAAGGCCACGAGGGTGAAGCGGTCGACGCCGGTGCGCCGCTCGATCGCCTCGAGGACCGCGGCCCATTCCTCGAGCTTGCGCTGCCCTTCGGCGATGGTCGCCTCGGTGATCGTGGCGTCGAGGTAGGCCCAGATCGGCTTGACGAACTCGGCTTGGCCGCGGGTCGCCGCCTGCACGTCCGGGTTGGGCGTCAAGCCGACGAGCTGCCCGTCCGCCCAGGCCGGCGGCACCCCGCGGGCCTGGGCGTCGGCGGCGATCCTGCCCAGGCAGTCGGCCCAGGGCGATGGTTCCGACGATGGTTCCGAGGATGCCAGGCCGGCCGTCGCCAGGGCTATCGGGAGGGCTGCGGCGCGGAGCAGGCGGGCGAGGCGCATCATCGGTTCTCCGCGTCGGGGCGGCGATCGCATTGCCGGAGGAAGCCTCTCGGCCCTATGTCGGTTCTCGATCCCGCTCAAGGCGTGCGTGCGGTCGCGACCCAGCGCATCCGTCACGGTTCATCACGGCTCTCGTCCTCGCACCGCTCTTGGAACCCCTCGACCGATGCCGAACCGTCTCACGTCGACCGTCCGCGCCGCCGCCGAGGGTCTCGTCGCGCTGGTGGCGGCCGGCAACCGGCTGCGCCTGCCGGGGACGGCGCACCCCTTCGTGGTCGGCGTCCACGCGCCGATGCGCGCGGAGCTGACGCTGCGGGACCTGCCCGTGACCGGGACGATCCCATCGGGGCTCGACGGGCGATACCTCAAGATGGGCGCCAACCCGGCCCGCCCGACGACGCGCGGCCACGATTGGTTCCTGGGCGACGGCATGGTGCACGGCCTGCGCGTCGCGGGCGGCAAGGCCCTGTGGTACCGCAACCGCTGGATCGGCTCGCGGGCGGCCTCGGCGGCGTTCGGCCGGCCCGCCGCCCCCGGACCGCGCCGGGGCGACGACACCGTCAACACCAACGTCGTCGAGATCGGCGGCCGCGCCTTCGCCCTGGTCGAGGCCGGCAGCTATCCGGTCGCGCTGTCCGAGGATCTGGAGACGCAGCTTTACGATCCGTTCGAGGGGACGCTGGCCGGCTCCTTCACCGGGCATCCGCACCGCGACCCCGAGACCGGCGAGACGCATGCCATCGCCTACGACGGCCGGATCTGGGACAGCGTGCGCCACGTCGTCGTCTCGCCCGCCGGCCGCGTCGTGCGCGACGTCTCGATCCCGGTCGAGCACGGCCCCTGCATCCACGATTGCGCGATCACGGCGCGCTTCGCGGTGGTGCTGGACCTGCCCCTTACCTTCTCGATGCGGGCGGTGCTGGCCGGCCACCGCTTCCCGTTCCGCTGGAACCCTGCCCACCGCGCGCGCCTCGGCCTGCTCCCCCGGCACGGGACGGCCGCCGACATCACATGGTGCGCCCTCGATCCATGCTTCGTGTTCCACGTCGCCAACGCCTACGACGACGCGGACGGGCGGGTGGTCCTCGACGTCGTCGCCTACGAGAGCGTGTTCGCCTCGGCAGGCGGCGGCCTCGACAGGCCGGGCCGGCTGGAGCGCTGGACCGTCGACCCCGCGACGGGGCGGGTCGACCGGCGGGTGGTTGATCCGGCGGCGCAGGAGTTTCCGCGGATCGACGAGCGCCGCTTCGGGCGACCCCACCGCTACGTCTACGCGGTCTCGGTCCCCGCCGACGGCAACACGCAGCTCGAAGGCGCGACGCAGATCTACAAGCACGATCTGGCGCGCGGGGCGCGGCGCGTGCACGAATTCGGTACCGGCCGCGTCCCGGGGGAGTTCGTCTTCGTGCCGGCGCGGCCGGAGGCCGGCGAGGACGAGGGATGGCTGATCGGGCTCGTCGTCGACACGGCGCGCGACACGACCGACTTCGTCGTCCTCGATGCGCGCGCGTTCGAGGCGCCGCCCGTCGCCACGATCCACCTCGGGCACCGGATCCCGCCGGGCTTCCACGGCAACTGGTTTCCCGCGCGCGATCCGGCGTGAACGGTCGCTGAGGTTGACCCCGATCACCGCGTCGATGCCCGAGGGCGTGATCGCGCTCCAGCCGCATACAGCGGCGAAAGCCATCGAACGCCGTAAGCGAGTGCTGCGATGCAAGGCGAGCCGACGGCGCCTCCGGCGGGGCGGCGAAGCCGGCAAAACGACCACGAGGCGCGCGAAGCGGAGATGGCTCCTCCGACGCCTGAAGCCAAATCGCGGGACCGCACGGCGTGGCGCTTTATTCCGCTGGTCGGTCCGTGCATGATGAAGGCATGAGCGTCGCGCCGTCCGGTGCGGGTGCCGCGGGATCGCATCTCAAGCCCGAGGACAACGGGCAGGGCGGTTCCGCCGACGGGGAGGGTTTCGGATGGATCGTCGCGTCCTGTTGGCCGGCGTCGGCGGTCTTGCCGCGTGGGCTGCGCTTCGCCCGTCGGCCTCCGTCTCCGCCGGCGACAGGACGCGCATCGTGCTCTGGCATGCGATGTCGGGCGCGAACGGCGAGGAGGTCGAGCGGCTGACGCGCGACTTCAACGCGAGCCAGTCCGATGTCACCCTCGAGGCGGTGTTCAAGGGCACCTATCCCGAGACGCTGACGGCGGCGATCGCGGCCTACCGCGCCGGCAAGGCGCCGCACGTCGTCCAGATCTTCGAGGTCGGCACGGGCACGATGCTGCAGGCTGGCGCCGCCATCAAGCCGGCCTGGAAGCTGGCGGAGGAGACCGGGCTCGCACTCGATCCCAAGGCCTACATCCCAGGCGTGCGGGGATACTACAGCTTGGCCGACGGCAAGCTCGCCTCGATGCCCTTCAACTCCTCGACGGCGGTCATGTGGTACAACCGCGACGCCTTCGAGAAGGCGGGGCTCGACCCGGACGCGCCGCCGGCCACCTACGACGACTTCGCCAAGGCGGCCCGCACCCTCGCCTCCAAGGCGGCCACGCCCATCGCCAGCACCTCCGCCTGGATGACCTGGATCCAGTTCGAGGAATACGCCGCGATCCAGAACCTCGCCTACGCCACCGAGAACGACGGCTACGACGGCCTCGGCGCGGAACTGCTCATCAACACCAAGCCGTTCGTCGACCAGCTCCAGCGCTTCCTGGACCTGTCGAAGGACGGCGCCTTCAAGTACGCTGGCCGCGACGGCGCGCCCGATGCGGTCTTCTATTCCGGGCAGGCCGCGATCGGCTTCGGCTCGTCCTCGGGCCGTGCCGACATCGTCAAGAACGCCAAGTTCCGTTACGCCGAGGCCTTCCTGCCGACCGAGCCGGCGCTGAATCCGCGCCCGAACAACTCCATCATCGGCGGCGCCAGCCTGTGGGCGATGACGGCGCCGAAGCGCAGCGAGGCCGAATACAAGGGCGTCGCGGCCTTCTACGCTTTCATCGCGAAGCCCGAGCAGGTTGCCCTCTACGCCCAGAACACCGGCTACGTTCCGGTGACGCTCGCGGGCTACGCGGCCACGAAGCAGGCGGGCTACTTCGACAAAAATCCCGGCACCGACGTGCCGGCGCGGCAGCTCTCCCGCGGGGAGCTGACCCCGAACTCGCGCGGCCTGCGCCTCGGCCGCCTGCCGGAGATCCGCGCGATCCTTTACGAGGAGATCGAGAAGGCGCTCCAGGGCCAGCAGACGGCGCAATCGGCGATGGACGCCGCCGCCGCGCGCGGGAACCGCGTCCTGCGCGACTTCCAGAAATCCGCGCGCGGCTGACGCGGCGGACCGGCGGAAGGCACGCGTGAGATGGAACGACGGACGCTGTTCCCGGGCCGGGTGCTCCCGGCGCTGCTGATCCTGCCGCAACTGGTGCTGACCGGCGTCTTCTTCCTGTGGCCGGCCATCCAGGCGATCAAATCGAGCCTGGAGCGCGAGGACGCCTTCGGCACCAGCACGGAATTCGTCGGTCTCGACAACTTCGTCGACCTGTTCGGCGATCCGCTCTACCTCGCCGCGATCGGGCGGACGCTGGTGTTCTGCGCCTGCGTGACCGGGATCGCGATGGGCGTGGCGCTCGGGCTCGCGGTCCTGGCCGATACCGAGATTCGGGGGCGCGCCTTCTACCGCACGATGCTGATCTGGCCCTACGCGGTGGCGCCGGCCATGGCGGCCGTGCTGTGGGTGCTGATGTTCCACCCGCAGATCGGTCTCGTCGGGGCGTGGCTGAACCGGATCGGGATCGCCTGGGACTACAAGCTCGACGGCACGCAGGCCATGGGGCTCGTAATCCTGGCCGCCGCGTGGAAGCAGGTCAGCTACAACTTCATCTTCTTCCTGGCGGGCCTCCAGGCCATCCCGAAGACGATCATCGAGGCGGCCCGCATCGACGGCGCCCGCGGCGTCCGCCGGTTCCGCACCATCGTCCTGCCGCTGCTGATGCCGACGGTCTACTTCCTGCTCGTGGTCGACCTCGTCTACGCGGCCTTCGACACCTTCGCGACCGTCTACGCGGTGAACGGCGGAGGGCCGGGCCAGTCGACCCAGACGCTCGTCCTCAAGGTGTACCTCGACGGCGTCGTCAACGCGAACGTCGGCTCGTCCTCCGCGCAATCCGTGGTGCTGATGGCCGGCGTCATCGTCCTCTGCGCCCTGCAGTTCCGGTTCCTCGGGCGAAAGGCCGCCGCCTGATGCGCCGGAGGATGCCCCCTCTGATCCCGCATGCCGTGCTGATCCTGGCGATCCTGCTCTTCGCCCTGCCGATCTGGATCGCCGTCGCGGGCTCGACCCAGGATTCGGCCGCGATCGCCCGTGGCGAGGTCTCGCTCGTCCCGCGCCTCTCCGGCCTCGGCGTCTACCGCGACGTGCTGGTGAACGGCTCGGCGGGGGCCGGGCCGGTCTGGCGCTCGCTGCTCGTCTCGGCCGCGATGGCGCTGGCGATCGCGTTCGGAAAGATCGCCCTGTCGCTGCCCTCGGCCTATGCGGTCACCTTCTTCCGCTTTCCCTTCCGCATGACCGCCTTCTGGCTGATCTTTCTGACGCTGATGCTGCCGGTCGAGGTGCGGCTGATCCCGACCTTCCAGGTCATGGCCTCCCTCGACCTCATCAACAGCTTCACGGGGCTGACGATCCCCCTCGTCGCCTCCGCCACGGCGACGCTGCTGTTCCGGCAGACGTTCCTCGCGGTTCCGGACGAGCTCGTGGAGGCGGCGCGCATGGACGGGGCCGGGCCCCTGCGCTTCCTGCGGGACATCCTGATCCCGGTCTCGGGCGCCAACATCGCGGCCTTGTTCGTCATCCTGTTCGTCTACGGGTGGAACCAGTACCTGTGGCCGCTCCTGGTCGCGACCGATCCGAAGCTCGACACGGTGGTCATCAGCATCGTCAAGATGGTCGGCGTCGACACCGCCACCGAATGGAACAAGGTCATGGCGACGGCGGTGCTGGCGCTGGTCCCGCCGGTCGCGGTGGT
Organism: Methylobacterium sp. WL119; assembly: GCF_008039875.1. GTDB lineage: Bacteria > Pseudomonadota > Alphaproteobacteria > Rhizobiales > Beijerinckiaceae > Methylobacterium. The sequence goes on along the minus strand of NZ_VRUU01000007.1, from coordinate 85,044 downwards.
GCTCCTCATGCAGCGCTGGTTCGTGAAGGGCCTGACGGAGGGCGACAAGTGATGGCGGGCCTGAAACTCGACGGCCTGCGCAAGCGCTTCGGCAACAACGAGATCCTGAAGGGCGTCGACCTCGCCCTGGCGGACGGCGAGATGCTGGTCATCGTCGGCGCGTCGGGCTGCGGGAAATCCACCCTCCTGCGCATCGTGGCGGGGCTCGAGACGCCGTCCGCCGGGCGCGTCCTGATTGACGGGCGCGACGTCACCGGCCTCGACCCGTCGGCGCGCGACATCGCCATGGTGTTCCAGAACTACGCCCTGTACCCGCACATGAGCGTGTTCGAGAACATGGCCTACGCGCTGAAGATCCGCGGCCTTCCCCGCTCCGAGATCCGGGCTAAGGTCGATGCCGCCTCGGCCCTCCTGGGCCTGGAGGCGCTGCTCGAGCGCAAGCCGCGCCAGCTGTCCGGCGGCCAGCGCCAGCGGGTCGCCATGGGGCGCGCCATCGTCCGCGCCCCGAAGCTGTTCCTGTTCGACGAGCCGCTGTCGAACCTCGACGCGAAGCTCAGGGTGCAGATGCGCGGCGAGATCCGCCGCCTCCAGCGCCGGCTGAAGGTGACGAGCCTCTACGTCACGCATGATCAGGTCGAGGCGATGACGCTCGGGGACCGGCTGCTCGTGATGCACCAGGGCGTGCCGGCGCAGCTGGCGACGCCGACGGAGGTGTTCGAGCGCCCGGCCGACACCTACGTCGCGGGCTTCATCGGCTCGCCAGCGATGAACCTGCTTCCCGGCACCCTCGGTCGCGACGGGACGTCGGTACGCGTGGCGGACGCGGACGTCGCGCTCGGGGCCTGGCGGTTCGACCGGCCCGACGGCCACCGGGTGGTGCTGGGCATCCGGCCGGAGCATGTCGTGCTCGACGCATTGGGCATGACCTGGCCGGTCGAGGTCGTGGAGCTGCTCGGGTCCGAGATGCTGGTGCATGCCGGACGCCCGGGCGGGGCGTCGCTCACGCTCAAGATCGCCAACGGCGCGCCCGTGGGCGACGCCATCCGGGTGTCGTTTCCCGCAGCCCACATCCACGTCTTCGACGAGGCGACCGGCTTGCGGATCGAGCCGGCCCTCGCATCCTCGCGCGTGAGGGAAGCCGGCTCGCGTGCGGATGCGGGGGCCTGACTGTGTTCCATCGGAGGACGCACCACATGCGCTTCGTGACCGCCATCCTCCTCGCCTGCCTCGCGGGCCCGTCCGCGGCGTGGGCGCAGGCGGCGCCGCTCCCACCGCGCGAGGTGCCGGCCAAGACGATTCCTGTACCGGGCACCGTGAGCCCGGCCCTGCGGGCGATCATCGCCCAGCCGCTGCGGACGAACTGGGACAAGCCGCCGACGACGCCGGACGGCTGGAAGCAGCTCTCGGACGGCTTCGCGACGCTTGCCGCCCCGCAGATCGGGCCGATGTCCGAGCGCCTGCGGGTGACCGTGGCGCCGACGACGATCGACGGCGTGCGGGCGTACACGATCACCCCGACCGACATCCCCGCCGCGAACCGGGAGCGGATCGCGATCCACGTCCACGGCGGCTGCTACGTCCTCAACCCCCGCGAGGCCGCCCTGCCGGAGGCCATGCTGCTGGCCGGCTTCGGCCGGATGAAAGTGATCGCGGTCGACTACCGGATGCCGCCGGAGGCGTTCTTTCCGGCGGCGCTCGACGACGGCATGACGGTCTACAAGGCCGTGCTTCGGACCACCGCCCCCGACCGGATCGCGGTCTTCGGAAGCTCGGCCGGCGGCGCGTTGACCCTCGCGATGATGCTGCGGGCCAAGGCGGAAGGCCTGCCGCTGCCCGGGGCCATCGTACCCGGCACGCCGATGTCGGACGCGACGCAACGCGGCGACTCGTTCCAGACCAACGCGAGGGTGGACAACGTGCTGGTCTCGCCGGCGGGATTCTGCGACGCGGCCACGAAATTCTACGCCGCGGGGCACGATCTCACCGATCCCCTGCTTTCGCCGATCAATGGAGACGTGCGCGGATTCCCGCCGACGATCCTGACGACGGGCACGCGCGACCTCCTCCTCTCGAACACCGTCCGGATGCACCGCAAGCTTCGGCAGGCCGGGGTCGAGGCCGCGCTCCAGGTCTTCGAGGGGCAGTCGCACGCGCAGTTCTACCGGGACGATCGCGTGCCGGAGGTGAAGGAGGCGTTCGAAGAGATCGCGTCCTTCCTCGACCGGCATCTGGCGCGCTGAACCAGGGGCCGCCACGTCGCCCGCGACAGGCCGCGGGCGACGTGGCCTGCGGGGATGCGGCGGGCCGCAAACGAACCGGCCGCCTCCACGATCGCGGCCGCCTGTCACGATCTTGATCGGGGCACGCCTTCGAGGTCGAGCGAGGGCGTGTCATCCATGCGGCTCCTGCCGCGAAGAGCCGAAGCCCAGAGGACATCCATGGCGATCGCGCCCGTTGATCCGGCCCCGTCCAAGCCCCGCCCCTCCAAGCCTGTGCCCTCCAAGCCCGTGCCGGCAACGGATCCCGGAACCGCCCCGGCGGCCGGGACGCTCGAGCGCCTCGGCATCCGATTCACCGCCTGGGCGGAGCGCTGGTTTCCGGACGCCTTCATCTTCGTCGCCATCGCGGTCGTCGTCGTCGCCCTCGGCGTCCTGGCCAACGGCGCGCCGGCGGCGTCCGTCGCCAAGAGCTTCGGGGACGGGTTCTGGAGCCTGATCCCCTTCACCATGCAGATGGCCTTCGTCACCATCGGCGGCTACGTCGTGGCGGTCTCGCCGCCGGTGCGGGCGCTGATCGAGCGCATGGCGCAGGTGCCCCGGACCGGGCGCGGGGCGGTCGGCTTCGTGGCGGGCGCGACGATGCTCTCGTCGTTCCTCAGCTGGGGCCTCAGCCTGATCTTCGGCGGCCTGCTGGTCCGAGCGCTCGCCCGGCGGACGGACCTCCGGATGGATTACCGGGCCGCGGGCGCGGCGGCCTATCTCGGGCTCGGCGCGACCTGGGCGCTCGGTCTCAGCTCCTCGGCGGCGCAGCTCCAGGCCAACCCTGCGAGCCTGACCAAGAGCCTGCTCGCGATCTCCGGCGTGATCCCGTTCAGCGAGACCATCTTCCTGTGGCAGTCGATGCTGATCGCGGCGATCCTGTTCGTCGTCTCGGTGGCGATCGCCTACGCCTCGGCGCCGCGCGGGGCGACGGCCGTCACCGCCGAGACCCTGGGCGTCGACGTGAGCCGCGAGTCGACCGACATCCCGCCGCCGCGCCAGCCCGGGGAGTGGCTGGAGCATTCGCCGCTCCTAACGATTCTCCTCGTGGTGATCGCCGGCGGCTGGATCGTGCAGGAATTCGCCCGTCAGTCGTGGATCGTCGCGATCTCGAACCTCAACACATACAACCTGCTGTTCCTCACCCTGGGCCTGCTGCTGCACTGGCGGCCGAAGCGCTTCCTCGTGGCCGTCTCGAAGTCGGTGCCGGCGATCGCGGGCATCCTGATCCAGTATCCGCTCTACGCGGCGATCAGCGGGATGCTGACCGTGCCGAAGAACGCGGCCGGCGCCTCGGCGTCCGATGCGATCACCCATGCCTTCGTCAACCTCAACACCGCCGGCACCTTCCCGCTGACGATGGGCGTCTACTCGGCGATCCTCGGCTTCTTCGTGCCCTCGGGCGGCGGTAAGTGGCTGCTCGAGGCGCCTTACGTGCTCCAGGCGGCCAACGAGCTGAAGGTCCACCTCGGCTGGGCGGTGATGATCTACAACGCCGCCGAGGCGCTGCCGAACCTGATCAACCCGTTCTGGATGCTGCCGCTGGTCGGCATCATCGGCCTGAAGGCCCGGGACATCGTCGGCTTCAGCTTCCTCCAGCTCATCGTGCACCTGCCGCTGGTGCTGTTCCTGCTCTGGGCCCTGGCCTTCACGTTGACCTACCATCCGCCCGTCATGCCGTGAGGGCGAGGCGGCGGGAGGGTCAGATCTTGCGCGATGCGCCTTGGCCGACGAGGACGGCGGCGCCGGCATCCGCGAGACGCCGCATCTGATCCTTCGGCGCGTCCGAATTCGTGACCAGCGTCCAGCGTTGCGGCAGAGCCGCCCAGGCGTTCTGCTCGGCCCGGCCGAGCTTGCTCGCGTCGGCGAGCACGATCACCCCGTTCGCCTGGCGCATCATCAGGGATTTGAGCGCCACCTGATCGAGGCTCGCCTCGCAGAGGCCGCGCCCCGCCACCACCCCGTCGGCGCTGAGGACGACGTGATCCGCGGTCATGAGGCGAAGCGCCTCGACGGCGAGGGGGCCGACCGTGCTCATGCTGGTGGCCCGCAAGGCGCCTCCCAGGACCACGAGCTCGATCCCCGGCGCCTCGGCGAGGGCGGGGAGCAGGGCGAGGTTGTTGGTGACGATGCGCAGGCGGCGCTTGGCGAGGAGCTGCCCGAATGCGGCGACCGTGGAGCCGGCATCGAGGATCAGCGTGTCGCCGTCCTCGACCAGCGTGATCGCCTTGCGGGCGATGGCGAGCTTCTCGGGCCCGTTCACGGCCATCCGCTCGGCCAAGGTCGTCTCGACAGGGTGGCCGGCGAGGATCGCGCCGCCGTAGGTCCGGCGGACGGCCCGGGTGGCGGAGAGGACCTGGAGATCGCGCCGGACCGTGGAGGCGGAGACGTCCAGGCGGGCGGCGACGTCGTCGACGTCGATCTCGCCGAGCTTCAGCGCCTCCAGCAGCAGCGCCTGACGCGCCTTGCTCCGCATCGACATGAGGACGACGACCCTACCGAGATGATCCGGTGCGCCCGATCCGACCCGGACGATCCCTTCGGGACGGCGGATCCGGGCGCGGCACGGGCTCGCCCGATCCGCCCTCCGCTCCGATCGAGGGGAGGGCGCATCATGCCGAAGGTCGGGCCGGCTGGCTATGCGGAAGCCGGTGCCGCCTTCGGCGCGAGCTCGACCGCCTGTCGCAGGGCCTCCATCAGGCTGCGCTCGTCGGCGACGCCCTTGCCAGCGATGTCGAAGGCGGTCCCGTGGTCGACCGAGGTGCGGATCACGGGAAGGCCCACGGTGATGTTCACGCCGGCCTCGAGACCGAGCACCTTGATCGGGCCGTGACCCTGATCGTGGTACATCGCGACGACCATGTCGTAGTCGCCGCGTCCGGCGAGGAAGAACAGCGTGTCGGCCGGCAGCGGGCCGCGCACGTCCCACCCCCGGGCCCGACAGGCCTCGACCGCCGGCGTGATCTTCTCCGCCTCCTCGCCGTGGCCGAACAGCCCGTTCTCGCCCGCGTGCGGGTTGATCGCGCAGACGCCGATCTTCGGGTTCGCGATGCCGGCCTTCACCAGCACCGCGTGCCCCCGCGCGATCACGCGCTCGACCAAGCCGGGCTCGATCTTCGCGATCGCGTCGACGAGGCCGATATGGGTCGTGACGTGGATCACCCGGAGTTTGGGCGAGACCAGCATCATCGAGACCTCCGGCGTGCCGGTCAGGTGGGCCAGCATCTCGGTATGACCGGGGAACTTGTGGCCGGCGGCATGAAGCGCCTCCTTGGACAGGGGCGCGGTGCAGATCCCGCCGGCCTCGCCCGCCTGCACCAGCTCGACGGCCTTGGCGATGAAGCGGTAGGCCGCCTCGCCGCCGACCGGCGACACCTGCCCGAACGGCAGGTCGGCGGGGACGACCTTGAGGTCGATGCATTGCACCGCCCCCGTGTCGAAGTCGGCCTCGCCGACATCGGCCAGGGCATCGACCGGTACCCGCGATCCGACGATCTCGCCCGCCTGCCGCAGGCGCCCGGCATCGCCGACGACCAGCGGACGGCACAGGGCCTGAACCTCGGCATGGGCAAGCGCCTTCATGATGATCTCGGGGCCGATGCCGGCCGGGTCACCCATGGTGATGGCGATGGTCGGACGTGTCATGAGAAGCTTCCTTCGATGCGGACCGCACGCAAGCGCTCGCGGATGCGGATGAGGCTGTCGGCGTCGCCGAAGGCGCCCGCCTTCGTCGCGACGGGGATGGCGAGGCGGCCGAGCGTGAGGCCGAGGGACACGCCGGGCTCGATCTCGTCGACGAGGCGGATCCCGTCGACGCCGAAGCGCGAGAGGAGGGCGGAGGCGGTCTCGCCCCCGGTGGCCGCGAACGCGCCGATCGCGGCGCCCAACGGCGCGAGCGCGTCGGCGAGGGCATGCACGAGGCGGGGGCCGAGGGCCATGTCGGGAACGCCCGCCATCGCGATCTCGACCAGGACGTCGTGCCCGGTGGCGATCGCGATCGCGACGCGCGCGACCGCAGCGGCCAAGTCGCCCGGATCGCCGAGAAGGGTCTCGGACGAGACGGGCAGGTGGACGACGCCGTCGAGCGCCGCGAGCTTGCGGGTGGCCGCGCGGGAGGCCGTCGCGAGCGATCCCACCACGATCAAGCTGCCGCCCCGGCGCGACGCGATCCGCAACGGCGCGAGCGCCGGCCTCGCCTCGACCGCTGCGAGGGCGTGGGCAAGGCCGGCGCTGCCGACGAAGAACGGCGCCAGCCCGCCCGACGGGCCCGCGGCGGCGATGCGCAGGCCCTCGGCGGCGATGCGCAGGCCCGCGGCGGCGATGCGATCGAGATCCGCCTGGGTCTCGGCATCGCAGACGGCGACGACGTCGCCCATGGCGGCGACCTGCCCGAGCGCCGACGCGAAGCCCGGGCCGCGCACCGTGACCAGCGGCACGGCCGTCGTCCGGATCCCGGCCGTGCCCAGCACGAAAGCTAGGTCGGCGTTGGCGTAGCTGTGGTCCCGTGCCCAGACCTCGGCCTCCTCGAGGGGGCGCCCGTCGACCTGGACGTGCCCGCCGACGGTCGTCCGCCCGGTGGCCGGAAAGGCCGGGGCGCAGATCCCGAACACGGTTCCGGCGAAGCCGGCCTCGGCGCGGCCCTTCAGGTGACGGAGCGCGGCGGCGGTCTCTGCGGCGGGCTGGCCGCGCAGGGTCGAGTCGATCTTCTTGAAGAGGATCCGGTCCGGATCGTGGAGGCGCCTCAGGCATTGGGCGTGCCGCTGCGCGGCAGCCGCGGCGGAGAGGCCCCGGCTGTCGGCATCGTAGGACAGCACCGGGAGATCCGCCGACCCGCATCCCGTCGCGGTTCCCCACGTCACCGCCGCCGCTCGGCCGCGACGACCGAAGGCGATGGCGCAATCGGCGGCGCCGGTCAGGTCGTCGGCGAGGATGAGCCAGCGCTCGGCCATGTCAGCGCCCGGCGACGACGCGGTCCGGCTCGGCCGTGCGGCCGGCAGGCGCGCTCCCCGTGACCTCCGCGATTTCGCCGTCGGCCCTCACGGGATCGCCGAACCGCCGCGCGGCCCAGGCGGTCGCCACGGGGACGAGGATGGCCGTGACGACGACGCAGGCGGCCACCAGGATCGTCGCCGGACCTGCGGCGTCGGCATAGGCCGGGTTGGCCGAGGCCACGATCGCGGGCACCGCCGCGGCGTTGCCGGCTGTCGAGGCGGCGGCGATCCCCGCGACCCCGGTCCCGCCGGTGAGCCGGTCCGCGAAGAAGAGCGGGATGCCCGTCACGACCACCACGGCGACGCCCATGGCGACGCCGAGGAGGCCCGCCTGCCAGACCTTGGTGAGGTCAAGCCCCGCACCGAGCGCGAAGGCGAAGAACGGGATCATCACCGGGATGGCGCGGCCGAGGAAGGCGCGCATCTCGCGGTCGAGGTTGCCGATGATCATGCCGACGAGGAGCGGCAGGATGGCGCCGACCAGCGTCTGCCAGGGAAAGGCCGAGAGTCCCGCGACCCCGAGCGTGACCATGGTGAGGAACGGCCCGCTCTCCAGCGACATGACCGTGTAGGCGCCCACGTCGCGCGGGCGGCCGTACTGGCCCATCAGCGCCATGTAGAGGCCGCCGTTCGTGTCGTTCATCGCGGCGACCACGGCCAGGGTGGACAGGCCCGCGAACATGCCGGCGGCGACCGGCGCCTCGCCCAGGACGCGTCCGAAGACCAGGCCCAGAAGCACGGCGATGCCGACCTTCACGAGCAGCAGGGTGCCGCCCTTCCTGGCGATGTACGGCGTCGCGCGGAAATCGATGCTCGCCCCCATGCACACGTAGAAGACGGCCAGGATCGTCAGCGCCCCGGAGAACAGGGCGCCCGTGAACGAGCCGAAAAGCTTCGGCGTGCCGGGGAAGAAGGTGGCGATGAGCGCCCCGGCGAGCAACGGAACCACCATCATGCCGCCGGGCACGGCTTCGATCGCCCGCTTGATCGGGATCTGCATCTCGGGATCCTCCCTGCGCATTTTGCGCAGATTTTTTCATTCTTGCGCCGATCAAGCCCACAACGAGGTCCTGCAGCGCATTCATTCTGCACTGTTTGCGCAGTTTGTCTACAAAGTGGTTCAAACCGCGCGATCTTAATCGTTCGACCAGCACGACAGGTGCCGCATGGGGCGCCGTGTCGACCCTAGACAGGTGACGCGCACGCGGCGCGAAGACGTTGCGTGGGGCGAGGCGGTTGTGACTGGTCCAAGGGCCACCCGCGATGCGGTGCTCGGCCGAGGGCGGCCTCTCCGGCCCGTCGCCCGGACAAGCCTTTCAAGGCCGTCGGTCAGGTCCCCGCCTGCTGGCGCCGGTATCCGCCCGGCGTCGTGCCGACCCGGCGGACGAACGCACGCCGATGTGGCCATGGACATCTCCCGTCCCGGCGCGCGCAGCCAGCTCGCGGAGCATGGGGACGTGATGCAGATCCTGCCGGTGGTTTCGGCCGATTCGAACGGCCTCTCTCGATTCCTCGGGATCGGGACCGGTGCGTCACCCGAGCCTGAAACCCATGGCTCCCCTTCCGGCTTTCCCCATTCCACAGAAAGGCGTGAGATGATCGACCTGAACACCGCGACCGCCGAGGAACTCGACACCGTAGCGGCGTTGAGGGGCCACGGCTTCGAGATCGTGCGGTACCGCGAGGAGCGTGGCCGTTTCACCAGTCTGCGGCAGCTCGACGAGGTGCCAGGTCTCAGTGGCAAGACGGGCGGCGTCGAGCGCGACGTCGATGTCGGCAAGACCTAGAGCATTATCGAGCGAGGTGGAGCGCGGCTCGCGGGAAGAAAATGCGATTCCACAACAAGATAGAGCATTTTGCGTGATCCAGGGATCACGCAAAATGCTCTGGCGTCCGGAACCCTCGCTGGCACCCGCGTCTCAGGGGTGGGACAGGGTCAGGTCGAGCTGCGCGCTTTCCGTATCCCGTCCCATCCGCCGATCCAGCGCTCGCAGGACCGGCGTGACCGAAACCCCATGCATGAGGATGGAGATCAGCACGGTCAGGCTGGCCGTGGCCCAGAGAAGGTCCGCCTGTGCGAACGTCGCGTGGCCCATGGCGAAGGACAGGTAGTAGACCGTCCCGAGGCCGCGGATGCCGAAGAAGCTGACCACCGCACGATCCTCGCGGGATCGACCGCTACCGAGAAGACCGAGCCAGCACGCGAGGGGTCGAACGACCAGTATCGCGATCAAGGCGAAGGCGGCGGCTGTCCATGTGAGGGCCTGGAGCAGCCCTCCGGCGGCCAGCATAGCTCCGAAGCCCACGAGAAGCACCATCATCAGCAGGCGCTCGAGCTCCTCGGCATAGCTGTGCATCTTGCGGTGATAGTCATGCCCGTGGCTGGAGGCGCGCAGGGCCAGGGCCGCCGCGAAGACGCCCACGAAGCCGTAACCGTCGACGGCCTGGACGCAGCCATAGGCGATGCAGGTCACCCCGAGGGCGACGAAACCGTCGCCGGTCCGGGACAGCTTCGAGACGTTGGGCAGATGGAAGGTCAACCATCCCAAGGCCCGCCCGATCAGCGCGCCGAGGACGGCGCCGACGAGGATCTTCCAGAGGACGTCGACCGCGAACCAGTGTGACCAGGGTACGCCGGCAAAGCCACTCGTCCCCGCAAGGGCGATGGCGAGGTTCACGAAGGGGAAGGCGAGCCCGTCGTTGAGGCCGGCCTCGGAGGTCAGGGCGAAGCGGGGCTCGTCCTCGTTGTCCTCGGCAGGCTCTCCGACTTGGACGTCGGAAGCGAGCACCGGGTCGGTGGGTGCCAGCGCCGAGGCGAGAAGCAGGGCTCCCGCGGCGCCCAACCCGAGCAGGGCCGACCCAAGGAGGGTCAGGGCCAGGATGGTGAGCGGCATGCCGATGCCGAGCAGACGCCAAGTCATCGACCAGCGCTTCCAGCCGATGAAACGGTCGATCTTCAGACCAGCTCCCATCAGCGAGATGACGACCACCGCCTCGGTCGCGTGCTCGACGAGCGTGGGGTGCGTGCCGGGATGCGGGGTGAGCTCGCCGATGGCAGGGACGAGCGACAGGGCGGCACCGATGCCGACGCAGCAGATCGGCAAGGACAGGGGCAGGACCCGGAGCACCATCGGCAGCCATGCCGTCAGAAGCACCAGGACACCGAACCCGGCGACGACGAGGACATAGGTTTCCATCTCAGGGCGAACCGTCCCAAGTGCGGTCACGTTCCCGATACCGGCTCCTCTGCGACCCTGGCGACCTGCGGGGCCACCACAAGACTATCGTCGACTTCCGACCGTCGTCCGCGAGGAGCGGTTCGAGTTCGCGGCAGAGCGGGACTCCAAGCCCATCTGCAGGCGAGCGGCGCCGACAAGGACAAGCTGACGGCAGGGCAGAAGGCCGAACGTCGCAACCGTGCGGTGGCGGAACCACGCCCTCGCTACGACGCTCCAGCCCCGCGCAGTTGCGGTTGGGCCAACGGTTTTTCGCGGTTTGGAACGCTGCCTCGCCGGGAATGCAGCTCGCTTTCCCGGCGCTCGGTGGGGTCATGCTGCTCGAGCGGCGACCTTCGCGAAGGTGCCGGTCGCGATCTGCTCTTGGAGCTGCGCCTTGAAGTCCGCGATGCCGAGGACCTGAACGGGATTGCCCGCATCGTCGAGAAACTCGTAGAGCGCATCCTCGATACTGCGGTTGCTGAAGAAGACGATCGCATCCTCGTCGCCGCCACCCTCCATGTGGGGGTCGGCGTTCGCGACGCCCGAGACGTAGCTGCCCGTCGGACGGGTCTCCTTCAGGGTTCCGTCCTCGCGGTAGAACCTCAACTCACCTTGCATCACCAGCGTCACGTAGGGGCTCTTGTGCCGGTGTAGCATCACCCGCTGGTTGGCGGCGAACTTGAACACGACGTCGACGATGCGGTTCTCCTCGTCGACCTTGTAGACGAAGAAGGCGATGTGCGGCAGCCAGTCCAGGGTCCGCCAGGTGATGTTGGTTTCGTCGAACGTATGTTCGGACATTTTGTTTCCTTCCGTTCCCCCATCCCGCCGCACTCGGCGGACGCGCTGTTTTCAGCTGCTTCGGATGGTTCGACGTAGACGCAACGTCCTCCGCGATGAATCGATACGCGGCTTTTTGGCCGATCCGTCATGCGTCCGACGTCACCGGGCGATCATGTCCGCCCGTGACATGGGCCTCCGGTCAGCGTCTCTCGCTCCGCCTCGGGACTGCCATGGCCTCGATGAAGTTGCGGATTTCCGTCTGGCGCTTGTCGCCGTCCGTGACCTGGTCGTCCGGGCCGAGGCGCCAGGCGAGGTCCCGGGACATAGCCCGCCAAGGTCGTCCCGGCTCCGGTCGCGCTTTCCCCGATCTCTTCAGGTCGAGACCGGCATGCGCGACGCTTCAGCCCAGGGATGCCTCGGCTGCAACAAACGTGCGGATGGCTCGTTGATCGCCCATGTCCGCGAAGCGCCCCTTGGATGCCTCGGTGATCCTCGTGGTCGAGGACGACGATCGCGTTCGCCTATGCGCCGCCGAGATGCTTGAGGACGCAGGCCTGACGGTGATCGAGGCCGGCAACGCCGATGAGGCTTGGGACATCCTCGAACGGCGCTCGGATGTCGGGGTGCTGTTCACCGACATCGACATGCCCGGCTCGATGTGCGGCAAGACGCTGGCGGAGCGCGTCTACGCCTCGTGGCCGGATATCCGATTGGTCCTGACCTCCGGGCGACACCGCTTGGCGGATGAGGAGGTCCCCGATCACGGCCACTTCGTGTCCAAGCCCTACAGCACGCGGGATGTCGTGGAGGCCGTCGCGGACGCCAAGTAGGGCGCCCTCGACGTCAAGGTTGGTGCCAAGCCCCTCGTCGACAAGGCCATGGGGAGGCGTGATGCAGGCAAGGGCGGCGCGACCTGGGACAGGGCCCGCCGACTGGGGAAGTCCACGGGAAGTCGCGCCTTTCTACCAGTCGGTGCAAGCATAAAAACTACGGTTGCCGAAGCGGACCACCGTTCTTGTGCTCGTTCACCAAGCGCCTTGAGGCGATGCGAACAAGTAGCCGGCGACTGTTCCAGGACCACTTTAATGGGGGAAATCCAAGATGCCGGTTCGCGCTTTCGTGATATTGATGCTGGGACCGATCGCGACGCCAGCCTTGGCCTTGCAACCGCAGGACACCCTGCGGGACTGGAGTGCCGCAACGGGCGCGGACCGTGATCGTCTGCTGCAGCAGCTGGAGAAATCCAGTGCAAAAGGTGTTCCGCGCAAGGATGTGCTGTCCTGCCTCAATGACGCCGCGAGCATGAATGCGCATGCCGACTTGGCGATCGGCGATGTGTTCAGGGCCTGTGCCAAGCAGGCATCGGAAGACTCGATCTGAGTGCCGACCATCCCCTGACCTCGCGCGTGAAGCGGAGAGGCGTTTCAAGACGAAGGGGACGGCTATCAGACGAGAGAAACAGATGCCGCCCACGAGGGCGATCTGAAAGCCATTGAGGTTTGGAACCGATGCTCTCGCAAGCGGCTATTCTCGTGACGGCCCTCCTCTTCGGCGGGATGGTCCTGTACTCGTTCGGTTTCGCTTCGTTTCTGTTCAGCGCGCTGCCCGCCTACGCGGCAGGCCCACTGCTGCGCCGCGCCTTCCCGCATTTCTACATCTTCGTCATGGTGTGCGCCCTCGGTGGCGCGGCGCTGACAGCCACCACCGATAGGGCATCGGCACTCATACTGGGACTGATCGCCGTCACGGCGCTCCTCGCGCGCCAGATACTCATGCCGGCCATCAATGGCGCGACCGACATGTGTAATCGCGCTCGCTTCGGCATCCTTCATACCGGATCGGTCCTGGTGACCCTGGCTCACATCGTTGGGTCCTCCGCAGTAATCCTGAGACTTTCCGCCTAGCCGCGTCCAATCAGGGGCACACCTGCAATGCCCGGGGGCATGCCAACGAGATCTCGGGCTTTCAGGACAGCTCGATCACCGAACCGTAGAGAGGCTGGTCAAGCGACCGCATGGCGCGTCCGCGGTTGATTGGGTCTCGTCGCGCATTCAACCAACCGGGAAACGACCATGGCCCACGCCCTCGTCATCGGCGCCAGCAAAGGTATCGGCCTGGAGACCGTGAAAGCGTCGCTCGCGGCCGGACATCGCGTCCGGGCTTTCGCGCGTTCGGCCACGACCATGACCCTGTCCGGTGCGGGTCTGGAGCGTTTCACGGGTGACGCGCTGAAGGCTGGAGATGTCGCCGCCGCCCTTGACGGCGTGGACGTCGTCGTCCAGGCGCTCGGGGTGCCGGTCAAGGATCTGCTCGGCCCGGTGACGCTGTTCTCGGACGCGACCAACATGCTGGTACCGGCCATGGAGAAAGCCGGTGTCAAGCGCCTCCTGGCCGTCACCGGCTTCGGCACTGGCGATAGCAGAGACTCCATCGGCCTGCTTCAGCGCGTCCCGTTCCGCCTCGTCTTCGGTCGCGCCTACGACGACAAGGATGCGCAGGAGATGCGCATCCGCAAGAGCGGCCTCGACTGGACGTTCGTTCGGCCAGGGGTTCTCACGCCCGGATCGGCGACCGGCCGCTACAAGGTTCTCACCGAGCCCTCAAAGTGGCGGAACGGCCTGATCGCGCGGGCCGACGTCGCCCACTTCATCGTCGGACAGGTCGACCAGCCGACCTACGTGCGAAAGGCCGTCGTCCTGATCGGCTGATCGACCACGGCCGGACCCGAGCATCCGAAAAATCCGTGACCCGTATCGGATGCCGTGACGCGGTGTGCGTTACTCTCGGAGCCGCGCGGCTCCCGCCCGAGGCCCAGGTCGACCCATCATGTTCGCCTCCGTCTACGTCATCCTGCCGGTCTCGGACCTCGCGCCCGCCGAGGCCATCCGCGCCTCGCTGGCGCCCTTCCAACGCGGCGGCAAGGCCTTGGCAATCCGGACCTCAGCCTGGCGACCGTGGCACACAGGCCCAGCGCGTCTCCAGCCGCCAAGTCCAGCCGATGTTCCAGGCGGAGGGCCAGACCTTGCCGGGCTTCGTCCTCGACCGACGCCTCTACCGCGCCATGCAGCGCCTCATCGATGCCGAGGATACCCGCCCAGTGAGTGCGATCACCTTCGATGTCGCTTTCGGAGAGCTGTCCTATGTCAATCGGACCTTCCGCAAGCGCTTCGCCCTGACTCCGTCCCAGGTCCGCCGACTGGGCAGAACCACCGGCGGAGTAGCTTCGGGGCCGGCCGGAGCCGGCGAGTCACTGCGCGCTGACCGGTAAAGCAGGCACGGACCTTCGAGCCAAAGCCGTAAGCATCGAAGCTCCTATCCATCCAGCCCAAGCAGATGGGTTCATCCATCCGAAGCGGGTTTCGCGAGGAGGGATCAGACGTCGGATCTCAATCGCTACGCGCTCAGATTCAGCCGGTAGCGATAGGCATCGCCCCGGAACAAGCCCTCGACGTACTCGATCATGACCGAGTCCTGGTTGTAGCTGTGGCGCTTGATCAGCAGGCACGGGAGGGGCCGTTCGAAGGCGAAGATCTCGCATTCGTCCGCCGTCGGCATGGTCGCCTCCACCGTCTGCTCGCAGCGCACGAGGCGGCCGCCCGGATGCTCGCCCAGGAACGCGTAGACCGAGCCGGAAAGGTCGCCGGTCTCGAGGGCGGGCACCACGCGGATGTTGTACCAGGCGACCTCGCGCGACATCGGCACGCCGTCGCCCGACCGGACGCGCGTCAGGCGCAGGAACGGGGCCGTCGAGGGGAGGCCGAAGATCGAGGCGATCGAGCGGTCCTCTGTGACCGTCCGCTCCAGAATGCGCGAGGACGGGATCTTCCCCAGCTCCCGCATCTCCTCCGTGAAGCCCTTGAGCCGGTCCATGCCCGGGCGCACGGGCTCGGGGGGACGGCGCACGAGGAAGCCGGAGCGCCCGCGCGGCACGAGAAACTCGTCGTCGCTGAGCTCGGCATAGGCGCGCTGGACCGTGACGCGGCTGACCCCGAGGCTGTCGGCGAGCTGGCGCTCGGCCGGCAGGATGACGCCCGGCGGCAGCGAGCCCGAGAGGATCAGCTCGCGCAGCTGGCCCTCGATCTGCCGGTAGAGCGGCATCGCGGTGTCGCCGCGCAGGCGCAACAGAGACAGCACCGAGGGACGCTCGCCGCTCGCGATGTCCCGGTCGACCTCCCCCTGCATCGTCCGATTTTTGGGGCGCACGTCCGATCGACCTCCGGTACAGAGGCTTATATCGGATCGGCTCGGAGCGCTCCATGCGTGTCTTTGTCATCGGAAGCTTCGTGATCGCCTGCTCGGTCAAGGTCGCGCGGCTGCCGCAGGCGGGCGAGTCCCTCGACGGCTCGGCCTTCGTGGCCGAGCCCGGCGGCAAGGGCTTCAACCTCGCGTTCGCCGCGCACCGGCTCGGCGTCACGGTTGACGGGCTCTTTGCCGTGGGCACGGACGTGTTCTCCCCGGTGGTCCGCGCGACCTTCGCGCAGGTCGGGTTCTCCGAGGCCATGCTGGTGCCGCATGCCGGCTCGACGGGCGCCGGCGTCGCCTTCGTCGATGCAGCCGGCGAGAACTGCCTGGCGGTCTGCCTCGGTGCCAACCTCGCCCTCGCTGCGGAGGACGTCCGGGCCGCTGCCGCCCGCGTCGGGCAGGCGGACCTCGTGGCGGCGACGTTCGAATCGCCGGACGCCCCCATCCGCGAGGCCTTCGCCCTGGCTCGGACGCGGGGTCTTCCCACCCTGCTGAATCCCTCGCCGGTGCGTGCCCTCGACCCGGCGATCCTGGCCGACACTGCGATCCTCGTCGTCAATGCGGTGGAGGCGGCCGATCTGGGCCTCGGCGCTCCCGACGCCATCGCTGCGGCCCGGGCCGCGACGCCGGCCATCGCCGCCCTGCTGGACGGCGGCCTCGAGCTCCTGGTGGTGACCCTGGGGCAGTGCGGCGCGATCGCGTTCCGCCGCGGAGTACCGCCCCTGCGCCAGCCGGCCTTCGCCGTGACGGCGGTCGATACGGTCGGGGCGGGGGACGCCTTCGCGGCCGGGCTGATGGCGGGCCTGCTCGCACAACAACCCCTCGACGCGACCCTGCGGCAGGCCGCGGCCTGCGGCGCCCTCACGACCCGCCGGTTCGGGGCCTTCGACGCCTTTCCGACCGCGCAGGCGTTGGCCGCCTTCCTGGACGAAGCCGGACCTCGCCTCAGGCCGCATCCAGGCACGGCGCCGTCTGCCCGCTGAACATCGAGAGCGAGGCGACGATGCTCAGCAGCTCCGCCTGCCGCTTGGTCCCGGTCTTGTTGAAGATCGAGGTGAGCTGGGTGCGAACGGTGCTTGTCTGGACGCCGACGCTCTCGGCGTAGCTCTGCAGGCGCGAGCCCCCGGCCAGCGCCTGGAGCAGGCGCGCTTCCGCCGGGGTGAGGTCGAACAGCAGGTTCAGGAGGCCGTCGTCCGGAACGGCCCACGCGCCGACGTGCACGAGGACGAGCAGCACCGCCGAGGCACCGAAGACGTCGCCGGGGTGCCGGTCCAGGCGCATGACGTGAGCGATCTGAGGGCGGTGGTCGGAATAGCCGCGCACCGGCATGCTCTGCGTCGCATGCCGGCCGCCGACGACGTTGCCGATCGCATCCTGCAGCAGCTTGCTGTTGATCAGGCTCTTGAACAGCAGGCCGCCGTGCTGGCCCGGGGGCAAGACCTCCTCCCGCTCCTGCATGCGGGCATTCATGGTCAGCACCCGCCCCGAGGCCGACAGGACCGCCGCGGGAAGCCCGATCTGGTTTAGCGTCATGGTGGCGACGCGGGTGCGCTCGCAGCCGAACTGGGCGCCGAGCTGGCACGCACGCGCGAGATGGGGCCGCAGGGCGTCGAGCCGAGGCAGGATGGCGGCCTCATGGGGGCCGGTTCGGGCCCGGCGTTCGGCGGTGATGATCGCGACGTCGCCGGTCGCCAGGGGAATCGTCGTCCCCACCTGCCAGAACGGCGCGTCGACCTCGCAGGGCCGCCCGTCCTGGGAGCCCGGCACGAGGTCGACGTCGCGCATGAAGCCCGCATGAGCCAGGGTGCGCCACTGCGCCGTGCGCCCGCTGCCGCGCCAGGAAGCCGTGGTCGTGTGATGACGCAGGCGCTGCTCCAAAGTCGGTGAGGCGATCCACCGGGGCATGCCGACGGGGGGCAGCACCATGAGCACGGCACCATCCGAGTTCGCCGTATCGCCAAGAGATTGAAGGACCTCCGGCCAGAGCTCGGGAGTGCCTGCAGCCTCGTAGATCCGGTCGATGAGAGCTTCCCGCATCAGCACGCCCCACGGTGATCCCGCTGATCGCGATAAGACCAATATCAGTCCAAAATCGACGGCGGTATCCCTCAAACGGATGATGCCGGCGACGAGGGACGGCGCCGCGAGCCCGGTTCCGGCAGGTTCGCCGGTGCGTCGCCTCGCCGGGGGCGGCGACAACTCGGCATCCAGCGTCGTGGGTGAAGCCGTGCAAAGGCCTGACGTGGCGGAGCTTTCCTGTTCGGCCGAGACGTCCGCGGCGGGCCTGCGGCGGCGCAGGCGGTGCCATCCGCCAGACGGAGGATGCTCGGGGTTCAACCATCCCTAGATTGTCGGCTCGCGGAAGGATCAGCCATGAGAACAATCGTCGCCAGCCTCATCGTCGTTTTGTCCTGCACCGGGATCCGGGCCGACGAGTTGAATGACATGCCGGACATCGCCTGCGCCCAAGCATCCTCAGCCCTGGAGCGCGCGCAAATCGGGTGCCCGGACGCCGACAATGCCGCGCCCGAGCCCCGGGCGGTCGCCTCGCCCCTCGACCGCCGGGAAGACGACTGAACGCAGTCCCGCCGCCATGGGCGTCATCGCCACGGCCCTGCTCGCCGGCGCGAGCCTTGGGCTGACCATCGCCGCGCCGATCGGGCCGACGAGCCTGCTTTGCGTCCAGCGCACGCTGGCAGGGGGCCTGCCGACGGGCGTCGCCACCGGGCTCGGCGTCGCCACCGTGCATCTGACATACGGGGGGCTGATGGTGCGCTGGAGCGCGGACTTGGCTGCGGCGTTCTCGAACGGGGCCGTGCTCTCCCTGGTCTCGGGGACGGTGCTGCTCGGCCTCGCAATCCGGGTGCTTCGCAGCGTTTCGGTCCTGCACGTGAGCGGCGAGCGCCGCCACACCCTCGCCGCGAGCTACGGCAGCGCGGTCGTGCTGGCCCTGGCGAATCCCATCACCCCCGTGCTGTTCCTGGCCGCCATGCCGGCCCTCCTCGCGCGCGCGGCCGCGCCGCTTCCGGCGCTGGCGGCCGGCGTCTTCCTGGGCTCGTTCAGCTGGTGGGTCGTGCTCAACATCGCCGTGTCCCTGTTCCGGCGCTGTGTCACCAACCATGTTCTCGGCCGGATGAACAAGGCCGCCGGCCTCCTCCTCGCCGTCCTCGCGTTGAGCCTGCTGGCTCGGGGGGTGGACGGCCGCTGGGTGGGCCTTTTGGACGGTCCGCCCAGGGACGGAACACGATCGGCCGGCCCTCCGATCGGTGCCGAGGGGCCGCGCGGGACCGACCGGGCGACAGCGACACCCTCGCCACCGGTCACGACATCCTCCGCCCGCTCTATGGCCGGGTCGTGGAACGCACCCTAGGTCGGCGTCCCCGTTACGATTCGGAATGATGGATATGCAATTTCAATATTGTCGCAAAATCGCATTGATATTGTCCGCAGGATTGTTGCTGTCTTCGGCTCCCGTCGATTCACGGGAGGAGATGTTCATCCAAACCGTCGAAGGTTGGGACATCAATAAGACACTTCGAAACAACGATCCGCTTCCCTGTCAAATGACCCATTCCTATCGCGACATGACGGACGGGGGAGCTCAAAATTCGGTCGGCATTACGAGATCGGACGGGCAAATCATATTCATGCTGTCTTATGAAAGATGGAATTGGCCCGAGGGCGAAAGTCTCAAATCAGATCTGATCACCGGGAACGAAACGATCAGCCCTGTCCCAACCTGGATCGGCAAGGGGACGATCCTGTACTGTCGTATACTCGACAGGGAAGTCCGCAAGCTGTCGGTGAGCCGGACGGTTTTCGTGCGGTTTCCCGAGGGAGATGCTGATTTCGACGTTTCGGGTATCGAGGGCGCACTTGCGGCGATGGACCGCTGCAATCGATCTGATACAAAAACGAGATAGCGAAATAGTAATACTGTCATTCAATTTGCATTATTATCGCTAAAAATTGATCAGTATTTGAGTTTTATCAATTAAAAATCAAGAAGATATCAAGACCAGTGAAATAATCATATAGATCGAATTCTAGAAATACTGTGATTCTCCTCTCCTTGCTGTCGAAGGGATTCTTCGCGATGGTGGACGGCACGCGTCGGGCGATCCTCGGCGGCATCACTCTGGCGGCCGGTGCGCTCTCAGTGCGGACTTCGTCGGCCGCCGAAGCAGACGGACATGCGGCCGGGTACGATGTGGCCCCTGCTTCAAGATTCGCATCGACGATCCCACGCAAGGTGGGCGATGCCGTCAGTTTCACGACCTCGCTCGACAAAGGCTCGCTCAAAGCGACATCGGGCGGCTGGGCGCGAGACGTGACAGCGAGAATACTCCCTATCGCAACGGACATCGCCGGAGCACACCTTTATCTCAACGCTGGCGGCGTCCGCGAGATGCATTGGCACACGTCGGATGAATGGGCGTATATTCTTGCCGGTCGCTGCCAAGTGACCGTGGTGGACCCGAGCGGGGAGATGGAGGTCGCGAATTATGGGCCGGGCGACCTGTGGTATTTCCCAAAAGGTCACAGCCACGCCATTCAGACCTTGGGGGCTGAACCCTGCCACGCCATTCTTGCCTTCAACGACGGTCTCTATGGAGAGCATGGAACCTTCGGTCTCAGCGATTGGGCGAGCCGGCTAGACCCTGCGATGATGGCGCAGGTCTTCGGGATGCCCGAGGACTCGATCGCAGGCATCCCATCCGGCGAGGTCTATATTCGTCAGGGCGCTCTGATGCCTCTCGACGGGCCGCAATCCCGGGCCACCAAGGTGCTCAGCCGATCCCGCACGCACCGATACCCCATGCTGGCAGCCGGTCCCCAGACGAGCTCGGACGGCGGATCGCTGACGATTGCCTCTGCCGAAGATTATCCGATGTCCGCGGGCATGACGGGTATGTTGTTGAGGCTCCAGGCCGGCGCTCTGCACGAGCCGCACTGGCATCCAAACGCAAATGAATGGCACTACGTTTCTCGCGGACGGACGCGCGTGACGCTCTTTGCCCCGGACAAGCGGCTCTCTGTCGCCGAACTTTCCGCCGGAGATTGTGCTTACTTGCCACGCGGGTGTGGTCACACGGTGCAGAATATCGGCAAGGAGGAATGCGAAGTCGTAGGCGTGCTCGACAGCGGGTCCTATCAGGAAACGTCGCTGTCGGACTGGGTGCAACGTGTCCCGGTACATCTTCTGGCCAATAATCTCGGCCTTCCCGACGAGGCGTTCGCGAAACTTGCGCGCAAGAAATCTGTCATCATAGCAGCGGCTTAGAGCGTCTGGAGGCTGTTATGGACCGTTATTCGGAGATACCAGATGAAGGGGCATGACCTCTTCACGCAGATCCTACCCATCCGATGTCTCCGATGACGAATGGGCGCTGGTCGTCTCGTACCGACGCTGTTGCGTGAGGATGCGGGGCAAGGCGAGCACGGCTTGCGCGAGGTGTTCGACGGCCTGCGCCACGTGATGAAGACAAGGGGCACCGTGGCGGTGGATGCCCCACGATCTGCCACCTTGGGAAGCCGTCTACCAGCAAGCGCGGCGCTGGCTAACGGCTGCGGCTTCGAGCAACTCGCCGACGAATCCCGTACGCTGCCGCGCCTCGTCACCGGCCCCAATCCAGAACCAAGTGCCGCCATTCTCGACGGCCGGACCCTGCGCTCGATGCCCGAGAGTGGCGCGCGGGCCGGCTACGATGAAGCCAAGCGCAAGAAAAGCTCCATGATCCGCTTGGCCGTCGAGACGCTTGGCCACCTTCTGGCCCTGCGCGTCACGCCCGCCGACGCCGACGACTGCGCCCAGGTCGGGCGGCTGGCGGAGGCTATGCAAGCCACCAAATTCAGAGCTGAGACAACATGAAGGATTGACGGTCTGCGTCAGCGTATTCCCTAAGCGTAACAATTTCTCGCGTCGGGACAAAGTCTCGTTGCACGAGTCGATGACGCATGCATCGAACGAGCCTAATCTGCCCTATACCTGGGACGTCAACTTCCCGATCTGCGTCCCGTTCGGCCGAGCGGCAGCCGTGGGTGCAAATTCGCTTCCGCATGGCTTAAAGCCATACCTTGAGGAAGATGGACATTCAGGGGACAGGCCAAATTTCGAATTCTATCGAGGAAGCGAGCTTCACCCGCGGGTCGCCGTTCTCCGATAGATGCAGGTATGGTTCGATCAGATCGTAAACCCTGGATGCTTCATTCGAGCCTTTCCTGCATTGATGGCGTCGGGTGATTGACGAAGCTGCCCCCTATGAAAGGGCAAATCCGAGATCTCCATGCGGCGTTAGTTCACTGCGAAGATGCCTTAAACTGTTTACGCCGCTCTGAAGATTGCGTTATACCTCAACGGGAAAATTGAAGGCATCCCACAAAGAGCGCTCCGATTGCGGATCTGGAAATCCACCAACGAGCCAAGCAATCTACAAATAGCCTGTTTGCTTTGGTTGTAAATACCGTATTGGGCGCGTATTTGAACGCATTCTAGCACATCGAAAGATTCGACGCAGTTCCAGCATCAGCTAAAAATGATTTTACCAAAACTATTGATCTGAAAAATGGGGTTCAGGAGTGCGAATTATTATCAAGGATCTATTTAGCTGTCAACCACTGTAGCAGTTTAGTCGATCGCATGTAAATCGATAAATGAGGTGCGATATGTATCATAGAGTATATAATAAAAAACCTGACATCTTTGTTGTAAAATCAACCGTGACCGAAGATCTGTTCGACGAGTTCGCAATGGCGTGCGGGGCGACCTATCAGGCAACCATTCGGCACGCACGAGTCACGGCAGCATTGGAGCAGGGAGTTTTTCGTATTCACAGATTTGATATTTGGACCAACGGTGAATCAGGAACGAAAAAGAAAATCGGCCAATTTTTGATCACAAAAGGTTTTAGGAACCTAAAGTTTCACCCAGGAATTTGTCTCCTTCAAGGTCATGAGCATCTTTGGAGTGAGGCTATGAGAATGGCTCTTGAAGCTCTGGGTGACGGACGATACGTTTATGGGTCACGTTTCAATCTAGAAGATCCGCGAGAAGACGAGATTGAGTGTATTCGAGGAGCTTATATTATCGAAGTCCATGACCATGTCGTCGAAGCGGTGGATTTTTCTCAATGGCCGACGTGGAATCATTATGTAAAAAACGTTAGCAACAACATCCGAAGGAACATTAAATATTTTGCAGAAAATACTCAAAATTATGATATAGAAATAAAGACTGGTATACAATTCATACGCCATATTCCGTCTCTGGTTTTCAGTCGATACAAGATGTATCGAAGAAAGTCGGTCAAGTGCAGTCTTTATGGGATGGTAAGGATGTACCTTACTCGATTGCTGAGTTCTGGAAGCAATTCGTATAGCGCTAGATTGCAAATCAATAAATCGAATAAGGCGATCTTTAGCGGGATCCAGTTCGGTGCTTTGGATTTCTACATGGACGGCGCCTCGGATGATAACGTCAGGGGCTGCGGATCATTTCTCGTTCTCGAAATGCTTGCGAGACTTTTCAACCGATCGCCCAATGGAAAATTCGTGCTTGGAAGTGATCCCAACCCAATTCGGGATCGAGAATCGAAATACACAACGCGACATCGTTACCGCCAAGACTTAAGGATCTCATACTTTCCGACCAGCACAGTTGATTTTTATTACAAATCTTCAATAGACTGAGATCGTTCCTAATTAAAAATTATTAACAATCAAACACCGTCTAACAAAACAATCTGTGAATTTATTGATTCGATACTTAAGGTCAAGTCAGTGCTTTCAACGATATTATTTATTTTTCAGATGGAGTGTAAATATAATACGGCGTAGTCGATCTTGGGATATAGAAATATGCCCATCGACAATCGGTTTTATTTGTCGTTGCCTGCTGGAGCTGAGATCTACGCCCCGTCGGTTGGCGGCGGGTTTTTGGGTAAGGCGTTGATGGGCTGAGGAGCGTTTCCGATGCCGTCATCCCTGTTGATCAATCGGCGCGAGCGGGTTGTTGCGACCCTGACGGGGAGGCGCGACCTGCCATGGCTCCGCCGCCCGCTTCGAAGTCAGCGTGTCGCGTGCCAGCCGCTGGGCGAAGCGCGTGCGGGAGGAGGGACAGATCGCATCGTGGGCGCAGCGCAGCGATCGGCGCTCGCAGGCCATCGAGGTCCAAGCCGATCCGATCCAAGCAACTTACGAAGCGCATCCTGCGATCTGTCTGGACGAACTGCGCGATGCCCGGGCCGTGCAGGGCGTGGCAACCAGCACAGGCGCGCTGGCTCGAATCTTCGCCCGGCAAGGCATCACCCGTAAAAGGCGGCGCTGCGCGCGGCTGAACAGTCGCGGGCGGACGTGACGGCTGCCCGTACCGTCCAAAATCCCTGAACCGCCATCCGGCGAGCATCCGCCCGCTTCACACCGCTAGGATGTCGAAACAGCAGCAATGCCGCAGGATACAAAACGATTCGGCCGTCGCTTCATGATTGGACGCGACTCGACGCAATTTGTTTGATCGATATCGGACGTTGCGGATTTTGCTGTCGCAGCCTCGTGATGCGCTTTCCAAGCCGCGCGCACGGTTCGGCAATCAGAACATGAAAGGCCCAGCCACTCGTCAATACTAAGGGATAGACAATAATTATCATGGACCAAAGGGGAAGGATGTTTTGGAGAAAAAACGTGACGGCCGCCAGGATTGGCACTTGCACGAGGTAGACGCTGTATGAAATCCTTCCCAGGAATTGTAGCGGCGGAGCCAATAAAAAGCGTTCGATCCGACCTGGCGCGAGTGCTGCGGATATGACGAAAACCGATCCGGTTGCGACGCCAATATTGTGAAAGGCGTGTGTCTGCGACCAATGAGTTTGAACCATAAGCAGGCCGGCACACATCACGAACTCGCCAGCGTGGTATTTTGAGGTCGTCTCGAAGAACCGCCGGATTCTATCCAGATTGAGGGCCATCGAGGCGCCGATGACAAAAAATATCGTGTAATAGGCAGTATGTTGGAGTTCCCACAAAATGGTTCCGGTCAATGAATTCTCAGGCACGGATCTGAGGAGGACGTGTATTGCTGCGACGATGAGAAAGCATACCATGATAAGAATTAATGATGCTCTCCATTTCCATGAGATCATGGGTATCATAAGCAGAGGAAACAGGAGCGAGACACGCATTTCCCAAACAAGGGAATGAACAGCTCCGTTGAGGCGGAAGTTCGTCTGCCCCAGCATCAGTGCATGCTGCACGAGGTTTTCGATCGTAACAGGTGCCGACCACGTTTCGGTATTGATCCAATTGCTGCCCCCGGAAATATGAAAAATCGGCTGAAGAAAATAGACTGCAACGGCCGCAATCGCAATAATCGCAACATACGGAAGATAAATTCGGGAGATGCGCTTGACCAAGAATGCGCGATACTGCGGAGGGTGTCCTTCGATCCAAGGCAAAGCCAGCACCAAGCCACTCAGGACATAGAAGAGCGTGACCGCTTCATAGCCCGACCAAAAAATCCTCGCCGGGGTATAGAACAGGATATATTCCGTGACGGATCTCGCTTCCGTTGTCCAGTCGGAGTAGAAATAGTCGCTGTAAGCGGGAATGATCGTAAGGCAGTGATGATTGAGCACGATGGCGGCTGCAAGGCCACGAACCGCGTCGAGAGCATGCAAGCGCTGTGGTAATCCCGCATCGATTTTGGCGAGATCGCTATCCGTCGCAAGATTGTTTGCAGTCCGATCCGGCATGACAATATTCGCCTTCCTCACATGCCCTTTTGGAATAGATCTTATCTCGTTGCGGGTGTTGTCGTACGGATCATCTGCGGGCTCAATGGCGATTTGGGGGAGCGCTTTGGTTGTAGGTCCGCGCTTCGGAGCCGAATGGAAACTGGCGCGAAATTGCCGCCGAGCAGATTGTCGGGAGCAGCCGTCTCTCAGCTTGGTTCACCGGCTCGAAGAGGTTCGTCTTTTGGTTCGACGCCACGTCCGAGGGTTTCACTATCGTCGTCGAGATGTCCGATCAAGCAAGAGCCGGCGCTTGATCGAGGCTGCGGCGACGCGGTGAGAGCCCAAGCGTCTGCGCGCGCGACATGATTTTATTCAAGACTTTGATAATGTTTGGAAATGCTGCGCTGCGAAGGCCGCGTTCTGTGCCAGGTTCCCATGGAAGTGCCGCCCCGACGGAGCCAATCAGTCACCTGATTCCGTCCCATGAAGAGAGCGCTGAGAATGCTCGCCAGGTCCTACGGCGTCACTCGGATCTCGCCTGCCGGTCGACCTCTGGCCATCCACGCGAGGCCGGTGATGTCACGCGGTGATCCTCTGAGCAGCATGGGCTTGGCCTTCACATTTCGGTATCGCGATCCTGCCGAGGGTGAATTGATCCGCTCATCGTTCGGGCTGCTGGATTTGGATCGGCAGAAAAGGGTTTCGGCCATCGTCACTGCGATGTACCGGATTGCTGCCGCAACTTTGCAACCCAGGGGCGCGCCGATCGGAACTTTTGTCGAAAGGTCTATTTTCTTAGATGTGGGAGATCATTAACCGTTCTTTAACCATGTCTATCGAATTGCTGATCTGCTTGACCGGATGGCGACAAGCCTCTTTGGGCGTAGATGATGCATATGGGACGATCGATTTCGCTTCGGGTCCTGCTGGCCGCGATCCTCCTGGTCGCGGTGCTTGCCGGCGGTGCCTGCGTGCTGCTCGTCGGCTCTGAAGATGCTGCGGAGACTGCGCGCAGGAGCGAAGCGGACGTCCGTCGTACGGCGAACCTGATTTCCGACAGGCTGAGCGAGGAATTGGCGACGGTCGGGCGTGATGTCAGCCTTGCTGCGGAAAACACGGTGCTCGGGCGCGATGGGAACGGGACGACGGTCCAGCAAGTCCTCGGACGCTGGCGTGCTCTTCATCCGGGATATGCCGACATCCTCGTCGCCGACAGGAGCGGTCGCGTGCTGGTCACCGCGAGCGGATCGCTCGCCGGCGCCGACGTGTCCGGGACGACCTGGTTTTCGCGCGGCCTATCCGGGATCGTGATCGGCGACGCGAGCGATCGCACCCGCACGGGCGGCGACGTCCCGCCGAACGTGATCATCGGCGCGCCCGTTCGCGCCGGCGGCACAACGGAGATCGGCGTCCTCGCGGTCCAGCTCAAGCCGGACTGGATCCAGGAGGTGGTCGCCGCCCTGCGCCGCAACCTCGGGGGTGCGGCACGCGACTCCGCCATTCAAGTCATGAATGCCGGCGGGCGTACGCTTCATCGGTCGACCGGCTTGGCGCAGGTGGGTCGAACCCATGAGGCCACCGCAGCCATCGCCGAAGGCGCCGGGCTCGGGTGGATCGTTTCGGTCAAACAGCGCGATCTCGTCGAGGACGCCGCGGGCGCAGGCCCCGCCACGTTCCTCGCCCTCGCCGCGGCGGCCCTCGGCGCGGCTTATATCGGCGGCGCGGTCGGGGGACGGCTCGGCCGCAACGTGCAACGGATCGCCGACGCGGCCCGTCAGGACCGGGTGGATCTGCTCCGTCGTGATGTGCCCACCGCCGATCTCGCCAACCTGGCCGATGCCGTCGGCGCCTGCATCGGACGGAGCCAAGGACGGGAGCGCCTGCTCGGGGAGTCCCGGGGAGCCCTGGCACGCAGCCGCGACCGCGTCCGCTCGGCGAGGCTGCTCGGGGGCTTCACGAGTTGGGAGGTCGACCTGCGGAACGGGCAGGTGACCTGGGCAGACGGCGCGGCCGCCGCGGTCGAGAATGCCGCCGAGCGGGCGTGTACGCTCGAGGAGATGCTCGCGCGGATCGAGGTCGACGACCGCGCGCTGCTCAAGAACACGATGCGCGCCGTGTGCGAGGAGCCCGGCTCCATCCGAGAGGCGGTCATTCGTTCTTTCGCCGGTCCCGATGACAGTGCAGGCCGCCGCCTGGTCCTGCGCCTCACCGCCGTCGCGCTCAACGGGCAACCGGTCCGTCTCCACGCCTTGACGCGTGAGATCGCCCAGGTCGCCCTTCCCGCGCCGTCCACCGGATCGGTCGCGCCGGGGGCCGTGCTGGCGGAGGTCGGTGAACCGCCGGCCGCCTTCCCGGCACAGGCGATCGTCGCGGGGATCGCGCACGACATCGGCGGCGCCCTCGACGCGATCTGGGCCGACCTGCGCAACATCGAAAACGATGCCGCCTTCGCGGATGACAACGCGATGGAGACCGCACGGCGCGATGTCGCCCGTGGTTCCGCACTCTTGAAGCGCATGTTGGCGCTCGTCCAACCCGACAGCCCGGTCGTGCAGAACGGCGACGCCGCGCGCGTCGTGACCGAGACCGTCGACTTCATCCGCGCGGCGATCTTGCCCGGGCTCGTGCTGACGCCGTGGGCGGGCACCCTGCCGAAGCTCGCATGCGGCATTCGCGAATTGGAAGTCGCCCTGCTCAACGTCGCCAGCGATGCACGCGCCTCCCTCCCGACCGATGCGATCGTGACGCTTTCGGTCGAGGAGGCGTCTGATCACGGCGACGCCCAGATCGGCCTGCGGGCCCGATTCTCGGCCCCGGACGGCTTCCGGGCCGATCGTGGCGTCGCCGCGGTCCGGGGCCAGATGGACGCGATCGGTGGGGCCATCGGCGTCGCGACTGCGAACGCGAGCATCACCATCACCCTGACGTTCCCGATCGCACGGGAGAGCCTTGTGCCATCCGATCCCGCCCGTGAGGCGGAACAGGTCCTGCTCGTCGAGCCCGATGCCGTCCTTCGCGCCTCGACGGCCGAGAGCCTGATCGGTCGCGGCTATGCGGTGACGCCCGTGGCGTCAACGGAGGAGGCGAGCGAGGCTCTCGCCGAGTCCCGCGCCTACGCGGTCCTGCTGTGCGCGCACGCGATGCCGGCGGTGGACGGGGTCTTTCTGGCCGACGTCGTGTCGCGCACGCATCCGGCGACGGCCATCGTGCTGATGGCACCCGACGCGATCCCTCTCCGGGGCAACGCTGCGGTCCAAACACTGCGCAAGCCGTTCAGCTCGCAGGATCTCGTCGATGCCCTCGCCGGCGCGACCAAGCCGTCGCGCCGCGCCGATGCAGCGTGATGCCTGACCGGGCACGGGGACGCCGGTTCGCTCGAAGTCGACGTCCCGATCGCTTGCGCTGATCTGGAGTTGTCCGTCTCCCGACCGGAACACAGCTCCGCGTTGCGGCGGGCTGCACGGTCTTCGGTTCCTGACGACGTCGATCTATCGCGCCGAATGAAGGCGATCGATCCTTTTCACGCCCGTTCATTGATCGAGCGCGTGGAGGGTCTTGATCTCCGCTTCGGCGCGAGGTTCCCTTCGCCGCGTCGAAGCGCCGTGTTGCACGGAATTTCCTAAGTGTAGGAAAAAGGCCACAGGGCGTCCTGCCCGGCCGGCGCAGATTCGCGACGCGCATCCTGTCGCGGACCAGCCGGAAGGAAACATCGTCCCTCTCTCGTCGATCAGGGGGGGCGACATAGCGTATTGCCGGCGGAGCTTTGGATCGTGAGCCCGTCCGGATCGGCGTCCAACCTTCTATCGGCGTCGTCACCGCCGACGAGCGCACCGATGTCACGGAGTCGATTGCGACCGGTGTCGCCACCTCTTGGTTCCGGATCTCCGGGCAGGTCTTACCTGTGCGTGTTCCAGCTCGAAGATTGACTTACCGACAGCTTCCCGTCTGAAACGTTGCACCTGATCGCCTGAGACATTCTATAGGCAGCACGGCCTCAATTCAGCAGCGTGATCCGCGCAGAAAGCCTACAAAGTCAGCAAATTTAGACTGCAGATCTGGGCAATATATCGCCACTACAACCAATGGTTGAATAATCAAAGCACATTTAGAGGTCCCAGATATTGGGCGTTAACCATCCTTTAATCCTTATGAAGCTCTTTGTGCCGCGGGACATCGGCGCGCCGCGATGATCCGCCTGCACCCTCGGACGACATCATGACGAAGATTCGCGCTGGTCTCTGTGTCTTCGGAGCAATTGCGACGTTGGCTACGCCGAACGTCGTCGCGGCGGCCGACTGGTACACCGGCGCGGAACGGGAATCCGTGCAGGACGACTACATCGTCGCGATCGACTCCGCAGCCACCGTGACCTCGAACAGCTCGGCGTTCGGTGTCGTCACCGCGACGATCGCGCCCGTGACCCCGCTCAACGAGAGCGGTCCGCGCATCCGGCTGCAGGGCGTGGCCGGTACGTATTCCTATCCGTCCTCCACCGGCCGCACCGTGCGCGGCGAGCAGGAGGAGGGCACCGCCATGCTGGGCTATGAATGGATCTGGCAGCAGGCCGCGCTCGCCGGTTACGTCGGCGTGAACATCCGCAGCAATTCGCTGTCCGTCATCGATCCGAACAATCCCGTGCTCGGAACCGGCATCGGCGCGAAGGTCGCCGCCGATCTCTATCTCAATCCGACGGCGAACACTCTGTTCGCCGCCAACGCCTCTTATTCGACGCTGTTCAGCGCCTACTATGTCCGCATGCGGGCGGGTTTTGCCGTGGCCGATGGTGTCTTCGTCGGCCCGGAGGCGACGCTGCTGGGTGATGCGTTCTTCAACCAGTGGCGATTGGGCGCTCATCTTACCGGATTCACCATTGGGCCAATGAAGTTCTCCGTTGGCGCCGGCTACGCATATGATCGGATCCAAAAGGGTGGTTATTACACCAGCGTCGAAGGTCGAGCAGCCTTCTGATGAACCTCCGGCCGAAAGACAACCGTTGAGCGCCGCAATCCGGCAGTAACCGTGCCTGCATCCGAGACTTCCGCGATGCGCGACATTCTTTGATTCGAGGAATCGAGCCCGTGACATCCGTCCTCGTGCGTGCAGCCTGGCTTGTGAGTGCTGCCGTGGTGCTGCTTCTGCTGGCACAGCCGGTCGGAACCTCGATCCAGCTGGAGATGAGCCTCGGCGCGATCGGTCTGATGATCCTCCTCTGGCTGTTCGCGCGGGGCCAGGTCGGGCGTTCGGTGTTCCTGGCGGTCGGCAGCCTCATCGTGCTGCGCTACCTCTACTGGCGCCTGTCGAGCACGCTGCCGCCAACGACCGATCCGTTCGGCTTCGCCGCGGGCGTGACGCTGGCGCTGGCCGAGGTCTATTGCTTCTACATCCTCATGGTCAGCCTGATCGTGAACGCCGATCCGCTGACGCGCGCCCTCGTGCCGGCGGATGACGATGCGGACCTGCCGACCGTCGACATCTTCGTGCCGAGCTACAACGAGGACCGGCACATCCTCGCCACGACGCTGGCGGCGGCCCGCTCCCTCGATTACCCGGCCGGCAAGCTCACGGTCTGGCTTCTGGACGACGGCGGGACCGATCAGAAATGCACCGATTCCGATCTGGCGGCCGCGCAGGAGGCGCGCACGCGCAGGGCGGACCTGCAGACGCTCTGTGCGGAGCTCGGCGTCTCCTACCTGACCCGGCGGCGCAACCTGCACGCGAAAGCGGGCAACCTCAACAACGGTCTCCAGAATTCCGGCGGCGAGGTCGTGGTGGTGCTCGACGCCGACCACGTGCCGTTCCGCTCCTTCCTGCGCGACACCGTCGGCCACTTCGCCGAGGATCCGAAGCTGTTCCTCGTGCAGACGCCGCACGCCTTCCTCAATCCCGACCCGGTGGAACGGAACCTCGCCACCTTCGATCGCATGCCGTCGGAGAACGAGATGTTCTACGCGATCGGCCAGCGCGGCCTCGACAAGTGGAACGGCTCGTTCTTCTGCGGCTCGGCCGCGCTCCTTCGCCGGACCGCCCTGGAGGAGGCCGGCGGCTTCTCGGGCGTGACCATCACCGAGGATTGCGAGACCGCCTTCGAGCTCCATTCGCGCGGTTGGACCAGCGTCTACGTCGACAAGACGCTGATCGCCGGGCTTCAGCCGGCGACGCTCTCGGACTTCATCGGCCAGCGCTCGCGCTGGTGCCAGGGCATGCTCCAGATCATGCTTCTGAAGAACCCGATGTTCAAGCGCGGCCTCAAGCCGATCCAGCGCCTGTGCTACCTGTCGAGCATGACGTTCTGGTTCTTCCCGATTCCGCGCCTGATCTTCATGATCGCGCCGCTGCTGTACATCTTCCTCGATATGAAGATCGTCATCGCGAACGTGGACGAGGCGGTGGCCTATACGGCGACCTACATCCTCGTCAATTTGATGATGCAGAACTATCTCTATGGCCGCGTGCGCTGGCCGTTCGTGTCGGAGCTGTACGAATACGTCC
The DNA here is from genome assembly GCF_008039875.1 of Methylobacterium sp. WL119. Taxonomy (GTDB): domain Bacteria; phylum Pseudomonadota; class Alphaproteobacteria; order Rhizobiales; family Beijerinckiaceae; genus Methylobacterium. Next base: position 53,335 of record NZ_VRUU01000007.1, on the reverse strand, counting down.
AGGGCCTGTTCCTGATCCGGGCGACGGCGGCGGTCATCCTGTCGCCGCGCAGGCCCCAGTTCAAGGTGACGGCCAAGAACGTGACGCTGGACCGCGACCAGCTCTCCCCCCTGGCGCTGCCCTTCTTCCTGGTGTTCGCGGTCCTGCTGACGGGCTGTTGCGTGGCGAGCTATCGCTACCTGTTCGAGCCGGGCGTCACCAACCTGATGCTCGTGGTCGGCCTGTGGAACGGCTTCAACCTGATCACCGCCGGTGCCGCTCTGGGCGTTGCGGCCGAGCGGCGCCAGACTGAGACCAGCCCGTCGCTGGCCGTCGACCGCCGCGCCGTCCTCACCCTCAACGGAATGGCGGTCGACGTGGCCGTCGAGCGCATCTCGAGCGCCGGCTGCCAAGTCCGCATGGATGCCGTGGTTCCGATGCAGCGGAGCACCGACACCAACGCGGGCCTGCTTTCGGTTCCGCCGCGCGACGGGCTGTCCGCGGAGGCCGTCCGGGCCGCGATCCCGGTGCGGCTCACGGCGATGACGGCGTCCGGCGAGGAATCCGTGTGGCGGCTCGACTTCGAGACCCTGCCGCCCGAGGCGTACTTCGTCCTCGCCGACCTCATGTACGGCGACGCGGACGCGATGGCCCGGTTCCAGCAGCGCCGGCGCGGTCACAAGAACCTCCTCGCCGGGATCCTGCAGTTCGTCTGGTGGGGAGTCGTCGGCCCGGTGCGCGCGGCGGCGTACCTGCTCAAGGGCAACCCGGCACCGGTCCCCGCCGCAGCGCCCCAGGTCGAGGTGCCGCTTCCCCGCACGGTGATGATGCATCGCCGGCTCGTCGACGGCGCCCGCGCCGAGCCGGCCGCCAACGTCGGATCGTCGGAGATCACCGTCCGGAGCGCGAAGCCGGTGCCGAAGGTCGAGGATGCGACGCCGGGCTGGCTCCAGATGATGCTGGACGCCGAGAACGCCGCGCTCGTCCGCGACCGCCGGCGCAATTCGGACTCGCCCCACCCAAGCGCCGGCTGAGACATGGCTCAGATTGATCTCCCCTCCGCCCGTGCGATCGCCGCGCGTTCGCTCCGCGGCCTCCGGGCCGCGATGGTGCTGGCGACCGGCCTGCTCCTGGCCCCCTGCGCCGGGGCGCAGAGCTTCCTCGGTCGCGGGGCCCCGCACGCCCTGACGATCCCCGGAGCGGACGAGGCGGCACGCCCCCCGCGCCGGGCCGAGGGCCCGTCGCCGGACGGCCCGGAGGCCGGGACGCCGGTCCCCGTGTCGCAGGCCGCCGTATCGCTGCCCCAGCGCCCGCTTCCCGCCACCGGCGAGAGCCTGCGGCTCAGCGGCGAGGAGGACGCCCTGCAATGGCCGGTCTACGTCACGGCCGAGCAGGCACGCGAGCGGCTGCGGCTTCGCGTCGGCTACCTCGCCGCCATCTCGGTGGTCCCGGAAGCCTCGTTCCTGACCGCGGCGGTCAACGACGTCGTCCTCGGCCGTACGCCGATCAAGGCGCCCGGTGCCGTCAAGGTGATCGAGTTCGACATCCCCGCGGGCGTGCTCAAGGCCGGGTACAATGCGATCGCGATCTCGGCGGTCCAGCGTCACCGTGTGGATTGCTCGCTGGCCGCAACCTACGAGTTGTGGACCCAAATCGACCCGTCCTGGACCGGTCTCGTGATGCCGGCGGGCGTCGAAACCGTGCGGTCCCTGCGCGACCTGCCCGCGGTGGCACCGGATGCGCGCGGCCTCGTGCCGCTGCGCGTGGTGCTCCGGAGCAAGCCGGGGTTCTCGACCTTCGAGAAGATCATCGCCCTGGTGCAGCGCGTCGCGCTCGCGGGCCGCTACGCCCACGTCTCCGTCGAGTTCGGGGCACCGCTCCAGGGGCCTGCGGGCCTCAACCTGGTCATTGGCTCGGCCGACGAATTGCGGGATCTGCCCGGCATCGACGCGGCCCAGGCCGCGACGGGGCAGGCGCTCGTCTTCCTCCCGGCCAACGCGGAGCGGGCCGCGACCCTGATCGTGCCCGGCAGCGGAGCCGCCGAGATCGAATCCGCCGGTGGGGTGCTCACCGCCTCCGCCTCGCGCGTCGCCGAAGGCAGCCCGCAGGGCCTGCGCCAGCTCGCGCTCGCCCGCGGCTTGGAGCTCGGCGGCGGCACCACGGTGCCCCTGTCCCGCTTCGGCGTGCAGAATCGCGAGTTCTCCGGGCGATTGTTCCGGACGGGCTTCGACGTGACCCTCCCCGTCGACTTCATCCCGGCCGACTACGGGAAGGCCATTCTGTCGATGGCGGGCGGCTATGCGGCCGGCCTCGAGACCGGCGCGCAGGTGATCGTCGACGTCAACGGGCGCAACGTCGCGAGCGACACGCTCCCCCGCGCCGAGGGCGAGGTCTTCCGCAGCTTGGCGATGCCGCTGCCGCTCGGCCGCTGGCGACCCGGCCGGAACCGTATCGAGATCACGGCGCGGCTGCCGTCGCGGGCCGACCGGACCTGCGAGGACAGCGGGGTCGAGGCGAAGCGCTTCCTGTTCCTCAACGACACGACGTTGACGCTTCCCCCCCTCGCACGCGCGCTGCGCCTGCCGGAACTCGCGGCGACCGCCAGCGGTGGATTGCCCTACCTTCGGTCCGCGCAACGGCCGCGGCTGGTGGTGCCGACGCCGGACCGCGAATCGATGTCGGCCGCCGCCACCATCGCGGTCCGTCTCGCGCTCGCCGCAGGTCGCCCCATCGACTTCGAGATCGGAAACGAGAACGCGCTTCTGCGCAGGGCGCCGACGGTGGTCGTGGCGCCGGCCCGCGCCCTCGATCCGGAGGTGCTGCGCGCGGTCGGGCTCGACCCCGAGCAGATCCGGCGGATCTGGGAGACGCGGGCGACGGCGCTGCCGTCGCCCGCCCAGCCCGATGCGACCCCGGGCCTCAGCCTCGACCGTCTCCGCAACGACGTGCCGCCGGCCTGCGCCCTGCCGGCGTCCGCCTCGCGGACCGCTCTCGTGATGCCGCGCCGCGCCCGGGACGCGGACAGCGACGGCGAGACCCGCGATCTCGTCTCGTCCTGGAGCACCGCGGTGCGCAACCGCGACTCCGTCGGCGACATGCTGTCGAACGCGACGGGCAGGCTCGGCAGCGCGGCAACCGAGACCATGGCCGCGGCGACGGGGTGGCTCACGGATCAGGTGCGCGAGGATCCGGTGACGATCGGCATCGGAGCATCCCTCGTCGTCGGCCAGGGCATGGCGGGCCACGATCCGGACACGGCGATCACCGTCTTCACCGCACCCAACGGTGCCGCCCTTCAAGCCTCCGCCATCTGCCTGAGCGCTCCTGTCGTGTGGAACCAGCTCGAGGGACGCGTCGCCGCCCTCGACGCCAACGACGGTGCCCTGACCACCTTCGCCGCGCGCCAGGGCCAGATCGTGGAGACAGTTCCGCGGACCTTCGAGAACACGCGCCTCGTGCTGGCGGGGTGGTTCTCGACCAATCCCAACACCTTCGTCCTCACCCTGCTCGCGGCGGCCGTCCTTCTCGGCCTCAGCACGCAGGCGATGCTCCGCGGAGTCGGCCGCAGGAGCCAGCCGATCCCCGACGCGCGGCGGGACGCCGACGGGGACGACCGGGAGTCCGACCGATGAGCCCCTTGCGCCGGCGCCTCGCCGCCCTTCTCCTGGTTCCTCTCCTCGCGCTGCCGGCGGCGGCGCAGGCGCCCGCGCCGCCGGACGGCGTCGGTGAGGCATCGTCCCGCCCGGCTGGACCGCCGACGATGTTCAACGCGATCGGCGATATCGGTGCCTGGCGCAGCTACCGGAGCCGCTTCGTCACGCCCGAGGGCCGCGTGGTCGATACCGGCAACGGCCGCATCAGCCACAGCGAGGGCCAGGGCTACGGCATGCTGCTGGCCGTCGCGGCGGGAGACCGCGACGCCTTCCAGCGCATCTGGGGCTGGACCCGAGCCAACCTGATGGTCCGTCCCGACGCGTTGCTCGCCTGGCGCTGGGAGCCGGACAAGCGGCCGGGCGTGGCCGACGTGAACGATGCCACCGATGGCGACATCCTCGTCGCCTGGGCCCTGGCCGAAGCCGCCGAGGCATGGTCGGACGAGGGGTACCGCCTCGCGGGCCGCCGCATCGCCGTCGACGTCGCGCGGCGCACCGTCCTGTTCAAGGCGGAAGGCGGGCCCCTGCTCCTGCCGGCCATCGCAGGCTTCTCGGCCGAGGACCGGGCGGACGGCCCGGTCGTGAACCTGTCGTACTGGGTGTTCCCGGCCTTTCCGCGGCTCGCCGCGCTCGCGCCGGAGTTCGATTGGGCACGCCTGAATACCGCCGGGCTCGACCTGATGACGCGCGCCCGCTTCGGCACGTCGAGGCTGCCGACCGAATGGATCGCGATGCGCGGCGGCGTGCCGAAGCCGGCGGAGGGCTTTCCGGCGACCTTCTCCTACAACGCGGTCCGTGTGCCGCTCTATCTCGCGATGGCGGGATACGAAGACCGAAAGGCCTACGAACCCTTCGTGAAGCTCTGGTCCGCATCCGGTTCCGCGGGCATGCCGATCCTCGACATCAACAGCGACCAGACGGTGGGCCAGCTTCAGGAGCCCGGCTACGCGGCCGTGGCCGCCCTGGCCGCCTGCGCCGGGACCGGTGCCGCGCTGCCGCCGAGCTTCGCCGAGCCGGCCGTCTCCGAAAACTACTACCCCGCCACCCTCCATCTCCTGGCGCTCGCCGCCGCCAACACGAGGTATCGCTCATGTCTCGGGCGCTGAGACGAGGCGGCGCAGCCCTGTCGCTGCTGGCGGGCCTGAGCCTCGATGTGGCGGGAACGGCGACCCAGGCGCGGGCACAGGGCGCGCCGGACGCGGCGAGCACCGTCCTGCGCGACGACCGGCGCGCGCCGGTGATCCTCGGCGCGACCAGCGCACCGTCGTCGGAGATCGTCGACGAGAGTGGGCTTCGCTACTACGCCGCGCAGCGCCAGAACGAGCGGGTGCAGACCGAGATCGCCCGCCTGCGGCGGCGCTATCCCAACTGGACCGTGCCGACCGACCTCGACACGCTGAAGCCGAGCCCCCCGGAGGAGGCTCCGCTCTGGGACCTCTTCACCGCGGGACGGGTCAACGAGGTGCGCGCGGCGATCGCCGCGCGGCAGGCGGCCGATCCCGAATGGCGTCCCTCGGACGACCTCGCGCGCAAGCTCAACCGCGGGACCCTGCGCAGCGAGGTCAAGGCCGCTGAGGCGAAGGGTGATTGGGACCGGATCCGCGCCCGCGTCGACGCCGCACCGGACACGCTGCGCAACCTCGACATCGACATCGCCTGGACCGTCGCCGAGGCCTACGCGCGCACCGGCTACACGGCCCAGGCCGTCAACGCCTACCGCACCATCCTGATTGGTCAAACCGACACCGCCCTGCGGCTCGCCACCATCCAGAAGGCGATGGCCAACCTGCCGATGGCACAGGTCGAGCCGCTGCTCGCCATGGGCCATTCCGCCGCCGACGGGAGCAGCGAGTTCCAGGCGATTCGCCCCGACGTCACGCGGGCACGGATCGCGGCCGTGCTGCACGAGGAGCCGGCCGGGAAGATCGAACCGGCGGACCTCGCTGCGCTGAGCGACGCCGTGCGCAAGGCGGCGGACCCCGCCGAGCTCAGCCTGCTCGGATGGTATGCCTATCACCGCCGCCAGTTCCGCGAGGCGCTCGACTGGTTCAAGGCCGCCATCGCCCGCGGGGGCGATGCGCGGATCGCGACCGGCCTCGCCCTCTCGCTTCGCGAGCTGGGGCAGGAGCGCGAAGCCGAGGAAGTCGCCTATGCGTGGCGCGGCCCGTCCGTGACCAACGCGGCGCTCTACCTCGACATGATGGGACGCCGGCTGACACGGCCACCGGTCGCGGCCGTCGATCCCGCGCGCCTCGACCGCTTCGCCAAGCTCGTTCTGATGACGACCTCCGGCGAGGGTGCGCAGGCGTTGGGCTGGTACGCCTACAACGCTTGCCAGTTCGAGGCCGCCGCGGACTGGTTCCAGCGTGCGAGCGCGTGGAAGCCCCAGGAAGCCGCCGTTCTGGGCTACGCGCTCACCCTGAGCCGCCTGAAGAAGTCCCGCGAGTTCCTCGAGGTGGTGAACCGCTACGATGGCCTGTTCCCGACCGTGGTGGATCTGGTCTTGCCGGCGCCCGACGCCCAAGCATCGGGACCCTGCGACCCCGTCCGCGACCCGCCGGCCGCGCGGGCAGCCGCCGCCGCTCAGGTTCGCGTCCCCAAGCCGGTCCCGGCGGCGGTCCTCGGCCGGGCGTTGCCCGTGCGGCGCGGCGAGTTTCCCTTGCCCGTCGCCGCCGAGAATCCGTTCCGCTTCCCCGAGCCGTCCGAACGTGGCCGCGAAGCGGACTTTCTGCGCGACGCCAAGGCGCTACAACCTTTGATTGCTCGTCGCGTGCCCGGTGTCCCGGCGATGCCCTACGAACGCTACGGCTTCACCCTGCTGCCGGCCTGGAACGGCATGGACCGTCCGACATCGCAGGCTGCGCTGCCGCTGCCGCCCGCCGGCACGCTGGCCCATGCGGATGCCCCGAACCTGACGCAGGGGGACCCATCCCGCACCGCCGAGGCGCACGACGGCGATCGGTTCGGTCCCTTCGACGCCGCGTCCGACAGATCTCGCACCGATTCGCGCAGCACGGGACTGGACCGATGATCCCGTTCTTATTCCCCGGTGTCGGCCGGCCTCTGCGCCGCTCCGGCAGCATCCTGCTGTTGACCGGTCTTCTGGCGGCCTGCAACACCGCGCAGGAGGCGCGCGGGCGGGTCGCGTTCGTCGCGACGGCCTACGCCTCCGGCGAAGGATCGCCCCAGCGCGTGCCGCTCGTGTCGCTCCCCGATGCCGGGTCGGCCGTTCTCGTCGACGAGTCCCGCGGCCGTGGCGCCCTGCATCAGAAGATCGTCTTCGGCCGCGATGGCAGCAGCCGGGCCGACCTGAGCTTGGGGACCGCCGGCTCGGGCATTTCCGGCATGGCCAAGCCGACGCGGCTCGGAATCGCCGCCGAACTCGCCCAGCTGCCCGACGGGCCGTACCGCGTGTCGCGTGAGCCGGCGCGCAACGCCTATGGCCCGGTGGGCGTCGCGCTGAACGGGCGCTGCGCGTTCGCGTGGCAATGGATCGAGGACCTGCACGGCATCGGATTGGGCGACACGTCGGAGATGCCGGGCCGCATCTCCGCGTCGCTCAGGGTCCATCATTGCAGCCGCGGCTCGTCCGAATCCCTGATCCGCGACTTGTCCCGCCTGCGCCTGGGCGCGGCTCTTCCCGAACGGCTCGCCCGGGCGCCGCGACGCGCACGCCCAGCACGGGCGCCGGAGAAGGTGCAGGTTTCCAGCACGCCGGACCCCGTCGCCACGATGACGCCGCCCGCGGTCGCCCGCCCGCTCGTCACCGTCAATGGCAGCCGGACCCTCGTGAGCATCCCGCCGGATCGGGGCACCGCGGACTATGCTGTCGATTCCGGTCGCCCGGTGGTGCCGAGGCCGGGCGCTGCCGGATCCGAGGCGCTCGATCAGCCGCGCTACCTCACCGATCCTGCGCCGGCACGCCCATCCTCGAGCGCCCCGGCGACGCAACCGCCCCCCAGTCGACGCGACGCCCTGTCGACGGACCTTCCGGCGCAAGCCTATCGCGGGCCGACCCCCCCGCCGTTCGGTTGGTGAGGCCACCGACCACGCTCTCGAGGAAGACGAGGGCGGCCGAAACCGATTCCGGCCCGAAACGTCAGTATCCGATTCGGGCGACATCGACAGGAAATCCCTGCCGTGTCGTCCGTGTCCGATAGCAGATGTAGCCGTAGGGACCGTACCATCGGCTGCCGTTCCAGCACGGACGCTGCAGCGGTCGCAGGTCGATGATGCCCGGCTCCGGCCAGCCTGCCGAGGCGTAGATCGGGGCGGGCCGCGCGACAGGCTGATCGATCGGCTGTGCGCTCACCGCGGATCCGAACAGCGGCGTCAGGCAAAGGATCGATAGGGCGCGTCTCATGTTGCTTGCATCCATCGTGGATGGTCCTTCGCCTGAGATTTTCTCGTCAACGCTCGGCGCCCATGGATGTTCGACGTCGGTTGCATCGGCAAATCAGCGGTTCCGTCTGCGCGATCGATGGTCCCGACAGACTCGGAAGCTGAAAACTCATTCGTGGTCGCGCGGCGAGGGCGGGGCGAGCGGATGGCACGGAGCCGCTTGGTTCGGCTGGTCGGAGGATGAGCTCGGGCGAAGGCGAAGGGTGGCTCGGCGACGCATGCGGACGGACGGTGTGGCGACGCTTCCGCCATTGCCCCATCACGGAAACCGACCTCCTCGCGCGTGCAGGACAGCACGGTGTGAGCCGTCCTCCCGCGTTCCGCTGTTCGGGCTCGAGCCATGCGGTCGCTCTATGCGAAAGGCCGAAGCTCGAGGCGGGGAGGGATGTTGAGCGTCACCGCGACTGTGACGCCGGGCGCGATCTCGCTTCAGGTTTGCCGGGTCACGTCGGGACCGGAGGAGTTCGCGAGCGGATCACGCTCGCGATCGGCGATGTGAAGCCCTTTCCGATCGCGCTGAGTCGCGCCGGGCGCCCACGTCCCAGTGAGGGCCACCCGTGCTTTCCCGCCTGCGTGGCGGACGAGGTCGACGCGTCGCCTCGGCAGAGTACCCCGGTCCGCGAGCCATGGCCGGTCTTCTCGATCGGCCCGGAAAAGCCCGCCGATCCGGTCGAGCGGTACTCCCAAAGCCCAACTCCATCGCTTCCGCGTTCTGCGGTAAGTATTGCGCGTCGTACCAGAGTGGTCCTCTGTCTAGCTCATCGCGTTCGACAAATCAGAATTCATGCCTCCGGCGCGCGCGGAAGCCGTCTCTCCCTATTTGGTCGGGTCCGTTCGAATGCGATACTCAACGAACCTGCGAAGCACGGCCCGAACGTGCTCTCGAACCTGTCTGCATCTGATGTCGTCGGCCTCTGACCGAGGCCCATCCTGCGGTGCGGCTTCAGTGGGCACGATTTTCACGTCCTCATATGGAGACAGGTCGCGACGACTACGGCCTAAGCCGTTCGGCGCAGGCAACAATAGATACGCTAACTTGCGGGCAAAAATTTCATCAAAATACGTAGGCCGCTGTCGGATGCGCGCTTGTGCAAATGCGGATGGCGACATGGTTAAGCCGTCCTGATGCGCAACGCGGCAAAGTCGGCTGTTTACGACTCGGTAACGAGCCTGGGGCCAAAAAATTTGAAACTCGGGAGGTCGGTTTGCCGCAACGCTTTCGCTTCGATCTTGAGAGCAGCCACATCGCGATCCGGGACGAAGCCGGCGTGGAAGCCGACAGCCTCGATCAGGCGATCGAGCAGGCGGAGGCTGGGATCGAGGAGATGCGGGCGAGCGGTGAGATGCCGCCTTCCAGCGAGACCTGGGAGCTGGTGATCCGCGACGAGGACGGCGTTGAGCTGAAGCGTCTCCCCGTCTGACCCTTGCCGACGGATAGGAAGCGCCGATCCTCGCTTGCTGCGGTGCCTGCGGACGAGAGAAGGCGTCCCGCCGGGAAGGGCGTCCCCCGCCGGCACCAATGCAACACCGCGTCGGCGAGCGGCGGGGTTGCCAAAGAGCGCCGGACACGGTGCCGGTCGCGGCAAGCGTCAAGTTCGCAACCGCCCATGGGGCGGCTCGGCCGGCTTCGGCAGGGGCCCGTGTCTCGTCAGATGACCTGTCCGACACGGTCCTCGAGGAGCATCCTCTTCAGGATCATGTGGCTGGCGACCAGGCGCGCGATTGCCGAGATCAGCGTCGCCGCGGCCGCACCCATCACGCCGTAGAGGATGATCAGCGGGAGGCCGACGACGATCGATATCGCCACGCCGATGCCGTTGATCACGACAGCGGTTCGCGGGGCATCGATCCCGTGCAGGAACGAGCACACCGCCTCGGTCGCGTAACCCGCCATGAACGCCAGGACGAGCACCCTCACAGGGCCGGTGAGGTCGAGATAGGGTGAGCCGGCACCGTAGAACGCCGACAGGATGAGCCGCGGCTCGATCAGCGCGCTGCAGTACAAGGCGAAGATGACGGGCGCACCCAGGAGGGCGCAGTTGCGTGCCGCGTTCCAGGCGCTGGATCTCCCGGACAGGTGCGCCCGCGCCGCGAGTTGCGGGATCAGGTTGAGCAGCGCGAACAGGACCGGGTTTGCGACGTTCAGGACGTTGAGCGCCGCCTGATACGACGCCGTCGAGCCGGCACCGTAGGCGAGGGCGAGCGTCCAGCTCAAGATCTGAAAGCGCGTGATGCCGAGCACGTTGCTGGTGAGCGAATACCGCCCGATCTGCCAGAAATCCTGCCAGGTCCCGGCGAGCCCCGCTGCATTCGGCATGGTCAACCGCGCTTGGCGCGCCTGAACGCAAGCCGCGACGGCCGACGTCAGCGCCATCACCCAGAAGATCGCGGACATGGACAGGGATTCGACGTACCAGAACAGCGATACGACCACCAAGGTTTGGCCGAGGTAGCTGATCGCGTCACCGAGGATGGCGTCTCGAAACCGCAATTCGGCGAACAGGGCGCGGCGGCAATACTCCTGGAACTGCCAGCACAGGAAGTAGGCGATGGCGGCCAGGGCCAGGTCCGCACGTCCGTTGGCGAGGTTCACGACCGCGAGGCCGATGCAGAGCGGGATGCTGAGCGGTACGAGGATCAACAAGCTCGTATGGATCAGCGCCCTGCTCTTGTCCGGGAGCGCGACGCTGCATCTGACGGTCATCGGATAAAAGACCAGCGTCGTGTTCACGACCTGCAACAGGAACAGCACGCCGAACAGGATCGAAACGTGCCCATACTCCGATGGTGGAAGATGGCGCGCGAGCATGATGTTGAGGACGAAGGTCCCCAAGCTGACGATCGCCTGATCGATCAGAGGATATCCGGCACCGGTCGAGCGCGCCTTGATCCAGGTCGTCTCGATCCTCGATCGCCATGTCTGCCTCGAAAGCCCGGTGTGAAGCGCTGAAGTATCGCCGACGGCGGAGGCGGACGGATCGGATGCTGGCGGCATGGCTGGAACCCGTGCGGGACGCGGTGACCGGCGTCCTGTCGGCTCGACGTCTCCGTCGAACGGTCTGGCACGATGCCGCGTCACGACCCCCGCGACCGAGGTCCGGGGCGGCTCGAACCGAGGTCGGCGTCGTGATGTCTTCGAACGACGATGATGATCGACAGGCAGGAACGCGTCCGTTCATGCTGGGAGCTCGAGCACGGACGGAGCAGCGGCGACACGCGACGGGAGCGATCGACACTCCCTGCCGATACTGTATCGCAGCGTCCAAGCAGCAAGAAGCGTTCGCTTCGTACTAGCCCTCCTGGCTACTGCGCCCTGGTCCACCTCGGACTTCCGAACCATGCCCGCAGCCATGCTGCGATGATGTCGCCGCACGCGGGTGTCGTCCGGCGACGCGCGGACCCGATGAATCATGAAAACCGTCCATAGCAAGCCAAGCAACGCGGTGCGGATCTTCGCTTGCCGTACCAGCATTCCAGGACGGCGAGAGGGAGTAATACCTGTTAGAGATGGATGTTGACGTATCGTTAAACATACTCTTCGGCGTTGCATTCGCTGGGAGAAGAGACAATGTCGAGCCGACGCGTGCTTGTGACCGGGGCCGGAGGATTCATCGGGCACCATCTGGTGACGTTCTTGAAAGCGAAGGGCTATTGGGTTCGCGGCGTCGACATCAAGATGCCCGAATACGAGACGTCGCAAGCCGACGAATTCGAGGTCCGCGACTTGCGGGATCCCGACGCCTGCCGAGCCGCGGTCAAGGGCATCCACGACGTCTACCACCTCGCCGCCGACATGGGCGGCATCGGCTACATCACCTCGTCCCACGCGGGCATCACGCTGAACAACACCAAGATCAACGTCGGCATGATCGACGCCGCTCGTGACTTCGGCGTCGAAAGATTCCTCTTCTCGTCGTCGGCCTGCATCTACCCGCAGTACCTGCAGCTTCAGCCCGATGTGACCCCGCTGAAGGAAGCCGACGCGTTTCCTGCCGATCCCGAGGAGGGCTACGGGCTTGAGAAGCTGTACATGGAAAAGATGTGCCAATATTTCACCGAGGACTATGGTTTCGCGACGCGCGTTGTCCGCTTCCACAACGTCTACGGACCGCTCGGCACCTATGACGGCGGACGCGAGAAGGCGCCGGCCGCGATCTGCCGCAAGGTGGCGCTCAGCCAGGACGGCGGTGAGATCGAAATCTGGGGCGACGGCCTCCAGACCCGGTCGTTCATGCATGTCGACGATTGTGTCGAGGGCATCTACCGGATCATGGGATCCGGTTACGACAAGCCCCTCAATCTCGGAACCGACGAGCTGATCTCGGTCGACGGGCTCGTCGATCTCGTCTCGTCGATCGCCGGGAAGCGGCTGTCCAAGCGTCACGACACGTCGCGCCCGCAGGGCGTGCGCGGCCGCAACAGCGACAACAGCCTGCTCCGGGAGGTCCTCGGCTGGGAGCCTCGCATCCTCCTCGCGGAGGGGCTCGTCCCGACCTACCGCTGGATCTCCGGCGAGCTCGAAGCTCAGAGCAGCCTGCAGGCCCCGATCCCGGCGGTCGCCGCCGAGTAGCGAGGAACGCGCGTGGGCATCGATCCCGATGCCCACGCGGCCACGCCGCATCGGCATGCGCCGTGGACCGGGCGAGCCGCCCGGTTCGTCGCGCTGCCGTCGATCCCCTCTCCGAGACCGAGATCGCGCTCAATGGCCACGACACTCCCGACGTCCGACCTCAAATCCGCCGCCGCCTCGCCCCTCGTCACGCTGCGGGGAAGCGGCCGACCTCTGCGCAGGACCGACGCGCTGGCGCGCTGCCTCGGCGTGGCGCTCGCTCTCGTGTCCGCGGACGCCGCGGCGGCGGCCATGGCCGTGGCCGGCGGCATGCTTCTGACACGGCAGAGCATCTTCGCCGATGCCGCCGGCATCTCGGACGTGATCGTTCTCCCGATCCTCGCCTGCGCGATTTTCGCCCTGTCGGGGCTCTACGGCGGGTACGACCCGAGCCCTGCCGAGCGCCTTCGCCTGCGGACCTACAGCGTGCTCGCGCTGGCTCTGAGTTCCCTGGTCTTCCTGAGCGGATACGGCCTCACCGCAGGGTCCGCGATGAGCCTGACCGTGACGACGCTGCTCCTGGTCACCCTGGGCTTCTACGCGGAGGTCGCCGTCCGAGGCTTCCTGATCCGGAAGGGGGTTTGGGGGGCGCGGACCGTGATCGTCGGCACCGACGCGTGCGCTACCGGCTTGGCAACGACGCTGCTGGCGCAGCCGGAGCTCGGCTTCAACCCGATCGGCTTCCTCGTCGATGGCGCCCGGAGAACCGACGCGACGCAGGCCGGGCAGGCCGTCGCCCTCCTGCCGATCCTGGGCGCGATCGAGGAGGTGCAGAACCGATCGTCCGTCGAGGTCGCGATCTTCTGCTCCTCCGCCGATTTCGCGGCGAGCGACATGGCGCAAACCGGCCCGCTGCCGTTCCCGCGGGTCGTCGTGGCCCAGCAATCGCAGGATCTCCAAAGCCTGTGGATGCAGACCAGGCTGCTCGGCAGCACCTTCGGGTTCGAGATCCGCCGGGATCTCTACAGGCCGCGCAATCTCGGCCTGAAGCGCCTGGCGGATCTGGTCCTGACCTGGCCGCTCATCGTTCTGATCGCACCGGTCGTCGCTCTCCTCGCGCTGCTGATCAAGTGGGCCGATCCGGGGCCCGCCTTCTACGTGCAGCAGCGGGTCGGACGAAACGGCAGGCCGATCGGCGTGCTCAAGCTTCGCAGCATGTACGTCGATGCCGAGCAGCGACTGAAGGACCATCTCGCTGCCGACCCGCAGGCCGAGAGCGAGTGGCTGCGGTTCTTCAAGCTGAGGCACGATCCGAGGATCCTGCCCTGGATCGGCCAGTTCATTCGGCGGGCGAGCCTCGACGAGCTGCCGCAATTCTGGAACGTCATACGGGGCGAGCTCAGCCTCGTCGGGCCGCGGCCGTTTCCTTCGTACCACACCGACGGTTTCGATCGCCGCTTCCAGGCTTTGCGGCGCAGCGTCCCGCCGGGCCTCACGGGGCTCTGGCAGGTGTCGTCGCGCAGTGACGGCGACCTGGCCGTGCAGCAGAGCCAGGATACGTTCTACATCCGCAACTGGTCGATCTGGCTCGACTTCTACATCCTGCTCGCCACGGTGCCGGCGATGATCGCCGGGTCGGGTGCCCGCTGAAGCGGGCGCCTTTCTCTCTCAGTGAGCGTCGGCGAGCGACGGGTCGGGCTTGGCACCGACCCGTTCGGCCTGCTCGGGGCGGGAAGCGTGGCCCAGGGCCCAGATCGCCGCCTGGGTCCGGTTCTGCACGTTGATCTTGCGCAGAATGCTCTTCACGTGAATCTTCACCGTCGACTCCGCGATGCCGAACTGCCGGGCGATGTGCTTGTTGGAGATGCCGTCCGTGAGGCATCTGAGAATGTCCGCTTCCCTGCCGGACAGGAACAGGCGCTGTTCCGTCGGCGCCGCCTTCAGGGGCTTGGGCTCGTACGGCGTGCGACGCGACGCCAAGTACTTGGCGAAGTTGATCGACAGGACGCCACCGTCGCCGAAGACGACATCCAGTGCCGTGATCAACGCGGAAGGGCTGATGCCGGCGCTCAGGAAGGCGTGCGCCGGGATGCTCATCGCGTCCGCATAGCGATCGGGATCGTTCTCATCCACTAGCACGACGATACGCGCCGCCGAATTTCTGGACCGCAACGCCGAAACGATCTCCGCCAGCTCCGTGCCGTGTGCTGCATCCGTGAAGATGATAAGCTTCGGGCTGGTATCCTGCAGATGATTCGAGCAATCGAGGTGTGGTAATTGAATGATGTTCCGATATTGATGATCTTCGAGAATTCTACGCAGTCCTTCGCTGTAAAATCCTGACGGTCCGATGATCAGCGTCGCTATCGACCGGCTTGGATGCTGGTCGGTGATCTTGAGCCTGCGCTGTGCCGACGCAGCTGCTGGCGCTCTGATTCGGCTGAGTCGTAGCCCTTCGGACATCATCGCCTCGCGAATTTGAAAGACCGGGCATCTATAAAGAAAGAGAATGGAAATCCTGGAGGATAAGTCAATTCTAAAATGGAGCCACCGAGATCCGATTAGGGCTCTACATCGCGGGTGAGAAAACAGTTGTCGCAATTTTTGCATGCCCCGAAGAGCGAGGGCCGAGCATCGGGCACAACGTTTGCGGCGGAAATGTAACTTATGATGGTCGCCCCGGGCGCCCCAACTAGTGTTTCGACAACAGTTACGAACCTCCTCGATTCGCAGGATCGAACGCTCGGCACAGGACGTGCTCGGGATCGCACACGGATCGACATCGGCATCCGGATGCCGCCGCCTGCGCTGCATGGCGCATAGTACTTTGGGAGGACCAAGCTGGCCTTTTGAGACATATGGAGAAGGACCGATTTGATTATATTCGACGGTCACATGTCAAAACTGTCTTAGGCAGGCTCTCATGGCTGTAGAGAAGCGTAAAAGCGCGCGGTCCTCCGTGCCGCGGCCGGTGAATCGCCGTCGGACGGACGAGATCGTCGAGACGGCCCTGGTCGAGCCGAACAGCCTGTTTCGAGAGGGGATGGAACACATCCTGGCTCGAACGCGATTGCAGGTCGTCGCCAAGACCGACACGCTCACCGCTCTGCTGGCATCCTCGACCGGGCACAAGGCGCCGCGCCTGGCCATCCTGGCGATGGAGGGAGTGGACGCGCCCTCGACCGCGACCATCGGCGCGCTGAAGGCCCGGTATCCGGATTGCCGTATCGTGTGCCTGATCCAGGGCGATCATTCGGATGCGAGCGTCGACCTGCTGAAATCCGGCGCCGACGGCGTCCTGTTGCGGTCGATCGGCGCCGACGCCTTCGTCAGATCGCTCGAGCTGGTGATGCTGGGAGAGCGCGTGCTTCCCGCGGCCGCCCTGTCCGCGGCCTGTTCCGGCGAGTGTCGAGAGGCGACGCCCGCTCATGCGCCTCTTCCGGACGGCGATCAGCCCGGCAAGCCGGAGCAGGCGCCGCGCTACTGCAATCTGTCTTCTCGGGAACTCGCCATTCTCCGATGCCTCGTCCAGGGCGAGTCCAACAAAATCATCGCCCAAAACCTCGACATCGCCGAAGCCACGGTCAAGGTTCACGTCAAGGCCATTCTTCGCAAGACCCACGTTCAGAACAGGACCCAGGCCGCCATCTGGGCCCTCAACCATCTCGCCGACTGCGAGCCCTCCGATCTCGAAGGGGCGGCGAATGGCAGCCACGGCCAGGTCGCGCCGGTTCTTCTGCCCGGCGATGGGTCTATCCGCGTAGCCTAGGCCGGGCGCGCTCAGTTCTCGCGCCAAGCCTTGGCGACCTGATCCGCGAGCGGTTTCGTCAGGAAGGAGATGACGGTGCGCTCCGTCGTCTTGATGAAGCTCTCGACCGGCATGCCCGGGCGCAGCTTCGCCTTCCCGAGCCGCCTGCTCTCCTCTTCGCCGATCGCGATCCGGGCGGTGTAAACGTTCATGCCCGACTTGGCGTCCTTCGTCACATCGGGCGAAAGCCGGTCGACGACGCCGTTGATCTCGGGGGTGGTGCGCTGGTCGAAGGCGGTGAATCGGAGCACGGTCTGCTGTCCGACATGGACGTGGTCGATGTCCTCCGGGCGGATCTTCACGTCGACGGCGAGCGCGTCGGCTTGCGGCACGATCAGCATCGCCGGCTCGCTCGGCGTGACGAGGCCGCCGATGGTGTGCACGCTCATCTGGTGGACGATGCCGTCCTGCGGCGCGCGCAGATCGATGTGACGCAGCGCGTCCTCGGCGACGACTCGCTTTTCCACGTACTCGGAGGTCTTGGCACGGATATCGGCGAGTTCCTTTGCGACCTCGGCGCGCATATCCTGGTCGATCTGGAGGATCTGCAGCTCCGTCTCGCTGATCTTGCCCTTCGCCTGCGCGATCGCCGCCAGGAGCTGGCCGCGCTCGCCGTCGAGGCGGGTCGCCTCGCGCTCCAGCGCCGTCACCCGCGAGACGGGGATCAGGTTCTTCTGGCGAAGCTCGCGCAATCCCCGAAGCTCGTTCTGGATCAGCGCGATCTCACCCTCCTTCGCCCGAGACTGGTCGTTCAGGCCCGTGATCTCGTGGTTGAGCTGGGCGACCCGCTCGTTGAGCTGTGCTTTCTGGCCGCCGCGGGTCGCGCGCCGGATGGTGAAGAAGGCGGTTTCTCCGGCGATCAGGTTCGCCACCGTCGGGTCGGTCTTCGCGCGCTCGAGGAACTCGGCCGGGAAGATCAGCCCGTCGGCGCCGCGCTGTTCCGCCTCGTCGCGCGCACGGCGCGCCGTCGTCTCGTCGAGCGACTTGACGACGATGTCGAGGTTGGCCCGGATCTGGGTGTCGTCGAGGCGCACCAGCACCTGCCCGGATCGCACGCGATCGCCCTCGCGGACGTTCAATGCGCCGACGACCCCGCCCACCGGGTGCTGGACCTTCTTCACCTCCGATTCGACGACGACCTGCCCGGGCGCGATCACCGCGCCCGAGAACGACGTCAGGCAGGCCCAACCACCGATGCCGAACACGAAGATCCCGGACAGGATCGCGGCGGCTCGCAGCTGACGCAGCAGCGAATCGTAGCTCGGGCTTCCATGGGCGCCCGGCGCCGGGACGAAAACCTCGGCCAGGGCGCGCAGGCGTCCGGCCGCCGTCCCGATGCCGGCGCGCGCACGGGACAGCGCGAGGCGAAGGCGCGGCTCGAGCGAGCGGGCTAGGCCTGGGACAGTCCGAATCATGCGCGGAACCGTTGCTGTGCGGCGGCGAAGGCCGGCCTCGGCGCGTCGGCCCGGGCGGGCACCTTCGCCGGCGGAGCGGTCGTCGGGACGGCGGTCGGGCGAAGGAGCCGGCCGAGAACCTCGTCGCGTGGACCGAACTCGGCGATGCGCCCGTCCGCGAGAGCGAGAATGAGATCGACGGTCGCCAGCACGTTGGGACGGTGCGCGACGACGATCGAGATGCCGCCGCGCGCGCGAACCCCGTGCAATGCAGCCGCGAGCGCGGTCTCGCCGGCCACGTCGAGATTGGCATTGGGCTCATCGAGCACGACGAGGAACGGGTTGCCGTAGAGCGCCCGCGCCAGGCCGACCCTCTGGCGCTGGCCCGCCGACAGGCGGACGCCGCGCTCGCCGATCGGGCCGTCGTAGCCGCCCGGCATCTGCACGATGGTGTCGTGGAAGCCGGCGGCCTGCGCCGCTTCGATCACGGCGTCCGCCGACGCGTTCGGGTCGAACCGGGCGATGTTCTCGGCGATGGTCCCCTCGAAGAGCTCGACTTCCTGCGGCAGGTAGCCGATGTGGCGCCCGAGCGCCGAATTCGACCACTGGTCGAGGGAGGCGCCATCGATGCGGACGCTGCCCCTGACCGGCGACCAGACGCCGACGATCGCCCTCGCCAGCGAGGACTTGCCGGACGCGCTCGGCCCGACGATGCCGAGCGAGGTGCCCGCCTCCAGGTCGAGGCTGATGTCGGACAGGACCAGCCGCTGGATCTGAGGGGGCGTGACGCTGACGGCCTGCAGGCTCAAGGTCCGGTGCGGCGCCGGCAGCTGCAGCGGCGTCGGCATCACGGGCAAAGCGGTCAGGAGCACGTCGAGCCGGCGCCAGCTCTGCCGGGCCGCGACGAAGCTGCGCCAGTTCGCGATCGCCAGTTCCGCCGGCGCCAGCGCCCGCGAAACCAGGATCGAGCTCGCGATGATGATGCCCGAGGAGGCTTCGCCCGAGATGACGAGGCAGGCGCCGAGCGCCAGCACGCCGGATTGGAGCGCGAGCCGGAAGACCTTGGATGCGGAGCCGAGGCCGGTGGCGATGTCGGCGACGACCTGCTGCGCGTCGAGGAAGCGGCGGTTGGCGCCGGACCAGCGCCGGATGAAGGTGTCGCGCATGCCCATGGCGGCGAGCACTTCGGCGTTGCGCTGCCCGGCTTGGGCCAGGCTGCCGCGGCTGGCCGCGTGTTCCGTCGCCTGTTGCATCGGCCGCCGGGTCAGGCGGTCCGTGACGATGGTCAGGGCCACCAGCACGCCGGCTCCCGACAGGGCGGCGAGGCCGATCAGCGGATGGAACAGGAAGCAGATCAGGAGGTAAAGCGGCATCCAGGGGAGGTCGAACAATGCCCCCGGGGCCGGGCCGCTGAGGAAGCTGCGCAGGGCATCGAGATCGCGCACCGGCAGCAGCCCGTCGTCGGGCATGCGCCCGACCAGCGGCGCCCGGATGGTGGTCTCGAAGACGCGGACGCCGAGCGACTCGTCCAGCATGGCGCCGACGCGAACCAGCGCACGCGCGCGCAACACCTCCAAGGCCCCCTGGAACACGAACAGGGTCAGCGCCAGCAGGCACAGACCCACCAGCGTCGCGATGCTGCGGCTCGGAATCACCCGATCGTAGACCTCGAGCATGAAGAACGATCCGGTCAGGCACAGGATGTTCACGAGGCCGCTGATCACGGCAAGCCCGACCAGGGCGCGGCGGGCAACGACGATCGCGGAGGCGATCTCGGAGCCCCCGGCCGGCAGCCGGGACGCCGCGCGGGGATGTGCAGGCTGCGGTTTCACGAACACCACATCACCGTCCTTGCAGTCGATGGAGGAGGATTTCGGGTATGCGGGACCGGCGGCGTCAGCTGCCATCGCCCCGCGGATCGGAGCGATCCTGATGCCGGGTGCGCTGTGCGCCGCCCGTCGCCGTGCCCCTCTGCCCGAGCGGAGCGAGAGGGCGGTCAGGCGTTTGGTCGCTGGAAATGCAGCGCGCGTCGCCGGGGAGGGCCGATCCGATGACCGGCCCCCCGTCGTGTTCGTCTCGACGGCGTCAGCCCCAATGGCCGCCCGCAGAGGCGTGGTGGAAGTGGTCGATCGGCGTCGCGGTCTCGGCCCCGGCGTGATTCGCCCAGTGCTGCTCGGCCAGTCCGGCGTAGTGCTGCAGCGCGTTGCCGGCCACGGCCTGCCAATCGACATGGCCGTCCAGGCGAGCCGAGATGGCGCTGGCGACGGACGGGTCGACGCCATGGTCGGCCAGCAGATCGGCCCAGGACGGGTGCGCGTCGCTGGATGCCGAGACGGGGCTCGTCGGCGTCGCGCCGCCGCCCCGTGCCTCCGTGCCCCCATGGCAGTGCGCCAAGCCACGACCGGGGTCGTGCTGGTCGGTGTGCGGCGCACTCCCCGTCGCGGATGTTTCGTCCGGGGCCGCCGGGACGGGGGGCGTCCCATCGCCGATCCCCGCGCCGGGCTGCGCGGTCACGGGCGCCGGAGCCGTGGAGCCGGTCTGCTCGGGAGCCGCCGGCTGCGCGGTCGCCGGCGACGCTGGCTCCATCGCGACGGGGGTGGAGACGACGGGCGTCGAGGCCGGATCGGCGGATCCCGCATGCTCCGGTGCCGCCGGGGCGGTGGTCGCGGGCAGGGCGGGGTCGGCCGCGACGGGAGGCGTCTGGGATCCCGGCTCGCTTGGTGCCGGCGTCTCGGGGGCGGGCGTGAACCCGACGGGCACGGTCTGCGCCACCGGGATCTGCGTCGAGATCGTCGCACCGGCATCCTCGCCGGCGGTCGTTTGGAAGCCGCTGAAATCGTAGCCGGTGTTCACCCAGGAGAAGTGCTGCCCCGAGGGGTCGGCGTAGTGGTACGCGTTGTTGGCGAAGCTGTTTCCGCCGTTGCGCAATCCGGCCTCGTCGAAGTCGGCGACCGAGCCGGAGACGCCGGCGCCCGGCGTGCCGTCGACGATCACGTTGTCATGGACCGCGTTGCCGGTGGTGGTGTGCGGGCCGTACGCGCCCGATCCGCGGTCCTGCTGAATCAAGGTGATTCCGTTGCCGCCGGTCGTCGCGTCGACATGGTTGCCGTAGACCTCGACGTTCTTCGAGTTCTGGATCTGGATCTGACCGTCCCACAGCCAGGGCGCCGTCGGGCTGCCGTTCCCCGTCACGACGTTGTTGCGGATCGTGGCGTCGTAGCTGATCTCGTGGCTGATGCCGCCGGCGAGATTGTTGACGACGGTATTGCCGTCGTAGAGTGTGTGGATATTGTCGATATCGGTCCAAAGGCCGTAGCCGTTGTTGTCGTGGGCATAATTACCCAAGACCTGGAGGTTGGTCGTCTGGGCGAACTTGCTGCCGCCGCCCTCGAAGCCGGGATCGATGCCGGCGAAATATCCGTTGTGGCCGATCTCGTTGCCTTGGACGAGAATGTCGGTGCCATTCGCGCCGAGACCCATCTGGCCGTTGTCGTGGATGTTGTTGCCGACGATCTTGCCGTCCGTTCCAACGTAGGCACCGAGGGCGTAGTTCAGCCGGATCTCGTTGTTTTGGACCACCCATCCCTGGGCCGACGGGTCCCATCCCACGGCCGCGTGCTGCACCGGCGGGTCGTACTTCTCGATGACCAGGTTCTCGACGGTCACGCCCTTGGCTCCGCCCGCGAAGGCGAACGGGCTCACGCCGGCCTCGACCTTGTGGCCGGCGGGATCGTCCTGGAAGTAGATCTTGTCGGCGGCGTAGTCGAAGTAGAACTTGCCCGGCGCGACCTTGCCGAGCGAATCGACGGGCGAGAGCGGTTTGTCGTCGATGAAGAACGTCTCGGGATAGCCCGCACGCTCGGCACCGGGAATGCCCTTGTCGGTCGAAAGACGCATGCCCTCCTGGGTCTAGTCGCTCGCGACCCAATTCGCGCCTTCCTTGGTGAAATCCGTGATCTGATGCGAACCGTTGAGAATCGCACCTTCCTGACCGATGAAGTGGTCGTTGTCCTTCAGCGTGACCGACTGCATGCGATGCTCGCCGGCCTCGATCCAGAAGGTCGATCCCGCAGGCGCGGAGTCGACGACGGATTGGATGTCCACGCCGACCGGCACCACGATGGCGCCTGCAGGCATGCTGGTAGAAGTAATCCCAAAGGTCTGTGACGCCACTATTGCGCTCCCGATCAGCTGAGGGTTCTCGTTGACGTGCAGGCCGAGCGACGTCTAAGTTTCTCTCAATACTGAGAGAAACCGTATTGCGTTCGCGGTTGCGCGGACGCTCGATGTAGCCGGCTTGACCATTGGATACGCCCGCCATGGACTCGCTGTCTTGTCTTTTCGCGCCAGATATTTGCGACGTCGCGCCTCGGCGATCTCGAGCGATCCCGGCCACGAACTTTTCGTCGGCTGCATCCGCTCTCGTTCCTCTCGTAAACCCGATCCGTGAAGCGGTCGCATGACGGACCTCGGCGCAGCGCTGCCACAAGATCCGTCCCTGAGCAGCACGGCCGTCGCGCTCGCGGTCGAACGGCTCGTCCTGGCCGGGTTGGAGCCCGATCCGCTGCTTCGTCAGGCCGGCCTCGTCGGCGCGGATGCGGACATGCCGGTGCGCGGCGACGCGGCCGAGAAGCAGGGCGTCTTTCTCGATACTGCGGCCGACGTGCTCCAGGACCGGTCGCTCGGCCTGCACATCGCCCAGGATTACGAGCTGCGCCGGTTGGGCCTGTTCTTCTACCTGATGGCGTCGTCGGAAACGGTCGGCGAGGCGCTGAGCTGCTTCGAGCGCTACGTGCGCACGCAGGATGCCGGGCTCGACGCCTCGTATCGCCAATCCGACGTCGCCCTCACGGTGGCCGTGCGCCCCCTCGACGTCGGCTTGGCCCCCAGCCGGCATCTTTCGGAATTCCTGATGCTCTCGCTCTATCGACTGGTGACGTCGTTCACGCCGGCGACGCCGCTCGGCGTGAGCTTCGTCCACGTCCATCCCGAGACCGCCGAAGACACCGAGACCTCGTTCGCCGCACCGGTCGACTTCGGCGCATCGGAGAACCGGATCGCATTCGCAGTCGACATCGCGAATGCGCGCCTGCCGAGCTTCGACCCCTACCTCCACGGGTCGCTCGTCCGTCAGTTCGAGCATGCGGCCGAGGCGGCGCAGGCGGAGCCGAAGTTCCTCTGGTCCGACGTCAAGAAGGCGATGGCGCCGAGGCTCTCGAACCGGACGGCGACCATGGCCGACATTGGGCGCGACCTCGGGATGAGCACCCGCACGCTGTCGCGCCGGCTTCGCGAGGAGGGCAAGACCTTCAGCGGGGTCCTGGACGAGCTGCGGGCCGAGCTCGCCAACTACTACATCCGGATCAAGGGTTTGCCGATCACGGAGATCGCGTGGCTGCTGGGTTATCGCGAGGCGAGCGCGGTCGTCGTCGCGTTTCGGCGCTGGACCGGCCTGTCGCCGACCGAGCTGCGGCGACGGAACGAGGCCATGACGATGGTGCGCAGCGCAGCGGCTCCGGACGAGAACGCGAGCGGGCCATCGCACTGACGGCCGCGTAGCTGCGCCGTTCGCACAGCCTCCGGTCCGTTAATTCGGAAGAACAATCGGGCTCGTCTCGGGGCGCCGGAACAACGGAAGGGATGGTTGCCCGCTCGGTCACGACGAGGAACGACCGGACGTGAGACGCCCCGGTCGCGTGACGCGCGACCGGGGCCGTGCCGTCACCCCGCAAGCGCCAGCGGGACCACGCGATCCGGCTTGCCGGCGTCGGCATCGCCCTTCCCGACGCCGACGTAGCGGAAGCCCGCCTTCTCGACCCGCTCGGGGCCGTAGACGTTCCGCAGGTCGACGAGGATGGGCCGGGCCATCGCGCCGCGGAGGCGATCGAGATCGAGCGCACGGAACACGTCCCATTCGGTGACGATCACGACGGCATCCGCATCGACCACGCAATCGTACGCGTCGAGGCAGTACGAGACGTTGGCGATCATCGCGCGGGCCTGATCCATTCCTTCGGGATCGTAGGCACGGATCCGCGCGCCGGCATCCTGCAGCGCCGTGATGATCGAGATCGCCGGCGATTCGCGCATGTCGTCGGTATTCGGCTTGAAGGTCAGCCCCAGGATCGCGATCGTCCGCCCGCGCACGCCGCTGCAGGCCGCGATGACCTTTCGGGCGATGATGCGCTTGCGATGATCGTTCGAGGCGGCCGCGGTCTCGACGATGCGCATGGGCGCCCCGTGCGCCTGCGCCATGGCGATCATCGCCTGGGTGTCCTTCGGGAAGCAGGAGCCGCCGAAGCCGGGCCCGGCATGCAGGAACTTGGCGCCGATCCTCTTGTCGAGGCCGATGCCGTGCGCGACGTCCTGGACATCTGCGCCGGCCTGCTCGCAGAGGTCCGCGACCTCGTTGATGAAGGCGATCTTCGTGGCGAGGAAGGCATTGGCCGCGTACTTCGTCATCTCCGAGCTGCGCCGGCCCATGAACAGGATCGGAGCCTTGTTGAGAAACAGCGGCCGGTAGAGCTCCTCCATCACCGCCCGCGCGCGCTCGTCTTCGGCGCCGACGACGATACGGTCCGGCCGCTTGAAATCGTTGATCGCCGCCCCCTCCCGCAGGAACTCCGGATTCGAGACGACGGCGAAATCGAGCTGCGGCCGCAGCTCCCGGACGATGCGCTCGACCTCGTCGCCGGTCCCGACCGGCACGGTCGACTTCACCACGATGACGGCGTAGCCGCTCAGCGCCACGGCGACTTCCCGGACGGCATCGAAGACGAAACTCAGATCGGCTTGGCCGTCCCTGGCGCGCGCCGGCGTTCCGACCGCGATGAAGACCACCTCGGCCGATGCCACCGCCGTCGCGAGATCCGTCGAGAAGCTCAGGCGCTCGTCCGCGAGATTGCTGGCGACCATGCCGTCCAGATGCGGCTCGTAGATCGGCAGGACGGCGCGTCTCAGAGCGGAGATCTTGTCGGCGTCGCGATCGACGCAGACGACGGTGTGTCCGAAATCCGCGAAACATGCGCCCGAGACGAGACCGACATATCCTGATCCAATGACGGCGACGCGCATCGTACCGACTCCTCTCGTGAGGTTACCCAGGCCAACGCCACGTCGGCGGCGTCGAAGACGACAAGTGAAAGAATGATGTCCGCAAATATCGTCGGACGACAGGGCGGGTATTGGTCTATTTGGAACAAGCCGATCACTCCAGCGGGCAAATAGCGTGTAGCTCTTTTGGAGATAAGACCGTGCTCGTTGCTGGTGATGCGGCGTGGTTCGACACGGGCGGTCGGAAAGGGTGGCACGGGCTCGCAGCCCGATCGCGAGCGTGGTGCGGTCGTCGCCGCTCCGCTGGCGGCGTCACGCAGCCGAGACGTACGGCGATATCGCTACCGCCCGTAGACATCCTCGACGCGGACGATGTCGTCCTCGCCGGTGTAGGAGCCGACCTGGACCTCGATCAGCTCGAGCGGGATCTTGCCGGGGTTGGTCAGGCGGTGCAGCGCGCCGATCGGCAGGTAGACCCCTTCGTTCTCATGCACGAGGATGATCTGCTCGTTCAGCGTGACCTCGGCCGTGCCCTTGACGACCACCCAGTGCTCGGCGCGGTGGAAATGCTTCTGCAGCGAGAGCCGTCCGCCGACCTTCACCATGATGCGCTTGACCTGGAAGCGCTCGCCGATGTCGATGCGCTGGTACCAGCCCCAGGGCCGGTACATCCGCCGGTGCGCGTCGGCCTCCGGGTGGGCCTTCTTGCGCAGGCCGGCGACCAGTTCCTTGACCCGGCCCGACTGCGCCTTCGAGGCGACCAGCACGGCGTCGGGGGTCGCCACCACCACCACGTCGTCGAGGCCGACCACCGTGGTCAGCCCCTCGCCCTCGCTGTGCACCAGGCTGTTCGAGGTGCCGACGAGCTCGACCCGGCCCCGCAAGGCGTTGCCCTGCTCATCGCGGTCGAGCACCTGCCAGACCGCGTCCCAGGTGCCGACGTCCGACCACGGGAACGACACCGGCAGCACGCCGGCGCGCGTCGTGCGCTCCATCACCGCGTAGTCGATCGAGATCTTCGGAGCCTCGGCGAAGGCGGCTGCGTCGAGGCGGACGAAGTCGAGATCGGTGGTGGCCGCATCCACGGCCGCCCGGGCGGCGCCGATCACCTCGGGCACGTGCGCCTCGAGCTCGGCGATCATGGTGTCGGCCCGGAACAGGAAGTATCCGGAATTCCAGAGCGCGCCTTCCGCGATCAGATGCTCGGCACCGGCCAGGTCCGGCTTCTCGACGAAGCGCTCGACGGTGTGCAGGCCGGGAAGCTCCTCCAGGCCCGCACCGGGCCGGATGTAGCCGTAATCGCGCGCCGGGCGCGTCGGCTCGATGCCGAGCGTCATGATCATGCCCCGTCGCGCGCCTTCGGCGGCTTCGGCCACGGCCTGCCGGAAGCCCTCGGTGTCGCCGATGACGTGGTCGGCGGCGAGGATGAGCACGACCGCCTGCGGGTCCGTGCGGGCCGCGTGCACGGCCGCGACCGCGACGGCGGCCGCCGAGTCCCGTCGTTCCGGCTCAAGCAGGATGTCGGCGGCGACGCCGCATTGTGCCAGCTGCTCGGCGACAATGAAGCGGGCATCCGCGTAGGTCAGGACGATCGGCCGGCCGAAGACCGGCGTATCGGCCACGCGCAACGCGGCGGCCTGGAACGTCGAGGTATCCGGGTTCACCAGCCGCGAGAACTGCTTCGGCATGCTCTCGCGCGAGGCCGGCCACAGCCGCGTGCCGGAGCCGCCGCACAGGATCACCGGGCGGACCGGGCTCTTGCGATCGCCGTGCTTCGTCAGGGACAGCACGCTCGGAGACACGTGGTAGGTCATGGCGACTCGATCCGGATCGGAAGGGTTTCGGCAGCCTCGCTGACGATGAGACCGATCCGATCTGCAGGGCTTGCTGAAGAACGGCATCGGCGATCGCGCGCGGGGCTCCATGCGCGCGATGCTGCTCACGCGACGCGGATGTCGCGGTGATGGGGCGCCGGTTCGCGC
This sequence comes from Methylobacterium sp. WL119, assembly GCF_008039875.1. GTDB lineage: Bacteria > Pseudomonadota > Alphaproteobacteria > Rhizobiales > Beijerinckiaceae > Methylobacterium. Next base: position 26,516 of record NZ_VRUU01000007.1, on the reverse strand, counting down.
GGGAGGATCTGGCCCGGGGCCTTCACCATGAGATGGATCGGCTTGGCCGGCTGCTTGTCGCGCGCCAAGCGGAGCAGGTTCTGGCCGTAAGGGGTCTTCGCGAAGAGCTCGCCGCGGGCGACGAGTTGCTCGTGGCTGATGAAACGCTGCCGATAGGCGATCTCCTCGAGGCAGGCGACCTGAAGCCCCTGCCGCCGTTGCAGCGTCCGCACGAACTCGCCGGCTTCGAGAAGGCTGTCGTGCGTGCCGGTGTCGAGCCAGGCATACCCGCGCCGCAGCAGCTCTACGTGCAGCTCGCCGCGTTCCAGGTAGGCCTGGTTCACGCTGGTGATCTCCAGCTCGCCCCGGGCCGAAGGCCTCGTCGCCGCTGCGATGTCGAGCACCCGGTTGTCGTAGAGATAGAGCCCGGTCACGGCCCAGTGGCTCTCGGGCCGGATCGGCTTCTCGACGAGCTTTTGCGGCCGGCCGCGACCGTCCAGGGTGACGACGCCGTAGGCTTCGGGGCCGTCGACGTGATAGGCGAAGACGGTCGCCCCGCGCTCGCGCATCGCCGCGCGGACGAGCAGGTTCTTGAGGCCGGCCCCGAAGAACAGGTTGTCGCCCAGCACCAGGGCGACCGGGTCGGTTCCGACGAAGTCGCGCCCGATGATGAAGGCCTGGGCCAGCCCCTCGGGCTTGGGCTGCACCGCATAGGAGAAGCGCAGGCCGAACTGCTCGCCGGTGCCGAGCAGCTGCTGATAGCTGCCGAGGTGCTCGGGCGCGGAGATGATCAGGATCTCGCGGATGCCCGCCAGCATCAGCACCGAGATCGGATAGTAGATCATCGGCTTGTCGTAGATCGGGAGCAGCTGCTTGTTGATGGCCAGCGTCGCCGGGTGAAGCCGGGTCCCGGACCCTCCGGCGAGGACGATGCCCTTCATGGCGACCCACTCCTCCTGCTCGACGGCGCCCCGCCGGGGACGCGATCACGATCCGAAACATCCGAAGCTCCGCCGGGACGTGCCCGAAGCGATCCAGGCCTCACCGCGCCGCGGCGGCCGGTCTCAGGTCGGGCGCCGCACCGATCCCCGCCGCCTGCTCCAGCACGTGAAGGTCGAGCGCGAACGGCGATGGGGGCGCGACGTCTTCGCGCGCGGCGGTCAGCAGATTGTCCAGCAGCATCGAGCCGACGGCCGTCTGCCAGAGCCACAGCCCGTTTGCCTGGCCGACGAAGCTCGGTTCGCCACCGAGGGCACCGGCCGGCCTGAAGCCGGCGGCGAGACCGATCCCGAACACGCCGGCGACCGGCCGGCCCTTCGCGTCGAGAACCCGACAGGCACCATCCACGGCGGGGCGGGGGGACGTGTTTCCCGTCAGGCGGATCGGTGCACCGCTCGAATCGAACAGGGGCAGCAGTCTCGGTCGATAGCCCAGCGCCGCGACGATGACGTCGGCCTCCTCGAGAAGGCGATGCGCGGGGGCCGGATCCGCGCCGTCGATGAGCATCGGAACGACACGCGGGTCCCCCGGCCGCCCGCCGATGCGTCTGACGTTCATGATCAGGTCACGGGATTCGGTCCGGAATCCGGCGAACCGGAAGACGAAGCCGCTCACCGGGCAGATGTCGCAAGGCTCGAACTCCGTATAGCCGTCGGCCAGAGCCGCCTCGGAGGACGGATAGAAGATCCGCAGCGGGCGCCGATGCAGGATCTGGATGCTGCCGGGCCGCTTCGTCTCCTCGGGCAGGGTTCTCAGGAGCAGCACCGCCGTTGCGACCGCGCTCGTGCTGCCGCCGACGATCGCGATGCGCGGCTCGGTGCGGCCCAGCAGGAAGCGAGCGAGGCGCTCCGTGCCGCCCTGTCGCAGGACATCGTCGGATTGCAGGATCTTGCCGGCGAATGTCGGCAGGAGCGGCCGGCCCGCGACCGGCTCCTCAAGCAACCGCGCCGGATCCTGTGCGCCGCCGGTGGCGAGGAGCAGCGTGTCCGACACGACCTCGAAGGTCGTGCCCATCGTCCTGCTGCAGGTTTTCGTGTGCCACAGCCCGTCCGCGTCGCGGTGGGCGCTCGTCGCCTCGTGATCGACGAGGACCAGCCCCCCGGCATCCAGGATCGCCTTGTGGAGGACCTCGCCGATCAGGACCATCAGGGCCCCGGCCTTCTCCAGCGGGATCGAACCCTTTCCGTAGCCCCGCAACTCCCGGCACAGGGGATGGTCGACCAGCTGGCCGAGCCGCGGGTCGGCGTGATCGGTGACCGCGGTGAGGAAGGTTTCGGCCGTGCTGTCGGACCAGATCGCGTAGCGCCCCAGGCGTCCGGCTCCGAGGATCGGCCCGGCCTCGATGACGGCGACGCCGCCGGCGAGGATCTCGTCGAGGCGCCCGTCTCGCGAGGCCGCGACGAGGGGCGCGAGCGCGGCCGGGCCGCCGCCGACGATGGTGGTGCGAAACGGCGCCTTCGGCGCACGCCGGGCCATCACGCCACCTGCTCCCGAGCCTGGGCGCCGCAGGCCGTGCGAAACGCCTCGCAGATCCGGCCGACATCCGCGACGGTGAGGAAATCCGAGAGCGGGAGTGAGACGACGTGCGCGCTGAGCGCATCGGCCACGGGAAGCGCGCCGAAGGCGCATCGCTGCTGGAAGTAGGGCTGCTGCCCGACATGGGGGCTGAAGTAACTCCCCGTGCCGACGCCCATCCGTGCCATGTCCGCACGGATCGCGTCCCTGCTCGCGGCCGATCCGACCGGGAGCAGCACGGGCATGAACTGATAGACGATGCGCTCGCCCGGCGCCTGCTGCATCGAGAAGTCGCGCAACGCCTCGCGATACGCGGCGCTGAGGATCTGCCTGTGCCGAGCGCGTTCCTCGAAATCGCCGAGGCGGACGAGGGCGCCGAGCGCGGCGACCTCCGACATCTTGGCGTTCATCCCCGGCAGCACGGCCGAGCGCTCGCTGTCGAAGCCGAAATTCGCCATGCTCCGCAGGAGCGCGATCGTCTCGCCATCGGTGCTGTAGATCAGTCCGCCCTCGCCGACGCCGAACGGCTTGGTGCCGTGCATCGAATAGACGATCATGTGCGGGGAGCCGGTGCCGAAGGCTCGACCGAGCTGGTCGAGGCATCCGAGCGAGGCGGCGGCGTCGATCACGATCGAAACACCGTGTTCCTGCGCCAGGCGATCGTAGCGCGCGAGATCGATGCACGCCCCGAAGGTCGCGTACGGCATGATCGCGACGACCTCTCCGGCATGGGCCCTCAAGGCCTCGTCCTCGGCGATCCGGCAGGCGCACCAATCCGACGGATCGACGTCGATCAGCAGCGGCGTGAGGCCCGCCCACAGCGCCGCATGGGCCGTCGCCGCAAACGTGAAGGCCGGCATGATGACGTAGCGCGCGGTCGGCCCGGACCGTTCGGCGGCCAGCTTCAACGCCAGCATCAATCCGCTCGTTGCATTGCAGACGGTGAGGCACGAACCGACGCCGCCGAAGACGTTCTCGATCATCGCCGCTTCGAGTCGCGTATTGGTCGGCCCATAATTGCTCAACCAACAGGATCTCTCGATCTCTTGGAGCTCGCTGACGTGATCGCTCAGGCGAGGCGCATCCGGCTTCGTGAGGGGCAGATAGTTCGCTGCGATGGTTTCCAGCGCTCGCACTGTCATGGTGAGACCTCAGAATTACTGAATTCGCCTTGATCGTCGTTCGTGAGAACTGATCCCCGACGCGAGAAGCATGGCGGCAGTATTTTTTCTATTCAACTCACAGAACGCCTATATTATTGACTAGCCCAAAATCGCTCGGAGGCGGATATCAGGCTTCATGATTTGGAGAGATGTCGGGATGACAGCAGAGCGATCGAGTGACTGCGAATTCAATCAATTATCGGCCGTATACAGCTGCGGAATATTGGAAAAATTCACCTGCAGGTTCCTCGGCACTGTCACGCGCCGTCGCGGGCCATCGCGCGCGGCCACGGCTCAGGGGTCTTCCGCCGACCGTTCCTCAGCGCGACCACGGAGGGACGGGGCATCGCCGAACGCGTTCGCACGCGCAAAAGGATTAGGGTTGGCGCCGATGATGTATCCGTTTCGGCCCAAGGGAATACGTCCATCGGGAACACCGCGAAGATCGCCGGTGTCTCGCAGGATGCCGTCCGCGCGGCCTGAAAGGCCTCGATGGTGTCGTTTCACGCGAAGATGGCCCGCATTCGACGGGTCCCGATTCTCTTTGAATACCGAGATTGCCGGATCCGGGCGATGCGGTTGCCCTTCGTCGCTTCGTCCGAGCCGATCCTGTCGAAGGCGACGGCGCCGCGCCGCCCGCGGCGCTGCCCGACGGGGTGACGATTGCTTCAGCCCCCCCACATCCGGCACGGGCGGGCGCCGCTGGATGGATTGGTAATGACGTTCTGTCGGACCATGGCGGTCGCAACAGGCCTTCCGAACCGCCCCGGCGCAAGGCCGCCCGGTCGGTCCATGGGGAAGCCGGTCCGATGGGCGACGGTCCGGCGACCGAGCCCTTCGCTTCCACGCCGGCCGCGCGCGGTCAGACCGGAAGCACGTTGGTGTACTTCACCTGGCCCAGGGCGAAGCTCGACTCGATGGATCCGACCCCGTCGAGGCGGGTGAGCTTGTCCTTCAGGAAGCGCTCGTAGGCGGCGAGATCCGGGACGACGACGCGCACCAAGTAGTCGTGCCGCCCGGTCATCAGGTAGCACTCCACCACCTCCGGCCAGCGCGCCACGGCCTCGGCGAAGCGGTCGAGTTCCTCCTCGCGCTGGCGCTCGAGCTTCACCGAGGCGAACACGCTGATCGGCAGGCCGACCTTGGCCTGATCGACCAGCGCCACGTAGCCCTTGAGGATGCCGGCCTCCTCCAGCATCCGGATGCGGCGCAGGCACGGGGAGGCCGAAAGGCCGACGCGGCCGGCGAGATCCTGGATCGTCACCCGCCCGTCGCGCTGCAGCTCGGCCAGGATCTTCCGGTCGATCGCATCGATTCGTCGATCCTGCATGAACTCACCTCAAGGTCCCGCTGGATTAGCGGATCCTGCCGAGATTTGCGCTCGGCACGCCGAGATTGGCAATTCCTGCCGCGTGCGTGGTGGCATCCTCAGGCCATCTCCGAGAGGCCGAACCGATGCACAGCGACCCGCGCCTGCCCTGCCTGACCGAACTGGAGCGCAAGGCCCTGTGGCTCTCCACCTGGATGATCCACAACGCCAACCACCTCCGCCCGAATCCGGACGGCATGAAGGTCGGCGGCCACCAGGCCTCGTCGGCTTCCCTCGCGACGATCCTGACGGCGCTCTACTTCGCGGTGCTGCGTCCGGAGGACCGCGTCGCGGTCAAACCCCATGCCAGCCCGATCTTCCACGCGATCCAGTATCTCGCCGGCAACCAGACCCGCGCGAAGCTGGAGACCTTCCGCGGCTTCGGCGGCGCGCAATCCTACCCGTCGCGGACCAAGGACACCGACGACGTGGACTTCTCGACCGGCTCCGTCGGCCTCGGCGTCGCGCAGACGCTGTTCGGGTCGCTGGTGCGCGACTACGTCCGCGCCCACGGCTGGGGCCTCGACCGGCCGGAAGGCCGGATGGTGGCGCTGGTCGGCGATGCCGAGATGGACGAGGGCAACATCTTCGAGGCCCTGATGGAGGGCTGGAAGCACGGCCTGCGCCGGACCTGGTGGATCATCGACTACAACCGCCAGAGCCTCGACGCGGTGATCCGCGAGGGTCTGTACACGCGCTTCGAGGAGATCTTCCGCTCGTTCGGCTGGGACGTCGTCGTCCTGAAATACGGGTCTCTGATGGACGCGGCCTTCCGCGAGCCGGGCGGGGCGCGGCTGCGCGCCTGGATCGACACCGCGCCGAACCAGCTCTACGCGGCCCTGACCTTCCAGGGCGGCGCGGCCTGGCGCCGCCGCCTCAAGGCGGACCTCGCCGACGACGCCGACGCGCTGGCGCTGATCGACCGCCGTTCGGACGCCGCCCTGGCCGCGCTGATGGGCAACCTCGGCGGGCATGACCTCACCAACCTGATCCGGGCCTTCGAGGCGGCCGACAACGATCGCCCGACCGTGTTCATCGCCTACACGGTCAAGGGCTTCGGGCTGCCGCTCGCCGGCCACAAGGACAACCATTCCGGGCTGCTCACCCCGGCCCAGACCGCGCTGCTCCGCGAGAGCATGGGCGTGCGCGAGGGGCGCGAATGGGAGCCGTTCGAGGGGCTGGCGCTGCCGGACGCCGAGCTGCGCCGCTTCATCGACGCGGCGCCGTTCTTCGCCGAGGGGCCGCGGCTGCGCACGGCGCCGCGCCTGCCGGTGCCGGCGGGCTTCCCATGCCCGCGCCAGCCGACGCAGTCGACGCAAGCGGGATTCGGGCTGATCCTCAACGAGCTGGCGCGCTCCGACGCGCCGATCGCGGAGCGCATCGTCACCACCTCGCCCGACGTCACCGTCTCGACAAACCTCGGCGGCTGGGTGAACCGGCGCGGCCTGTTCGCCCGGGAGGAACTGCGCGACCTGTTCAAGGCGGAGCGCATCCCCTCGACCTTCACCTGGGACTTCTCGGCCAAGGGCCAGCACATCGAGCTCGGCATCGCCGAGATGAACCTGTTCCTTCTGCTCTCGGGCCTGGGCCTGTCGCACAAGCTGTTCGGCGAACGGCTGATCCCGATCGGCACGCTCTACGATCCGTTCATCTGCCGCGGCCTGGATGCCCTGAACTACGCCTGCTACCAGGATGCCCGCTTCATCCTCGCGGCGACGCCGTCGGGCGTGACCTTGGCGCCGGAAGGGGGCGCCCACCAGTCGATCGGCACGCCGCTGATCGGGATGGCGCAGGACGGGTTGTCGAGCTTCGAGCCGGCCTTCGTCGACGAGCTGTCGGTGCTGATGGCGCACGCCCTCGACCATGTGCAGCTCGAGGGGCCGGAGGGCGGCTCGGTCTACTTCCGGCTCTCGACCCGCAGCATCGCGCAGCCGCAGCGCACGATGACGCCGGCCCTGTCCGACGCAATCGTCGCCGGCGGCTATTGGCTGCGCGAGCCCGGCCCGAACGCGGAGATCGTGGTCGCCTATACCGGCGCCGTCGCGCCCGAGGCGATCGAGGCGGTGGGCCTGATGGCCGAGGACCGGCGCGACATCGGCCTGCTCGCCGTCACCTCCGCCGATCGGCTCCATGCCGGCTGGACGGCGGCGCAGCGCGCCCGCGAGGGCGGCGACCGGACGGCGCGGAGCCACGTCGAGGCCCTGCTCGCCGGCCTGCCGCCGCATTGCGGGCTCGTCACGGTGATCGACGGCCACCCGGCGACGCTCGGCTGGCTCGGTGCCGTGCAGGGTCACCGCACCCGGGCGCTCGGCGTCGAGCGCTTCGGCCAGACCGGCACCGTCGCCGATCTCTACCGGCACTACGGCCTCGATGCCCGCGGCATCGCCAAGGCTGCCCTGGCGCTGGCACCCGAGCGGCCGATCCGCAACCTGCGCATCGCCTGAGCGCCGCACGTGACGCTGCGCGACCCGATGCGGCTCGACATCGGCGTGATCGCCCGGGCTCCCGCGCAGGGCGAGATCTCGGCGGGTGTGGGACCGCCGAGGACCGGCCGGATCAGGGATTGCGGTCGTTGCGGCGCAGGCTGGCGGGCGATGCGAAGATCAGCAGGCCGGCCGCGACCAGGCAGAGGATGCCGATGCCGTAGAGGGCGGGCGTCGTCGAGCCGGTCAGGTCCTTCACCCAGCCGACCGCCACGGGGCTGACGATGCCGCCGAACTGACCGAGCGTGTTGATGAGCGCGATGCCGCCGGCGGCCCCGACGCCGGTGACGAGCTTGGCCGGCAGCGTCCAGAAGGTCGGGATCGAGGCGACGATGCCGGCGCCGACCAGCGCCAGGGCGATCATCAGCGGCACGATCTGCTTGTCGAACAGCCCGGCGGCGAAGAAGCCGATGGCCGCCGCCACCGCGAGGCCGGCGACGAATTTCGGCCGGTCGCCGGAGGCGTCGGACAGGCGCCCGATCACGACCATGCTGATCGCGCCGCAGATGTAGGGGATCGCGGTGAGGAAGCCGACCGAGGCCGCGGTGCCGCCGGTGGCGGTCTTGATCAGGTCCGGCCCCCAGAAGTTCAGGCCGTACGAGCCGACCTGCAGCAGGAAGTAGACCAGGGCGATGAGAAGGAAGCCCGGCTGCCTGATCGCGCCCCAGAGCGAGTGGTCGCCGATGTCGCGGTTGTGGTGGGCGATCTTCGAGGCGAGCAGGTCCTTCTCCGGCTGCGTCAGCCAGCGCGCGTCGGCGATCCGATCGTCGAGACGCAGGAACACCAGCACGCCCAGCACCAGGCAGGGCAGGCCGCCGGCCAGGAACAGCCATTGCCAGCCGGCGAGCCCCGCCGTGCCGTTGAGGCCGCCGAGGATCAGCCCCGCCACCGGCGCCCCGAAGATGCCGGAGAAGGCCGAGGCGACGAACATGAACGAGGTCACGCGGCCGCGGAACGAGGCCGGGAACCACAGTGTCAAGTAATACAGGATGCCCGGTGCGAAGCCGGCCTCCATCGCGCCGATGATGAAGCGCAGCAGGTAGAAGTGCCACTCGGTGCTGATGAAGACCATCAGGGCGGTGGCGATGCCCCAGGAGATCATGATCCGGGCGATCCAGCGCCGCGCGCCGACCTTGTACAGCAACAGGTTCGAGGGGACCTCGAAGATCACGTAGCCGACGACGAACATGCTCGCCCCGAGCCCGTAGGCGACGTTGCTGAAGCCGAGGTCGCTCTGGAGCTGGAACTTGGCGAAGCTGATGTTGATCCGGTCGAAGAACGCGAACATGTAGCAGACCATGATCAGCGGCATCAGCCGCCAAGCGGCCTTGCGGACCACGCTGCTCTCCGTGATGACGTCGAGACCCGCGAGCGGGCCGGTCGTGGCGGCGGTCATGGTTTCCTCCTGGAACGGGGCGGCGGGGGCCCCCGCCGGCCGGTCGCGGACGACCGTCGGGCAGGATGCGCGCGAGCACGGCGGAGCCGCCTTCTCCGAGAGGCTTCCGACGCGGATCGGTTCGGTCGGCGGCTCACGCCGCCCGGGGAACCGGGTGCAGATCGCAGGGGCGCCCGGCCTTGGCGACCTGGCCCGGCACGTCGTGGCCGACGAGGCGCGGCAGGTCGCGGGAGAGGCCGAGCAGGGCCTCGAGGTCGAGGCCGGTCTCGATTCCCATCTCGTGGGCCATGCTGACGAGGTCCTCGGTGCAGATGTTGCCCGTGGCGCCCGGCGCGAACGGGCAGCCGCCCAAGCCCCCGAGCGCCGCATCGAACCGGCGCGCGCCGGCGCCGTAGGCCGCGAGCACGTTGGCGAGCCCGAGCCCGCGGGTGTTGTGGAAGTGCAGGGTCAGCCGCTCGTCCGGCACGATCGCCAGCGCGCGGGCGACCAGGCGCTCCACCTGGCGCGGGTTGGCCATGCCGGTGGTGTCGGCGAGCGTCACGCCGGCGATGCCGAGCGCGAGGTATCGCTCGACCTGTGCCATCACCTTGTCGGCCGGCTGGTCGCCCTCGAAGGGGCAGCCGAAGGCGGTGGCCACCGTGGCGTTCGTCGACACGGGTGTACCCTTCACTGTCTCCATGATCCGGCCGAACCCCTCGATCGAGGCCTCCGGGCTCATGCCCATGTTGGCGCGGTTGTGGGTCTCGCTCACCGAGGCGACGAGGTTGACCTCGCCGACGCCGGCCGCGAGCGCCCGCTCGGCGCCTTTCGGGTTGGGCACCAGGGCGACGTAGACGGTGCCGGGCCGCCGGGCGATCCCGGCGAAGACCTCGGCCGCGTCGCGCAGCGCCGGCACGGCCTTCGGCGAGACGAAGGACGAGACCTCGATCCGCGAGAAGCCCGCGGCCGAGAGCGCGTCGATCAGCCGGATCTTCTCGGCGGTCTCGACGTAGCGCGGCTCGATCTGGAACCCGTCGCGGGTGGCGACCTCCTGGATCAGCATGGCGGTTTCGGTCATTGCACGGCTCCCTCGCGGCGCAGGCGCTCGATGGTCTCGGCGTCGCGGCCGAGGTCGGCGAGCACGGAATCGGTGTGGGCGCCGAGCGCCGGTCCCTGCCAGCGCACCGCCCCGGGGGTGCCGGACAGCTTGGGCACGATGCCGGGCATCTTCACCCGGGTGCCGCCTGGCAGCTCCGCGTCGAGGATCATGTCGCGGGCGCAGTAGTGCGGGTCGGCGACGATGTCGGCCACCGAGTAGATCCGTCCCGCCGGCACGTCGGCCGCCGCGAGCGCTGCGAGCGCTTCGTCCACGGTGTGCGCCCGGGTCCAGTCCGCGATCACGCCGTCGATCATGCCTGCCACCCGCGAGCGGCCGTCGTTGCTGCGCAGCGCCGGGTCGTCGGCGAGGTCGGGCCGGCCGACGACGGTCATCAGGCGGCGGTAGATCGGGTCCGAGTTGCCGGCGATGACGACGAAGCCGTCGTCCTTCGTCGGGTAGGTGTTCGAGGGCGTTATGCCGGGCAACGCCCCGCCGGTGCGGGTGCGGACCTCGCCGAGCAGGTCGTATTCCGGGACCAGGCTCTCCATCACGTTGAACACGCTCTCCACGAGGGAGACGTCGATGACCTGGCCCTGGCCGCCGGCGGTCTTGACGTGGAGCAGCGCCATCAGCGCGCCGATCACCCCGTGGAGCGAGGCCAGGGTGTCGCCGATGCTGACGCCGACGCGGGCGGGCGGGCTGTCCGGGCTGCCGGTGGTGAAGCGGATGCCGCCCATCGACTCGCCGATCGCGCCGAAGCCCGGCCGGTCGCGATACGGCCCGGTCTGGCCGTAGCCGGAGATGCGCACCATCACGAGCTTGGGGTTCAGCTCCGAGAGCACGTCCCAGCCGAGGCCGAGCTTCTCCAGGCCGCCGGGCCGGAAGTTCTCGACCACCACGTCGGCGCTCCGCACGAGGTCCTTGACCACCGCCAGCCCATCGGGCGCCTTCAGGTTGATCGCGATCGACTTCTTGTTGCGAGACTGCAGGTACCACCAAAGCGAGGTTCCCTCGTGCAGCTTGCGCCACTTGCGCAGGGGATCGCCGTCCCCCGGCGACTCGACCTTGATCACCTCGGCGCCGAACTCGGCCAGGATCTTGGTGGCGAACGGTGCCGCGATCAGCTGGCCGAGCTCGAGGACCCGGATCCCGTCGAGCGGACCCTTAGGCGATGCTTCGCCGGTGCCTGGCATGGCCGTTCCCTCCATTGTCTTTGGGTCGATCGGTATTGGATCGGGTGCACGCTGTCCAAACGCGATGCATCACCCCGCGTTCTCCGAAGGCGAACGCAGGCGCCCCTCTCAATCCCCGCCTGCCCGGCGCAGGTGATCGAACAGGACGGCCGCCGCCGGCGATTGCGTGCCCGGGCGGACGACGAGGCTCAGGGTCCGCCGCGCCCACGGGTCGGTGAGCGGCACGGCGACGACGTTCATCTGCGGGCCGAGCAGGGCGTGCACCCGCTCGGGCACCACGCCGAGCCCCATCCCGGCCTGCGCCATGCGGCAGATCGCGTCGAAGCTCGGCACGTGAACGCGCAGGCGCAGCGGCCGCCCGAGGCGGCGGGCCTCGTCGCGGAGCGTGCCGTAGATCGAGCTCTCGCGGTGCATGCCGACATGGTCGTGGTCGAGGGTGTCGGCGAACGCGACCGCGTCGCGGCCGGCGAGCGGGTGGCCGGCGGGCACGACGAGCACGAGGCGGTCGCTCCGATAGGGGTGGGCGACGAGGGAGCGCGGATCGGTGCTGCCGGCGCAGATGCCGAGATCGGCCGCTCCTTCCTCCACGCCGGCCACCACGCCGCCGCTCGGCCGTTCCTCCAGGTCGATCCCGATGCGGGCCTGCGCCGCCAGGAACGCCTGCAGGTCCTCGGGCAGGAACTGCACGATCGCCGAGAGGTTCGCGAGCACGCGGACGAAGCCGCGGAGCCCGCTGGCGTGCTCCGCGAGCTCCAGCGCGATCTGCTCGGCGGACCCCAGCATCCGGCGGGTGTGGTGCAGCAGCGTCTCCCCGGCGGGCGTCGGCCGCATGCCCCGTGGCTCGCGGATGAGCAGCTCGCAGCAGAGCGCGCGCTCCAGCTCGGCGAGCCGCTTGCTCACGGCGGAGGGGGCGATCGCGGCCCGGCGCGCCGCGCCGTTGAGCGTGCCCTCCTCGCAGATCGCCGCGAACAGCCGCAGCGTCTTGAGGTCGAGGCGGTTCAGAATGAACGGGGTCGGCGATCCCTCCGACATGGTCCGGCCGCTCCCGTGATCCGATCGATCCGACCGGCGGACCCCGTGCTGCGATCCTGATCGCGCCCGGACGCTCCGGCAACGGGCCAAGCCTGAAGCACGCGGCCCGAGCCGCGTCCGGGCTCGGCGTCACGGGGGGCTCCACAAGCCGTCGGATCCCGTCGAGGAGTACATGATCCCGACGGGCGAGCGAGGTCCGGCCGCGCTTCGGTGAGACGGGCCGGACCGGGCCGCTCAGCCCGGGATGATGCGCTCGTCGAGCTTCCGGTCCACGATCTCGACCGTTCGGTCGATCTCGGCATCCGGCATGTCGAGCTGGTGCGAGATCAGCTTCAGCAGCAGATCGACACGCTCGATGTAGGGCGCGCCGCTCTCGACCGCCCGGGCGGCCGACGAAGGCTTCAGCAGGCCCTCGGCCGCCTTGGCGTACTTCTCGAACGGGACCTGATCGCTCGGGTCGGCACCGAGCCGTCGGGCCACCGCGTCGACATGCTCGTAGATCGTGCGGGACAGGGGGAGGTCGCCGTGCACCGCGTCGCGGATCGAGCGCGGCGCCTGGGGCGTGATGCAGCGGTAGTTGCCGGTGAGCAGCATCGACCACTTCGCCAGGGGCACGAACAGCGAGTCGAACACCTTGAGCTTGACCGGAACGTCCTGGCCCTCGACGCGCACCGCGTCGATGTCCGCCTCGAGCTCGCGGAGCAGCGCGTTGTGCGCGGGATCGGCGAAGGTCGCCGCCTTGAAGTTCGTCGGCAACCCGACATGCAGGACGTTGGCGCCCTCGTCGGGCGGGCGGAACGCCTGCGGATCGGGCGAGCACAACGACATCAGGCCCGGCTCGAAGCGGTCCCAGACGCCGGCATTCGTGTAGGCCTCGCGCAGGTCCATCTTCGCGAGCGCCGGGATCCGATCGAGATACGGCAGCGGCGGCATGTTCATGATCGACAGGCACGGCAGCTTGGCCGCGGCGATCTTGATCATCAGCACGCGGATCGTGTGGTTGTTGTACTGCGGCTCCTGCATCGCCAGGCCGACGAGATCGTAGCGCGAGACGTCGACGTCCTCGGGCGGCATCGCGTCGACCTTGCCCGGCAGGTCACGGGAATGAAACGACCGGTGCGTGGCCTCGTCGCGCAGCTTGATGCGGACTTCGGTGCCCTGGCTGTTGATCAGGTCCGCGGTTTTCCGACGGCAGACCAAGGTCACATCATGCCCGGCCATCAGCAGCTTCGTCGAAAGCAGCGAGCCGTATGACGCCCCCAGGATCAATATTCTGCGCGGCATGGTTTCATCCCTGAGCGTTCGGTTCTTGTTTTTGCGCCGGACGAGGGCGCGGCTTGTATCTGGTATACGCAGCCGCCCGGCTCGCACGCAAGCGGCCACGCTCCGGCGGGACAGGCGGTCCCCAGGCTCGATCGGCGACGGCCCTCGGGTGCTCGGCGGGGTGCGCTCGCGTCGTGCCGGCGCGCCGTGCGCCCCTTCCGCTCGCCGCGCGGCCGCGCCCGCGATCAAGCGGTCTTCGGGTGCCTGATGAAGTCGACGAAGGCGCGCAGCGGGGCCGGCACGAGTCGCCGGCCCGGATAGTACAGGTAGGGCCCCGAGAAGCGCGGCCACCACGCTTCGAGGACCGGTTCCAATGCCCCGCTGGCCAAGTGCGGCCTCAACCAGTCCTCGAACAGGGTGATGACGCCGGTCCCCGCGATCGCCGCCTCGACGGCAAGGTCGGTCGCGGCCCCGACGCGCACGAGCAGCGGCCCTGCCGGATCGACCTTCACGGTCTCGCCGTCGCGCTCGAACTCCCAGGCCATCTCGACCCCGCTCGGGAAGCGGCCGCGCAGGCAGGCATGGCCGAGGAGGTCGCGCGGATGCTCGGGCCGGCCGTGACGCGCGAGGTAGGCCGGCGCCGCAGCGGTCGCGAAGCGCTGCACGCGCGGCCCGATCGGAACCGCGATCATGTCCTGCTCCAGGCGCTCGTCGTAGCGGATGCCCGCGTCGCATCCGGCGGCGAGCACGTCGACGAAGCCGTCCTCGGCCAGGACCTCGAGACGGATCTCGGGATAGGCGGCGAGGAAGCCCGGAACGATCGCGGGCAGCACGAGGCGCGCGGCGCTGACCGGCACGTTGAGCCGCAGCGTCCCGGCCGGCCGGTCGCGGAAGCCGTTCACCACGTCGAGCGCCGCCTCGACCTCTGCGAAGGCCGGGCCGAGCCGCTCCAGCAGCCGTTCCCCGGCTTCCGTCGGCACCACGCTGCGGGTCGTGCGGTTGAGGAGGCGGACGCCGAGCCTGTCCTCGAGCCGCCGAACCGCCTCGCTCAGGCTCGACGCGCTGGCGCCGCTCATGCGTGCGCCCTCGCGAAAACCCTGCCCGCGCGCGACGACGAGGAACGCGTCGAGATCTCCGAGAGCGGCCTTCATCGTTCGCCCATCCGCACAGCTTGTGCGGATTGTGCCCCATTCTCGCGCACGGTCGCAACGTCCAGTTAGGTCGGGTCACAGGAGAAGCACCATGTCCCTCATCGATCAGGCCGGCACGTTTCGGATCGGCCACCGTTCCGTGAAGCGCCTCGGGTACGGCGCGATGCAACTCGCCGGGCCGGGCGTCTTCGGACCGCCCAAGGATCGCGACGCGGCGCTCGCCGTGCTGCGCGAGGCGGTCGCGAGCGGCGTCGACCACATCGACACCAGCGACTTCTACGGACCCCACGTCACCAACCAGCTGATCCGGGACGCGCTCGGCCCGTATCCGCACGACCTCACGATCGTCACCAAGGTGGGCGCGCGGCGCGGTTCCGATGCGTCGTGGAACCCGGCCGCGTCCGACGCCGACCTCGCGGCGGCCGTCCACGACAACCTGCGCCATCTCGGGCTCGACCGGCTGGCGGTGGTGAACTTCCGGGCCATGCTCGGCGACGGGCACGGGCCGGCCGAAGGGTCGATCGAGGCGCCGTTGACGGCGCTGGCCGAGCTCCAGCGGCAAGGGCTGATCCAGCACATCGGCCTGTCCAACGTGACGCCGACCCAGATCGCCGAGGGACGCCGGATCTGCGAGATCGCGTGCGTGCAGAACCACTACAACCTCGCCCATCGCGGCGACGACGTGCTCGTCGACGCGCTGGCACGGGACGGCATGGCCTACGTGCCGTTCTTCCCGCTCGGCGGTTTCAGCCCGCTGCAATCCGCGGGCCTGTCCACGGTGGCCGAACGGCTCGATGCCACGCCGCTGCAGGTGGCGCTCGCTTGGCTGCTGCGCCGGTCGCCCAACATCCTGCTGATCCCGGGGACCGCGTCGCTGGCGCACCTGCGCGAGAACCTCGCCGCCGCCGCGCTCCACCTGCCGGACGACGCGCTGGCGGACCTCGACCGGGTCGGCACCGCGACCCAGGCGTGATCGACCGGGCGGCGGCAGGCCGCATCGGCGAGCCTGCCGTCCGCGACGGGGGAATCGGTCGCCTACTTCTCGCGGAACGCGCGGCGTGCCTGATCGACGAGGGGCTTGGTCAGGTAGGAGAGCACGGTGCGGTCTGCGGTGCGGATGAACGCTTCCACCGGCATGCCGGGCATCAGCTTGGCGCCGTCCAGCCGGCCGAGCTCGTCCTTCGTCACCCCGAGGCGCACGAGATAGTAGAAGCTGCCGGTACGCTTGTCCTCGCTCACGTCGGCGGCGATCCGGGTCACGCGTCCGTTCAGCTCCGGCGTGGTGCGCTGGTCGAAGCTCGGGAAGCGCAGGCCCGCGGCCTGGCCGGTCTGGAGCCGGTCGATGTCCTGGGGGGCGACGCGCACCTCAACCACCAGGGAATCGGCCGTCGGAACGATCAGCATGATCGGCTCGCCCGGCGCGATCACGCCGCCGCGGGTGTGGACCGACAGTTCGTGCACGTAGCCGGTCTGCGGCGAGCGGATGTCGATGCGCTGCAATTGGTCGAGGGCGGTGATCTTCTGCTCGGTCAGGGTCGCGGCCTTGGCGCGGTTCTCCGCCAGCTCCTTGGCGACGTCGCTGCGCAGGTTCTGCTCGAGCTGGATGATCTGAAGCTCGGTCTCGGAGACCTTGCCCTTGGTCTGCGCGATGTTGGCAACCAGCACGCCGCGCTCGCCCTTCAGCCGGGAGATGTCGCGCTCGAGGCTGGTCAGGCGCGTCAGCTGGATGAGGTTCTTCTTCCAGAGTCCTTCGACGCCCTCGTACTCGCGCCCGATGATCGCGGTCTCCTGCTCCTTGGCGACCGACTGCTCGACGAGCCCCTTGATCTCCTCCTTGAGCTGCCCGATCCGCTCGCGCAGCTGCGCCTTCTGCCCCTCGCGGGCGTCGCGGCGGAAGTGGAACAGCTTGCGCTCGCCCTCGACGATGCGGGCGACCTCGGGTCCGGCTTCGGCGAGGCCCTTGGGGAACGCGACCTCGTCGCGGCCGTCGCGCTCGGCTTCCAGGCGTGCGTTGCGGGCGGCGATCTCCCACAGGCTCTTGGTGACGCTGTCGTAGGTGGCTCGCGCCGTCGTGGCGTCGAGGCGGATCAGCAGGTCGCCGGCCTGGACGCGCGCGCCTTCCTCGATCGGCAGCTCGGCGACCACGCCGCCGGTCGGGTGCTGCACCTTCTTGATGTTGCTCTCCACCACGAGCGAGCCCGTGGCGATGATCGCGCCGGACAGCTCCGTCGCCGCGGTCCAGGCGCCGGCGCCGGTCGCGACCGCGATGATCGTGGCGACGCCGGCGATGTGCCGGCCCAGGGAGCGCCGGGTGTCGCGCGTCGGATCCGGCTCGGGCCGGTTCGGCGTGTCAGCCTTCGTCATGCGACCCTCGTCGGTGTCTGCCGGGTGAGCGCGCTCAGCTGCGCCAGGACGTCGTCGCGGGGCCCGTGCAGCTGCACGCGGCCGTCGCCGAGGACGAGGATGCGGTCGACCGCGGTCAGCGCGCTCGGGCGGTGGGCGATCACCACGGCGATGCCGCCGCGGGCGCGTACCGCCTGGACGGCGGCCGACAGGGCGCGGTCGCCCTCGACGTCGAGGTTGGAGTTCGGCTCGTCGAGGACGACGAGGAACGGATCGCCGTAGAGCGCGCGCGCCAGGGCGATCCGCTGGCGCTGGCCGCCCGAGAGGCCGAGGCCGCCGGCGCCGACGCGGGCATCGTAGCCGCCGGGCAGGCGCAGCACGACCTCGTGGACGCCGGCCGCCTTCGCGGCGGAGAGCAGCGCCTCCGGGTCCGGCTCGGGATCGAACCGGGTGATGTTCTCGGCGATGGTGCCGTCGAACATCTCGATGTCCTGCGGCAGGTAGCCGATCGAACGGCCGAGGGCGTCGGGGTCCCACTGGTCGATGGCGGCGCCGTCGAGGCGGATCACGCCGCGGCTCGGCCGCGCCAGGCCGACGAGGGCGCGGGCGAAGGTGGACTTGCCCGATCCGCTCGGGCCGATCACGCCGAGCGCGCTTCCGGGGGCGAGCGCCACGTTGACGTCGTGCAGCACCAGCGTGTCGGTGCCCGGCACGGCGATCGACAGGGCGGTGACGCGCACGCTCTCCCGCGGCGCCGGCAGCGGCGTGAGGGCGGCCGGCTCCCGCGGCGGCAGGAAGGCGACGATGCGGGTCCAGGCCTGGCGCGACGCCGAGAACGACTTCCAGTTCGCGATGGCGAGATCGACCGGCGCCAGCGCCCGGGCCGAGAGGATGGTCGCGGCCAGCATCACGCCGGCGGTCGCTTCCTCGCGCACCACGAGGTAGGCGCCGAGGCCGAGGATGCCCGATTGCAGCACGGTGCGCATCAGGCGCGCCGTCGCGCCGAAGCCGATGGCGAGGTCGTTGCCGTCGGTCGCCACATCGAGGTTCCGGCGCGCCCGGGCCTGCCACAGGGTCGCGATCCGCGCGCGCATACCGAGCGCCGAGAGCAGCGGCGCCGTGCGGTGCGCCATGTCGGTGAAGGCGCGTCGCTCGCCGGCCACCCGGACGCCCTCGCGGGTTGGGCCGGCCGAGGCCCAGTCGGTCAGGATCGTCAGCAGGCACAGGACTACCGCGCCGCCGGCGATCGCGGTGCCGAGCCAGGGATGGAACAGGAAGCAGACCGCGATATAGAGCGGCACCCACGGCAGGTCGAAGAAAGCGGTGAACGCCATGCTCGACAGGAAGCCGCGCACCGTGTCGAGGTCGCGCAGCGCCTGCGGGCCGTCGTCGCCCCGCGGCGTCTCCGACCCACGGACCAGCAGGGTCCGGAAGATCCGCGCGCCGAGGCGCTCGTCGACGAGGCGCCCGAACCGCGACAGGATCCGGGCGCGGAACACCTCCAGCACGCTCTGGATCAGGAACAGCATCAGCGCGATGCCGGCCAGCCCGACCAAGGTCGCGATGCTGCGGCTCGGCAGCACCCGGTCGTAGACCTGCAGCATGAAGATCGGCGCGGTCAGCATCAGCAGGTTGATGAGGCCGCTGACGATCATCACGGTCGCCAGCGAGGCGCGCCCGGCTCTGGCGGCAGCCCAGAACTCCCGGCGCTTGGCGATACGCAGCACACGTTCGTCGATCACGAGACGGTTCCCCGGCTTGCAGGATCAGGCAGAGACGATTCGGCAGGGCAAGTCGGCGGAAGAGGAAGCCCCCGCCGCGTTGGGCGGCGAGGGCTCGGACGGGTCAGAGGCCGAGGAGGTGGATCCCGGTCGTCGCGGTGTGCGGCGTCGGGTCGACATGCGCGGCGTCGACGTGGCCGCCGAGATCGATCGCCGCGATCCCGAGATCGAGGGGCAGCCCGTGCGAGGCTCCCGCATCCGCCGATGCGGTCGCCGCGGGGGCGACGTCGAGGAGGTGGCCGACGAGCGCGTCTCCGCCCCCGCCGCCGGCCTGCGGGAAGACGATGCCGTCGCCCGAGAGCAGGCCGGCATGGAGCAGGCCGGGCTGATCGGCCGGCACCGCGATCGCGCTCGCCTGGACGGTGTGGGCCGGGTCCGCGCTCGGGGTCAGCACCGCGAGATTCGCCGCCGGCGTCGGCGTCGCCGGGCCGGCCGCCACGTCGATCAGGGGATGGGTCCCGGCATCGTCCGCCGCACCGCTGGTGAGACCGCCGAGGAGGCCGCCGACGGGATTGGATGCGCCGCCGGCGCTGCCCAGGATGCCGGTCACCGGCGAGAGAACGCCGTCGAGCGGCGTGCCCGCGCCGGCCCCGCCGACACCGCCGAGGGCCCCCGTCACGGAGCCGAGGACGCCGCTCGCGGCGTCCGCGACGTGCCCGAGATCGCCCGCGACCTGCCCGACCGCCGCCGGTCCGCTGCCGGTCAGAACGGCACCCGGCAGGTTGGCGACGTCCGTCAGCAAGTTGCTGGTGTCGCCCAGCTCGCCCAGCCCGACGGTGTTGCCGAGCCCGATCACCGAATGGATGGGATCGTTCAGGACCGGCACGTCGTGGCCGATCTGCTCGAGGCCGGCATGGATGCCGTCGATGACCCCGTTGGCGAGGTCGCCCACCGGCTGCAGCGGAGCGCCGGCGCCGAGGAGCGCACCCGTGGTGCCCGTGCCGGCGGCGCCGGTCAGCCCGCCGACGACCGACGTGACGGGAGTCAGGAGCCCGTCGACGGGCGTGCCGGTCGCGATCCCTCCGGCACCGAGACCATCGAGGCCGCCGAGGATCCCGGTGGCGGAGCCGACGACACCGCCCGCGGCGTCGACCACGTGCCCGACATCGCCGACGATCTGCCCGATCGCCGCCGGTGCGTTTCCGCTCAGGATCGCGCCCGGCAGGTTGACCGTGTCCGTCAGGAGGTTGCTGGTGTCGCCGAGCTCGCCCAGCCCGACGGTATTTCCGAGCCCGATCACCGAATGCAGCGTGTCGTTGAGGATCGGCACGTCGTGGCCGATCTGCTCGAGGCCGGCATGGATGCCGTCGATGACCCCGTTGGCGAGGTCGCCCACCGGCTGCAGCGGAGCGCCGGCGCCGAGGAGCGTGCCCGTGGCGCTCGTGCCGCCGCCGGTCAGGCCGCCCAGTCCGCCCACGAGACCGGTGACGCCTCCGAGAAGACCTCCGGCCGCGTTCGTCACCGCGCCGACATCGCCGAGGATCGGCGACAGCGCCGCCAGACCCTCGCCGCCGAGGAGATTGCCGGGCAGGGCCACGACGTCGGTCACGAGGTTTCCGCTCTCGCCGAGATGGCCGAGGCCGATCGTCTCGCCGAGGTTGGTCAGGCCGTGCAGCGCATCGTTCAGGAGCGGGATCTCGTGGCCGATGTTCTCCAGCGTCGCGTGAATGTTGAGGACCGCGCCGTTGGCGAGGTTCGTTACCGGCGCGAGCAGCCCGTCCCCGGACAGCAGGCCGCCGGCGCTCGCCGCACCGGTCAGCGAGCCGACCAGCGTATCGACCGACCCGAGAACGTGGCCGAGATCGCCGAGGACCGGCGTCGCGGATTGGAGGCCGCCGCCGCCGAGGAGGGAACCGGGCAGGGTGGTGACGTCGGTCAGCAGGTTGCCCGCGGTGTCGAGATGGCCGAGCCCGAGGGTTTCGCTGAGGCCGGTGACGGCGTGGATTGGCCCATTGAGAACCGGGATCTGGTGGCCGACGGTCTCGAGCGTGGCGTGCACGTCGAGGACGGCCTGGTTCAGGATGTTGGTCGCGGGGCCGAGGATGCTGCCGCTGCCGACGAGGCCGTTGCCGGATGCCGGCACCGCGCCGACCATCTCCGCCAGCGTTCCGGCGGCGGCGGCGACGCCGCCGGCATCGGTCAGCAGCGGACCGACCGCCTCGGTGCCGGTCGGGTTCGCGGCGACGCCGCCGAGATCGGTCAGAAGGTTTCCGGTCTCCCCGAGATGGCCGAGCCCGAGGGTCTCGCCGAGGTTGGTCAGGCCGTGGAGCGGTCCGTTCGCCGGAGCGACCTCGTGGCCGACCTCCTCGATCTGGGCGTGCGTCTGGAGGACGACCTGGTTGGCGGTGGCCTCGATCGCGTCGGGAAGCAGCGAGGCTCCGGTCTCCGTCGAGCCGCCGTCGACCGCGCCCTCGATCAACGAGGCGATCGGGCCGAGGCTTCCGAGCTGGCCCGTCGACAGGGCGGTCGAGGACAGCAACGCGCCGGGGCCGGCGAGCCATTCGAGCGAGCGGGTGGACGAGCCGAGCACGGAAAGGGGGGATGCGGACATGAAAACCTCCAGGTTTTCGATGCAACCCGATCTGCAACCATCGGTTGCATAATCCCGGTTCCGTAGTAAATGCTGAGCGAACGGTGAAGCCCCTCCGAGCGTCCGGGAACGACGACTGTGGTTCGATCCGGGTTCGACATCGCCGAGTCTCGGGGCGTTCGGTAGGTCGTGAGTAATCTCCACTCTATCCAGACGAGCGCTTCGCGAGGACCCGACGGCCGGCCGATAGATCGGCCGCGTGATCGGGCGACGATCCAAGCCGGCTGCTGGGTGCATCCCGAGGATGATCGTCGATGGGGGTGATCCGACGTTCGCCTATCCCGGCGCCAGGGGCCGAGCGGGATCGATGGACGCGTCGGCGCGGCGCAGCGTGATGCGCGTCAGCTCGGAAGGTCGGCCGAG
Source organism: Methylobacterium sp. WL119 (assembly GCF_008039875.1). Classification (GTDB taxonomy): domain Bacteria; phylum Pseudomonadota; class Alphaproteobacteria; order Rhizobiales; family Beijerinckiaceae; genus Methylobacterium. Next base: position 4,818 of record NZ_VRUU01000007.1, on the reverse strand, counting down.
CCTGAGGGCGAAGCCCGGCCACAACGCCGTGCCGTTGTTGACGTAGAGCGTCATGCCGCCGACCCGGTAGCGGCCCGAGACGAAACCGTCGTTGGCGCGGGCGAACAGGCGGTCGAACCCGCGCATCGTCCCGCCATGGGTATGTCCCGACAGCTGCAGCGCGACGCCATGCGCGGCCGCCGCCCGCGCCCCCTTCGGCTGATGATCGAGCAGGAGGACGGGTGCGTCCCGCGGTGCCCCTGCGAGCGCGGCGTCGAGGTCCGGACCGGGGTGTCCCGTATGCGGCGCAGACCGATCGGTCACGCCGGCGAGCACCAGGGCGGCGTCGCCCCGCCTCAGCACCGTATGCCGGTTCGCGAGCGCCGTGAGGCCGAGTTCCGAGTACCGCCGCATCCAAGCGGGGTAGTCGAAGAAGTATTCGTGGTTGCCGGGCACGAACCAGACGCCGTCCGGTGCACCGAGCCGGTCCAGGGGCTCGACGTCGGCGCGCCGCGAAGCCGGGGCGCCATCGATCAGGTCGCCGGTGATGACGATGAGGTCCACGCCGAGCCGGTTGGACCGCGCGACGACCTCCCGGGTCCAGGATGCCGGGAAGAGCCGGCTGATGTGCAGGTCGGTCAGCTGCAGGATCGTGTAGCCCTCGAAGGCGTCCGGCAGGTTCTCGATCGCGATGTCGACGTCCTTGAGCGCCGGCACGCGCACGGCCTGCTGGACGCCGAGCGCCGACAGGAGCATCGCCGCCGTCGCGGCCGCGTAGCGCCATCCGGCCGGAATCGCCCAGCCGCCCAGGGGCAGCGAGACCAGCGCGATCACGTCGAGCGCGAGCTGCATCACCGCCAGCAGCAGGATGGCGCCGAAGGCCCAGTTGAACAGAACCACCAGCCACCGCGGAAACTCGGGCGCGAACACCGAGCCGGAGGAGAGGCGGCACCACAGGTGATACTGGGAGGCGACGAGCAGCAGCACGGCGATCCCGGCCTTCGCGGCAGGCGGGCCCGGCAGCGGCCAGAGCACCCGGGTCACGACGTACAGGCAGGGCAGGCTAAAGATCAGATGGAACATGGCGTTCCGGCTACGCTGAAAGCCGGGGTCCGGGCCAGTGCCGATGCGGGGAAATGCCGGCTTCGGCGCAGGTCGGGTCGTCGCGGCACCAGTCAGGCCGGCCCTGCATGAGCGCGCCGGACCGTCACGCTGCGGTCAGGCGCGGGATCGCGGAGCGCAGCCGGGAATATCCGCGGTTGGAGAGCGGCCACGCCGCCTCGTCCCAGGGGCGCCGCACGCGCACGACCGCCTCGGGCAGCATCGCCGCCGACGGGCCGACGGGCGCCCAGGCCGTGACGACGGGTAGCCCGGGCGACCAGCCGGCGTCGGCCGGTCCCGCCTCGCAGCCGAAATGAGCGGCCGCCCGGTCCAGCGCATCCTGCATCGCGGCGTGATCCGCCGACCGGACGCGCTCGGACGCCCCCTCGGCATGAGCGAGCATGCCACCGATCCGCACGATGCGCGCCTCCCCGAGCGGAAGGCTCTCCGGGTGCAGGTCGTCGAGATGCAGCAGCAGCGCGACGTCGCCGGTCGGCGGCATGGCGGCAGCCGGCAGAGGGACCTCGCGCGGTGGCATCGCCTCGTCGAGGGCGTCCGGGTACTCGTCGAGCCCTTCGGGATCGAAGCGGTTCTCGGTGTAGCGCCGGATGTTCTCGGCGCGCGCGACGTAGTGCTTGCCCCGGGTGTGCAGCCCCGCCACCCAGCGCCAGGACAGCGTGTTGCTCGCCGGATCGCCGTCGACGAGATGGCGCATGAAGAAATCCGCACCCAGCGCCCAGGGCAGGCGCAGGGTGAAGATCCAGATCGAGGCGAACCACATCCGGGCGTGATTGTGCAGCCAGCCGGTCTCGACGAGGTCCCGCGCCCAGTCGTCGAAACCGTCGATGCCGGTCCGGCACGCGATCGCGGCCTCGTAGGTCCGGCGCAGGCCGGGCTCCGCGGCGAGCCGCGCCCGATCCGCCGTGGCCAGCGCGAGGGCGTCGGTCCAGGCGGTCGGGTGGGTCTCGAGATGGCCCTTGAAGTAGGTCCGCCAGAAGACCTCGGAGACGAACTTCTCGGCGCCGCCGTCGCCGAACGCGGCCTGGGCGGCGGCCACCACCTCGGCTTCCGTGATCAGGCGGCGCCGAAGGTAGGGCGAGAGCGCCGACGTGGTCGGCCGCGCGTCCGGTCCGCGGTCGGTGTTGCGGGCACCGGCATAGTCGACGGCGGCGTCCGCGAGGAAGGCCGACAGGCGGTCGAGCCCGGCGGCACGGGTCATGGGAAAGCTGCGATCCATGCCGTCGAGCTAGCGCGGCGGCGCACCGGCATGGATGCGACCGATTTCCCGAACCCCGGCGGAGGCCGCCGGGGCGTATCCAGTGTCGAGCATGGCGCGATCGTGCGTCAGGCCGCCTCGGGCATGCGGTCGAGGAACTTGTCCAGGGTGAGCGGATAGTCCCGCACGCGGATGCCGGTGGCGTTGTAGACGGCATTCGCCACCGCGGCGCCCACGCCGCAGATCCCGAGCTCGCCGACGCCCTTGGCCTTCATCGGCGAGGACATCGGATCGACCTCGTCCAGGAAGATCACCTGCTGATGCGGGATGTCGGCGTGCACCGGCACCTCGTAGCCGGCGAGGTCGTGGTTGGCGAAGAATCCGCGCTTGGTGTCGACCGCCAGTTCCTCCATCAGCGCCGAGCCGGTGCCCATCGTCATGCCGCCGATGACCTGGCTGCGGGCCGATTTCGGGTTGAGGATGCGCCCGGCCGCGCACACCGCGAGCATGCGCCGGACCCGGATCTCCGCCGTGTCGGCATCGACCCCGACCTCGACGAAATGGGCGCCGAAGGTCGATTGCTGCTGCTTCTTAGAGAGGTCGCCGAACTCGATGGTATCCTCGGCCGTCAGCTCGCCCCGGCTCCCGGCCTCGCCGAGCGGAACCGCACGGTTGCCGGCCCGCACCTGCCCGTCGGCGAAGACCGCGTCGTCGGAGTTGATGCCGAGACGCTGCGCCACCGCCTCGCGAAGCTTGACGCACGCCGCGTAGACGCCAGCCGTCGACGAGTTTCCGCCGAACTGGCCGCCCGATCCCGACGAGACCGGGAAGGCGGAATCGCCGAGCCTGACCGCCACCTTGTCGAGGGTCACGCCCATCATCTCGGCGGCGGTCTGCGCGATGATGGTGTAGCTGCCGGTGCCGATGTCGGTCATGTCGGTCTCGACCGTGACGGTGCCGGCTCCGTCCAGCCTGACCCGCGCGCCCGACTTCAGGACCATGTTGTTGCGGAACGCCGCGGCCATGCCGACGCCGACGAGCCACTGCCCGTCCCGCACCTGGCCCGGCCGTGCATTGCGCTTGGACCAGCCGAAGGTTTCGGCCCCCAGCTTGAGGCAGCCGACGAGGTCGCGGTGGGAGAACGGGCGCTTCGGGTCCTGCGGGTCGACCTGGGTGTCGTTGCGGATGCGGAATTCCACAGGGTCGATCCCGAGCTTCTCCGCCATCTCGTCCATGGCGACCTCCAGGACCATCAGGCCGGGCGCCTCGCCCGGCGCCCGCATGGCGTTGCCCTCTGGCAGGTCGAGATGAGCGAGCTTCATCGCGGTGAGCCGATTGGCACCGGCGTAGAGCAGCTTGGTCTGGCTCACCGCCGTCTCGGGATCGCCGTCGGGCAGGTTGCCCGACGTGCTCTCGTGGGCGATGGCGGTGATCGTGCCGTCCTTGGTCGCGCCGATGCGCACGCGCTGGATCGTGGCCGGGCGATGCGTGGTGTTGTTGGCGATGAGCGGGCGGGTCAGCGCCACCTTCACCGGGCGCTGGAACGCCTTGGCGGCGAGGGCTGCGAGCACCGCGTCGGCCCGCACGAACAGCTTGCCGCCGAAGCCGCCGCCGACGAAGGGTGAATCGAGGCGGACGTTCTCCTTCGGCACGCCGAGGATCTTGGCGAGGCTGCCATGGCCCCAGCCGATCATCTGGTTCGAGGTCCAGAGCGTGACCTTGTCGCCGTCCCAGGCGGCGATGGTCGCGTGCGGCTCCATCATCGCGTGGCTCTCGTCGGCGGTGGTGTAGCGCTCGTCGAGTGTCACCGGCGCCTGCGCGAACGCTCCCTCGAAATCGCCGACGCGTTCCTCGCCGTCGCCGCCGCTGCCCTCGCTGCTGTCGCCGGGCACGGGCGGCGCGCCCTTCGCCTCGGCCGCGAGATCGAACTTGCCGGCCTCGGGCGCGTAGTCGACCGTCACGAGAAACGCCGCGGCGCGGGCCTGCTCGAACGTCTCGGCGACGACGACCGCGACGGCCTGGTGGTAGTGCTGGATCTCGTCGCCGCCGAACAGGTAGGCGGCGTTCATCATGCCCCGCTCCAGCCGGGGATGCTCCAGGGTCGTCACGACGCCCATGACCCCGGGCGCCGCCTTGGCGGCCGCCGTGTCGATGGCGCGGATGCGGCCCTTGGCGATGCTGGACCCGAGCACGTAGCCGTAGGCCTGGTTCGGCACGACGTCGTGGCGCTCGTAGGCGTAGGGCGCGGTGCCGGTGGTCTTGTACTTGCCATCGATGCGGTCGGTCGGCTTTCCGACGACCTTGAGCTGGTCGATCGGGTTTTGGCCGGCGGGCTGGTCGAACTTCATCGCTTTAGGCCCTTGCTTGGTTGAGCGCCGCGGACAGGGTCCGCTCGGCGAGCGTCAGCTTGTAGGCGTTCGCATGGGTCGGCGCGGCGCCGGCGAAGACCTGCTCGGTCACCGCCTTGGCGCCCCGCGGCAGGTCGGCCTCGGCCGCCTCCACCCGCCAGGGTTTCGGCGCCA
>NZ_VRUU01000079.1 GCF_008039875.1 Methylobacterium sp. WL119 | reverse complement strand
CCTGACCGGCGAGAAGTCGGTGCGGACCCCGACCGCGCGGCGGAAGGGGCGCAAGGGCAAGCTCGGGGTGTTCGGCGCCCGCGGCAATAACCTCAAGAACGTCGACATCGAGATCCCGCTCGGCACCGTGCTGGTGGTCGGCGTCGGCGGCTGGGCCACCTTCACCGAGATCGCCGGCGCAGTGATCGCGCCGGGCCAGCTCGTGGTCGAGTCCGACATCAAGAAGGTGCAGCACCCCACCGGCGGGGTGGTCGGGGAGCTGCGCGTGCGCGAGGGCGACCGGGTCAAGGCCGGCGACGTGCTGATCCGCCTCGACGAGACGCAGACCCGGGCCAACCTCGACATCGTGCTGCGGGCGCTGGACGAGCTCGACGCGCGCCATGCCCGCGACGAGGCCGAGCGCGACGACGCCCCGACGATCGCCTTCCCCGCCGAGCTGCTGGGCCGCCGGGACGCCGACCCCTCGGTCGCCCGCCTCGTCGACGGCGAGACCCGCCTGTTCGCCGCCCGCCGCGCCGGCCGCGCCGGGCAGAAGGCGCAGCTCTCCGAGCGCATCGAGCAGCTGCGCCAGGAGATCGGCGGCCTGACCCAGCAGGCCAACGCCAAGGAGCGCGAGATCGCGCTGATCCTCACCGAGCTGACGGGGGTGCGCGAGCTCTACGCCAAGAACCTGGTGCCGCTCTCGCGCGTCACGGCGCTCGAGCGCGAGACCGCCCGGCTCCAGGGCGAGCGCGGCCAGCTCGTCGCGCAGACCGCCTCGGCCAAGGGCAAGATCACCGAGACCGAGCTGCAGATCCTGCAGGTCGACGGCGACATGCGCACCGAGGTCGGCAAGGATCTCGCCGAGATCCGCGGCAAGCGCTCGGAGCTGCGCGAGAAGCGGGTCGCGGCCGAGGACCAGCTCAAGCGCATCGACCTGCGCAGCCCGCAGGACGGCACCGTCCACCAGATGACGGTCCACACCGTGGGCGGGCTGGTGACGCCGTCCGAGCCGGCGATGCTGATCGTGCCCACGGCCGACCAGCTCGCCGTCGAGGTCAAGATCCCGCCCCAGGACATCGACAGCGTGCGCCGCGAGCAGCGTGCGGTGCTGCGGTTCTCCGCCTTCAACAGCCGCACCACGCCCGAGATCGACGGCACGGTGAGCCGCGTCTCGGCCGACGTCTCGACCGATCCCAAGACCGGCCAGAGCTACTACACCGCCCGCATCCGCGTGCCCGAGACCCAGCGCGAGCGCCTGGGCGAGGTCCAGCTCGTGCCCGGCATGCCGGTCGAGGCCTTCCTCCAGATCGGCGAGCGCTCCGTGATGAGCTACCTGATGAAGCCGCTCGCCGACCAGGTCGCCAAAGCCTGGCGCGAGAAGTAGGCACGCGGGCACGGCCCTGCGCGATGCTTCGCTGCGGTGCCTTGCCTCGTGCGGCCGAATCCTGATATGGGGCCCGCTCTTTCCGCGATGCGTCCGCCGCCATCGCCGTGCGCCCGCGAGGGCGTGCGATCCCGACACCCTTTCGATGGACGGCCGGTCCGACCCGCGCCGCGTGCAAGACCGATGAAGATTCGCAACTCCCTCAAGTCGCTCCGTGGCCGCCACCGCGACAACCAGCTCGTGCGCCGCAAGGGCCGGGTCTACGTCATCAACAAGACCCAGAAGCGCTTCAAGGCCCGCCAGGGCTGAGGCGTCGCGGCATCCGTCCCCGACGGATGCCCGACCGGGCGGCGCGACCGCCCCCGCCGCGCGGCATCCCGCGCGTTGACGCCGGCGGGCGGGGGGACCAAGCTCCCCGCATGGCGCCCATCGCTCGACCGCTCCTGTTCGTCCTGCTCGCGACCGTCTCGACGGCCGCCGCCGCGGCGCCGCCCGGCAATCCGGACCGCCATCCGGCGGCCGCCGCCGAGCCGAAGGCGCAGGACCGCAAGCCCGCCGCCAGCCTGAACGAGCTGTACGAGCGTCTCCGCAACGCCGAGGACGACGCCGAGGCGAAGGGCGTCGCGACCCTGATCGAGCGCCGCCTCGACCGGTCCGGCAGCGCCACCGTGGACCTCCTCACCGATCGCGCCCGCCAGGCGATGACCGCACAGGACTTCGCCCTGGCCGCCGAGCTGATGGACCGCGCCACCGCGATCGAGCCGGCCTGGTCCGAGGGCTGGAACCGGCGCGCGACGGTGTTCTGGCTCCTGACCGACAGGGAATCGGCGATCGCCGACCTGCAGCGTGCGCTGGTGCTGGAGCCGCGCCACTTCGAGGCCTGGGCGGCCCTCGGCCGGATCTACCTGTCGATGGACGACAAGGCGCGGGCGATGAACGCCTATCGCCGGGCGATCGCCATCTACCCGCGCATGCCGAAGCTCAAGGACGCGATGGAGCGTCTGTCACCCGAGGTCGACGGTCGCGACCTGTGAAGGCCGTGATCCTCGCGCTCGCGAGCCTGCTCGGCCTCGTCGCGGCCCTGATCGGCGCCGTCCTCGGCGCGGGCGCGGTGGCGACGCTGATCATCACCGCCCGGGTCTCGGCGCAGCATCCCCCGGAAGGGCCGTTCGTCGACGTCGCCGGCGGCCGCCTCGCGACGATCCAGGCCGGCCCCGAGACCGGGGCCCGCGCCACGGTCGTGCTGCTGCACGGGGCCTCGGCCAACGCCTCAGACCCGATGGAGGGCGTCGGGCGGGCGCTCGCCGCGCAGGGTTTTCGCGTCGTCGCCTTCGACCGGCCGGGCTTCGGCTGGAGCGACCGGCTCTCGGGCGAGGACGCCGCCGCCCCGGCGGTCCAGGGGGCGGCCATCGCCGAGGCGCTGGAGCGCATGAACGTCGGCCCGGCGATCGTGCTCGGCCATTCCTGGGCGGGCGCCCTGGCGCTGAGCCTCGCCCTCGACCATCCCGAGCGCGTCTCCGGGTTGGTGCTGGTCGCGCCGGTGGCGCTGCCGTTCCGCGAGGCGCGGACCCCGGCCTGGTACTGGCGCCTCGCGCTCCAGCCGCCGGTGGCGTGGCTGCTGAGCCGGACGCTCGGCCCGCCCATCGGCCTGCGCTTCCTCGAGACGGCGGCGCGCAACGTGTTCCAGCCGCAGCCGGTGGCGGAGGGCTACGTCGACCGCAGCCGGGCCGCCCTGGTCCTGCGCCCGGCCACCCTGCTCGCCAGCGTGCAGGACCTGGTCGCGCTCCCCGCAGCCCTCGCTGCGCAGGCGCCGCGCTACAAATCGCTGCGCGTGCCGACGACGATCGTCACCGGCGATGCCGACGGCGCCGTCGGCAACACGAGTCAGGCCGAACCCCTGAGCCGCACGATCCCGGGGGCCGACCTCGTCGAGCTGCCGGGGATCGGCCACATGGTGCCGTGGGTGTCGACGCAGGCGCTGGTCGACGCGGTGTCGAAGATGGCCGAGCGGGTCGCCGCGCCGGAGGCCGCCCCGGTCGCGCCCTGAGGCGCCGCGTGGACCGGTCGGCGGTCGGATCGGCCGTCAGCGCGACGCGGAAGGCCAGACGACGGCTCGGGCCACGACGACGTGGATGCCGTTGAAGGTCGCCGCCGACGATCCCTACGGGACTTGGCCGAGGGCGAGGGCGTCCGACACGCGACGACGGAACGCCGCGTCGTCCTTGCCGGTCGGCAGGCGATAGGCCGGGAGGCCGTCGGGTGGCTGCGACGTCATCGGGAAGCCTCGCTACGATCGCCGCCGGGGCGAGCGGCGGCGCTCCGTCCCGCCGAAGAACGGGACGGAGCGGCCGATCACGCCTTCGCGGCGTGCTCGCGGGTGATGAAGGCGATGCGCACGAGGTTCGTCGCGCCCGGCGTCCCGAAGGGGACGCCGGCGACCACGATGACGCGGTCGCCGACCTCGGCGAAGCGCTCGCGCACCGCGAACTTCGCGGCCCGGAAGGCCATGTCGTCCACGTCGCTGGCATCGTTGGTGACGATCGGGTGCGTGCCCCAGGCGATCGCCAAGCGGCGCGCGGTCTCGCGCTTGGGCGTCAGCGCGATCACCGTGGCGTTCGGGCGCTCGCGCGAGAGCCGGAGCGCCGTCGAGCCCGAATGGGTCCAGGCCATGATCGCCTCGAGGTCGAGCGCGTCGACCATCTGGTGGGCGGCCGCCGCGATGGCGTCGGCGGCGGTGTGGTCCGGCGTCGAGTTCTGCGCGCGGATGATCGACCAGTACAGGGCGTCGCGCTCGACCTCCTCGGCGATGCGGCTCATCATGCCGATCGCCTCGAGCGGGAAGGCGCCCGACGCGCTCTCGGCGGAGAGCATCACCGCATCCGCGCCCTCGTAGACCGCGGTCGCCACGTCGGACACCTCGGCGCGGGTCGGCACGGGGGCGGTGATCATCGATTCGAGCATCTGCGTCGCGACGACGACGGGCTTGCCCATCCGCCGGGCGCCGCGGGTGATGCGCTTCTGCACGCCGGGCACCTGCTCCAGCGGCATCTCCACGCCGAGGTCGCCGCGGGCCACCATCACGCCGTCGGAGATCTCCATGATCTCGTCGAGCCGGGTCAGCGCCTGCGGTTTCTCGATCTTGGCCATCACCAGGGCGCGGCCGGCGCAGACCTTCTTCACCTCGGCCACGTCCTCGGGCCGCTGCACGAAGGACACCGCGATCCAGTCGGCGCCGACGTTGAGGCCGGCCTCGAGGTCCGAGCGGTCCTTGTCGGTCATCGCCGGCAGCGGGATCACCGTGTGGGGCAGGGAGACGCCCTTGCGGTTCGAGATGCGGCCGCCGACCTCGACGCGGGTCACGGCGCGCGTCTCGCTCGCCTCGGTGACGGTGAGGCGCAGCTTGCCGTCGTCGATGATGACGGAGTGGCCCGGCTCCAGGGCGGAGAGGATCTCCGGATGGGGCAGGTAGCAGCGGTGGACGTCGCCCGGCGTCGGGTCGCCGTCGAGGACGAAGCTCGCGCCGTTCTCGATCATCGCGAACCCCTCGGCGAAGGCGCCGAGCCGGAGCTTCGGGCCCTGGAGGTCGACCAGGATGCCGATCGGGCGCTTGAACTCGCGCTCGACCGCGCGGATCGCCTCGACCTTCTCGGGCAGCTTCTCGCGCGGCAGGTGGCTCATGTTGAGCCGGAACACGTCCACGCCGGCGCGGAAGAGTTTCGCAATCATCTCCGGCGAGTCGGAAGCCGGACCGAGGGTGGCGACGATCTTCGTGCGGCGTGAACGTTTCATCGGGCCTCCTGGGGCACATCGCTGCCGCCGCGTGCCCCTTGGCGGAACATCATGAAGTCGTGACGACGGACATGCGGCCAGAAGCACCGGTCATGCTGCCCCGTCAAGGCGGGGCGGGGGGTTCAGGGCTGCGGTGCAGCCGGCTGGTTGGGGTCGGAGAGCTGGATCGTCCAGCTCTTCTGCTCGCCGGTGTCGACCTCGAAGAAGCCGTTGCGGTCGTAGCCGCGGGCGAGGCAGTCCTCGACGCCGCGGATCGTGAACTCGCTGTCGCGGGTGCACATCAGCGAGCGCCCGCTCCACTCGCCGCCGCGCGTGTAGTCGACGGCGAAGACGTAGTAGAACCGTGCGGCCAGGGCGCCCTTGAGCAGGGTCTCGCACGCCTTCGGCGTCAGGTCCCACCAGCCCTCCGTGACCCAGCCCTGCGGGTCGCGGTAGCCCAACGCGATGCCGACCTTGCTCGGGGTGAGGTTGCACAGGCGCAGGTCCGCGCGGGCCGGCGAGGCGCCGAGCATCGCGAGCCCGAGCGCCGCGCCGATCACGAGAAGCCGCAACGCAAACTCCCAAAAAAGTCAGCCGACGAGGATGATGCGGCAGTCGTTGACATTGGTCTTCGTCGGGCCGGGCTGAACCAGGTCGCCGATCTCGGCGAAGAACCGGGTGGAATCGTTGTCGGCCAGCATCGCGGCCGGATCGAGGCCCGCGGCGCGGGCGCGAGCCAGCGTGGTCGGGTCGACGAGGCCGCCGGCTGGGTCCGTCGCCTCGCCGCGGCCGCCGTCGGTGCCGTCGGTGTCGGCCGCGATGCCGGCGATCCCGGTCTCGCCGTCGAGCGCGATGGCGAGCGCCAGCGCGTATTCCTGGTTCGGCCCGCCATGGCCCTCGCCGCGGATCGTCACGGTGAGCTCGCCGCCGGAGATCAGCGCGACCTTGCGGCCCGAGGCCTTGATCTCGCGGGCGATGCGGGCGTGCTCGGCCGCGACCTCGCGGGCCTCGCCCTCGAGGTCGGCGCCGAGCATCACCGGCTCGTAGCCGGCGGCCTTGGCGGCGGCGGCCGCCGCCTCCAGCGCGTCGATCGGCCGGGCGACGATGCGGTACTCGGCCCGCGCGAAGGCCGGGTCGCCGGCTTTCGGGGTCTCGTTCAGCGGGTCGTTCAGCAGGCGGATCGCGGTCTCGGGCAGCGGGATCCCGCGGCGCTCGCAGATCGCGCGGGCGTCGGCGAGCGTCGACGGGTCGGGCACGGTCGGGCCGGAGGCGATCACCGCGGGGTCGTCGAACGGCACGTCAGAGATCGCCAGCGTCAGGATCGAGCGGGCGTTGCGCGCGGCCACCGCGAGGCGGCCGCCCTTGATGCGCGAGAGGTGCTTGCGCACGGTGTTGATCTCGCCGATCGGCGCGCCCGAGCGCAGCATCGCGCGGGTGATCGCCTGCTTCTCGATGAGCGTCAGGTCGCCGGCCGGCGCGATCCAGTTGGCCGAGCCGCCGCCCGAGAGCAGAACCAGCACCTCGTCGTCGGGGCCGGCGGCGGTGGCGAGCGCCAGCGCCTCCCGGGTCGCGGCGATGCCGGCCTCGTCCGGTACGGGATGGCCGGCCTCGACCATGCGGATGCCGGGCGCGTCCTGCCCGTAACCGTGGCGGGCGACGGCCAGGCCGACGATGCGGTCGTCGCCGAGCCCGTGTTGCTCGCGGTAGAACCGGCTGGCGACCGCCGCCATGCTTCCCCCCGCCTTGCCGGCGCCGAGGATGATCAGCCGGCCCGGGGTCGGGGGCGGCAGGTGCGCCGGCAGGCAGGTATCGGGGTGGGCGGCCTCGATCGCCGCGGCGAGGAAGCCGTCGAGCAGGGTCCGCAGGGCGCGCGTGGCGGGGTCGATCTCAGGCGTCATCGGTCAGGGTCTCGCGCGTCGTTTCCTCGTTCGTGCGGTCCTCGCCTTCGCGACCCGCGGGTGCGGGCAGGGGCGACGGGCTCTTTAGGCGACGGGCCTGTTTCTTGCCGTGGCCGTTTCTTGCCGTGAGCGCACGATCCTTGATACGTGCTCTGCCCGAGCCTTGCCGTGACGGCAAGACCTCCCAGCCTCCGCGAACCGAACCGGACCCGTGCCCCTGTCCCACAGCCTCGCGCGACACCCGCCCCACCCGGTCGAGACGATCCCGGGCGATCCCGGCTGCGGGCTGATCCTGGCCTGCGACCACGCCTCGAACCACGTGCCCGACGACATCGAGCTCGGGCTGCCCGAGGGCGAGTTCCGGCGCCACATCGCCTACGACATCGGGGCGGCGGGCGTGACCCGGCGGCTCGCGGCGCTGCTCGGCGCGCCGGCGATCCTCACCGACTTCTCGCGGCTGATCATCGACCCGAACCGCGGCCGGGCCGACCCGACGCTGGTGATGCGGCTCTCGGACGGGGCGGTGGTGCCCGGCAACGCGCGGATCGACGAGGCCGGCAAGCAGGCGCGCATCGCCCGCTTCTACGATCCGTTCGACCGGGCGATCGATGCCGCGGTGGCGGCGGCCGACACCGCGGCCGGCCCGCCGATGCTCCTGACGATGCACAGCTTCACCCCGTTCTGGCGCGGCGTCCCCCGGCCCTGGGAGGTCGGCATCCTCTACGACCGGGACGAGCGCCTCAGCGCGCCCTTGATCGCGGGCCTGCGCGCCGACCCCGCCGGGCTGACGGTGGGCGACAACGAGCCCTACGGCGGCGGCCTGCCCGGCGACACGATCGACCGGCACGCCACCGCGCGGGGGCTGGCCAATGCGCTGGTCGAGATCCGCCAGGACCTGATCGCCGCCGAGGCCGGGCAGGGCGAATGGGCCGCGCGCTTTGCCGGGCTTCTCCGCCCGCTGATGAAGGGTCGCGCTTGACGCGGGCACGCTTGACTCGGGCGCGCCCTGCGCCGACCTCCAGCGGATCATTTACGAACAGCGCGAGAGGCCGATGACCGAGATCGATCCGAAGACGCAGACCGAGCTCGAGGCGGCGGTCTACCGGCGCTTGGTGGCGCATCTCCAGGCGCGTACCGATGTCCAGAACATCGACATGATGAACCTCGCCGGCTTCTGCCGGAACTGCCTGTCGAATTGGATGAAGGACGCGGCCGACGCCGAAGGCCTCGGCCTGACCAAGGACGAGGCCCGCGAGCGGGTCTACGGGATGCCGTTCTCCGAATGGAAGGCGAAGTACCAGACCGAGGCCAGCCCCGAGCAGCAGGCCGCCTTCGCCAAATCCGCGGCGGAGCCGCACTGACGCGTTCCGCCGCCGGGCCGCGGCGACGCGTTCCACGGCGGGGCTGCGCGGGTCGCTCCGGCTAAGCTCCCGGTAAGTTTACTCCCCTACGAACCGGGCAGGACAGGAGAGAACCATGAACGCGCATGCCATGCCGACCCCCGGCGACGTGTCATCATCCGAGGGCGTGGCCGCCGACGAGCTTCGCGCGTTCATCGAGCGCATCGAGCGCCTCGAGGAGGAGAAGAGCGGCATCGCCGGCGACATCAAGGAAGTGATGGCCGAGCTGAAGGGCCGCGGCTTCGACGTGAAGGCGGTCCGCACCATCCTGCGCATGCGCAAGAAGGACCACAGCGAGCGCCAGGAGGAGGAGGCGATCCTCGAGCTCTACATGCAGGCGCTCGGCATGGTCTGACGGCTCGCGACGGCATGCTCGACCACGGTCGAGCATGCCGCAACGTCCGAGGCGACCTTCAGCCCACCTGGGCCAGGGCCTGCGCGATGTCCGCGATCAGGTCCTCGACGTTCTCCAGGCCGATCGACAGGCGGACGGTGTCGGGGCCGACGCAGGCTGCCTCCTTCTCGTCCTTCGGCAACTGGCGGTGCGTCGTCGTCGCGGGATGGATCGCCAGCGACTTGATCTCGCCGATGTTCACGAGGTGCGAGATCAGCTCCAGGCTGGTGATGAACGTCAGCGCGGCCGGCTCGCCGCCCTTCAGGGCGAAGGTGAAGATCGAGCCCGGCCCCTGCGGCACGTAGCGCTGCGCCAGCGCCTCGCCGGGCTGGCCGGGCAGGCCCGGATAGCTCACCCAGGCGACGGCCGGATGGTCCTTGAGGTAGGCGGCGACCGTGCGCGCGTTGGCGCAGTGGCGCGCCATCCTGAGCGGCAGGGTCTCGATGCCGGTCAGCGTCAGGAACGCGTTCATCGGCGAGAGGCCGGGGCCGAGGTCGCGCAGGCCGAACAGGCGGCAGGCCACGGCGAACGGGTTGTCGGGGAAGCGCTCGGTGATGACGAGGCCGTCGTAGTCGGGCCATGCGCCGGTGATCAGGTTGTAGTGGTCGGTCCTCGTCCAGTCGAACCGGCCGGCGTCGCAGATCACGCCGCCGATGGTCTGGCCGGAGCCGCCGAGGAACTTCGATGTCGAGTGCACGACGATGTCGGCGCCGTGCTCGATCGGTCGGATCAGGGCGGGCGAGGCGAGGGTGTTGTCGACGACGAGCGGCAGACCGTGGCGCCGGGCCACCTCGGCGATGCCGGCGATGTCCATCACCGTGGCGCACGGGTTGACGATCGACTCGCAGATGATCGCCCGGGTCTCCGGCGTGATCGCCGCCTCGAAATCGGCCGGCGTCAGGCCCTTGGCGAAGAGCGGCTTCAGGTCGTAGCGCCCGTCGAGCCGCCGCATCAGGCCGAGCGAACCACCGAACAGGCGCGGCGAGGCGACGTAGGCGTCGCCGCTCTTCATCAGCGTCAGCATCACCAGCAGCAGCGCCGACTGCCCCGAGGACACGGCGATGGCGGCCTTCGCGCCCTCGAGCGCGGCCACGCGCCGCTCAAGGGCGGCGACGGTGGGGTTCGAGCCGCGCGAGTACGAGAACCCGGTGCGGCGCATGTTGAAGATGTCGGCGGCCTGCTCGGTGGAATCGAACACGAAGCCGTTGGTGAAGTAGATCGGCTGCGCCCGCGCGCCGGTGGCCGGGTCGGGGCTGGCACCGGCATGGATCGCCTGGGTGGCGAATCGGGGCGTCTTCGGCGTGTCTGTCATCGAACTCGGTCCTCGGGACCATGCCCTATCACGGCGGACCGGGGGAGGGGCAACCGCGGGCAGGGCCCGTCGGGCCTGCGGGCGTGGGCTCAGGCCGCGCGGTGGATGAAGGAACGCAGCGTCCGGACCAGGGTGTTGGGCTCGTAGGGCTTCGGGATGAAGCGGGCGCCGTCGGGCATGTCGTAGGGGCCGGGCGTGCCCATGCCGGACACGACGAGGACCGGGATCGCCGGCCAGCGGTCGGCCACGAGGCGGGCCAGCGCGAAACCGTCCATCGAGCCTTGCGGCATGTCGACATCGGTCATCAGAACTTGAACGTCGTCGCGATTCTCAAGAACCTTCAGCGCCTTGTCCGCATGGCTCGCTTCGAGAACCGTGAAACCCGCATCGGCGAGGGTGTCGGCGGCTTCCATCAGAAGAAGGCCGTCGTCTTCCACCAGGAGAACGACGGGTTGATCTGTCGGGCTGTCGGTCATCAGGCCTGCGGACACTGTGTTTGAACACCAGCACCGGGGCCTATTCCCCGGTGTCCGCCTCGTCAAGGCGCGCGCTCACGCCGGCCTCGGCCCCCACAGGATGAGGCCGGCGCCGGCGAGACAGATCATCGCGCCGGAGAGGTCCCAGCGGTCGGGCGGGCGATCCTCCACGAGCCAGAGCCAGGCGAGCGAGAGCGCGATGTAGATGCCGCCGTAGGCGGCGTAGGCGCGCCCGGCGGCCTCCGCCTCGACCCGGGTGAGCAGCAGCGCGAACCCGGCAAGCGCGAGGGCGCCGGGCAGGAGCCAGAGCGGCGAGTACCCGAGCCTGAGCCAGGCCCAGGCGGCAAAGCAGCCGGCGATCTCGCAGAGGCCGGCTGCGACGTAGACGAGGAGCGTGGACACGCCGCGACCTCTCTCACGCCCGGCGGCGATCGCCAATGGGCGGCGCCCGCCTGGGCGTCGCGCCGGATCCCCGGCGGGGGTGCCTCAGGCGGCGACGACCGAGGCGAGCGGCGCCTCCAGGGTCAGCACCGCCCCGGTCGGCGGAAACCGGAGCGCGACCGCGCCGCCGAAATCGTGGCTCAGGCACCGGGCGATCAGGCGCGTGCCGAACCCCGTCCGCGTCGGCGGCGCGACCGGCGGACCGCCGATCTCCTCCCAGCGGAAGCGGAGGCGCGCATCCGGCTCCGTCTCGTCGATCGCCCAGGAGATCGCCACCCGGCCGGCGCCGGTCGAGAGCGCGCCGTACTTGGCGGCGTTGGTGGCGAGCTCGTGCAGCATCAGCGCCAGGGTCAGGCCGTGGCCGGCGGCGAGCGTCAGGTCGGGACCGCTCACCGTGAACTGGCCGGGCACCCCGTCGCCGTGCAGCGCCACCGCGCCGGCGACGAGGCCCGACAGCGAGGCGCTCGACCACGCGCCCTGAACCAGCACGTCGTGGGCCTGGGCCAGCGCCACGAGGCGGGCATCCAGCGCCCGGCCGGCCTCCTCCAGCGAGGGGGCGTTGCGCAGGGTCTGCGTCGCCACCGCCTGGACCAGGGCGAGGGTGTTCTTCACCCGGTGCGCGAGCTCCTGCATGAGCAGGGTCTGGCGCGCCTCGTTGCGCTTGAGGTCGGTGATGTCGCGCGACACCGCGAGGATGCGTTCGGGGCGGCCGTCGGCGCCGTCGATCGGCGTCACCGCGATGTCCCACCAGGTCGGCGCGGCGCCCGCGTTCAGAACCGCCTGGAACCGGCACGGCCGCCCGGCCCGCGCCGCATCGAGGGCGTCGCGGATGCCGGCACGGCTGTCGGGGGCGGACCAGAAGTCGATCCAGGCCCGGCCGACGAGGCCGGCGAACGTCTCGACGCCCAGGACGGCGGGCCCGTTCTCGCTCACGGTGATCAGGCGGCCGTCGAGGTCCAGCACCTTCACGAAGTCGGTGGTGGTCCAGAGGATGCGCCGGTTGAACTCCTCGCTGGCCCGGAGCTGCGCGTTCAGCTCCTCGGCGCCGGCGAGGCGGGCGGCACCGCGCGCCAGGTCGCGCCGGCAATGCTCCACGGTGCTCTCGGCCTCGGCGCGCATCCGCACCGCCTCGGCGACGATCCGACGTGCCTCGATGCGGCTGGCGCCGCGTTCCGAGACGACGATCCGGCCGAGGCGCGCATTGCGTTCGGCTTCCGCGTCGGCCTGCCGGCTCGCCTCGCTCAGCAACGCCCGGAGATGGTGGTTCTCCGCCTCGAGGGCGGAGAGCCGCCGGTCGGCGACCGTGGCCTGAAAGGCGGAAATCTTGCAACTCGCGCCCGTGTCCATCGCACAAGCTCCCCTTCGACGACCGTCGCGCGGCGCCGGCGGGCGTGTCCGCGAGGCGTGCGACGGCGTATCGACCCGCGAAACGCGCGGCGTGGCGACGCGATGTCGAGACGCGGAGCGCGACCGGCGAATGAATCCGCTTCTGAGCCGCGCCCCACCCGCATCCTCACGATTCGGTGGGCGGAATTACGCTAGCATATCGGCCCGGGCCTGCAAGGCACGATTGTAGTCAAGCCGACCGGACCGGAACGGATACAAGTCTAGGCCGTCGCGCAGGACGTCACTTCTTCCGTCCAAGCAGCACGAGCCAGCCGACGCCGAGGGTGAACACGACCAGGCCGATCGTGACGAAGACCGGCGTCCCGAGGTCGATCAGGCGCGGCGCGAGCTGGGTGGCGAAGGCGGCGACCACCAGCGCCACCGCGACGCGGGCCGCCGCCCGCTCGATGCCGCGGGTGACCTTGTCGAGGCCCTTCACCTCGATCTCGACGGTGACGCGGCCTTGCTTCAGACGCACCAGCATCAGGTGGATCAGCGTCGGCAGCTCCGAGGCGGCGCCGTAGAGGCCGACGCCCAGCGCCTCGGCCTTGGTTTTCAGCCCGGTCAGCGAGAACTGCGTCTGCATGCTCGCCCGCACCGTCGGGCCGGCGGCGGCGAACAGGTCGAAGTTCGGATCGAGGTGGCGCATCACGCCGTCGGCGGTGACGAGGCCCTTGAACAGGATCGCAAGGTCGGTCGGCATCGCGAGGTCGTTCTCACGCGCCATGGTCATGAAGTCGGTGAGCACCAACCCGAGGTTGAGCGGGATCGAGGAATGGCTCTCGACGAAGGCCTGCGCCGAACCTTCCAGCCGGGTCAGGTCCGGGCTGCTCGAGCCGGTCCAGTCGAGCAGCACCGCCATCAGCCCGTCGGCGTCCTGCTTCAGCATCGCGCCGATCAGCACGAGCAGCTGGTTGCGCCGCTTCTGCGACAGGCGCCCGATGATGCCGAAATCGATGAATCCGATCCGGTTACCCGACATCGCCAGCATGTTGCCCGGGTGCGGATCAGCGTGGAACACGCCCTCGATCAGAGCCATCTTCAGGAAGGCGTCGGTCCCCTTCTGGGCGAGCAGCTTCTTGTCGACGCCGGCGGCGGCGAGCCGCGCCTCGTCGTTCGGGGGGATGCCGTGGATGAATTCCTGCACCAGCACCCGCTCGGAGCACCACTCCCAGTGGATCTTCGGGAATACGATGTCGTCGCGGTCGGAGAACAGCGAAGCGAGCAACTCGCAGTTGCGCGCCTCGTTCATCAGGTCGAGCTCGCCGTTCAGGCCGGCGGCGAGGTGGCGCATCTGCTCGCCCGGTTGGTAGCGGGCCATGTCCGGCCATTCGGTCTCGACGATGCGGGCGCCGTGCGCCATCAGGCGCAGGTCCGCGTCGATGATCTTGCGCAGGCCCGGGCGCAGCACCTTGACGATGACGTCCTCGCCCGAATGCAGCTTGGCCCGGTAGACCTGGGCGATCGAGGCCGAGGCGATCGCGTTGGTGTCGAACTCGGCGAAGATCTCCTGCGGCGGCGCCCCGAGGTCGGCCTCCAGCTGCGGGCGGATCGTCTCCCAGGAGACCGGCGAGACCTGGCTGTGGAGCTTGGCCAGCTCCTCGGTCCACATCGGCGAGAGCAGGTCGGGACGGCTGGCGAGCACCTGGCCGAACTTGATGAAGGTCGGCCCCAGAGCCTCGATCGCGCGGCGCAGGCGCTCGGGCTCCGACAGGCGGGTGACGTCGATCTTCGGCTTGCGGCGCGGAAGGATCGGGATGTAGCGCAGCCCGAGCCGGTCCACGACCTTGTTGACGCCGAAGCCGATCAGGATCGAGGCGATCTCCGACAGCCGCTGACGGTCGCGCGCGGCAACGAAGGCGGTTTTCAGCATAGAGCGGATCGATCCGTGCGGGGCGACGAGGGAAGGTGCCCGGACAGCACGAGCATCGGGTCTTTTTTAGGGTCGGAGACCGCGCCGTCCCGGATCGGAGGGCTGCGGCGCTTCGGCCCGGACGGGCGCGCCTTCCCGCATCCAGCGGCTGCGCCTCCCCATCACAGGCGGCCGAGCCGTGCTGTGACGGGGGCCGGCGCCTTGCACCGCCGCGGCGGGGAAGCGTAAACCGCGTGCCAGCGCTGGCGCGAACGTGATCGTGCCCGAACGACCCGGCCGAGGAGAGACCCATGACGACCGACCGGCTGCCCGGCTTCAACACCCTCGCGATCCACGCGGGCGCGAGCCCCGATGCGGCCACGGGCGCACGGGCGACGCCGATCTACCAGACCACGAGCTTCGTGTTCGACGACGTCGACCACGCCGCCTCGCTGTTCGGGCTGCAGGCCTTCGGCAACATCTACTCGCGCATCACCAACCCGACCAACGCCGTGCTGGAGGAGCGCATCGCCGCCCTCGAAGGCGGCACCGCGGCGGTCGCGGTGTCGTCCGGCCACGCGGCCGAGTTCCTGACGATGCACGCGCTGATGCAGCCGGGCGACGAGTTCATCGCGGCCAACAAGCTCTACGGCGGCTCGATCAACCAGTTCAACCACAGCTACAAGAACTTCGGCTGGAGCGTGGTCTGGGCCGACACCGACGACCCGTCCTCGTTCGAGCGGGCGATCACGCCGCGCACCAAGGCGATCTTCTGCGAATCCATCGCCAACCCGGGCGGCGTCATCACCGACATCGCCGCCCTGTCGGAGATCGCCAAGCGCCACAACATCCCGCTCATCGTCGACAACACCATGGCGACGCCGTACCTGATCCGCCCGTTCGAGCACGGCGCCGACATCGTCGTGCACTCGGCGACGAAGTTCCTCGGCGGCCACGGCAACTCGATCGGCGGTCTCGTGGTCGACGGCGGCACCTTCCCCTGGGCCGGCGACGCGCGCTACCCGATGATGAGCCAGCCGCGCCCGGAATATGCCGGCATGGTGCTGGCCGAGACCTTCGGCAATTTCGGCTTCGCCATCGCCATCCGGGTGCTCGGCCTGCGCGACCTCGGGCCGGCGCTGTCGCCGTTCAACGCCTTCCTGATCCTCAACGGCATCGAGACCCTGCCGCTGCGGATGCAGCGCCACTGCGACAACGCCATGGCCGTCGCGACGCACCTGGCGGGCCACCCGGCGGTGTCGTGGGTGAGCTATCCGGGGCTCGAGACCGACCACTACCATCAGCTCGCCAAGCGCTACACGCCGAACGGCTTCGGCTCGGTCTTCACCATCGGCCTCGCGGGCGGCTACGATGCCGGCGTGAAGCTCGTCGGCAACCTGCAGCTGTTCTCGCACGTGGCGAACATCGGCGACACGCGCTCGCTGGTGATCCACCCGGCCTCGACCACCCACCGCCAACTCACCGACGCGCAGAAGACCGCGGCCGGCGCCGGGCCGGAGGTGGTCCGCCTCTCGATCGGCCTCGAGGACCCGGCCGACCTGATCGAGGACCTCGACGGCGCGCTCGGCGCTTAGCCGGCCCCGCGCCGGCCTCCCGCCCGCGTCGACGGCACGATGCGGCTGGAGGCTCGGCCGCCGTGACGCCGACGGGTCCGGCCCGGTCTGCGAGACGGCGATCCGCGAGCAGGATGGCGGCGCGCCGTGCCCGTCCGCGCGACCGCATCCACCGCGCTATGCAATCCAAGGATGAAGGTCCGGACGCCGCCGAAAGTCCGGCCGCCGGCGCGGGCCGGGCTCGCCGTCGCGCGGTTGCGATGCGCGGCTATCGGTCCGTCGCCAGGAACAAGGGCGCCGCTCGGCGGTAGCACCAACACGTCCCGGCGCTCCGGCGATAAGGATCCCAACCCATGTTCATGCGCATCGACAAGCTGCAGGCCGAGCTTCCGCAGCCGAAGCGACCCGATCCGAACGCCGCTGCGGCCCTGCAGGAGCTGCTCGGCGGCAAGTACGGCGAGATGTCCACCCTCGGGAACTACATGTTCCAGAGTTTCAATTTCCGCAACAAGTCCAAGCTGCGTCCGTTCTACAGCCTGGTCTCCAGCATCTTCGCCGAGGAGCTCGGCCACGTCGAGCTGGTCTCGACCGGCGTCTCGATGCTGAACAACGGCCCCGGCGACGACACCAAGGACGTCGACATCTCCAAGGCGCCCTTCGAGGACATGAAGGACATCCGGCTCGCCGGCAGCTTCCTATCGAACGGCGGCGGCGCGATGCCGATGAACTCGAACGCCGCGTCCTGGAACATGGACATGGTGACGACGACCGGTAATCTGATCATCGACCTGCTGCACAACTTCCACCTCGAATGCGGCGCCCGCCTGCACAAGCTGCGCGTCTACGAGACCCTGACGGACCCGACCGGTCGCGAGGTCTGCGGCTACCTGCTGGTGCGCGGCTCGGTCCACGCCCACGCCTACGCGCTGGCCTTGAAGAAGCTCACCGGCGTCGAGATCGAGAAGATGCTGCCGACGCCCAACATCGTCCTCGACAAGATCCCCGAGTGCCAGAAGTACCTGCAGGAGGGGAGCCACCGCCGCCTCTACACCTTCAGCCCGAACGACTACGCGGAAGCCGCCGGCGTCTGGTCGAACGACGAGGTCGCGCTGCCGGGTGATCCGCCCGGCCAGCTCGAGATCGTCGACGGCCACCCCGAGGGCGGCAAGATCCCGGAGCTCGACGGCAATTACGGTGCCTTCGCCCCCGACTACGCGCCCGAGGAGATCTTCGAGATCGCGAGCAAGCTCTACAAGAAGAGCCGCTGATCCGAGGTCGAACGACGAGGCCGGCGCTCCCGCGAGGGGCGCCGGCCTTTCTGTTTGCGGCCCTGGCAATGGATGCGCCGGCGCGCGCCCGGCGTTCGCTCAGGCGGCCAAAGCCGGTTTGGCGTGGCGCGCGTAGAGGAATTCCAGCACCTCCGCCCGGCAATGGACGTAGTCCTTGTCCTCGACCAGCTCGAGCCGACGGCGCGGGCGCGGCATCGGCACGGTCAGCACCTCGCCGATGGTGGCCGACGGGCCGTTGGTCATCATCACGATGCGGTCGGACAGGAGCACCGCCTCGTCCACGTCGTGGGTGATCATGATCACCGTGTTCCGCAGGCGCACCTGGATCTCCATGAGCTGATCCTGGAGATGGGCGCGGGTCAGCGCGTCGAGGGCGCCGAACGGCTCGTCCATCAGCAGCACCGTCGGCTCTATGGCGAGCGCCCGGGCGATGCCGACGCGCTGCTTCATGCCGCCGGAGATCTCGGACGGCCGCTTGTCGGCGGCGTGCACCATGTTCACCAGGGCGAGGTTGTGCTCGATCCAGGCCTTGCGCTCCGCCTTCGACTTCGTCCTGGCGAGCACCTTGTCGACGGCGAGCGCCACGTTCTCGCGCACCGTGAGCCAAGGCAGCAGCGAATGGTTCTGGAACACCACCGCCCGCTCGGGCCCGGGCGACGACACCTCCTTGCCGTCGAGCAGAGTGACGCCAGTCGAGCTCTTCAGAAGCCCGGCGACGATGTTGAGCACCGTCGACTTGCCGCAGCCGGAATGGCCGATGATCGAGACGAACTCGCCCTTGGCGACCTTGAGGTTCACGTCGCGCAGCACCTCGGTGGTGATGCCGCCGCGGGTGAAGCTGATGCCGACCTGCGAGAGGTCGAGATGGGATGGGTTGGCCATGGTCCCGGTCCTCAAGCTGCGCTGGTGCCGCGGGTGACGACCTGGCCGACCGCCGCCACCAGCCGGTCGAGGACGAAGCCGATGACGCCGACATAGACCAGCGCCACGATGATCTCGCTGATGTGTGAGGAGTTCCAGGCGTCCCAGATGAAGAAGCCGATGCCGACGCCGCCGATCAGCATCTCGGCGGCGACGATGGCGAGCCAGGACAGCCCGACGCCGATGCGAAGCCCGGTGAAGATGTACGGGGCCGCCGCCGGAAGCATGACCTTCATGAAGAACTCGATCGGGTTCAGGCGGATCACCGCGGCGACGTTGCGGTAGTCCTGCGGGATGTTGCGGATGCCGACCGCGGTGTTGATGATGATCGGCCAGATCGAGGTGATGAAGATCACGAAGATCGCGCTGGGCTGCCCGTCGCGGAAGGCGGCGAGCGACAGCGGCAGCCAGGCCAGCGGCGGGATCGTGCGCAGCACCTGGAAGATCGGGTCGAGGCCGCGCATCGCCCAGTCGGACTGGCCGACCAGCGTGCCGGTCAGGATTCCGACGATCGCCGCCAGCGCGAAGCCGAAGGCGACGCGCTGGAGGCTGGCCGAGATGTGCCAGAACAGGCCCTTGTCGGTGCCGCCGTTGTCGTAGAACGGGTGGGCGATGATGTCCCAGGCCTCCGTCACCACCCGCGAGGGCGGCGGCAGGCCGGCGGTGGGCCGCGAGCACGCGACCTCCCAGAACAGCAGGAAGGCCGCGAGCACCACGAGCGGCGGGATCAGGTTGGCGGCCAGGCCCTTCGCCCGCTTGGCGGTGAGGAAGGGCGTGCGGCTCTTCACGGCGGCGGCATCGCGGGCGGCGGTGCCGAGGGCGGTCTTGTCGGCGATCGTCGAGGTGGCGGCCATCACGAGACCTTCTTGATGCCGAGGCTGGCGAGGTAGGCGGCGGGGTTCTCGGGATCGAAGACCTTCCCGTCGAACATCGTCTCCTTGCCGCGGGACGTGCTGGTCGGGATCGCGGAGACGCCGAGCGTCTTGGCCGCGTCGCGCCAGAGGTCCTCGCGGTTCACCTTGGCGATCAGCGCCTTGGTGTCGGTCTGCGCGTCGAACTTGCCCCAGCGGATGTCCTCGGTGAGGAACCAGGAATCGTGCGACTGGTACGGGTACGAGGCGTTGTCGGCCCAGAACTTCATGGTGTGGGGGCTGTTCTCGACGACGCGGCCGTCGCCGTAATCGAACTTGCCCTTCATCCGGTCGATCACGTCGGTGACCGCGATGTTGATCCACTGGCGCTTGGCGACGATGCCGGCGAGCTCGTCCCGGTTCTCGGGCTTGTCGCACCATTGCTGGGCTTCCAGCACCGCCATCAGGAGCGCCTTGGCGGCGATCGGGTGCTTGTCGACCCAGGCCGCTCGCATGGCGAAGGCCTTCTCCGGATGGTCCTTCCACAACTCGCCGGTGGTGAGCGCGGTGTAGCCGATCCCTTGCGTGATGAGCTGCGCGTTCCACGGCTCGCAGACGCAGAAGCAGTCCATCGTGCCGACCTTCATGTTCGCCACCATCTGGGGCGGCGGCACGACGATGGTCTCGATGTCCTTGTCGGGGTCGATGCCGCCGGCGGCGAGCCAGTAGCGGATCCAGAGGTCGTGGGTGCCGCCCGGGAAGGTCATCGCCGCCTTGACCGGCTTGCCCGAGGCCTTCTTCCGCTCCAGGGCCGCCTTGAAGGGCTTGGCGTCGAGGGCGACCTTGTCGGGCATGTACTCCTTGCCGACGGAGATGCACTGCCCGTTCAGGTTGAGCCGGGCCATGATGTACATCGGCGTCGGCTGGTTGTTCTGCGTCACCCGGCCGGCCGTGATCAGGTAGGGCATCGGCGTCAGGATGTGAGCGCCGTCGATGCCGTTGCCCTCGGAGCCGAGCACGAGATTGTCGCGGGTGGTGCCCCACGACGCCTGCTTCATCACCTCGACGTCGGGCAGGCCGTACTTGGCGAAGATGCCCTTCTCCTTGGCGACGAAGAGCGGGGCGGCGTCGGTCAGCGCGATGAAGCCGAGCTTGGCCCCCTTGACCTCGGGGCCCGCGCCCTGCGCGAAGGCGCCCCCCGGCAGGGCGAGGCGCACGGCGGCGGCGAGCGACAGGGCGCCGGCCGCGCCCTTGAGCAGGCCGCGGCGGGTGCCGGTGCCGGACGCTTCGGCGAGGGGGGACCGGTCGAGGGTGAATTTCGGCTCGTCGTTACGCATCTGCGGCAGGATCCTGACCTTGAAAACTACGCCGGCGCCCGCCGATCCGCGCACGAACGCGCCCCGCTGCCCGGAAGGATCTTCGGGGCGGAGCGGATCGCATCAGCGGCGTTGCTGGCGGAGGCGGTGCCGTCTCCATTGACGGACGGTGCAGCTCAGCAGGTTTCGTGCCAGGCTAGCGCAAGTGAAGACTGGCCGAGGCTCGGCGCAAACCTGCCGTCGCATTGAGCTTTTCGCCCCGGGACATCCCTTCGCAGCGCACAAAAAACGCGCGCCGGCGCCGGGATTACGGATCGTGACGTAATCGTGCGTCGTTTCGCGAAACGCCGCGGTTTCGGCGGGCGGGATGCTGTGCAAACGCGGCGCGCTCGACTAACCGGGGCGCACGTCAACACCGCGCGACCGCGAACGATCATGCTCCAGACCACGCCGTCCCCCCTGTCGGCCCGCCGGGTCCTCGCCGCGAGCTTCGTCGGCACGGCGATCGAGTTCTTCGATTTCTACATCTACGCCACCGCGACCGCGCTGGTGATCGGCCCGGTCTTCTTCCCGCCCGGCGAGCCCGGCGTGCAGCAGCTCAGCGCCTTCGCGACCTTCGCGATCGCCTTCCTGGCGCGGCCGGTGGGCGCGGCCCTGTTCGGGCATTTCGGCGACCGGGTCGGGCGCAAGGCGACGCTGGTCGCCTCGCTGCTGATCATGGGCGTCTCGACGGTGCTGATCGGCTGCCTGCCGACCTACGCCACCGCCGGCTGGTGGGCGCCGGCGATGCTGTGCCTGCTGCGCTGCGGCCAGGGAATCGGCTTCGGCGGCGAGTGGGGCGGCGCGGCCTTGCTCGCGGTCGAGAACGCGCCGGCGGGCCGGCGCGCCTGGTACGGCATCTTCCCGCAGCTCGGCGCGCCGGTCGGCTTCATCCTGGCCAACGTCAGCTTCCTGGCGCTCAGCTTCGCCCTGAGCGCGGAAAGCTTCCAGGCCTGGGGCTGGCGGCTGCCGTTCCTGGCCTCGGCCGCGCTGGTCGGCGTCGGCCTCTACGTGCGGCTCAAGCTCAGCGAGACGCCGGCCTTCAAGGCGGCGCTCGCGCAGGCCAAGCCCGAGCGCGTGCCCTTCGCCGCGATGGTGACCGGGCACGGCCACGCGCTCGTCGTCGGCACCCTGGCGATGGTGGCGGTCTACGCCGTGTTCTACATCTCCACCGTCTTCGCCCTCGGCTACGGCACTGCGGCGCTCGGCTACGCGCGGCCGGCCTTCCTGCTGTTCGAGTGCATCGCCGTCTGCTTCATGGCGCTCGGCATCGCGCTCTCCGGCGCCAACGCCGACCGCTTCGGGCGCAGACCGGTGCTGATGGCCGGCATGGTGGTGGCGTTCGGCCTCGGCGGGCTGCTCGGGCCGATGCTCGGCTCCGGCTCGGGCGCGGTCGTCCTCGCCTTCCTCTGCCTCAGCCTGTTCACGATGGGCTGGATCTTCGGGCCGATGGGCGCCCTGCTGCCGGAGCTGTTCCCGACCCGGGTGCGCTACACCGGCGCCTCGGTGACCTACAACCTCGCCGGCATCGTCGGAGCCTCCGGCGCCCCCTACATCGCCCAGCGCCTGGTCGACTGGGGCGGGATCGCCTGGGTCGGCGCCTACCTGGCGGTCACGGCGGTGATCAGCTTCCTCGCGGTGCTCGCGATGCCGGAGACGCTGCGCAAGGGCGTGTGAACGGCGACCGTCGGCCGGCCGGGCTCCTGCGCCCGATCAATTCCGCTTGTCGAGGGGCCGCCCGAGGAGGCGCGCGAACTCGGCCTCGATCTCCTCCACCGAGAACGGGTTGGCGGCGGGCTTCGGAGGCGCCGAAGCGGGTGCCGGCGGGGTCTCGACCTTCGGCGGCGGGGGAGGCGGCGCGGGCTCGACCC
>NZ_VRUU01000078.1 GCF_008039875.1 Methylobacterium sp. WL119 | reverse complement strand
GAGGCCGGCGACCTCGCTCATCGCCTCGACGATGTTGGAATAGGCGCCGCAGCGGCACAGGTTGCCGCTCATGCGCTCGCGGATCTCGGCCTCGGTGACCCGGGTCGGCGCGGTGAGGTCGGCGGTGGCGTGGCTGGGGATGCCGGCCCGGATCTCGTCGAGCACGGCCACGCCCGAGCAGATCTGGCCGGGCGTGCAGTAGCCGCACTGGTAGCCGTCGTGGCGGACGAAGGCGGCCTGCATCGGGTGCAGGTCGTCGGGCTGGCCCAGCCCCTCGATGGTGGTGATCTCCGCGCCCTGGTGCATCACGGTGAGCGTCAGGCAGGCGTTGATGCGCCGCCCGTCGACGATCATCGTGCAGGCGCCGCACTGGCCGTGGTCGCAGCCCTTCTTCGAGCCGGTCAGGTGCAGATGCTCGCGCGCCGCATCGAGCAGGCTCGTGCGGGTGTCGAGCTCGAGCTCGCGCCGCTGGCCGTTGATCGTGAACCACACCCGCGCCAGGACAGGGCGGTCGCCGGGCCCGGGATCGGCTCTCGCGGCCGGCGGCATCGACGCCATGGCCGCGCAGGCGGTGGTTCCTGCCATCAGGTCTCTCCGGTTCAATCCAGGCTCGCGCATGGGCTGCATGATGTCTCCGCACCGTCGGTGGGGGTCGCCCGACTGTGACGGCGACGGCTCGGTCGGGCCGCCGTCCCGGGCCATGCAGGAGATCTAGGGGCTGCCGAGCGCCGCGATTAGGCACTAGGTTCCACTTGAGGCCATGCCCTGGGGTTATGAATGCTGCGGGAGAACCTGAACGACCTCGTCGCCTTCGCGGCGGTGGCGCGGGAGGGCAGCTTCACCCGGGCCGCCGCCCGGTCCGGCGTGACGCAGCCGGTGCTGAGCCGCGCCGTCCGGGCGCTGGAGGAGCGCCTCGGCGTCCGCCTCCTGGCGCGAACCACCCGCGCCGTCGTGCCGACCGAGGCCGGCGAACGCCTGCTGCGGATCGTGGGGCCGCAACTGGACGGCATCGCGGCCGACCTGTCCGCACTCACCGCGCTGCGCGACAAGCCGGCCGGGACCATCCGGATCACGTCCGGCGAGCACGCGGCCGCCTCCATCCTGTGGCCGGCTCTGGAACGGCTCCTGCCGGCCTACCCGGATATCACCGTCGACGTGATCACCGAGAACGCCCTGACCGACATCGTCTCCGAGCGCTTCGACGCGGGAATCCGCATGGGGGATCAGGTCGAGAAGGACATGGTCGCGGTCCGGATCGGGCCCGCCCTGCGCATGGCCGTGGTCGCGACGCCCGCCTATTTCGCGGCGCGCCCTCGACCGCGTACCCCCCAGGACCTGACCGCCCACGCCTGCATCAACCTGCATCTTGCCAGCTACGGCGGCCGCTACGCCTGGGAGTTCGAGAAGGGCGGGCGCGAGCTGAGGGTCCGGGTGGACGGCCCCCTCGCGTTCAGCAGCGTGTTCCTGGCCAGGACGGCGGCCCTGGCCGGGCTCGGCGTCGCCTGCATGCCCGACGACCTCGTCCGGGCGGACATCGCCGCGGGCCGGCTCGTGCGGGTGCTCGCCGACTGGTGCGCGCCCTTCGCCGGCTACCACCTGTACTATCCGAGCCGCCGCCAGGCCTCGCCGGCCTTCGCCGTGCTGGTGGACGCCCTGCGATATCCCGGCGTCGGAAAGCCGGCGCCGTCCGCGTGAGCCGGCCGGCAGCCTGCGCGCGGTTCGCGCGGCGGCGGCGTTCGGCCGGGTCGACGTCCTGGGGTCGAACGCGGGCATCCGGAAGGATGCGGCGGTCGCGGACCTGTCGCCGGATGACTAAAACGCGGTGATCGACGTGAATCTCATCGGGCAAGTCCCCTGCAGGCGCGGGGCCTTGCGCCGTTTCCGTGCGCAGCCGCGCGGCGGACGGACGGCCCGAAGCGGGGCGCCATCGTCGCGATCCGGATCGTGTGACGGGGACGACGCTGTTCGTCGGCGGCGGCCTGTCGCTCGACCCCGGGTTCCGCGTCGACGGCCGAGCCGCCGCACGTCGCTTCCGGCGGCGCGATGCCGCCCTCGGCCTTCGGGGGGTCCCGAGATCCGAGGTGCCGCCGCAAAGGATCACGCCCGGCACCGAAGCGTCTCGCGTCGCCCGGGTTCGGCGCGCACCGAGATCCCGGCGTCGGCCCGATCACGGCCGGTGCCCGGCCGCCTCCGAGGCCGCGTAGCGGGTCCGGGCCGCGGCGACGGCCGCGTGGTTGCGTTCCGCCCAGGCGACGAGCGCCGCCAGCGGCTCCAGCATCGAATGCCCGAGCGCGTCGAGGCGATACTCCACGCTGGGCGGCTTGGTCGGGAAGACGTGCCGGGTGACGAAGCCGTCGCGTTCCAGTTCGCGCAGCGTCTGGGTCAGCATGCGCTTCGAGATGTCGGGCACGGCCCGGCCGAGGGCGCTGAACCGCCGCGGGCCGCCGGCCAGCACGAGCAGCACCAGCGTCGTCCACTTGTCGCCGAGGCGATCCAGCACGTCGCGCACCGGGCAGAGCGAAGGATCGACGGCCGTGGTCTGCCACTCCGCGAACCGCCGCACCAGTTCCGCCTGCTGGTTCATCGCCCGGTTCCCGCGAGGTTACCCTGTCCCAAAATACTGCCTCCTTATGCGCCGCCGAGGTCTCGAATAGGAAGCATGTATCGCAACCGAACCATGTGGACTGCGCCCATGACCTCTGCTCATCCCCGCATCGGCATCACCGGCGCATCCGGGCGCCTCGGGCGCCTCGTCGTCGAGGCCCTGCTGCGCAGCGTGCCGGCCTCCCGGATCGTGGCCGGCCTGCGCAACCCCGACGACGACGGCGCCAAGGCGCTCCGGGCCCTCGACGTCGAGGTGCGGCAGGTCGACTACGAGAGGACCGACACCCTGGACCGAGCCTTCGCGGGCATCGAGCGCCTGCTGCTCATCTCCTCCAACGAGTTCGGCAAGCGCGTGGACCAGCATCGGAACGTCATCGAGGCGGCCAAGCGGGCGGGCGTCCGCCGCATCGCCTACACCAGCGTCCTGCACGCCGACACGTCCCCGCCCAAGCTCACCGACGAGCATCGGCGGACGGAGCTCGTCCTCGCGGCATCCGGCGTGCCCTTCGTCATCCTGCGCAACGGCTGGTACACGGAGAACTACGCCGCCTCGATCCCGATGGCGCTCGAGCACGGCGCCCTCTTCGGCAGCGCGGGCCAGGGGCGGATCTCGTCCGCGGCGCGGGCCGACTACGCCGACGCGGCCGCGGCCGTGCTGACGGCCGCCGAGGTGGAGAACGGCCGCATCTACGAGCTGGCGGGCGACGACGCCTACACACTGGAGGAGTTCGCAGCCGAGGTCGCGAAGGTGTCGGGCCGGCCGGTGGTCTACAGGAACCTGCCCGAGGCCGAGTACGAGGGCGTCCTGCTGAAGGCCGGCCTGCCGAAGGACCTGGCGGCCTTCGTCGCCGCCTCCGATTCCGTCGTGGCGGAGGGTGCGCTGTTCGAGGACGGCCGCGACCTGAGCAGGCTGATCGGCCGACCCACGAAACCGATGCGCGAGACCGTGGCCGCCGGCGAGCACTGAGCCCCGAGCGCGAGCCCGGCCCGCGCACGTCGCAGGGTCCGGCATCCGCCGCGCCTCGCGCTTGCCCCGACGCCGGGCCACGAACAGGAACCCTCCGGCATGCCGACCTTCGTCGAGATGGATCGGTCGGTGACCGTGGCCGAGCAGCTCGCAGAGGAGAGCGGCGCGACGATCGGGGCCGAGCCGGGCGGCGTCGCGCCGGCACGCGCGATCGCCACCGTCGGGCTCGTCGGCGGGACCTCCGCCCCACGCTGGCCGCGCGCCGGACGGGCGTTAGATGCCGGAATGCGCACGCGGCGATGCGCCGGACTCCATGAATGGCGCGGGAGAACCTGAACGACCTGCTCGCCTTCGTCGCGGTCGCGCGCGCGCGGAGCTTCACCCGGGCGGCGGCGCAGCTCGGCCTGTCGCAGCCCGCGCTCAGCCAGACCATCCGCGGGCTCGAGGCGCGTTTGGGCCTGAGGCTGCTGACGCGCACCACGCGCAGCGTCGCGCCGACCGAGGCGGGCGAGCGGCTGATCCGGTCCGTCGGGCCCCGGCTCGCGGAGATCGAGGCCGGCCTGGTCGCGGTGACGGACCTGCGCGAGACGCCGGCCGGCACCGTGCGGATCAACGCCGACGAGCACGCGGTCGCGGCGGTGCTGTGGCCGGCGCTGCGGAGGGTGCTGCCCGGGTACCCGGACATCCAGGTGGAGCTGGTCACCGACTTCGCCCTGACCGACATCGTCGCCGGGCGCTTCGACGCCGGGGTGCGGCTCGGCGAGGTGGTGGCCAAGGACATGGTCTCCGTCCCGATCGGGCCGGACATGCGCATGGCGGCGGTCGCCGCGCCGGCCTACCTCGCGCGCCGGCCTGCGCCGCGGACGCCGCAGGACCTGACCGGCCACGCCTGCATCAACCTGCGCCTGCCGACCCATGGCGGCCTGTACGCCTGGGAGTTCGCGGCCAACGGGCGCGAGGTCCGGGTTCGCGTGGACGGGCAGGTCGTGTTCAACACGGTGAGCATGATCCTGCGCGCCGCCCTGGACGGGTTCGGCATCGCCTACCTGCCGCAGGATCAGGTGCAGCCCCATCTCGACAGCGCGGCGCTGACCTGGGTGCTGAAGGATTGGAGCCCGCCCTTCCCGGGCTACCACCTGTACTATCCGAGCCGCAGGCAGCCCGCGGCGGCGCTCGCGGTGCTGATCGAGGCCCTGCGCTACCGAGGCTGACCGATGCGGGATCCGCGCCGGGGGGCCGGGGCCGCGCACGCCGTGACCACGCGTGGGCGAGCACCCGATCCGCCCCGCCGGCCCGCGTCAGGCGCCGGCGGGATCGGGATAGCCGGTCAGGTCCGGCTCCTTGGCGCGGCCGGTGGACAGCTTCGAGGCCAGGCGGCGGAGGCCCGGCCGGCTGGCGATGCGCAGCACGCGGTGGAGCAGGCTGATGCCGAGCCGGCTGTTCGGGTTCATCAGCTTCGGCGCGATCTTGGGCACGCCCTGCCCGTCCTCGACCATCGGGCGCATGGCGCGCTCGTAGGCGGCGAAGGCCGCGGCGACGTCGTCGCCGCGGGCGAGCTCGGCGGCGAGGACGTAGGCGCCGGTGACGGCCAGCGTCGTGCCGATGCCGGCGAGCGGCGTGGCGCACCAGGCCGCGTCACCGGTCACCGCCACGCGGCCGCTGGACCAGCGCCGCATCCGCACCTGGCGCAGGACGTCGAAGTAGAAGTCCGCGGTGGCCTCCATCCCGGAAAGGACGCGCGCCGCCTGCCAGCCCGCATCGGAGAAGCGCTGCCGCAGGTAGGCCTTCTGCCGGTCCGCGCCCCAATCCTGCTCGCCGCCCGGCGGCTGCCGCAGCGTGAGCATCGCGCGGGTGGTGCCGTGCTGGTCGGGGCGCAGGGAGATGCCGCGGCCGCCGGGCGCGTTGAACCACCGCCACATCCGGTCGTCGTCCGCGGTCCGCGGGATGGTGAAGTAGGCGATGGCGAGATCCATCCAGCGCGGGTCGGCCTCGCCGGGGAACACGAGTTCGCGCGTCGTCGAGCCGACGCCCTCGGCGACGAGGACGGCGTCGTAGCGCTCGCTCGCCCCGGAGGCGAAGGTCACCGTCGCGGCCTCCGCTCCGTCGTCGATCCGGGTCACGCGATCCCCGAAGCGGTAGGTCGCGCGCTCCCGGGCCGGCTCGTAGAGGAGCCGCGCGAGGTCGCCGCGCAGGATCTCCATCTCGGCGGTGGGGCCGTCGCCGAGGCTGGCATCCATCGTGAAGGCCGCGACCGCCCGGCCTCGCCCGTCGACCCAGGCGGTGCCCTGCTCGCCGGTGCCCCGGTCGAGCGCCGCCTGCTCCAGGCCCATGCGGCGCAGGACCTCGCGCCCGACCCCGCGGACGTCGACGTTCTGGCCGCCGTCGCGGAAGCCCGGCGCCCGCTCGACGACGGTGACGTCGAAGCCGTGGCGGCCGAGCCACCAGGCCGCGGTGTTCCCGGCGACGCTCGCGCCGGTGATGAGGATGCGACGGGGCATGCGGGACGGGTCTCCGGGTGATCCGGCCCGCGCGGAGCCGGTCGCGGCCACGCCGCGCGGCAGGATCTGCGCGAGCGCCGTGATCGAGGGGGGCCCCGCGCGTCAGGCCCCCGGCGAGGCCGCCCGGGTGACCGCCCGGCGCAGGGTGCGGGACAGGTCCTCGACCGAGTACGGCTTCTTCAGGAGCGGGAAGCCGTGGGTGCCCTGCTCGGCGAGCACGTGGCTGTAGCCGGAGGCGAGGACGACCGGCAGGCCGGTGTGGCGGTGGCGGATCTCCCGCGCCATGTCGATGCCGTTCATCCCGGGCATCACCACGTCGGAGAACACCACGTCGAAGCGCGGCGACGCGGACAGGACGGCGAGGGCCTCCTCGGCGCTCATCGCCCACACGGTCTCGTAGCCGAGCTCGCGCAGGGCCTGGGTGGCGAAGGAGCCGACCTCCTGGTTGTCCTCGACCACGAGGACGCGGGTGCCGTGCCCGTCGGCGAGGGGCTCGGGCTCGCCGTCCTCCTCGATCGCCACGGACCGCCCGACCTCGCGGGGCAGGTAAAGCGTGAAGGTGGTGCCCCGGCCGAGCGTGCTCTCGACCAGCACCTCGCCGCCCGACTGCTTGGCGAAGCCGAACACCTGCGACAGGCCGAGCCCGGTGCCCTGGCCGACGCCCTTGGTGGTGTAGAACGGCTCGAAGATCCGATCGAGATCGGCCGCCGCGATGCCGGTCCCGGTGTCGCGGACCGAGACGGCGACGAAGTCGCCGGGGATGCGGGGATGGGCCCGCACCGCCGGGATCGCCGAGGCGCGGCGCACGCCGATGTCGAGGCGGCCCTCGCCGTCCATGGCGTCGCGCGCGTTGATGGCCATGTTCACCAGGGCCGTGTCGAACTGGCTCGGGTCGGCGTCGATCAGGTAGGGCACCTCGTTCCCGCGACCGTCCCGGTTCGCGGCCACGTCTGTGACGACCCGGATGCGGGCGCCGGTGAGCGTGCCGACCATGTCGGCGACCGAGGCGACGCTGCGGCCGACGTCGAACACCTCCGGGGTCAGGGATTGGCGCCGGGCGAAGGCGAGGAGCTGGCCGGTGAGCTTGGCGGCGCGGGTGACGGTGTCGGAGATCGCGCCGATGTAGCGCTGCCGGCGCTCCTCCGGCAGGTCGGGGCGCTTGAGCAGGTCGGTCGAGGACCGGATCACCGTCAGCAGGTTGTTGAAGTCGTGCGCGACGCCGCCGGTGAGCTGGCCGACCGCTTCCAGCTTCTGCGACTGCCGGAGCTGCTCCTCCAGGGCGCGGCGCTCGGTGACGTCGCGGCCGGCGGCGTAGAAGTGGTCCTCCTGCGGGATGGCGTTCCACGACACCCAGCGGAAGTCGCCGTCCGCCGTGAGCATGCGCACGTCGAGGCTGTCGAGGACCTGGCCTTCCCGCAGCAGCTCGAACGCCGCGGTCGCGGCCGCCCTGTCCTCGGGGTGGACGTAGTCGCTGAAGGACGTGCGCACGAGATCGAAGGCCGACCAGCCCAGCATCTCGTGCCAGGCCGGGTTGACCGAGCGGTAGAGGCCGTCGAAGCCGCAGACCACGAGGAGGTCGCGGCTCGCCCGCCACACCAGGTCGCGCTCCGTGGTCCGGTCGCGGGCGGTGTCGCGCAGCACGCTCTCGGCCTTCTGCCGGTCGGTGACGTCGTTGAACAGTAGGGCGACCCGGTGCTGCACCGGATCGCCGATGCGCAGGGCCTGGACCTCGAACCAGCGCCCGAGCGCGACGACGCCGCTCTCGAAGCGGACGGCCCGGCCCGTCATCGCGACCTGCCCGTAGGTATCGAGCCAGCTGCGCTCGAGGTCGGGCACCACCTCGCTCACCCACTTGCCGACCACGTCGTCGAGGCCGGTGTGGCGCGAGAAGGCCGGATTCGCCTCGACGAAGCGGTAGTCGACCGCGCGGCTGTCGGCGTCGAACCGGAGCTCGATGACGCAGAAGCCGGCGTCGAGGGCATTGAACAGGGTGCGGTAGCGCGCCTCGCTCTCGGCGAGCATGCCCTCCTCGGTCCGGAACCGGGTGACGTCGAGCTGGCTGGCGAAGAAGTAGCGCAGGTGGCCCTCGGCGGTGAAGACCGGGCTGACGTAGAGCTCGTTGCGGAAGGTGGACCCGTCGCGGCGGTAGTTCAGGATCTCGACGACCACGTCGCGGCGCGCGGCGATGGCGTCGCGCACCTTGGCGATGTCCGCCGGATCGGTGTCCGGCCCCTGCAGGAAGCGGCAGTTGCGGCCGATCAGCTCGTCGGCCGAGTAGCCGCACAGGGCCTGGAACGCCCGGTTGGCGAACACGATCGGGTTGTCCGGGAGGTTCGGGTCGGTGACGATCTGCGGCATGCGGGTCTTCTCCGCCGCCGTGAACAGCAGGTCGACATCCGCCCCGGACGTGCGCTGGCCGGAATCCGGGAGCCTGACATGCGACGCGTTCCGCTCGCGCAGGCGCGCGACCTCGGCCTCGAGCCTCTGATTCTCGCTGCGCAGCCGCTCGATCTCGTCGTCCATGCCGTCCGTTTCCATGGGGCATGGTCGCCACCATCATGCCCGTCCGAGAACGGCTTTCGGCGACGGAAGCTCCCATGCGGGTGCCCGCGGCGCCGACGGGCCTTCATGCTCCACGCGGTCGCCTCCGGTCAACGCGGATGGCGGAGCAAGATCCCGGCCGGGACCCCGGCGCCGGGCCGGAACTCGCGCGCTCGCGCTCCCGCGCGAGGCCGAAGCCTTCACCGGTACGCTGGTTCAACGACACTGTGACATGTCGAACCACCACCGATGTTGGAACGCGGTGCGGCCGAGGTCGTTTTAAGAGCCATACTCACCCAGACAGGAGATCTTGGATGCGCAAGCTCGCACTCGCTTCCACCGCACTGCTCGGGCTCGGCATGCTGGCATCGGCCCCCGCCGAGGCCCGCGGCTGGGGTTACGGCGGCGGCTACGGCCACGGCGGCTTCGGTCACGGCGGCTACGGCTATCGCGGCGTCGGCTTCCGCGGCGGATACGGACGCGGCTACGGCTATCGCCGCGGCATCGGCCCGGGCGCCGCGATCGGCCTCGGCATCGCCGGCCTCGCCGCCGGCGCGATCGTGGCGAATTCCTACGGCGGCTACGGTGGCTACGGCGGCTACGGCTACGGCCGCCCGGTGGGCTACTACGGCGGCTACGGCTACGCGCCGGCCTACGGATACGCCCCCGCCTACGGCTACGGCTACCCGGCCTACGGCTACGGCTACTGAGGCGCCGGTCGCGGGCGCCGTTGCGCCCGCGACGCGACGTGTCCTCGACGAAGGGCGCCCGACTTACCGTCGGGCGCCCTTTTTCCGTTGAACGGTTCGCGCACCTCCGGGACGCGCGGAGCGCCGCAGCGGACCGCGTTCGTTCAGGCCTGCCCCTCGATCAGGCCGCGGATGCGGGTCGCGAGCGCCTCCAGGGCGAAGGGCTTCACCAGCACCTCCATGCCGGGGGCGAGGTGGCCGTGGTTGAGCGCGGCGTTCTCCGCGTAGCCGGTGATGAACAGCACCTTGAGGCCGGGCCGCGCGGTCTTCGCCGCGTCGGCCATCTGCCGCCCGTTCATCCCGCCGGGCAGCCCGACATCGGTCACCAGCAGGTCGATGCGCACGTCCGACTGCAGCACCTTGAGGCCGGAGGCGCCGTCCGCCGCCTCGATCGCCGCGTAGCCCAGATCCTCCAGCACCTCGGTCACGAGCATCCGCACCGTCGGCTCGTCGTCGACCACCAGCACCGTCTCGCCGAGCTTGGCCCGCGCGGCGTCCGACAGGTCGGGCACCGCCTCGACCGCCTCGGCCTCGCCGAGGTGGCGGGGCAGGTAGATGCAGACCATCGTGCCCTTGCCGGGCTCGGAGTAGATCCGCACCTGCCCGCCCGACTGCTTGGCGAAGCCGTAGATCATGCTCAGGCCGAGCCCCGTGCCCTCGCCCATCGGCTTGGTCGTGAAGAACGGGTCGAACGCCTTCGCCGCCACGTCCGGCGCCATGCCGGTGCCGTTGTCGGAGACGCAGAGCGCGACGTACTGCCCCGGCTCGAGGTCGCGCTCGCGGGCGGCGCGCCGGTCGAGCCAGCGGTTGCTGGTCTCGACCACGATGCGGCCGCCCTCCGGCATCGCGTCGCGGGCGTTGATGCAGAGGTTGAGCAGGGCGTTCTCGAGCTGGCTCGGGTCGACCAGGGTCGGCCAGAGCCCGGCGGCCCCGACCACCTCGACCGACACGCCCGGCCCGACGGTGCGGCGCACCAGGTCCTCCATGCCCTCGACCAGACGGTTCACGTCCGTCGGCTTGGGGGCCAGGGTCTGCCGGCGGGAGAAGGCGAGCAGGCGGTGGGTCAGGGCGGCGGCGCGGCGTGCCGCCCCTTGCGCGGCGCCGATGTAGCGGTCGAGCTCGCCCATCCGGCCCTGGAGCATGCGGGTCTGCATCAGCTCCAGGGAGCCGACGATGCCCGCGAGCATGTTGTTGAAGTCGTGCGCGAGGCCGCCGGTGAGCTGCCCGACCGCTTCCATCTTCTGCGACTGGCGCAGCGCCTCCTCGGTCCGCGCCAGCGCCTCGGCCTGGGCCTTGGCGGCGCTGACGTCGCGCACGGTGGCGTAGATCAGGCCGCCGTTCGGGACCGCGTTCCAGGAGAGCCAGCGCCAGCCGCCGTCGCGATGGCGGTAGCGGTTCTCGAACGACAGCTGGGCGTCGCCCCGCGCCAGGCCGGCCGCGGCCGCCTCGGTGACGGCCCGGTCGTCGGGGTGGACCAGGTCCAGGAACGGGCCGGCCTTCATCTCGGCCTCGGTCCAGCCGAGCGTCGCGGCCCAGGCCGGGTTGAGGCTGACGAAGCGGCCTTCGAAGTTCGCGACGCAGAGCAGGTCGGACGACGCCTTCCAGATCATGTCGCGCTCCGCGGTGCGGGCGGCGACCTGCCGCTCGAGCTCCTCGGCCTGGCGCCGCCGCTCGTCGATGTCGGTGTGGGTGCCGACCCACTGGGTCAGAGCGCCGGCGGCGTCCCGCACCGGCTGCGCCCGCGCCAGGAACCAGCGGTAGCCGCCGCCGCCGCGGATGCGGAACTCGACCTCGTAGGGCTCGCCCGTGGCGACCGAGCGGTCCCAACCGGCGCGCGCCGCCGGCAGGTCGTCGGGATGGATCAGGTCGGACCAGGTCGCGGCCGCGTTCAGCGCCCCCGGCGCCGCGCCGGTATAGGCGTAGGCCTGGCCGTTGAACCAATGCAGCGTGCCGTCCGGGCGGGCGCCCCAGATCTGGTTCGGCACGGCCTCGGCGAAGGCCCGGAACTGCGCCTCGCTGGCCTGGAGGTCCGCCTCCGCGCGCCGGCGGCCGGTGACGTCCCGGAACAGCACCGAGACCTGGCGCCGGCTCGCCGGCTCGATCCGGGCGGCCGAGACCTCGATGTGGCGGCCCGCGCGCGGGAACGGGCGCTCGAACCGGATCGACTCCCCCGTGCGCAGGACGCCGCCGTAGAGCGCGAGCCAGCCCTCGGCCTCCTCCGGCGCGAGGTCGCGCAGGGTCCGCCCGACGATGCCGGCGATCCCGGTCTGGCGCTCGTAGCCCTGGTTGGCGACGATGTGGACGTAGTCGCTCGCCGGACCGTGCGGCCCGTCGATGAACTCGATGATGCAGAAGCCGTCGTCGACCGCCTCGAACAGCGCCGTGTAGCGCTCCTCGGTCTCGCGGCGGCCGGTGGCGTCGACCATCGTCCCGAGCGCCCGGAAGGCCCGGCCCCGGCCGTCGAACAGGCCGCGCCCCTTGGCCGACACCCATCGCACCGTGCCGTCGGCCTTGGAGACGACGCGGAACTCGGCCTCGAACGGCGCGCGCCGCTCCGGATCGAGGGCGGCGGCGAGCGCCGCCAGCACCGTCTCCCGGTCGTCCGGGTGGAGGCCGTCGCGAAGCGTCGCGCGATCGCACGCGGCGTCCGGGGCGAGGCCGAACAGCTCGCGGGTGCGCTCGGACAGGGTCAGCGCGTCGGCGGCCACGTCGAGGTCGAAGGTGCCGATCTCGGCCGCCTCGGTCGCCAGCCGCAGCGCCATCTCGCTGAACTGCAGGCGCTCGGCGTCGGTGGCGCGGGCCGCCGACAGGGCGGCGTTCTCGCCGCGCAGAGCCGCGAGCTGCAGCACGTCGGCGGTGACGTCGTACTGGCTGGCGAAGAAGTACGCGACCTCGCCGGCGGCGTCCTTCACCGGGGCCAGCAGAAGCTGGTTCCAGAAGGTCGTGCCGTCCTTGCGGTAGTTGAGGAGCGCGACCTCGATCGGCTGCCGGGCGGCGATCGCCGCGCGCACCCGGGCGACGTCGTCCCGGTCGGTGTCGGGCCCCTGGAGGAAGCGGCAGTTCCGCCCGATGATCTCCTCGGAGGCATAGCCGGTCAGGCGGCTGAAGGCCGCGTTGACGAAGAGGATCGGGTTGTCGGGCTGGCGCGGGTCCGTGACGATCATCGGCATGCGCGTGGCCCGCACCGCGGCCGCGAACGGGTCGGTGACGTCCGCCCCGCCGGCGATCTCGGAAAGGATGCGGCGGGTCTCGCGGCGGACGCGGCTCGCCTCGGACTCGGCCGGCATGGGCTGGTGCGGTGCTGTGGTCACGCCGGGCCGTCTAGCAGGAGCGCCATGGGGTCTGAACCGCGATTCGGGTCGGGCTGGTGCGCGCGTGTCTCGGATCGGCGACCGGGAACGGCATCGATCCGCCCCGAAGGCGGGCCCGGCCGGTCATCGGGTCGGCACGACCATCCGGAACCGCAGCCCGGCCGCGTCGATGGTACGGTCGAACCGCCCCGCCAGGCTGCGCTCGATGGTCTGCTTGAGCAGGCGGGACCCGAACCCGGTCCCGTCGGCCTTGGGCGTCCCGGACGGCGCGCCGCCCTCGGTCCAGTCCAGCGTCAGCGCGCGGTCGGCGACGCGACCGACCAGCCTGAGCGTGCCGCCGCCGGCCAGCGCCCCGTACTTGGCGGAGTTGGTGGCGAGCTCGTGGACGATCATCGCGTAGTCGTTGACCTTGTCGGGCGGCGCCACCGCCGCGTCCGGGATGTCCACGGCGATGTTGGCGCCGTTCAGGTACGGCGCCAGGATGCGCTCGGCGAGGTCCCGCAGCCGCACGTCGCCCCGGTCAGCCCGGTTCGACCGCGTCGCCAGGGCGGTCGCCTCGTGCAGCACCCCGAAGCGCTGCGACAGGTCCTCGGCGAAGTGCGGCGTCGACGTGGCCTCGCGGGCGACGATGGCGGTGAGCGCGCGGGCGACCGTGAACATGTTCGAGACGCGGTGCGCCAGCTCGGCGGTCAGCAGCCGCTCGGCATCCTCCGCCCGCTTGCGGTCGGTGATGTCGAGGAAGATGGCCTGGACCCACTCCCCGACCCGGCCGGCCTCGCCGCCGATGCCGCGCGCCGAGATCCAGCGGGCGTCGGCGCCGTCGCCGATGCGGAAGTCGAAGCTGTAGGCCTGCGGATCGGTGGCGCTCGCCGCCCAGTCCCGCATCATGCCCGGGCGGTCCTCGGCGTTCACCTTCGCGAACAGCGCGTCGATGCCCACCACCGGCTCGGTCGTGCCCCAGAACGCGCGGCAGAGGCCGTCGAGCTGGGCGAGCCGCCGCTCCGGCGACCAAGCCCACAGGCCGACGCCGCCCCGGTGGATCGCGGCGGTGAAGCTGGCGAGCGTCCACCCGTCACCGGTGGGATCCGTGTCCTGAGCCATCCGTCCTTCCGAAACCGAACCCCGACCCGCGCGGACGGCGCGGCGCCGCCCCCACGCGAGGGAACTCACCGGGGGCGCCTTTGCTCCGAGTCCGGGCGCGCCGGCCCGGGCGGGGACCGCCGGGCGGCATCAAGAAGACGCGAGCGCCGCCCGGAGGGCGGCGCTCAGCCTTCGGCCTGCTCCACGAAGCGGCGGATGAGCCAGCGCCCCGCCGGGCCGGGCGGGCGGTCGGTGCGGTGGATCGCGGTGAGCGGGAGCAGGCGGCGCGTCGCCTCCGGCAGCTTCAGCGCCACGAGGCGCCCCGCCTCGAGGTCGGCGCGCGCCAGGTGCGCGGGCATGCTGCCCCAGCCGATCCCGGCCAGCAGCAGGGTGTGCTTGGAGCTCATGTCGGAGAGCCGCCAGGTCCGCGGCGCGATCACCCCGAATTCCTGGCCTTCCGACAGGGGAGAGCGGTCGGAGATCACCAGCTGCACGTGCTCGCGCGCCAGGCCCGACACCGACCCGTCGGCGGCGGCCAGGGGATGGGAGGGCGCGGCGACCGCCACCATCTCGACCTCGCCGACGGAGACCAGCTCGAGCGGGTCGGTCTCCCGCTGCCAGAGCTCGACCCCGATGCCGATCGCCGCCCGGCCGTCGATCACGTGCTGCTGCACCGCGCCGAGCGCCTCGACGTTCAGGCGCAGGGCCACCGAGGGATACCGCGCCTGGAACGCCTTGAGCGCATCGACGAGCCGCGGCCCCGGCATCAGCAGGGTGACGACGAGGCTGACCTCCGCCTCGAGCCCGCTCAGCAATCCGCCGACCTTGGCGCGCAGGGCGTCGACGCCGTGGGCGACGATGCGCGCCTCCGCCAGCACCGCGCGCCCGGCCTCGGTCAATTGCGGCCGTCGCGTCGCGTCGCGGTCGAACAGCGGCAGGCCGAGCTGCTGCTCGAGATTGGCCACCGCGTAGCTGATCACCGAGGTGGCCCGGTTGAGGCGACGGCCCGCCGCGGCGAAGCTCCCGGCCTCGACCACCGCGAGGAAGACCCCGAGCTGGTCCAGCGTCGGTGTTCCGGGGCCGCGCATGCCGGGATCCTCGAACGATCGGGGCGCGTCCGGCCCCGGCGATCCGGCAAGCAAGGTCGGCGCCGCCGGGTCAGCGGCGGGCGGGCTTGTGCGCCTGGATGCGGCCGACCGAGCCGGTGACCATCGCATCGTAGGCGCTCGGCGCGGCCTGGCCGACGCCGCGCTTGACGGGGCGGCCGGAGACCGTGCCGGGCGCGGTCTCGGTGGGGATGCCGGCCGGCGCGGTGTAGCTCTGCGCGACCGCGGCGGCGGGCAGAGCGGCCGCCAGGGAGAGGGCGAGAACCGAAACCTTGAGGATGCTGGACATGGGGGGCTCCATCGATCTGAGGCGAGGCGACCCGGTGGCCGCCGTCCGATGAAGCGAAGATGGGCCCGTCTTGCCGATCCGAAAACCCGAATAGTTTCGAACAAGACGTTCGACTTTCTTGGCAAGCCTGCTTTCTTCTCCAGCCCGCCGGCTTCACCTGCGCTCGGGTGCGAGGGGGCGGCAGCCGGCGAGGAACAGGGCCACCGCGGCGCGGCGGCGCTTCTCCTGAGCTTCCGGGTCGACCGCGATGCCGTAGAGCGCCTGCTTCGCGCTGCGGCCGAGGACGAGATTGAGGAACAGGTCGGCGGCAATCTCCGCGTCGTCGACCGCGATCTGCCCCCGCGCGGCCATCACCGTGAGGAGGCGGCCGACCGCGCGCACGCCGCGCATCCAGCCCTCCTCGTAGGCGAGCCGCGCCAGATCGGGGAACTGCATCGCCTGCGCGGCGATGCAGCGGGTGAGCGCGGCGGCGCCCGGCGCATGGGCACGGGCGAGGAGGTTGCGGCTGAGCTCGTCCAGCACGGTCGCGGCGTCCCGCGGGTTGGCCTCGAGGGCCTGCGTCTCGGCAGCGGCCGAGAGCGGGGCCAGCCATTCGCGGATGCGCTCGTCGAGCACCGCCTCGAACAGCGCGCGCTTGTCGCGATAGCGCGAATACAGCGTCGGCTTGCTGACGCCGGCCGCCTCCGCGACCGCGTCGATCGAGGTCGCGTCGAAGCCGCGCTCCATGAACAGGCGGGTGGCGACCTCGACGATGCGCGCCTCGCGCCGCGCGGCTTCCGCCCGGGTC
Organism: Methylobacterium sp. WL119; assembly: GCF_008039875.1. GTDB lineage: Bacteria > Pseudomonadota > Alphaproteobacteria > Rhizobiales > Beijerinckiaceae > Methylobacterium. Next base: position 6,510 of record NZ_VRUU01000078.1, on the reverse strand, counting down.
GGCCGTCCGCCGCCGCGCCGGGGCTGCGCCTCCGCATCGTCGGCCGCGACCTGCGTCATGAACTTCCTCCTTGTCAGCCCGAACCGCCGACCGTATTACAACGATACCGTATCGTTTTATTGTTGGCCAGCCGCGATGCAACCACGATCCACCGACGATCCTGCGCCCGTCCCCGTCGTTCCTGCGCCCGCGCGCAAGCGCCGTCCCGCGCGGCTGATCCTTCCGTTGCTCGTCCTGGCCGCGCTCGGCGGGGGCGGCAGCTACAGCTGGCACTGGTGGACCGTCGGCCGGTTCCTGGAGACGACCGAGGACGCCTACCTGCAGGCCGACAAGGTGACGGTCGCCCCCCGCATCGCCGGCCACGTCGCCGCGGTGCTGGTCGGCGACAACCAGGCCGTGCAGGTCGGCGACGCGATCGCGCGGCTCGACGACCGCGAGTATCGGATCGCGTTGAAGCAGGCCCAGGCCGAGGTCGAGAAGAACCGCGCCCAGCTGCTCGGGACCGCCGCCGCCATCCTCCAGCAGCAAGCGCAGGTGCAGTCCGCGAAGGCCGAGGTCGAGAACACCGATGCGGCCCTCGATTTCGCCACCAAGGAATACGCCCGCTACCAGAACCTGCTGCAGACCGGCTCGGGCACCGCCCAGCGCCAGCAGCAGGCCGATGCCGACCTGAGGCAGAAGCGGGCGGCGCACGACAAGTCCGTCGCCTCGCTGGACGCCGCCCGCAAGCAGGTCGAGAGCCTGACGGCGCTGGAGGCGAGCGCCCGCGCGAGCCTGGACGGGGCGCGGGCCAAGGTCGAGCAGGCGCAGCTCAACCTCAGCTACACGACCATCGCCGCGCCCGCCGCCGGCACGGTCGGCGACCGGGCCCTGCGCGTCGGGCAGTTCGTCTCGGCCGGCACCGGGCTGCTCACGATCGTGCCGACCGGCCGCGACATCTACCTCGTGGCGAACTTCAAGGAGACGCAGACCGGGGAGATGGTCGAGGGACAGCACGTTACCTTCACCGTCGATGCGCTGGGCGACCGCGCGTTCGAGGGCCGGATCGAGAGCTTCTCGCCCGGCACCGGGGCGCAGTTCGCCCTGCTGCCGCCCGAGAACGCCACCGGCAACTTCACCAAGGTCGTCCAGCGCGTGCCGGTGCGGGTCGCGATCGACGCGTCCGACCCGCGGCTCGCGCGCCTGCGCGCCGGCCTGTCGGTCGAGGCCACGGTGCACCTGGCGGACCCGGTCGTGCCGGCCGCACGCCGCGCCCGGCCCGGCGCCGCCCTCGTCAGCGAGGCCCTGCCGCGATGAGCGCCGCCGCGGCGATGCGCGGGCCCGAGGCCAAGGCCAGCGCGCGCGACTGGCTCGCGGTGTTCGGCGCGATCCTCGGCGCGTTCACCGCCATCCTCGACATCCAGATCACCAACGCCTCGCTCTCCGACATCCAGGGCGCGCTCGGCGCCTCCACCGAGGAGGGCAGCTGGATCTCGACCGCCTACCTGATGGCCGAGATCATCGTGATCCCCCTCACCGGCTGGCTCTCCTCGGTGATCGGCCTGCGCCGGTACCTGTCGGTGAACACGATGCTGTTCACCGCCTTCTCGCTCGCCTGCGCGCTCTCGACCTCGCTCTCGCAGATGATCCTGTTCCGGGCCGGCCAGGGCTTCACCGGCGGCGTGCTGATCCCGACCGCGATCGTCATCGTGCGCACGCGCCTGTCGAGGAGCCAGCAGCCGATCGGCATCGCGATGTTCGGGCTGACCGCCACCTTCGCGCCGGCGATCGGCCCGACGGTGGGGGGATGGCTCACCGACAACCTGTCCTGGCACTACATCTTCTACCTGAACCTGATCTTCGGCCCGCTCGCCGCCGCGATCCAGCTCGGCGCCTTCGACAGCGTGCCGGCGCGCTGGGCCGAGCTCCTGAAGGGCGACTGGATCGGCATCGGCCTGATGGCGACCGGCCTGCCGGCGCTGACCTACGTGCTGGAGGAGGGCCAGCGGAAGGACTGGTTCGGCTCGCCCGTCATCGTCCAGGCGAGCTGGCTCGCGGTGGCCGGCATCGCCGGCTTCATCGTCCGCGAGCTCATGGCCGAGCGCCCCTTCATCAACCTGCGGGTGCTCGCCAACCGCTCGGTCGGCGGATCGTGCGTGCTGATGACGGTGCTCGGCGCGGTCTCGTTCGGCTCGATCTACATCATCCCGCTCTACTGCGCGCAGATCCAGGGCTACGACGCCCAGCAGATCGGCTACGTCGTGATGTGGTCCGGGCTGCCGCAGCTGCTGCTGTTCCCGATGATGCCGCTGATCATGCGCACCTTCGACGCCCGGCTGCTGGTGGTGACCGGCACGCTGTTCTTCATCGCGAGCTGCTGGATCAACGTCGGGCTGACCCACGACGTCGGCGCGGACCAGCTGATCCTGCCGCAGCTCCTGCGCGCCGTCGGCCAGCCGCTGTTCACCATCCCGCTGTCGCAGCTCTCGACGGCGGGCCTCGCCCCGCGCGACACGGCGGACGCCTCGGCGCTGTCGAACATGATGCGCAACCTCGGTGGCTCGATCGGCATCGCGATGCTCTCGACGATGATCGACCGGCGCGAGCACATGCACTTCTCGGTGCTGGCCGAGGCGATCACCGTGAACGCCACGCGCACCCAGGAGCGCCTTGCGGCCATGGCCGCCGGCCTGCACGGGCACGTCGCCGACGCCGCGGCCGCGAAGGGCGCCGCCCTCGGCATGCTGGCGGCCCAGGTCCGGCGCGAGGCCGAGGTGATGGCCTATGCCGACGGGTTCTGGCTCGTCGGCGTCAGCCTCGTGCTGAGCCTCGGCGTCGTCGCGATCCTGAGGAAGCCGCAGCGCGCCTCGGGGCCGGTCGAGGCCCACTGAGCCCGCGCTTGCGACGATCGTCCGTCTCAGTGGTGCCCGGCCATGTGACGGCCGATCGTCGCCACCTCGGCGGTGGCGGCCTGCGTCTCGTAGACGAGGCGGCCCTCCGACATCACCACGATGCGGTCGGACAGCTCCAGGATCTCGTCGAGGTCCTCGCTGATCAGCAGCACCGCGGCGCCGGCGTTGCGCGCGGCCACGATCCGGTTGCGGATCTCTGAGACCGCCGAGAAGTCGAGGCCGAAGCACGGGTTGACGACGATCAGGAGGTCGACCGGGTCGGTCAGCTCGCGGGCGAGCACCGCCCGCTGCACGTTGCCGCCGGACAGGGTCGCGATCGGCGCCTCGGACGAGGCGGTCTTCACCTTGAACCGCTCGATCAGGTCGCGCCCGCGCCGGGCCATCGCCCCCCGGTCGAGCCAGAAGGTCGGCTTGCCCGTCGGGTCGTCGCCGCGCCGGTCGAAGGCGCGAAAGCCCAGGTTCTCGACCACCGACATCCGCGGCGCGCAGGCGTTGCGCAGCGGCTCCTCCGGGATGAACCGCACCTTTCGCGCGCGGCTCTCGGCCCGCGTGCCGGCATAGGGCGCGCCGGCCACCACCACCCGGCCGCCGGTGGCGCGGACCTGGCCGCCGAGGACGTCGGCGAGCTCCTTCTGCCCGTTGCCCGAGACGCCGGCGATGCCGACGATCTCGCGGGCGCGAACGCTGAGCGCGTCGACGGCGATGTGGCGCAGGCCCGAGGCGTCGGTGGCGGTCACGCCCGCGATGCGCAGGATCTCGCGGGCTTCGTCGGGCTCGCCGAGGCGCGCGGCCGGCACGCGCACCTTGCGCTCGCCCATCATCATCGCCGCCATGTCGTCGCGGGACAGCGCGCCGACCGCGCCGCCGCCGACGAGCCGACCGCGCCGGAGCACGCTCAGGCTTCGGGCGAAGGTCTCGACCTCGCGGAACTTGTGGCTGATCATCAGCACGGTGAGGTCGCCGCGGTCGGCCATCGCGCGGAGCAGCCCCAGCACCTCCTCGGCCTCGCCCGGCGTCAGCACCGAGGTCGGCTCGTCGAGGATCAGGAACCGCGCCTCGAGGTAGAGCTGCTTGACGATCTCGAGCTTCTGCTTCTCGCCCGCCGCCAGCTCCGCCACCGGCCGGTCGAGGTTCAGCCGGAACGGCATGCCGGCCATGAAGGCGGACAGCCGCGCGCGCTCCCGGCCCCAGGCGATCACCGAGGGCGCGTCGGCGCGGCTGATGACGAGGTTCTCCGCCCCCGTGAGCGAGGGCACCAGCGTGAAGTGCTGGTAGACCATGCCGAGGCCGCGCGCCTGCGCGCCCTTCGGGTTGGTGATCTCGGCCTCGCGGCCGTCGACCAGCACCGTGCCGGCGCTCGGGGCGTAGAACCCCATCACGCACTTCACCAGCGTGGACTTGCCAGCGCCGTTCTCGCCGAGCAGCGCGTGGAAGCCGCCGGCCGCGATCTTCATCGACACGTCGTCGAGGGCGGCGAAGGCGCCGAAGCGCTTCGTCATGCCGACGGTCTCGACGCCGATGGCGCGGGGGGGGCCCGGGGCCGGGGCCGAGGGAGGAGACGCGAGCGGTGACGACGTCATGGGCGGCCTCTCACGGCGCTTCGGCGATGATCGCGACGGGGCCGCCGCCATCCGGCCCCTGATGCTCGGCGCCGCCCGAGACGTAGAGCTCGGCATGGCCGACGAGGCCGGCGAGCACCCCGCCGACGAAGCCGCGGGCGTGCCGCGTCGCGGCGTGGTCGGAATCGGTGAGCATGGTGGTGCGAAGCCCGCGCAGGCGCCCGTCGGACGGGGCCTCGGCCTTGGCGAGCAGCGCGACCATCCGCGCGCGCTGCGCCGGCGCCAGCTGTCCGGCCGCGCCGAGGCCGAGGCGGGCGAGGGCGGCCCGCACGGGCTCGACGTCCAGGGCGTCGGCCATGGTGGCGTGGTCGATCCGCAGCGGGCCGGACCAGCCGGCGCCGCGCCCGAGCACCACGATCTCGTGGCCCATCAGCTCGATCCCGGCCGAGGCCGAGGCGCGCGACGAGGCGAGCGAAAAGTCCCGGCCGATCGCGGCCTCCTCCAGCGCGCCGACCTCGCCGAGCGCCGCGGCGATGCCGAGGGAGGCGGCCGCGCGCGAGAGGCCCATGGATTTCAGCGTGTCGGCGGTGGCGCAGTCCGCGTCGCGGCCGCGCGCCTCGGCGATCCGCTCCGAGGTGAGGAGCGGGCACTTCACCTGGACGAAGTGCACCTCGTCCGGATCGACGATCCCGGCCGCGCGCATCGCCGCGCGCACGCCGTCGGCCACCGACGCGACCTGGGCCAGGCGCCCGACCTGCTCGGGCCGGAGGTCGGCGGTGTGGGCGTGGCCGATGGCGAGCGCGCCGGGCACGGCGGCCTCGTCGGCCTCGCGCACCTCGAACACGGTGACGTGCGGGGACAGGCCGCCCTCGGTCCCGCCCGACATGACGAGGCAGACCCGCTCGGCGGCCTCCGGGCCGGCGTGCCGACCCAGCAGGTCGCGCAGGGCGCGGGCGGCGAGCCCCCGGGTCCAGTCGTTGACCAGGCCGTTGCCCTCGGTCTTGCCGAAGATCGCGACGATCGCGCCCGGCACGATCCGGCCCTCCGCGATCGCGCGTTCCAGGCCGGAGACGTCGTCCGGGGCGGCGGTGGCGATGCGGTGGACGACGGCGCGGCGGGTGCTCATGCGGCGGCGAGCGCGGCGATGACGGCGTCGGTGTCGGAGACCGCGCCGAACACCCCGCCCTGCATCGTCACCATGCGAAGCGCCGCCGCGTGGTTCTCCGGATCGGTGGCGCCGCAGGCGTCGCCCAGCACCACGCATTCGAAGCCGCGGTCGTTGGCCTCCCGCATGGTGGTGGAGACGCAGACGTCGGTGGTGATGCCGGTGAGCACAAGGTTGCGGATGCCGCGGGTGCGCAGGATCAGCTCGAGGTCGGTGGCGCAGAACGAGCCCTTGCCGGGCTTGTCGATCACCACCTCGCCGGGGAGCGGCGCGAGCTCCGGGATGATCTCCCAACCGGGCTCGCCGCGGACCAGGATCTTGCCGCAGGGCCCGGGGTCGCCGATGCCGGCGCCGATCCGGCGCGAGCGCCAGCGCTTGTTCTCCGGCAGGTCGGAGAGGTCGGGCCGGTGGCCCTCGCGGGTGTGGATGATCGTGTAGCCGGCCCCACGCATCGCAGCGAGCAGGCGGGCGATCGGCGCGATCGGCGCGCGGGTCAACGACAGGTCGTAGCCCATCGCGTCGACGTAGCCGCCGTCGCCGCAGAAATCGATCTGCATGTCGATGATGACGAGCGCGGTGTTCCCCGGCCGCAGGTCGCCGTCGTAGGGCCACGGGTAGGGCTCGGCGGCGACGGTGCCCGCGGGCGAGGACGTCGTGCTCATGCGGCCTCGCCCTGTCGGCTTGACGAACGAATGTCCGCTGACGGAGATCGTCGTGACGTGCGCTCGATTCGGAATGCCGCGAACGAGCGCGGGACGAGTATTGCCCTTCGCCGCACGCGCCCTGCGCGACCTGCTGGGTCGGCACGCCGGCCCGGAGGCCGCCGAGCGGGTCTGCCTCGTCATGTCGGGCGGGACCGAGGGCGGCCTGTCCCCGCACGTCACCGTGTTCGAGG
>NZ_VRUU01000077.1 GCF_008039875.1 Methylobacterium sp. WL119 | reverse complement strand
GGGGGGTTGGGGGGCTTTTTTTGGGGGGGGCAACCCGCGGGTTTCCAACTGCTTTTTCCCGCGTTCACCTTGGGGGGGCTACATTGGGGGGGTTTGGGGGGCTTGGGGGTTCGGGGGCACCGGGGGTCTCCTAACGAACGCAGATCAACATGCAGCCAATGCACCAGCTTTGTCAAAAAGACTATTGGCCGGGCTTATTTCGGAGCATAAGCTTGCGTTAACCATTTCCCCGGTGGACACGCCCCATGCCCCGGTTGACCGCTCCCCCGCTCGATTTCGACGGCTTCCCTTGGCGCCACGTCGGCGAGCGCCTCCGCTACGGCCACGCCATGGCGCTCTTCGTCATGGACGAGGCCCCGCAGACCTTCTCGGACGCCTACCGAGCCGAGCGCGGCTTGATGGTCGCGGCGGGCTTCTCCTGGACGGACCGCGCCGGCACCCCGAACCTGCCGCCGTGCTGGTGGGGGATCTCGGCCGAGGACGTGGACGTCCCGGCGCTCAGGGCGGCGGCCGACGCCGCGATCGCTAAGGCCCGCGCCGCCCGTGACGAGGCCAACGCTCGGGCCGAGGAACGCCGGCTCGCCGCGCAGGCTCGCGTCGACGAGATGGCGGGACCGATTCGCGAGCGGCTTCAGGCGCTCGTCGGGGCGGCACCCTGGCAGTTCGGCCGGTCCCTGACGGAGGCGGCCGAGACCGCGCACCGGGCCGAATGGGGGCCCTACGATCTTGAGCGTGCGGAGCGCTGGCTGTCCAACGCCGAGGCCAACCGCGTCCGCGCGGAGCAGAGGATCGGGCGCCCGGCGATGCCGCACTTCTACGCCCGGGCAGAGGACCCGGCGGTGCGCGCTGCGACCCTGGAGGGGCTGCGCTACCTCGCCTCCCTCGACGAGGACTGGGCCGCCATCCAGAACGGCGAGGGTTTCAGCCAGACCACGACCTGGAGCGGTCACGTCCTCGCCGAGCGCGAGGTCCTCGACCGGGGCGAGGCCGCCCACGGGCTCGCGCTGATCCATCAGCACAGGCTGCAGCTGCCCGACGAGCTCTGCGAGCGCGCCCTCGGCGAGGCCCCGGTGCGCCGAGGCCGGCGCCGCGTCCCAGCTGGCGACTTGCTAGCCCCGGCCTGACGATACCCTCGCCCCTGTCTCTCCGTCTCCCTCAGTTCAACTTAGGCAGTCCCGCAATGATCGACCTCAAGAAAATCCTGGCCTTCATCGCCGCTCTCATCGCCGCCATTTTTGGCGACGCCCGCGAGGCCGCCGTGTCCCTGTACGGGGACGTGAAGCGCGTCGCCGGCGTCGCGAAGGCCGCGGTCGACCGCACCGCCACCGCCGTCGGAGCCGGCCTGGAGGGCCCGGCTCGGGCGCTGGATCTCACGGCTTCCGGGATCGGCGGTGTCCTCGGGGCCCTGCTGCCCCGTCCGGCCGTCCACGCGTCCGACGTCGCCGAGGTCGCCCTGGCCAACGACAACCGCGCCGCGGCCGGCCCGCGCCCGGTCGCGCTTGGCCTCGGAGAGCTCGTTATCGCGCACAACCGAGCCGCGATGGACCCGACTGGCCGCTCCGGCAGGGATCTCGCCCCGCTCCCGCGGGACGTCGCATCCTGGCTCGCCGGCCTCGACACTGGCGCCCGGTGCAATCTGGCATTCGTGCCCGCGTTCCGCGTCGAGCAGCATCTCCGCGCCGAGTCCCTCTCGGAGATCCATGGGGGCCTGCCCCTGATGCCGTCCCTTCAGGCGCGCCTTGATGCCGAGGCCCCGAAGCCTCGCCCCGGCGAGTACGACGCAGACGACAAGAGGGTCATCGAGGAGGCCTACAGGCTCCTGGAGACCCCCGAGGCCCACGCCCGCGTCGCCGCCTGCCGCATGTGACGTGTCAGCGACCGAACGACGAAGGGCCCGCCGGTCATCCCGGCGGGCCCTTCGCATGTCTGGGGGGGCTTGAGGCTAGACGAGGCCCTGGCGCCGGGCGGCGGCGACGACCGCGCGCTCGGCCCGCTCGGCCCGGGCCTCGGCCGCCGCGGCGCGCTGCAGGGCGGCGCCGAGGAGGAGGCGGAGCTCGGCGGCCTCAGCGGCAAGGGCATCGGCCTCGGCCTCGACCGCGACGGCATCCCGGCGGGCTTGCCCGAGGCGGCCGGCGAGGCGCGAGACGGCGTGCCGGTCCGTGTCCTGCCGAGCGCGCAGGCCGTCGAAGGCACCCTGGATCGCGGAGTGCCCGAGAGCCAGGCCCTGGCCAACGCGGATGCTGCTGTCGATCGCGAAGCTGCGGGTCTGGTGCGACATGGGCGTCTCTCCTGGCGGGGCGGATCTCACCGCCCAATTCGCGCCTGGGCGGGACTCCCCGTCAACCCGGTGCCACGTGGATCCACATGGGATGGTGAACACCCCGTTTCCGGGGGGGCTGCAGCATGCGTCCTGAACGGATCGCGATTTCGCTCTTGATGAATCGCCGATCATGCAGACTGAAACGCCCAAAAATATGCTGAGGAAATGCTGAGCTCAGCACGACGTGCGCACGAGGGAGTGCCGAGTGAGTGCCGATGGCGTGACATGTCATGGTGCCTTGCACCTCGTCACGGCATCCTACGCCCATGACCGCACCCCGCACCTCATCCTCGGCCGCCCGTGCACGCGAGGCAAACCGCGCCGTCAAGGCGGCCTCCCGCGCCCGGGCGGCGGAGGCGGGCGCGCCCGACCCGGCGACGCTCGACCGCGCGATCGCTGACGGGCTGGCGGTCGTCATCGCAGGCGCGCCCAAGGGGTACCGCCTCGCGAGCCCGATCGACGCGGGAAGGGTTCTGCTGGCGGCGGCCGCCGCGCTCAAGGCCCGCACGGAACGGGCCATCGCGGCCGGAAAGCCGGCGGTCGTCTACCGGCGCGAGGCCGTCGCGACCGCCCTCGCGGCCCGCCTCGGACTGGATCCCTGAGGTCCGGGAGTTCGCAATTTCCGCGTTACACCGGATAGGAGTAACGGGGGGAGGAGATGGCCTGGTCGAAAACACTCAACTGACGCGTCGCCCCTTACGGATCCGAGGGCCCTGCTGCTAAGCTCGAACCCGTGCGGGGGAACGAGTCTCGATGGCGGCGACGGGTTCGGTCTTCGAGATCATCCTGCAATGGTCGAGGAATAAGCCTGACTGGCAGCGGGACGCCCTACGTCGCATAGTGGCCAAGCGCACCCTCGACGCCGACGATCACCAAGAGCTTGCACTGCTCTGCAAGAGGGGATGTGGCTTTCCCGGTATCGAGGTGACACCGTCGCCCTTGGGCGCCGAGCATGTTCCGTCCATGGCCACCGCCGGTGAGAAGGTAGCGCTGACCTCGATCAGGGATGTCATGGGCGTCAATCGGCTCGCTCCCGGCCAGGAACTCTCGTTTGAACCCGATGGAATTACGATCGTCTACGGCGACAACGGGGTAGGAAAATCCGGGTATGCCCGCATCCTGAAGCGGGCGTGCCGGGCACGTTCCCCCGGCGAGATCCTGCCGAATGCCTTCGGCGGCGGTGCCGATGCGGGATCCGCCACGATCGGATGCGTCGTATCGGGCGATCCGATCGCGCCGCTGGCCTGGACCGCCGCGGGCTCTCCCCACGCCATCCTTTCCAGCGTCAGCGTCTTCGACCGCGAATGCGGAATGGTCCATGTGCGCGAGAGGAACGAGGTCGCGTTCCGTCCGTTCGGGCTCGACATCCCCGATGAGCTCGCCGGCGTCTGCCAAGCGATCCGCACGGCGCTGACGGCGGAACAGGGGGCGGTTGAGCAGGCGCGGGATTCGGCGTTCACGGAACCCGCGTTCGGGTCTGGGACCCGGGTCGGGCGGCTTCTCGGCGCGCTCGCTCCGGGTACCGACCTCGGACCCCTGGAAAAGCTGTCGAACCTGTCAGCGGAGGAGCGCGCAAGGCTTCGCCGGCTTGAGGAGGACCTGGCTCGCGACCTGGTCCGGGCCTCAGGGGAGCAGCGCGAGCTGGCCCGGGCCGTACGCCGCCTCTCCGAGGAGCTTGATAGGGTCTTCGGGGCGGTGTCGGATGCGGAGCTCGCGCAGCTTGCGGCGCTCGCCGGGACCGCCCGCTCCAAACGCTCCGCCGCCTCGCTCGCGGCCGAACGCGCCTTCGGCGGAAGCGCCCTGAAGGGGGTCGGGGAGGCGACCTGGCGAGCCCTATGGGACGCGGCGCGGCATTACTCGGAGCATGTCGCCTACGAGGGGCACGACTTCCCGCGAACGGACGCGGAAGCGGTCTGCGTGCTCTGCCACCAGCCGATCTCCGAAGGGACCGGGGATCTGAAGCTGATCTTTGAGGAGTTTGTGACGGCCGACAGCGAGCGCGAGGCGCGGAAGGCCGAGGTCGCCTACGAGGAGGCCCTGGGGAAGCTGTCGGGTCTGTCGCTGCGGATGTCCGGGTTTCCGCTGCGCCGCCAGCTGTCGGTGACCCATCCGGATGTCGCCGCCGCGATCCTGCGCGGGCTGGCGACCGTCCGGCTTCGGCGATGGATCTGCACGCGGGCACTCGCCGACCGCGGGGCGGGTCCAATGCCCGTGGTTGCGGCCGGCATCATCGGCACGCTGACGACTCTTGCGGATGATACGCAGGCCTATGCCAAGGAGCTTCTGACGGCGGTCGATCCCGCCGGTCGGGTACGGCTGGTTGCGGAACGGGACGAGTTGCGTGACCGCGCACTCTTGGAGGCACTGCTGCCGAAGGCGAGGATCGAGATGGCACGGCTGAGCGAGCTGGCGGGTTTGAAGGACTGCCTGTCCGAGATGGCGACGAATGCCATCACGACGCTCGGCAACACGATCGCCGACAAGGTCATCACGCCGAAGGTCCGCGATCGCTTTCAGGAAGAAATCCAGAAGCTGGCCGCCCACAGGGTGAGGGTCGACATCGTCCGTTCGGGCGGCAGGTACGGCTCCCCGCAGTACCAGGTCCGGCTGTTCGCCAACGAGAGGGCGAAGGTCGGCGAGATCCTGAGCGAGGGCGAGCAGACCTGCGTGGCCCTGGCCGCCTTCCTGACCGAGCTCGCTACCGCGGCTCATGGATCGACGCTGGTCTTCGACGATCCGGTCTCCTCGCTGGACCATCGGTGGCGGCGCAAGGTCGCCGAGCGGCTGGTCGAGGAAGGGGGCGTCCGGCAGATTATCGTCTTCACGCATGACCTCGTCTTCCTGAACGACCTGCATGCGCTGTCAATCGACGGCAGGATCCCGGTCTCCCTGATCTCGCTCACCCACACCTCTGCCGGCGCGGGCGTCGTGAACCAGGGACTGCCCTGGATCGGGGCTAAGGTCCGGGAGCGCCTCGACGCTCTTGAGAAGGACGCGCGGGCGGCCAAGGTCCTCTACGACGACAATCGGGATGATGAGTACGGGGCTGCGGCCTCCCACTTCTTCAGCAGGTTACGAAGCACCTGGGAACGGGCCCTTGAGGAGGTGGCCTTCAACTGCGTCATCCAAAGGCACCGCGACTACATCAGCACCAAGGACCTGAGAAAGGTGGCGAGCCTGACCGTTGCCAACGTCGAGGATTTCGCCGCCGGCTTCAAACGGTGCTGCAATCAGACGGAAGCCCACGATCCATCTCCCGGGCGGAACGCTGCTCCCCTGCGCCCAGACGAACTGCTCAAGGCCGTCGGGGACCTGAGGGCCTGGGTGGATCAGCTTCGTGAGCAGCAAAAGGGCGTTTGACGGCCTTCTGTCATCGTCGCCTACCGCAGTAGGTGCCGCGGCCACCTAGTTGAGATCGACGGCGCCCTCCGCCGCGGCAGCTTGGCCCTGCTAGCCCCCGACACCACGCAAGGCCCCTTTCTAATGATCGCCGAGCGGATCCCCGACGCGCTGACCACCTCGACCTTCGAGCGGGATGCCGACCGGAACATCGCAGGCCGCGACGAGCCCTGATGCGCCTTAACGGTTTTCACCTATCAATCGGATTTGGAGGTACGGGCCCCGGCCTACCGCCGATAGGCATCGTGCCAGGAGTGGTCATCCCACCATCGACGAGAAGGGTGTCGCCGACGATGTAGTCGGACAGGTCGCAGGCTAGGAACGCGATGGCTGAGGCGATGTCCTCGACCCGTCCGATGCGACCATACTGGATCTGCGACACCGCACTGCGCAGATTTTTACCCTGCATCTGGCCCGCGTTAATGCCGGTCCTCACGGCGCCGGGTCGATGGCGTTCACGCGCACCCCGCGCGGGGCGAATTCCTGGGCGAGGGTGCACTTCAGCGTCGTCGTGCCGCCCTTCGAGGCCGCGTAATTAACGTGATCGCCCCACGGGATGCAGTCGTGTGACCTGAAGGCTCCCGACGCGATGGGAACCAGCGTCGTCGGCTGACTTCCCGGCTATCGAGCCAGCCCCGGCTTCTGTTCACTTCCGGCCGTTTGTAGTTCGCACCGATCAGTGTAAAAGGCAATTTTTCAAATATCAAAAATCGCCTTTTCATCGTCTATCGAAGGTAACCGGGGGCTCCTAAGCAGTCTCAATCTTTCATGTCTTACATGTGCTGCCCTTTCAATTTGTCCTCTTAGTGAACTTTGCATGATTTCACCGGGGACAGTTTCGAGAATATCTGAAATTGTTTGATATTTTATTGGTAAGAAAAACCTCTTTTTCAGGACGCTTTTATTGAGAGGTTCGTTCCCCCAATATGTTTTTAAATCACGAATGACAGGCTGGATTTGATCAAGCACGGCAGCTCCATGTAATCGTGTGAATTCTAAGTGATCCATATCTTGATCATCATCGTGCATCCGATTTATATCTCTCAAACAACATGCAGGAAATCCGTTTACATATAGATTCGAATCTGGTCTTGACAGACTAAATCTGAGATCGGTTGATATTTCTTGACAGGCAACTATTCCGAATGCGACGGCCTTAACGAGTAGGTCAACATCTTCAGTAAGTCGCTTGGGTCCAATTTTTATGAAAGGTAGCTTCTGTTCTCGCTGATACATACAGGCTTGTACGAAGCCGACAGCATCCAAATCGAAATTATGCCCAGTGAAGATTGCGCGAATTCTGAGTTCGATGTCGGACGGCGCAAGCTGATTTATATCAGCAAATATTCGAGGTTTTTCAATTTCCTCGTGAAATATTTTGTAGAATTCTTCGCCTCCGATACCTATCATGCCATTATTATCTCTGGTTGAGAGGTTCGCGTAGCGAATGCGTGATAATTAGTCCGGGATGGATATGTATAAGTACAATACAATCCGATGAGATAGATCGCGTGACAACGCTTATAGCTTCTTAGATGCGCTTTCATCAAAACCCCGTCACCAAGGTTACAGCAAATCGCCGCGGCACACCGAAACTGATGCCCGGGCTCAGGCCTTGAGCGCCTCGATGCTGTCGAGGAGGTCTGGGCCGCCGGTCCGGCGGGCGCTCCACTTGCGGAAGATCGCGAGGACACTGCGATCGGTGATGCCGTGGCGGGCTGGGTTGTTCTCGTCCAGGACGCGCCGGAGCCGGGCGGGGACGTCGCGGTGCCAGAACTTGGTATGGTTCGGGCCGACCTCGCGTCCGAGTTCCTGGTAGGCGCCGTTGCCCGCCCAGCGCAGGCCCTTGGCGCCGAGCAGGGTACCGATCTCGCTGGCGCGGAAGTCGAGCTTCCGGCCGATACTGCCCGCGGTACAGATGTAGACCACTGCGGACTCCGCGGAGACGGTGGGCAGGTCCGGGGCGGCGCCCTCGCCGCCGACGCGGGCGAAGGCCTCCTCCGCCTTGCCGGTCCGGACGCCGTGCATCTCGGTGACGAGGAGCTCGACGCCGCGGGTGAGCCGCTCAATGAGCTCGCCTTGCCGCTGGAGGCGCTCATCCTGTTCCCGGACACGCGCTAGATGCTCACCGCGCTCGGCGCGGAGGATCTCGTTCTGCTCCCGGAACTGTGCCGCGATGGTCTCTCCCACGTCGCGCCGGAAATCCTCCATATCCGCGAGGGGTTTCCTCGGCGGAAGGTGGTGGAGCACGCCCATGGGAGGCTTCTCGCTCATGCGGCGACGGCTTCCGGGTTCGCGTGGTTACCATGGAAGGCGTCGAAGGCCGCGTCGGCAGCGAGGGCGGCGAAGCGCTCGTGGTCGATCTCGGTGCGCCGCCCGAGGGCGTCGCGCATGACGGCGTGGGCGCGCTTGCGATCGTCAAGCTCGATCTGGGCGAAGACGCCCTCGGCCTCCGGGTTTACGACCCCGGCCGCAAGCATCTCGCGGCGGGCGAGGTAGGGGTCCCGGGCTAGAGCGCGGATGTAGCGGTCGGCGACCTTGCTCTGAGGAACCTTGCCGCGCTCCCAGCGGGTCCAGGTCTTCGGGCCGGTGGAGAGGATCTGTTCCATGTCGGCCTGGCGGAGCTTGTACTTGAGGCGGATGGCGTTGAGCTCGGCGGCGGACAGGAGCCCGTCCATCTCTCGCACGGCGTTGGCGACGGCGAGCTCGTGCTCGGAGATCTGAGAGCCCTGATAGCTGACGTTCCCGCATTCGACGCAGACCATGCGACGGTCCTGGATGGCGAGGCTCTTCCCCGACCGTTCGACCACGAAGGGCTCGATGCGCTCGCAGACCGCGATCGCCTCGCAGGCTTGGCAGGCCTCCATCGTCATCGATCGATATCCTTCTTGAATGAGGTGACGACCAGGACGTCAGCGCCGGTGACCAGCAGCTTCAGGAACATCCAGTCGGCGCAGTCGTCGACCCAGATCGAGTAGTAGTCCGACACGGTGGTCGGGTGGTGTCTTCGCGTCGGCTCGGACTTGCTGAAGTGCGCCTCGCCCAATTCCGTCTGGATGATCGCCCGCAGGTCGTCCGTGTCGAGCTTACGGGTCCTGAGCTCTTCGAGGACGGGAGAAAAGAACGAACAGGCCTCCTCGTCGGCGGCGAGCGCGCGGACCTTTGCCAGGGGATTGTGCGGCGCCATCCAGCCTCCAAGAGGTAGCACCATGCTACCCGAACTTCAACCGCGGCATTCTGCTGAGGCTGGCGGCCCGGCTCCCTTGGTTGATCCCCGGTAAGCGTGGCCTGGAGGGTTTTACGCATGGGCCGGTGCGCGGTTCCGTCCCTTCGTGGAAGGGGCCGCCCGTGCCTAACCCAGCTCCATCTTCGGCTTGTCGGACGATCGCCAGGACCGGTTCCAAACTAGGTGCGCAGCATGTCCGATGCCCGGTCCCGCTCCTCGCCGACCTGCTCGGGCGGCCGGGAATCGCGACGCTACGGCGACCCCAGACGCAGAGGGGGGCGACGTCTCCGCGGACGCACCCCCGAGCATGTCGGCATTCGGATAGGCGCCCTGGGACGCCCGTCCGGCATGTACGAGCGCCTCCGGATCGTCCATAAGGCAGTCATGAGCGCGGGATTCCCGATTAGGGCCTACGAGGCGTCGCGCGGCTGGTGGGCGACCGCCGTCCGCCTGCTGTCGTTCGTCCTCCTCCTGGCGCTCATGGCGCCCTGTGCGATTTCCTCCGCCGACGCCCATCGCCTTCCTGATCACGCGCCCGCGTTCGCCACGTCCTCGCATAAGGGTGCGCCGGACCAGCCCGACGGGTGCCCGGCCTGCCATGCGACCTGCGGCTGCCATCTGGCCATTGGCATCGAGGCGTCACCCGGGATTCCGATCGCCACCGCCGGACGCCTGTCCTATGCCACGGCCGACGTCACCGTAGCCTCGATCTCCGCCGGTCGCCTTCCAAGGCCCCCTCGCGCCTGAGGCGGCACCGCCACGGCCGTGGCGGATGCAGACCGGACATCCCAGCGGATGCCGGCTCCTTGAGCGAGCTTGACTTGAACCGGACCGTCGACCCAGCCCCAGGCGGTGACCGCGGTCCTATGCGAACGGCCTCCCTTCCATGCGTGCAATCATATCCGTGGCCCTCCTGGCCATAGGCGTCGCCATCGGCGGTGCCGTCCCCCGCGTGTCCGAGAGCGTGCGGGGCGCGCTGGCCACCGCCGGCCTGTCCTCCACCGCGGCCAAGACTCCGGCGACCAACGCGGCCGTGACCGGGGCGCAAGCCACCAAGGTCGACGGCGACCACAAACACGCCGAGGGCGAGGCGCACGGCCACGACGAGGCAAGCGAGGGCAAGATCAAGATGACGGCCGAGCAGGCCGCCGAGCAGGACATCAAGCTGGCGCATGTCGAGGGCGGCATCCTCTCGCGCCATCTCCTGGTGCCCGGCACCATCACCCAGGACGCCGACCGGATCGCCCGGGTGCCTGCGCGGGTCGCCGGGACAGTGGCGGAGATGCGCAAGCGTCTCGGCGAGGACGTCGCCAAGGGCGAGATCGTCGCCGTCCTGGACAGCCGCGAGGTCGCGGATGCCAAGAGCGACTTCCTCACCGCGACGGTCAAGGCGGATCTGGAAAAGACCAACTTCGACCGGCAGCAGGCCCTCTGGGACAAGAGGATCTCGGCGGAATCGGCCTTCCTCAACGCGAAGGCCGCCTACTCCGAGGCGGGCCTGCGGGTCGATCTCTCCCGCCAGAAGCTATCGGCCCTCGGGCTGAACGCGACCGAGGTCGCCGCCGCGGCCAAGAAGGACGAAACCACTCCGAACTTGTCGTCGCTTCGCCGCTTCGAGCTCAGGTCCCCCCTCGCGGGGCGGATCGTGGAGCGCAAGGTCGACGTCGGAACGAAGGTCGGCAGCGAGGGGGACCCGGCCGACGTCTATACCGTGGCCGACCTCTCCTCCCTCTGGATCGAGCTCCCCGTCCCCACCACCGAGCTGTCCAAGGTCCGCGAGGGCGCCAGGGTGACCATCGTCGGGGGCGAGGACGCTCCCCGCCCCGAGGGCAAGGTCGTCTTCGTCAGCCCGATCCTCAACCCGGAGACGCGCTCGGCCCGGGTCATCGTCGCCCTGCCGAACAAGGACATGTCCTGGCGCCCGGGCACCTTCGTCACGACCGAGATCGAGATCGCCCAGGACAAGGTCGCGGTGCGGCTGCCGAAGTCCGCCATCCAGACCATCGGCGGCGAGAAGGTGGTTTTCGTGCGGACCGAGGAGGGCTTCTCGAAGCGAGAGGTGACCCTCGGCAAGGCGGACGACGATGCCTACGAGGTCGTCGCCGGCCTGGAGCCCGGAGACGAGGTCGTAGTGGCCAACTCCTTCGTCCTGAAGGCCGAGCTCGGCAAGGCCGACGCCGGCGACGACGATTGAGCGGGGACCGGCCATGATCTCGAAGATCCTCGACTTCTCCGTCCATCAGCGTTGGCTCGTGGTGCTCCTGTCGCTTCTAGCGGCCGGGTCCGGCGTGTTCTCGCTGACGAAGCTTCCCATCGACGCGGTGCCGGACATCACCAACAACCAGGTGCAGATCAACACCACGGCGCCCTCGCTTTCGCCGAACGACATCGAGCGCATCATCACGTACCAGGTCGAGACCGCGCTCTCAGGCATCAAGGGCCTGGAATACACCCGCTCGCTATCCCGGAACGGGTTCTCCCAGGTCACCGCCGTCTTCTCCGAGGCGACGAACATCTACTTCGCCCGCCAGCAGGTTGCCGAGCGCCTTCAGGAGGCCGAGGCGGCGATGCCGTCCGGTGTCGAGCCGCGCATGGGACCGATCTCGACGGGCCTGGGCGAGATCTACATGTGGTCGGTGCACTACGCGAAGCCCGGGGAGCGCAAGGTCTCGAAGCCCGGCAAACCCGGTTGGCAGCCCGACGGCAGCTACCTCACACCCGAGGGCCAGAGGCTCTCGACGGAGCTCGAACGCACGGCCTACCTGCGCACGGTCCAGGACTGGATCATCCGCCCACAGGTGAGGACCGTCCCGGGCGTGGCCGGCGTCGACGGCATCGGCGGCTTCGAGAAGCAGTACCACGTCCAGCCCGATCCGATGAGGCTGACGGCCCTCGACCTGTCCTTCGCCGACATCGGGCGGGCGCTGGAGGCTAATAACGCCAACCAGGGTGCACGCTACCTGGAAGACAACGGCGAGGGCTACGTCGTGCGCGCCGCCGGCCGCTTGGAGAGCATGGAGGACATCGGCTCCGTCGTCGTGACCACGCGCGGCGGCGTGCCGGTCCGCATCTCCGACGTCGCCGAGGTGCGAATCGGGCGCGATCTGCGCACCGGGTCAGGCAGCGAGGACGGGCAGGAGGTCGTCATCGGCACCGCCCTGATGCTCATCGGCGAGAACAGCCGCACCGTCGCCGCCGCGGTCGACGCGCGCATGACCGGCATCCGGCGCACGCTCCCGCCCGGCGTCGAGGTCCAGACGGTCCTCAACCGCACGGTCCTGGTCGAGGCCACCATCCGGACGGTCGCCAAGAACCTGGCCGAGGGCGCGGCCCTCGTCGTGGTCATCCTGTTCCTGCTGCTCGGCAACATCCGCGCGGCCATCGTCACAGCCCTCGTCATCCCGGTGGCGATGCTGATGACCATGACGGGCATGGTCCAGGGCCGCATCAGCGCCAACCTGATGAGCCTTGGGGCCCTCGATTTCGGCCTCATCGTCGACGGGGCAGTCATCATCACCGAGAACGCCCTTCGCCATCTCGCCGAACGCCAAGGGGAACTCGGGCGAAAGCTCGACCTGGAGGAGCGCCTCGCCACCGTGCGGGCCTCGGCCGAGGAGATGATCAAGCCCTCCCTCTACGGGCAGGCCATCATCATCCTCGTCTACGTGCCGCTCCTCACCTTCACCGGGGTCGAGGGCAAGATGTTCGAGCCGATGGCGCTCACCGTCATCATCGCCCTGGTCGCGGCCTTCGTCCTATCGCTCACCTTCGTCCCGGCGATGATCTCCATCGTCATCACCGGCAAGGTCACCGAGACCGACAACCTCTTCGTCCGGGCGATCAAGGCCGCCTACCGCCCAGTCCTCGGGGCCGCCCTGCGCGTGCCCATGCTGTTCGTCGCGGTCGCCCTGGTGTTGCTTGTCGGGGCAGGCATCCTGTTCAGGGGTCTGGGGCAGGAGTTCATCCCGCAGCTCGACGAGAAGAGCATCGCGTTGAACGCCCAGCGCATCCCGTCGACGTCCCTGTCGCAATCGCAGGCGATGCAGCTGAAGGTCGAGCAGGCCATCGGCCGGTTCCCCCAGGTCGCCTACGTCTTCTCGAAGACCGGAACCGCCGAGGTCGCCTCGGACCCGATGCCGCCGAGCTCGTCGGACACCTTCGTCATCCTGAAGCCGCAAGCCGAATGGCCGGACCCGGACCTGTCCAAGGCCGAGTTGCAGGAGAGCATCGAGAAGGCCCTCGGGGCGCTCGCGGGCAACGTCTACGAGTTCTCCCAGCCCATCCAGCTTCGCTTCAACGAGCTGTTAGCCGGCACACGCGGCGACCTCGCCGTGAAGGTCTTCGGCGATGACCTAGGCGCGATGACCGCGGCCGCGAACCAGATCGCCGGCATCCTGCGCGGGGTCGAGGGCGCGGACGACGTGAAGGTCGAGCAGACGGCTGGGCTGCCGTTCCTGGAGATCGGGATCAACAAGGCCGAGGCGGCCCGCCTGGGCCTGAGCACGTCCGCGATCCAGGACGTCATCGGGGCGGCCATCGGGGGCCGCGAGGCGGGCGTCGTCTTCGAGGGCGACCGGCGCTTCCCCATCGTCGTGCGCCTCAACGACAAGGTGCGCGAGGACCGCGAGGCCCTGGAGAACATCCCGGTGCCGTTACCTCCCGGACCGAACGGGCGCGCCGCGTCCGTGCTCCTGAAGCAGGTCGCGAGCTTCTCGGTGACGGAGGGCCCGAACCAGATCTCGCGCGAGAACGGCCGGCGCCGGGTCGTGGTCACCGCCAACGTGCGGGGCCGCGACATCGGCTCGCTCGTGGCCGAGGCGCAGGACAAGGTAACCTCGGGGGTGTCGCTCCCGGCCGGCTACTACGTGACCTGGGGCGGACAGTTCGAGAACCTGGCTTCCGCCCGCCAGCGCCTGATGGTGGTCGTCCCGGTGTGCTTCTTCCTGATCTTCCTGCTGCTGTTCTCGGCCCTGAACTCGGCCCGGGACGCGCTCCTGGTGTTCAGCGCGGTTCCTTTGGCGCTGACCGGGGGCATCGCCGCCCTATGGCTGCGGGGCATCCCGTTCTCGGTGCCCGCGGCCGTCGGCTTCATCGCCCTGTCCGGGGTGGCGGTGCTCAACGGCTTGGTGATGCTGACCTACATCAAGCAGCTCATCGCCGAGGGACGGCCAAGGCGCGAGGCCATCATGGAGGGCGCCATGACCCGGCTCCGTCCAGTGGCGATGACCGCGCTGGTGGCATCCCTCGGGTTCGTACCGATGGCGCTGGCGACCGAGACCGGGGCAGAGATCCAGCGCCCCCTGGCGACGGTAGTCATCGGCGGCCTCATCTCGGCGACCCTTCTGACCCTCGTGGTCCTGCCGGCCCTCTATGCCAGGTTCGCCGGTGCGGTCGCCCCCGAGAGGAAGGATCGGCCCAAGCCGGTCCAACCGCATCTCCGCGCCGCCGAGTAGGAGGGTCGGCATGAGCAAGAAGGTCGCCCGAACCATCGCCGACTGGGGCGGCGGCGGCCCACGTCGCCGACGCCGCGTCAGGCCCCACGTCCGTCGCGCGGCCGGCCGGGCGTTCGCCCTGGCCCTCATCGCCATCCCGGCCTGCGTCTACGTTCTGTACTGCCTCTGCAACATCGGCGGGAGGACGCACTTCCCCCTGATGCCGACGGGGCCGATCCATCCTCAGGACGGATCCCCGTGGGGAGACAAAGCCTCGATGATGCGGCAGTCGGCGACGGACCCGCAGCCGCACTGACCGATGACGTCACGCAGCTCATGCGCCAACCGGGTCAGGTCGGCCAGCTTGCGCTCGACCTGCGCCAGGTGGGCGCGGGCGATGGTGTCGACCTCGGCGCAGGACCGGTCGCGGTCGTCGGCCATGGCGAGAAGCTCCCGGATCTGGTCGACCGTGAAGCCGAGGTCCCGTCCCCGCCGGATGAAGCTCAGGCGGCGCAGGTGCTCCGGACCGTAGAGACGGTAGTTGCCCGCCGACCTTTCCGTTGCCGGCAGGAGCTTCACCTTCTCGTACCACCGGATCGTCTCGACGCGGGTGTTCGTCGCCGCGGCCAAGTCGCCGATGGTCATGGGGGGTGCGTGCGCCATGGCCTTGACCCTGTAGTTGCTACAGGGTGCATGTAGGGCCTCAGACCCTTCGGCGCGAGGCCCGGGTCGACGGAGCTTGCCATGTCAGGGCCAGGAACATCGGGAGCGGTCCCCGCGGGCGCTGCGCTGCGCTACCGCGTGAAGGGCATGGATTGCCCGAGCTGCGCGACCAAGATCGAAACAGCGGTAACCCGCCTGCCCGGCGTCCGCGACGTCCGCGTGAACTACACGGCCCAGGTCCTCGACCTCGTGCTCGACGAGGGCTCGACACCCAGGGCGGACCTGGAGAACCGGATCACGGGGCTCGGCTATGGCGTCGGGTCCCTGCCGACCGCGGCCGACCTCGCCCGCTCGCAGACGACGGGCATCGCGGCCCCGGCCATCGTCGAGGAGGAGGCGGAGACCCCCGCCTGGCGCAGCCGCAAGGGGCTTTTGGCGCTGGGCATCGCCGTCCTGTTCGCAAGCGGATTTCTCCTGCAGACGGTTCGGCCCGGGCTGGCCGGGGAATACGCCTACTGGCCCGGCGCGCTCCTGGGTCTCGCCTTCTACGGACGCCGCGCCATCGCCGCCGCCCGCAACGGCTCGCCCTTCTCCATCGAGATGCTGATGTCGGTCGCCACCATCGGGGCGCTCGCCATCCATGCCGCCGAGGAAGCGGCGGTGGTGGTCCTCCTCTTCACCGTTGGCGAGATGCTCGAAGGCTTTGCGGCCGGCCGGTCCCGGGCCGGCATCAAGGCCCTCGTGGGCCTGGTGCCGAAGACGGCGCGCCTGGTCGAGGGGGACGGCGCCGTGCGTGAGGTGGCGGCCGCCTCCCTGGTGATCGGCCAAACCGTGCTGGTGCGCCCGGGTGACCGCGTCCCTGCGGACGGCGAGGTCACGGACGGCACGTCGAGCCTCGACGAGTCCCCGATCACGGGGGAATCGGTGCCCCGGCCAAAGGAGGTCGGGGACGCCGTCTATGCCGGCAGCGTCAATGCGGACGGGGTCCTGCAGGTCAGGGTCACCCGGATGCCGTCGGACAACACCGTCGCCCGCATTCTGCACATGGTGGAGGAGGCGCAGGCTTCGAAGTCGCCGACCGCCCGGTTCATCGACCGCTTCAGCGCCGTCTACACCCCGGTCGCCTTCGCGGTCGCCGCGCTGGCGGCGCTTGGCCCGCCGCTGCTGCTCGGCGCCGACTGGGGCACCTGGATCTATCGCGGACTGGCGTTGCTCCTCATCGCCTGCCCCTGCGCCCTCGTGCTCTCGACCCCGGCCGCCATCGCCTCGGGTCTTGCCGCCGGAGCGCGGCGGGGACTGCTGGTGAAGGGCGGCGCCGCCCTGGAGACCATCGGACGGGTGCGTACCGTCGCGTTCGACAAGACGGGGACGCTCACGGCAGGGCGTCCAAGGGTCACCGACGTCCTCCCATTTGCCCCGGACATGACGGATCGCACCCTGCTCGGGCTCGCGGCGACGGTGGAGGCCGGATCGAGCCACCCCATCGCTCGTGCGATCCTCGAACGTACGGAGGCCGACGCCATCCCCCTGCGCCCCGTACGCGATGCCCGTGCGGTTCCCGGCAAGGCCGTCCAGGCCACGGTCGCCGGTCGCACGGTCGCGGTGGCATCCCCGCGCCACGCCGCGACGCTGGCCAGCCTCTTGCCGGAAGCGGAAGCGACGGTGCAGGCCCTTGAGGAAGCCGGCAAGACCGCCGTCGTCGTGGTTCGGGACGGAGAGGCGCTCGGCGTCGTGGCGGTCCGGGACGAGCCCAGACAGGATGCGGTCGCCGGCGTCGCGGCCCTGCGCCGGCTTGGGGTCGAATGCGTGATGCTGACCGGCGACAACCGGCGCACCGGCGAGGCCATCGCCAAGGGCCTGGGACTATCGGTCCGGGCCGACCTGCTGCCGGCCGACAAGCTCGCCGAGATCGGCGCGTTGAAGGAGGTCGGCCCGGTCGCTATGGTCGGCGACGGCATCAACGACGCCCCCGCGCTCGCCTCCGCCAGCGTCGGCATTGCCATGGGCGGCGGCACAGACGCGGCACTGGAGACGGCTGACGCGGCCATCCTCAACGACCGGGTATCGGACGTGGCCGCCCTCGTGGCGCTGTCCCGGGCGACGCTCGGCAACATCCACCAGAACGTGGCCATCTCGCTGGGGCTTAAGGCCGTGTTCCTGGTGACGACGCTCGCAGGCATCACTGGGCTATGGCCGGCCATCCTGGCGGATACCGGGGCGACCGTCCTAGTGACGGCCAACGCCCTTCGCCTGCTCCGGGCTTGAGCCGATGCGTCTCATACGGGAAAGGGCCGAGGTCGGCGCCCTCGTCGTAATCGCTGTGACCGCGGCGGGCACCGACCTGTGGACCAAGGCGCTGGCGGTCGACAGGCTTTCCGACGGAACCGTGCACGCGGTACTGCCGATGCTCGACCTCAGGCTCGCGTTCAATCATGGCATCAGCTTCAGCCTGCTTCCGGCGCATGACGCGACGTCCCTGGTCGTCCTTCTTGCGCTTCAGGGAATGCTGACGGCCCTCGTTGCCGGGTTGGCATTCCGCGCGACCGGAGCGTCGGAAGGAGTTGGTTTCGCCATCATGACCGGCGGTGCCCTGGGAAACCTCATCGACCGATGTGCGGACGGCCGCGTCACGGACTTCCTCGACCTGCACCCGGCGGAGGTGCATTGGTTCACCTTCAACATGGCCGATATCTGGATCAGCCTCGGGGCCGCCTTGATAGCTTGGGAGGCAGTCGGCAAGCCGGGCCGGCCGAGACCACCAGCGCCGCTTGATCCGGCCGCCCTACGGGCCCCCTAACGGCATCATTTCGGTCGTGCCCGTAATGGTCGGACGGCTTGGCCGCAGGCATCGACGATGCGGTCCTGCTAATCGAACGAATACTGGGATGCGTCCGTCCCTTCAGTCAGGCGGAGGATGCGTTTAGGAAGAACGGCGCATGGGGTCCTATGCCTCGATGCCTTCCTCGCCCGCGACATGGTCGGGCTTCTCGACCTTACCGCGTCGCTGAAGCTGGAGGGCCACGACCCAGCACAGGACCGCCCAGGCCGACCCCACGCACCAGCCCGCCAGCACGTCGGTCGCGTAGTGCACCCCGACATAGACCCGGCTCATCCCGACCACCACCGTGAGGAAGACGGCCAGCCCCATGAAGTATGCCTTGAGGCGAGCGCCCGCCGCCACGCGCGTCATGAGGGCACCGAGCGTCAGGTAGGTGACGGCGGAAAGCATGGCGTGGCTGCTGGGGAAGCTGGCGGTAAACACCTGGATGCCGCCGGGGATCTCGGGTCGCGGACGGTTGAAGAGGAGCTTGAGGCCAAAGCTGATGACCGTCCCGCCCAGGATCGAGCCCACCACCAGGACCGCTGCCCCCTGCTTGCGGATCAGGAGCAGGTAGCCTGCCACAGCCGCGATGAGAAAGCAGAGAATCACCATGCTGCCCAGGGAGGTCACGTCCCGGGCCATCTCGTGCAGCCAATCCGGTCCAATCGGACCAGCCGCGCCGGGTGGACGGAAGAAGTGGGCGACGCGGGTGTCGAACCCCATCGTGCCGCCCTCCATGACCTTGTCGGCCAGGAGACCAAACCCGAGGATGAGGGCGGCGACGCAAAACAGCGTCACGGGCAGACCGATCTCCCGTTTGCCGAGGCGCGCCATGATACCGGCACGGGCGGACGGAGAGGATTGGTTCATGCGCCCGAACTCCTGGATCGGTCCCTTGACGGTTGCTGGCTCGGGACACTCACCGCCTCATGCGGCAGAGCCGAAGAACCCGTTCGGATCCTCGCCC
Organism: Methylobacterium sp. WL119; assembly: GCF_008039875.1. Classification (GTDB taxonomy): domain Bacteria; phylum Pseudomonadota; class Alphaproteobacteria; order Rhizobiales; family Beijerinckiaceae; genus Methylobacterium. Next base: position 3,721 of record NZ_VRUU01000077.1, on the reverse strand, counting down.
GTTCCCCCGCGGTGAGCGGCGAGCCAAGGAGAACCCGCACCTTTGTTGCCCGCAATGGTCGCATCCACGCCGAGATCCCTGCGGAGGAGGACCTGAAACGTCGGATATCGACCCCGAGGCCTAGTGGTCGAAACCTGACGCTTGATGCCGTCCGCTTCCGACCCTGGCTGTGTCAAAACCCTGCTGATGGTATCTTTTCCGGATCGACCGGAGGATGGCATGGGACGGTTTGTTGTCGGTGCCGAGCGCGATCAGACGACGCTGTTTCCGCCTTGTCTTGAAGACTGGATCGCCGAGGACAACCCGGTCCGCGTGGTCGATGCCTTCGTGGACGCGCTGGATCTTGGCGGGCTCGGTTTCGCGGGTGTCGATGCGGCGCGAACGGGACGACCGGGCTACCATCCGACCGCTCTCCTAAAACTCTACGTCTACGGCTATCTCAACCGGGTCCCGTCGAGCCGACGTCTGGAGCGCGAAGCGGGCCGCAACGTCGAGGTCATGTGGCTGACGGGCCAGCTGTCGCCCGATCACAAGACCATTGCTGAGTTCCGCCGTAAGAACGGACCGGCCATAGGACGCGCCTGTGCCCGCTTCGTCGCGTTGTGTCGCGAGATGGGCCTTCTGACGGGGACGCGCGTCGCGATCGACGGCTCGAAGTTCAAGGCGGTCAACAACCGCGACCGCAACTTCACGCAAGGAAAGCTCGACCGGCGCCGTCAGCAGATTGAGGAAAGCGTGTTGCGCTACCTCTCGCAGCTCGACACGGCCGATCGTCAGGATCCCACACCCGAACTGGCCGCCAAGGTGGTGCGGCTTAAGGAGAAGATCGCTCGCCTTGGGCAGGAGATGAAACGGTTGGCCGGCCTGGAAGAGCAGATGAAGGCGGCGCCTGACCGGCAGATCTCACTGACCGATCCCGATGCGCGATCGATGGCAACCAGCGGGCGCGGGTCGGGCATGGTGGGCTACAACGTCCAGGTGGCGGTCGAGACCGAGCATCATCTGATCGTGGCTCACGCGGTGACCAATGCCGGCTCGGACCGAGCGCAGCTCAGTGGAATGGCAGTGCGGGCCAAGCAGGCTTTGGAGACGGATACGCTCGATGCGGTGGCCGACCGGGGGTATTACTCCGGCCAGGAAATCCTCGCCTGCGAACGAGCCGGCATCTCCGTCATGCTGCCCCGGCCCATGACCTCAGGCGCCAAGGCCGCCGGACGCTTCGGCAAAGAGGACTTTCTCTACCATCGTGAGAAGAACGCCTACCTGTGTCCGGCGGGTGAGACGCTGTCACATCGCTGCACCACGGTGGAGAATGGCCTCACGCTGCATCGTTACTGGACGAATGCTTGCTCGGCCTGCCCGCTAAAGGCGGACTGCACGACGGGCAAGGAGCGCCGGGTGACGCGTTGGGAGCACGAGGACGTGCTGGAAACCGTGCAGCGCCGATTGGACGGCGATCCACTGGCCATGCGGGTCCGGCGCGAGACGGTCGAGCATCCCTTTGGCACGCTGAAGGCGCGGATGGGGGCCACGCACTTCCTGACCAAGACCCTGCCGCGCGTCTCGACCGAGATGGCCCTTCAGGTCCTGGCCTACAATCTAACCCGAGTTCTCAACATCTTGGGAAGCCGGAAGCTCCTTGCGGCGATCCCAGCCTGAGCGAGGGCTCGGCTCGTCCGCCGAATAAGCCGGGAAGCTGTCCAAGAGGCGCCTTCAAACCAAAACTGGTCGTCTCCCGACCGTAAGAACACGTTCGGCGCGGTGAATACCCCCTTCTCGCGAGACCGGGACGTCACCCAACCGCAAAAGCTCACACCTTCGAGTTTTGACACGGCCTGGACCCTTCTCGGACCCTGGGAAGGTCCGCTTCGTGGCAGGTTGGCGGAGGATGACCTACGTCTGGGTCGGGTGGGAAGCAGCTTGGCTGCTTTCAGTCGCAAGACGTTCTTAAGCGGACCTAGGATGACCCGCCGTCTCCGGATGGACGGTCCAACCCATCGCAGGGTCGAAGTTCGTTAAAGTCGGATGCCGACATCATCAGAGGCGATGCGACCGGCACGAAAGTGCTCTGCCTCGGGAGACAGCGTGATTCACGATTGCAAAGCCCCGGTCACGCGACATCTCGTGCTGGTCCGGCATGGCCAGAGCGTAGCCAACCGATCCGGCCTGTTCACGGGATTGCTGGACTCGCCCTTGACCGAGCAGGGCCGGAGGGAAGCCGAGGCAGCCGGCCGGCGTTTGGCAGAGTGCAACTGGCGCTTTTCCGCTGCCTTCACCTCGACGCTAACGCGGGCCGTCGTGAGCGGCCGGCTTATCCTCGATGCGCTCGGGCAACCCGAATTGGTCCCCCAAAGCTTCGCCGCGCTCGACGAGCGAGACTACGGGGACCTCAGCGGGCTCGACAAGATCGCCGCCGATGCGCGCTGGGGGGCGGAGCGGATCGAGACCTGGCGCCGCTCCTACGCAGAGGCGCCGCCGAACGGTGAGAGCCTGCGCGATACCGTCTCCCGCATCGTGCCATGCTACCTCCGAACCATCCAGCCGGCGGTCATGGGCGGAGACGTGCTCGTCGTCGCCCACGGCAATTGCCTGCGGGCGCTTGTGATGGCGCTCGAAGACCTGAGCCCGGCGGACGTCGAGCACCTCGAACTCGCGACGGGCTCCGTCAGGATCTATGAGCTTGCCGCGGACACGACGATCAAGGCCCACTGGATCGACGGGTGAATCCGCCTGTCGGCCTCTCACAATGGGTCTCCGTGATCTGCGAAGGGGCACTTATTTCATCTATTTCAGTGATGGGAAGCATCTAATCATTCCGTTGGAGTGAATGAAAAGAACATGGGATTCTCCGGCATCACATCGGAGCCACCCATGTCCGCGCCCAGACTTTTCTCCCACGCTCGGTCAATGCGTGCCTTGGCCGGCACGAGAGCCATCCTTCCGGGACTGGGCCTCTGTGTGGCGGTCACCGCCGCAGCGGTCGGCTTCGAGGCCGCCGAGGCGCACCTGTTCGGTCGTGCCTGGCTCGAAGCCCTGGTGCTCGCGATCCTGCTCGGCAGCGCGATCCGCACCATTTGGACCCCGTCGCAGCGTTTCTTTCCCGGCATCGCCTTCGGGGCCAAGACCGTGCTGGAGATCGCGGTCGTACTACTCGGCGCGTCGCTCAGCCTCGCGACGATCCTCGCCGCCGGACCGGGCCTTCTCTTCGGCATCGCGGGCGTCGTCGTGGTCGCGATCCTGTCGAGCTACGGCATCGGCCGGGCGCTCGGGCTGCACCCGCGCATGGCGATCCTCGTCGCATGCGGTAACTCGATCTGCGGCAACTCGGCGATCGCGGCCACGGCACCGGTGATCGGCGCCGACGGCGAGGATGTCGCCGCCTCCATCGCCTTCACCGCGGTGCTGGGCGTGCTGGTGGTGCTCGGCCTGCCGCTGCTGGTGCCGCTGCTCGGTCTGTCGCCGATGCAGTACGGCGTGCTCGCCGGCCTCACCGTCTACGCTGTTCCGCAGGTCCTCGCCGCCACCGCGCCGGTCGCGGCGCTCAGCGTCCAGGTCGGAACCCTGGTGAAGCTCGTCCGGGTGCTGATGCTAGGCCCGGTCGTCCTGGTGCTCTCGCTCGGCGCAAGCCGGCTGCGCGAGGAGACCGACGAGGCCGCCCCCGGCGTCACCGCGGGCGACCGCCCGGCCCGCGGCGGCCTCGCGATCCACCGCCTGGTGCCGT
>NZ_VRUU01000076.1 GCF_008039875.1 Methylobacterium sp. WL119 | reverse complement strand
GGTGTAGGGCCGCTCCGGGCGGGCGCCCGCGTCGCGGTCGTCGCGCCGGCGCTGCGGCTTCGCGCCGTTCTCGTCGCGGGCGTAGCGGCGCTGCGGCTGCGCCTCCTCGGCGGGCGCCCGCCCGGAGCGGCCCTACACCCCGCGCTTCAACGAGGGCGCGGATCGCGGGCCCCCGCGCAGCGATCGCGGCACGGGGTTCCGCGGGCAGGAGGCCGGCGAGCGCCCGCGCGGCGACCGCGGTGAATCGCGCGGGTACCAGGGCGAGCGCCGGGACGGCGGCCGCGCCGAGGGCGCCCGCCCGGAGGGGCGCGGCTACCAGGGCAAGAAGCCGGCCGGGCAGCCGGGCGATCGACCCGGCGGCTTCGGCGGCAAGCCCGGCGGATTTGGTGCGAAGCCCGGCGGCTTCGGCGGAAAGCCGTCGGGCGGCTTCGGCGGCAAGCCCGGCGGCGAGCGCGAGACCGGCTACAAGGGCCGCGTCGAGGGCAGCTTCAAGCCGCGCGGCGAGGGCGGGTTCAAGGGCGGCCAGGGCCGACCCGGCGGCGGGGCCGGTCGTCCGGCGGGCGGCAAGCCCGGCGGGTTCGGGGGCAAGCCGTCCGGCGGGTTCGGTGCGAAGCCCGGCGGTCGGCCCGGCGGCGGCCGTCCGCCCGGCCGCGGCGGGCGGTGAGGATCGTCGGCGGGGATTGGCGCGGCCGGCGCCTCGCCACCCCGCGCTCCGACGCGATCCGCCCGACCTCGGACCGCCTGCGGGAGGCGTTGTTCAACGTTCTGGCCCACGCCTACGACGACGCGGTGCCGGGCGCCCGCATCCTCGACCTGTTCGCCGGCACCGGCGCGCTGAGCTTCGAGGCGCTGTCCCGCGGCGCGGCCTACGCGCTGCTGGTCGACGAGGGGGCGGAGGCGCGCGGCGTCATCCGCGAGAACATCGAGCAGTTCGGCGCCGAGGGGCGCACCCGCCTGTTCCGGCGGGACGCGACCAAGCTCGGCCCCTCGGGCACCACCGGTCGCTTCTCCCTGGTGTTCTGCGATCCGCCCTACGGCCGCGACCTGGCGCCCGCAGCGCTGACGGCGGCCGCGCAGGGCGGCTGGTTGACGCCCGACGCCCTGGTGGTGATCGAGGAATCCGCCGACGCGGTCGTCGCTCTGCCGGCGGGGTTCACGGACCTGGAACGGCGGACCTACGGTGACACGGCGGTCACGCTGGCGCGCTTCACGGGCTGAGTTGCCCAAGGCGAGAAAGGCCGTTCCTTGCCCCCCCTGCCCCTCGTCCTCCTCACCAACCCGATCCACCCCGACGCGGTCGCGATGCTGGCGCCCTATGCCCGCGTCGTCGTCGCCCCCGACACGGCGGCGTCCTCCCTGCGGGCGCTCGCCCCCGACGCCGCCGGGATGATCGTGCGCGCGCAGCTGCCCGACGACATCCTCGACCACGCGCCGAAGCTTCGCGGCATCGTCCGCCACGGCGTCGGGCTGGACTTCGTGCCGCTGGCGGCCGCCACTGCCCGCGGGATCCCGGTGGCGAACCTGCCCGGCAGCAACACCGGGGCGGTGGCCGAGTACGTCCTCTCCGCCCTCCTCGCCCTGCGGCGGCGGCTCGCCGACGTCGATGCCGGCCTGCGCCGGGACGGCTGGCTCGCGGCCAAGACCCGCGCCAATGACCTCGCCGAGATCGGCGGCACCACGCTCGGCATCCTCGGGATGGGCGAGATCGGCCGCCGCGTCGCGGGAATCGCCCGCCACGGCTTCGGCCTGCGCGTGCTCGGGGCGTCGCGGACCGCGTCGGACCATGGCGGGCTCGTCGAGCCGGTGGACGTCGCGACGCTGTTCTCGGGCAGCGACGCGGTGGTGATCGCCTGCCCGCTCACCGACGCCACGCGCGGGCTGGTCGACGCCGCGCTGATCGGGCAGATGCGCCCGGGTGCGGTACTGATCAACGTCGCCCGCGGGCCGATCGTCGTGACCGATGCGGTGGTGGCGGCGCTGAACGCGGGCCGGCTCGGCGGCGCGGCGCTCGACGTGTTCGAGCATCAGCCGCTGGCGCCCGACCATCCGCTCCACGCCTGCCCGAACCTGCTGCTGACGCCGCACGTCGCCGGAACCACCGCCACGAGTCTGCGCGCGATGGGCCTCGGGGCGGTGGAGGAGATGCTCAGGATCCTGTCCGGCGAGCGGCCGCGGAACCTCGTGAACCCGGCCGCGCTGGAACGCTGACGGCTGACGGCTGACGGCTGACGGCTGACGGCTGACGGTGCGCGCGCGGAGGTGGGCGCACACGGCGCTTGGGAGCCGTGACATGGCGCGGGTCCCTTCTCCCATGGGGAGAAGGACAGGATGAGGGGCGTGAGCTTTCCGGAGAGGTCACGCCCCTCACTTCAATCCTCTTCCCATGGGAGAGGGAGCCGGTCGGCCCCCGATCCGAAACCGAGCCGCCGAGTGTGTGAACCTGGATCGGAGCGAGGAACGGCACGATGAGCAAGGGTCTGCGAAAGGGTCTCACCAGCTACGGCGATGCCGGGTTCTCGCTGTTCCTGCGCAAGGCCTTCATCAAGGCGGCGGGCTATTCCGACGACGCCCTCGACCGGCCGATCGTCGGCATCACCAACACGGCCAGCGACTTCAATCCATGCCACGGCAACGTGCCGGCGCTGATCGAGGCGGCCAAGCGCGGTGTCATGCTCGCCGGCGCGATGCCGATGGTGTTCCCCACCATCTCGATCCACGAGAGCTTCGCGCACCCGACCTCGATGTTCCTGCGCAACCTGATGGCGATGGAGACCGAGGAGATGATCCGCGCCCAGCCGATGGACGCGGTGATCGTCATCGGCGGCTGCGACAAGACGCTTCCGGCTCAGATCATGGCCGCGGCCAGCGCCGACCTGCCGACGGTGGTGATCCCGACCGGGCCGATGGTGGTGGGCCACCACAAGGGCGAGGTTCTGGGCGCCTGCACCGATTGCCGCCGGCTCTGGAGCGCGCACCGCGCCGGCCAGCTCGACGAGGCGGAGATCGCCGCCGTGGAGGGCCGGCTCGCGCCCTCCGTCGGCACCTGCATGGTGATGGGCACGGCCAGCACCATGGCCTGCATCGCCGAGGCGCTCGGCCTGTCGCTGCCGATGTCGGCGACGATCCCCGCGCCGCACGCCGAGCGCATCCGGCTCGCCGAGGCCAGCGGCCGGCGCGCCGCCGAGATGGCGGTCTTGGGCGGTCCCCGCCCGAGCGAGCTCCTGACGCCGGACGCGTTCCGCAACGCGCAGGTGGTGCTCCAGGCGATCGGCGGCTCGACCAACGGGCTGATCCACCTCACCGCCATCGCCAACCGCACGCCGCACGGAATCGACCTCGACGCCTTCGACCGGCTCGGCCGTGCGGTGCCGGTGCTGGTCGACCTGAAGCCGTCCGGCGACCACTACATGGAGCATTTCCACCATGCCGGCGGCGTCCCGAAGCTGATGGCGCAGCTCGGGGACCTGATCGACCTCGACGCCGGGACGGTGGCCGGCGGGACGCTCCGCGACGTGGCCGCGGCGGCCGAGGACGTCCCGGGCCAGACGGTGATCCGGTCGCGGGACAACCCGATCAAGCCGCTGGGCGCGATGGCGGTGCTGCGCGGCAACCTCGCGCCGCGGGGCGCCGTGATCAAGCACAGCGCCGCGAGCCCGGCGCTGCTCCAGCACGAGGGCCGCGCGGTGGTGTTCGCCTCGATCCCCGACATGACCGCGCGGATCGACGACCCCGACCTCGACGTCGGCCCCGACGACGTGCTCGTCCTGCAGAACGCGGGCCCCAAGGGGGCGCCCGGCATGCCCGAGGCCGGCTACCTGCCGATCCCGAAGAAGATCCTCGCCGCTGGGGTGAAGGACATGGTCCGCATCTCCGATGCGCGGATGAGCGGCACCGCCTTCGGCACGATCGTGCTGCACGTCACCCCGGAAGCGGCCGACGGCGGCTCGCTCGGGCTCGTCCGCACCGGCGACCGCATCCGCCTCGACACGGCGGCCCGTCGCATCGATCTCCTAGTGGACGACGCCGAGCTGGAGCGGCGCCGGTCCGAGGCGGGTCCGGCCGAGCGCCCGGCCTGGGCCGCCCGCGGCTACGCGCGCCTGCTCTACGAGACGGTCGAGCAGGCCGACGCGGGCTGCGACTTCGGTTTCATGCGCGCGGCGCCGGAGACCGGCTGAACGCCGCGACCGGCGTCAGCGTCCCGCCCCGGGCAGGACGACCTCCGCGCGCAGGCCCCCTTGCGGCAGGTTGTGCAGCCGGATCTCACCACCATGCGCGCGGATCGCCGAGCGCGCGATGGCGAGCCCGAGGCCGGTGCCGCCGGTCTCGTCGCTGCGCGAATCGTCGAGCCGGGCGAAAGGCTCGAACATCGCCTCGACCCGGTCGGCAGGGATGCCCGGCCCGTCGTCCTCGACCCGGATGCGCACGTCCGCGCCGTCGCGATCGAGCGCGAGGCGCGCACGTCGCCCGTAGCGGACCGCATTCTCGACGAGGTTGTCGAGCGCCCGCCTCAGGGCGTCGGGCCGGCCGGCGAAGGGAAGGGCTTCTGGGGCCGACAGGGTGACGTCGCGGCCGAGCGCGGCGTGGTCCGAGGCCAGCGTGCGGGCGAGCTCGGCGAGGTCGAGGGGGCCGCTCGCCTGCGAGGCGGCGTCGTCGCGGGCGAAGGACAGCGTCGCCTCCACCATCCGCTTCATGTCGCCCAGCGTCCGCACCATGCCGGCGCGGAGGTCCTCGTCCTCCACCATCTCCGCGCGCAGCCACAGCGAGGCGATCGGCGTGCGCAGGTCGTGGCTGACGGCGGCGAGCATCCGGGTGCGATCGTCGACGTAGGCCCGGAGCCGTGCCTGCATCCGGTTGAAGGCGATCGTCATCGTCCGCAGTTCCGCGGGGCCCGATTCCGGCAACGGCGCGACCATCGTGCCGCGCCCGGCCTCCTCGGCGGCCTGCGCCAGGGCTGTCACCGGACCGACCACCCCGCGCAGCCCGAGACCGACCACGGCGAGCACGGCGACGACGCTGGCGGCGATCTGGAACAGGCCGATCCGCATCCAGGGCGGCGTCGGCAGCGCGACCGGCGCCTCGCCGTTGAGCCAGCGCCCGTCGGCGAGGTGCACCGAGACCTGGAGCGCCTCCGGCTTGGCCCGGCGCCCCTCGGCCGGCGGGTCGTCGGCGACGTCGGCGACGTCGCGCCTGACCGAGTCGCGCTTGACCAGGAGCAGGCGCGCCTCGGTCGCATCCGCCTGCAGGCGGCGATCGAGGCCGTGCGCCAGCCGGGCCTCGTCGGCGTCCATCGCCCCGTCGGGGACGAGGCTCGCCGGGCCGATCGAGAAGTGGTGCCTGGGCGAGTTGAAGGCCGCGATGGTTCCTGGGACCGCGTCCGCCGGCACCGTGTCGAGCAGGCGGACGAGGATGGCGATGCGGTCGATCACCTGGGTGCGGCCGGCGGCGCGCCCGACGCGGGTCGCCTCGCTCGCGAACATCGCGAAGGCCGCGGCCTGCGCGGCCACCACCGCCAGCACCAGGAGCAGCGCCAGCCGCCAGACGAGCGAGCGCGGCACGAGGCGGCTCACCGGACCTCCCGCACGTCGGTGGCGAAGACGTAGCCGCCGCCCCACACCGTCTTGAGCAGCTCGGGATGGGCCGGGTCGCGCTCGAGCTTGCGCCGAAGCCGTCTGACCTGGTTGTCGATGCTGCGGTCGAAGGCCTGGGCGGTGCGGCCGCTCGTCAGGTCGAGGAGCTGGTCGCGCGACAGCACCACCCGCGGGCGCCGCACCAGCGCGGCGAGCAGGCGGAACTCCGCGGTGCTGAGCACGACCGCCTCGCCCGCCCCGTCGACGAGCTCGCGCCGGTCGCTATCCAGGATCCAGCGGTCGAAGGCGAGGCGCCGCGCACCGGGTTCGGCGCGCTCGCGCGGCAGGGCGGCGGCGCGGCGCAGCAGGTTCTTCACCCGGGCGAGCAGCTCCCGCGGGTCGAACGGCTTGGTCACGTAGTCGTCCGCGCCGATCTCCAGCCCGACGATGCGGTCGGTCTGCTCGGCCATCGCCGTCAGCAGGATCACCGGCGTGTCGTGCACCTCGCGGATGTGGCGACAGAGCGAGAGCCCGTCCTCGCCGGGCATCATCACGTCGAGGACGACGAGGTCGATGGCGCTGGTGCCGAGGATCGCCCGCGCCGCCGCGGCGTCGGCCGCCACGCTCACCCGCAGGTCGTACCGGCGCAGGTAGGCGGCCAGCGGATCGCGGATGTCGCGGTGGTCGTCGACGACCAGCAGGTGGGCAGCGTCCATGTCGTCGAGCCTTCGTCGTCGGGCCTTCCGCCGGCCGATCCTAGCGGCCGAGCCGGCCGGACCGCGCGGAAACAATGTCGCAAGATGTAACCGCCCGCCGGGCCTGCGACAGCTCGGCAAGAAAGTCTTCGAACCTGGGATCGTTGCGCGACAGGCGGGCGCGAAGGTCCGATCCAGGCCGCCGGTTCGGCGCGCCGCGAGGGATCGAAGCGATGACCACGGATGCGGTCCTTGCACTCAACCGGTTCGGGATCGGCGCACGGCCGGGCGAGACCGCCCGCATCGCCGGCGATCCCCGCGGATGGCTCGCCGCGCAGCTGTCCCAGCCCGCGGCGGCCCTGATCGACGATCCCGCGCTCCTGCCGTCCGATGCGGCGGCTCGCAGCCTCGCGCAGGCCCGGAACGCCAAGCGGGACCGGGCGGCGGCCGAACCCGCTTCGATGCCGGCTGCGCCCCCCCAGCCCGCGCCTCCGCCGTCCGCCGACCCCGGGCAGGTCCGGCGAACCATCGAGCGCGCCGAGGTCGAGGCCCGGCTCGCGCACGGCGCGGCGACGGAGGCCGGCTTCGTCGAGCGGCTGGCGCTTTTCTTCGCCAACCACTTCGCGGTCTCGAGCGACAAGGGGCCGGTCCGCGTGCTGGCCGGCGCCTTCGAGCGCGAGGCGATCCGCCCGCACGTGCTCGGGCGCTTCGCCGACATGCTGCGGGCGGTGCAGCGCCACCCGGCGATGCTGGTCTACCTCGACAATCAGCGCTCCGTCGGCCCCGGCTCCCCGGCCGGGGCACGGCGCGGCCTCGGCCTCAACGAGAACCTCGCCCGCGAGACGCTGGAGCTGCACACGCTCGGCGTCGACGGCGGCTACGGCCAGGCCGACGTCACGGCGCTGGCCGGGGTTCTCACCGGCCGGGGCTGGGTGCCGCCGCGGGCCGACCGGCCGGATGCCGGGCGCTTCCTGTTCGCCGCGAGCCGGCACGAGCCCGGCCCGGCGACGATCCTCGGCCGGACCTACGAACCGGGCGGCCTGGAGCAGGGCGACGCGGTGCTGGACGCGCTCGCGCGCCATCCGGCGACGGCCCGCCATCTCGCCCGCAAGCTCGCGATCCACTTCATCGCCGACGATCCGCCCGAGGGCGCGGTGGCGCGGCTCGCCGCCGCCTATCGCGACGGCGACGGCGATCTCGCCGCGATGGCCGCCGCGCTGGTCGCGACGCCGGAGGCGTGGGAGCCGGCGCCGCGCAAGTTCAAGACGCCCTACGAGTTCGTGCTGAGCGCGCTCCGGCTCGTCCCCGGTGCCGACCGACGCGACGGCCGCGTGCCGCGGGCGCTCGCCGCCTTCGGGCAGCGCACCTTCGCGCCGCCGAGCCCCCGCGGCTGGCCGGACGCCGCCGCCGAATGGCTCGCGCCGCACGCCTTCAAGGCCCGGATCGATTGGGCCGCCGAAGCCTGCGAGCGGGCGCCGCCCGCCGGCAACCCGGTCGCGCTCGCCGAGGACGCGTTCGGTCCGCTGCTCTCCGCGCCGACCCGGCGCGAGATCGCCCGGGCCGAGACCGGGGCGCAGGGCCTTGCCCTGCTCCTGATGAGCCCGGAATTCCAGCGGAGATAGCGCGATGCGGCTCAACCCACCGACCTGCGGCAGCCTGCCGACCCGTCGCGGCCTGCTCGCCGCCGGCTCGACGCTCGCGGCCGCCGGCCTGATGCCGCGGATCGCTTCGGCCGCGACCCGCGACCCGCGCTTCGTCTTCGTGATCCTGCGCGGCGCGCTCGACGGTCTCGCCTTCCTCCCGGCGATCGGCGATCCGGCCTATGCCGCCTTGCGCGGCCCGCTGGCGCTGCCGGCGTCGGGCGCCGGCGCGGCGCTGCCGCTCGGCGGCCTGTTCGGCCTCAACCCGAACCTGCCGTTCCTCAAGGGGCTATTCGATGCCCGCGAGGCCTTGATGCTGCACGCGGTGGCGACGCCCTATCGCGAGCGTTCGCATTTCGACGGGCAGGACGTCCTGGAGAACGGCACCCCGAGCCCGAACGGCAGCGGGACCGGCTGGCTCAATCGCGCGGCGGCCCTGCTGCCGTCCGCCGGCCCGGCCCGCGGACGCGACCTCTTCGCCTGCGGCGCGACGGTGCCCCTGGTGATGCGCGGGCCCGCCCCGGTGATGAGCTGGTCGCCCGGCAACCTGCGCGCGCCGCTCGACGACACGGTGATGCGGCTGGAGCGCCTCTACGGCGAGCGCGATCCGGCCCTGCTGGCGGCGCTGACCGAAAGCAATCGCCTCGACGCGATGCTGCCGGAGGGGGGGCAAGCGGTCGGCGGTCCCGGCCGCATCTACGCCACCCTGGCCGCGGCGGCGGGGCGGATGCTCGCCCGCCCCGACGGGCCTCGGATCGCGACCCTGGCGCTCGACGGCTGGGACACCCATGCCGCGGAGGGGCCGGCCTCGGGCCACCTCGCCCACCTCCTCAAGGCGCTCGACGACGCGCTGGCGGCGCTGAAGGCGGAGCTCGGCCCCGCCTGGGGCGACACCGTGGTCGCGGTCGCCACCGAGTTCGGCCGCACCGCGCACGCCAACGGCACCGACGGGACCGACCACGGCACCGCGGCGGCCGCCTTCCTCGCCGGCGGCGCGGTGGCCGGCGGGCGGGTCGTCGCCGACTGGCCGGGCCTCGCACCCGCGGCCCTGCTCGAGGGCCGCGACCTGCGCCCGACCATGGACCTGCGCGCCGTGCTGAAGGGCGTCCTGCGCGACCATCTCGGCCTCCCCGACCGGGCGCTGGCCGACACCGTCTTCCCGGGCAGCGGAGGCGTCGCGCCGATGCGCGACCTCCTCGCCTGATCCCCTGTTTCCGGGGTTCGAACCCGGAAGATCCCGGTGCGGCCGGACGGGCCGCGCCTTCCATGTCCAGGAGACTCGAATGGTGAGACGACGTCTCGGCGCCTGCATCCTCGCCGGCAGCTTGGCCGGCACCCTGGCCGCGGCCGCCCCGGCCTCGGCGCTTCCCCTCCCCGGGCTCGCCGGCCCGGACGCGACCATCGTCCAGGTCTACGGCGGCTGCGGCCCGTTCGGCCATCGCGGACCCTACGGCGGCTGCCGACCCGGCGGGCAGGCCGGCGGCTACGTCCGCGGCCGCTCGTGCCCGCCGGGCTTCCACATCGGCCCGGCCGGCCGACGCTGCCGGCCGAACCGTTTCTGACGACCCGTCACGAACGACCGATGCCGGCGGCGTGCCGCCGGCCCTCACCCGTCACAGGAGGATTCCATGAAGGCATCGTTCATCACCACCCCGGTCGCGGCGGGGATCGTCGCCCTCGGCCTCGTCGGCGCGAGCGCCGGCGTCGCCGAGGCCCGCGACGGCTGCGGCCCCGGATTCCACCGCGGGTTCTACGGCTATTGCCGCCCGAACTTCGGCTACCGGCCGTTCGTCTACCGTCGCTTCGTGCATCGCCCCGCCTTCTACGGCTACCGGCGCTTCGCCTACGGCCCGCGCTGGCATCGCTGGGGCGGCCACCGTCACGTCGGCTGGGGCGGCTGGCACCGCGGATGGGGCGGCCATCGCGGATGGGGCGGCCACCACGGCGGCTGGCATCATCGCTGGTGATCGCCGGCGCGCGTGAACCTGAGCCGCGTCGCCGCCTTCGCAGCGGCGCGGTTCCCCACGACGCGCGCGCAGCCTATCCGACCAGGCCGGCGAGGTGCAGGAGGATGCCGGCCGCCGCGCAGGCCGCCAGCGTCGGGATCACGCCGGCCTTGAGCCGGAACACGGCGACGAGCGCCGCGACGGCGAGGACGAGCGCCCACGGATTCAGGCTCGCGAGCACCGGAAGCTCGAGGCGGATCGGCCCGAGGGCGACGGGTTCGAGGCGGGCGAACAGCGTGTGCAGCGCGAACCAGACCGCGAGGTTCAGGATCACCCCGACCACCGCCGCCGTGATCGCCGAGAGCGCGCCGGCCAGCGCCCGGTCGCCGCGCAGGCGCTCGACGTAGGGCGCGCCGACGAAGATCCAGAGGAAGCACGGCGCGAAGGTGACCCAGGTGGTGAGCAGGCCCCCGAGCGTGCCGGCGAGCAGCGGCGGCAGGCTGCCCGGATTGCGGAACGCGGCGAGGAAGCCGACGAACTGCGTGACCATGATCAGCGGCCCCGGCGTCGTCTCGGCCATGCCGAGCCCGTCGAGCATCTCGCCCGGCCGGAGCCAGCCGAACTGCCCGACCGCCTGCTGGGCGACGTAGGCCAGCACCGCGTAGGCGCCGCCGAAGGTCACCATCGCCATCTTCGAGAAGAACAGGGCGATCTGCCCGAACACGTTGTCGGGCCCGAGGATGGCGACGATCGCCGCGACCGGCGTCAGCCAGAGCGCGGCCCAGACAACCGCCGTCAGGAGCGTGCGCGCGGGGGCGTCCCGCTCCTGCGGCAGCGCCGCGTCGCCGATGAGGTACGGTCCGGCATCCGTCCTGCCGGCCGCTCCGTGGCCGCCGCCGACCCGGGACTGCGGCAGGCCGGCCCGGCCCCCGAGATAGCCGGCGAGGCCCGCGGCCAGGACGATCAGCGGGAACGGCAGGTCGAACAGGAACAGCGCGACGAACGAGGCCGCCGCCAGCGCGACCATCGGTGCGCTCCTCAGGGCGCGCCGGCCGATGCGGAGCACCGCTTCGGCGACGATGGCCAGCACCGCCGCCTTCAACCCGAAGAACAGGCCGGCGACGACGCCGACGTTGCCCGACAGCGCGTAGACCCAGCTCAGCGCCATGATCGCGACGAGGCCCGGCAGCACGAACAGGCCGCCCGCGACCAGCCCGCCGCGCGTGCCGTGCATCAGCCAGCCGATATAAGTCGCGAGCTGCTGCGCCTCCGGCCCCGGAAGCAGCGTGCAGAAGTTCAGCGCGTGCAGGAAGCGGTCCTCGGAGATCCAGCGCCGCTCCTCGACCAGGATGCGATGCATCACCGCGATCTGCCCGGCCGGGCCGCCGAAGGAGAGCGCGGCGATGCGGCCCCAGACGGGGACGGCCTCGGCGAGGCCGACCGCCGGCGGGGCCGTGCGGGGCGGCGCGGCGCGGCCGGGCATCGGGATCTCGGGGCCGTCGGCCATGTCGGGGTTCGCCTCCCACCCCGCCGCCTCGGCCGGGGCGTCCGGTGTGCTACGCGGTGGCGCGGGAGGCCAGCACCTTGTCGATCCGGCGCCCGTCCATGTCGATGACCTCGAAGCGCCAGCCGCCGGCCTCGAAGGCGTCGCCCGCCGCAGGGATGCGGCCGAGCTGGTAGATCACGTAGCCGGCCAGCGTCGTGAAGTCGTCGGAATCCGGCGGCTCGGCGAGCCCGAGCCGCTCGAACGCCTGGCGGGCCGGGATCATCCCGTCGATCAGGAGCGAGCCGTCGGCCCGCTCGACCACGTCGGGCTCCTCGCCGGGCTCGGGGATGTCGCCGGCGATCGCCTCCAGCAGGTCTGTCTGGGTGACGATACCCTCCAGGGTGCCGTACTCGTCCACGACCACGGCCATGCGCATCGGCTGGCTCTGGAAGGTCTCCAGCACCGCCAGGATCGTCATGCTCTCGTGGACGACGATCGGCGCCTGCGTCGCGGAGGCGATGTCGATCGCCCGCCCGTCGAGCACCTGATCGAGCAGGTCCTGCTTGCGGACCACGCCGACGAGCTCGTCGACCTGGCCCCGGCTGACCACCACCTGGGCGTGCCCGCAGGCGCGCATGGCCTTGAGGATCGCCTCCTGCTCCGCGTCGGCGTCGACCCACTCGACCTCGTGGCGCGGGGTCATGATGTCGCTGACCCGGCGCTCGCCGATGGCGAAGATCCGCTCCACCGCCTCCTGCTGAACCTCGCGGATCAGGCCGGCCTCCTGGCTCGCCTGGATCAGCAGGTTGAGCTCGGCGGTCGAGTGCAGCGAGCCCTCGCCGTGGCCCGGCTGGAGTCCGAACAGCCGCAGCACGCCGTTGCCGAGCCCGTTGAGGAACAGGATCGCCGGCCGGAACACGAACAGGAACAGGGCCAGGGGGCGGACCACCGCAAGCGCGGTGCGCTCGCTGCGCTGGAGGGCGAGGCTCTTGGGCGCGAGCTCGCCGAGCACGATGTGCAGCGACGTGATCAGGGCGAAGGCGATCGCCACCGCGATGGAGTGGGCGGCCACCGGCCCGAGCGACAGCGGCAGCCCGTCGACCGCCGGCGCGATCAGGTGGGCGAGCGCCGGCTCGCCGACCCAGCCGAGCGCCAGCGACGACAGGGTGATGCCGAGCTGCGTCGCGGCGAGATGCGCATCGAGGCGGTCGGTCGCCCGCTGCAGCGCCGTCGCGTTCGCGCGCCGCTCGGAGACGAGCTCGGCGACGCGGCTCCGGCGTACCGAGACCAGGGCGAACTCCGCCGCCACGAAGAACCCGTTGGCCAGCACCAGGACGAGGACCGCGAGCAGCCCCAGCGCGGTCGCCCATGCATCGTCGGAAATTCGCCGTCTCCCCGCGTGTCGAACGCCCCGCCATAGCAGCCGGAGCGTCGCCCGGCCACGCCGAAGGTCGCGGAAGGCGGGCGGACCGTTCGATGTAAAATCAGAAACGATGCGTTTCCATCGTTTCGATTTCAATCGGACGGCGCAATCCTCAAGTGAGGTCCATCACCAACGCCCAAGGGCGCCAGGCAGGAGAAGCCTCATGTCCGAGATCGGCCTCCACCACGTCACCGCCTTTTCCGGCCCGGCGGCACGCAACCGCGACTTCTACACCCGCGTGCTCGGGCTGCGGCTCGTCAAGACGACCGTCAACTTCGACGACCCGGGCACCTACCATCTCTATTACGGCGACGAGGCCGGGCAGCCGGGCACGCTGCTGACCTTCTTCCCGATCGCGCATGCGGCCGCCGGCCGCGTCGGGGTCGGCGAGGCACAGGAGACCGCCTTCCGGGTGCCGCGGGCCTCGATCGGCTGGTGGGTCCACCGCTTCGTCGCGATGAATGTCGACCACCAGGCGCCGTCGAGCGCGTTCGGCGAGCCAACCCTGCGCTTCCGCGATCCCGACGGCATGCGGCTGGCCCTGGTGGGCGTCGAGGAGGCCGGCCCGGCGCCGACCTGTGAAGGCGGCGACGTGCCGGCCGAGCACGCGTTGCGCGGCCTTCACGGCGTCACGCTGCTCCTGGCCGAGGCCGGCCCGACGGCCGCGATCCTCACCGACGGCCTCGGGTTCCGCGAGGCCGCACGCGACGGCGCATCGATCCGCTACGCCGGCAGCGCGGCGGCCGGCGGATTCGTGACGCTCGCCACAGCGGCCGACCGTTCGAGCGGGCGGCCGGGGGCCGGATCGGTGCACCACATCGCCTTCCGGGCGGCCGACGACGCGGCCCAGGCGGCGATGGTCGAGCGGCTCTCGACCCACCAACGCCTCGCCGTGACCGAGCAGCGCGACCGCCAGTACTTCCGCTCGGTGTATTTCCGCGAGCCCGGCGGCGTGCTGTTCGAGATCGCGACCGACGTGCCGGGCTTCACCGTCGACGAGCCGCTCGCCACCCTGGGCAGCGCCCTGAAGCTGCCCGCCGGCCTCGAGCCGCACCGGGCGCGGATCGCGGCCGCGCTGCCCGACCTCGCCTGATCCGTCGTCCCGCCCCGCGCGAATGCGGGGCGGGATCGTCCTGCCCCACGCTTTGGGAGCCCGAACATGCCCAACCCCGATCTCGGCTTCGTCCACCGCTTCGAGCCGGGCCGCGCCCCCGTCCGGCCCCTCCTCCTCCTGCACGGCACCGGCGGCGACGAGACCGACCTGCTGCCCCTCGGTCGCATGGTCGCTCCCGGCGCGGCCCTGCTGTCGCCGCGCGGGCCGGTCCTCGAGAACGGCATGCCGCGCTTCTTCCGCCGGCTGTCCGAGGGCGTGTTCGATGCTGCGGACGTGCGGCGCCGGGCGGCCGACCTCGCGGGGTTCGTCGCCGCGGCGCGGGCGCGCTACGGGCTTCCGGCGCCGTTGGCGCTCGGCTTCTCGAACGGCGCCAACATCGCCGCCGCGATGCTGCTGCTGCACCCCGAGGCGCTGGCGGGCGCCGTGCTGCTCCGGGCGATGATGCCGCTGTCCGACCCCGCGCCGGCGGACCTCTCGGGCCGGCCGGTGCTGATGCTCTCGGGCGCGGCCGACCCGATCGTCCCAGGCGACAACGCGGCAGGGCTGGCCGCGCTGCTCGCCGCGGCCGGCGCCCGCGTCGAGCACGCGGTCCTCCCGGGCGGCCACGGCCTGTCGCAGGCCGACGTCACCCGGATCGAGGCCTGGATGACGCGCGAGGCGCCCCTGCCCTGACGCTCCGGCCGGGCGCGTTGCGCCCGCCCAGGGCCATCCCGTCGTCAGGCTCCGCCTTGGGTCGGCGCCTGCATGACGGCGCGTCGGGGTGTAGGGAGGGAACGCGCGCGCGCTGAAACCGTCGGTGCAGCGTACAAGGATCGGAACAACCCCATGGACGCCGAGCTCGCCTCCAGCCTGCGACGGGCCACCGCCGCCGCCCGGCGCCACGCCGAGAAGTTCGTCGGCCCTGCCGGCGCGGACGCCCTCCCGTGGTCGGTGGTCGATGCCTTCGATGCCGAGATCCGCGGCTCGGTCGAGCGCGACCGGCGGATCGAGGACGAGCGCGACCGCGTGCTGATCGCCGCGGTGAAGCTCGCCGACACCCGGCCGGAGGACGGGGCCGAGGCGATCGAGGCGGCCCGCGATCACCTGGTGGCGGCGATCGACTACCTGGAGCAGGCGGTGCTGCGGTTCGGCGTCGTCAACCGCGCCGGCGCGAAGCGCGGCTTCGGCTCGGCCGGCCAGCCGGTGACCGCGAGGACGTGACGTCGCCGCCGAAGCCGGGGTCTCGCCGACATCCTTTCAGGCATCCTCGGCAGGCGCGAAGCGCCGTCAGCCCTCGCCGCCGCCCGCCAGGTGAAGCCTCGGCCTGAAGGGCGGCTTGCTGCCGGGGGCGTCGCCTCCGGACACCGCGTTGCGGGCATCGGCCACGGTCGCCTTGGCGGTCTCGATGGCGATGCCGACGGCGGCCATGGTCCGCATCTCCGGCGCGCGCTCGCGGGCGTAGCGGACCACGTCCGTCGCGAGCCGGTCGATCTCCCTGTTCAGGGCCTCGATGGCGGCCGGGTCGCGCAGGGTCGGGGCCTCGTCGATGATCGCCAGCAGCCGATCCGTCACCTCATCGATCCGTTCGCGGCGCAGGCCGGCCAACCGCTGGCGGAGCCAGGCCACGGCCGAGAACAGGCCGCCGGCCAGGGCCGCCAGCAGGTAGAGGGTGTCGCCGTAGCGGTCGACGAAGCTGTGCTGCTCGCGCTCGTAATAGTCGATCGCGCCGGGATGGATCGGGATTCGCGCGCTCGTGGCCGCGACCGTCGTGTCGTAGGCCGGCGCCAGCACGTACTCGGCCGCGTCGCTGGTCTTGGCCGCGGCGGTGCGCAGCTCGAACAGGTGCTGGGTCACGTCGGCCGCGACCACCCGGCTCAGGGAGGCTCGGGCCATCAGCCGGTACGAGGCGCCGACCGTCTTGACGTCGTCGCCCGGCAGCTTGGGCTTGCCGCCGAACAATCCCCCGGGGACCGTGACGGCCTGCAGGCGCGGGAAGCGCTCGATGAGGGCGGCGTCGTCGGGCACGCCGACGAAGTTGACCTTGCCGCCCTTGCTGACGGCCTTCACCGCCTCGACGAGGGCCAAGGCCTTCGGCGCCGACGGGGCGATGATGCTGACGATCGCGTCGACCTTCCTGGCCTGGACGGCCGTGCCGACCTCGGTCGCCTCGACCGGGACGAGCAGGACGGAATGGGCCGGGACCTTCGCCCCGGCGACCTCGGTCTCCAGGGTGAGGCCGTAATAGCCGAGGAGGCTCTTCAGCAGGGAGAAGTCGGCGTCCTTGTGCGCGGCGATGCCGAGGCGCCTGCCGCCGAGCTTGGGGAAGTCGTCGATCCCGGCCGCCTCCGGCGAGACGATGATCATGGCCTGGTCCCGCAGGATCGCGAGGGTCAGGCCGTTGGTCGGCAGGTCGACGTCGGGCCGGACCACGGCAAGGTCGGCGCGCCCGTCCTGGAGCGCCGCAGCGCTCTCGCGGACGTCGTCGAACGGGATGATCTTGAGGCGGACGTTCTCGCCGCCGGCGTCGAGGGCGTCGGCATAGGCCTTGATCAGCCCGGGCTCGGTGCCGTCCCGCGGGGCGACCGCGATGACCAGCGTGGTCGCCTGGGCGAGGTAGATCGCGAGCGCGGCGGCCGCGAGGAGGACGGCGATGGCCGACACGGCGAGCGTGCCGCGCGTGAGCAGCCATGGCGGAGCCTTCGGCATCGTCGCGATCGATCCACGGGAAACGGAGAATGCCCCGATCGCCTGAACGACCGGGGGCGGCATCGGCTCCGCCGCGGAACGGACGATGTGGTCAGATCGAGAAAACGTGAAGCGGCGTCGGGGCTCGCGGCGGATCCGCGAGCTTCCGACGGTCACGATGCCTGCTTGCCGGGGGGCCTGACGGATCGCACGCCGTGCCGAACCCGAACCCGAACGCGGCGCCGCCGTAGACGAGGGCGACCGCTTTCAGAAGGCTTCTCGCAACGCGGGCGCACTTTGCGCGAGGTCGCCGTCGACGCCCGCCCGGTCCTGCGTGGAGGCGGCTGTCGGATCGAACGGGGCCGTCGGCTCGCGCGCTCCCTCGGCCGCCGCATCCCTCACGCGATGCCCAGGATCTGCGAAAGGCGCTCGCGCGCCCGGCTGACCCGGCTCTTCACCGTGCCCGGCTGGCACCCGAGGACGAGGGCCGCTTCCTCGTAGGGCAGGCCCTCCAGCACCACGAGGAGCAGGGTCTCGCGCTGCTCGACGGGGAGCTCGGCCAGGGCGGTCTGCAGCTCGATCAGCCCGATCCGATGCTCCTGCTCGGCCGGCGACGTCAGCGCCGCGGCGAAGGCGCCGTCGACGTCGCGGACCTCGCGCCGGTAGCGCTTGCCCTGGTTGATGTGCGCATTGCGCAGGATCGTGAACAGCCAGGCGACGAGGTTCGTGCCGGCCTGGAAGCGGGAGCGGTGCTCCCACGCCTTCAGCAGCGTCGCCTGGACCAGGTCGTCGGCCTCGGCCGCGCTCCGGGTGCGCATCATCGCGAAGCGGCGCAGGCGCGGCACCGCCGCGATCAGGCTGTCGCTGAAGGCCTTCGAGACCTGCCGTTCCGCCTGGGCGTCCAGCAGGGCGGCCCTGAGCCGAAGCAGGACCTGGCCGAGCCTCGTCTCGGGGTCGGCGTCGGCGACCGCTGGGAAGAGCTCGTCCAGTCGCCGGCCGATCATGTCCTGGACATGACGGGGCAACCCCTCGTTCGGCGAGAGTTCTTCGGACGCAGTACTGATGTGCATGAGGAGGGGGCGTCCTTTGTTCGTAGAGGAAGTCGCTTTGCCTGCCCCTCTACGGTCCGGCTCGTGCCCCGGGTTCTGGATGATCGATCACGTTCACGTCAATGATCCGGCTATACCAGTTCACGCCGAGCCCGGCCGCGGAACCCCGGCATCGCGACGTCGTCCCGGGCATCGCTCGGACCGCGGGCGACGCCGACGCCGATGCCCCTGGCGCACGCGTTCGCCGGGACAGCCGAGCGCCGACGACGGCGCCCACGGGGCATGGTGCGGCCTGCCGATCGGTTTGCATGCCGCTCCTGTTCGTCGCGTTCTGACGTTGCCGGCCGGCGTCGAGGACCGCGGTGCAGGGACGCGGCCTGGCTTTCGCTCATCGGCCTGCTTGTCGGGATCGGGCCGCGGGCGCGGCGTCGAGCCGGGGGCCTGCACGGTCCGGCTCGATCAGGTCGCGGCGACGGCCTGTGGAAGATCGGCCGGCGCACCTACGGCGCGGGCGACTGGTACGCGGTGATCGACGACGCCAACCGGAGCCAGATCCGCGATCCCGGCCTGATCGATCCCGGGCAGATCTTCGTGCGGCCGGGCGAAGACGCGACGATGGCCGAGAAGGACGAGAGGCGCGGCCGACCGGTCGAGGCGGTCGTCCAGGCGACGCCTTGAAGGATGAGGCGGGGCGGCTGGCGGCGCGCATCCAGCACAGGCGTCCGACTGTACCAGTTCGCCCGAAAACAAATCCTGGAACCGCGGGCGGACGGCGCTGTTTCGCGCTTCGGTTTTCTTGCGGTCGAGAAGGTGGGCAGGGTGGTTGCGGGCGTCGACAGGCACGAGCTCCGGCAGATCGTCGCCGGCCTCAGCGAAGGGGTGATCCTGGTCGAGCCCGACCAGACCATCGCCTACGCCAACGCGGCAGCGCTTGCCATGCACGGCGCCGAATCCCTCGGCGAGCTCGGCGAGACGGTGGAGATCTACCGCGAGCGCTTCGCCCTGCGCTACCGCAACAACCACACCCCGAACCAGTATCCGATGGAGCGGGTCGTTTCCGGAGAGCGCTTCCACGACGTCATCGTCGACGTGAAGCGCACCGACCGGCCCGGTGTCGACTTCGTCCATTCCCTGCGCAGCCTCGTGGCGACCGACCACGCGGGCACGCCGAGCTGCCTCGCGCTGATCCTCAAGGACGTTTCGGAGCAGTTCGAGGCCGAGGACCGCTTCGAGACCACCTTCAACGCCAACCCGGCCCCGGCGGTGATCTGCCGCCTGTCCGACCTGCGTCACGTCAAGGTCAACACCGGCTTCCTCGAGATGACCGGCTACACCCGCGATGCTGTGATCGGTCGCAGCGTCTACGAGGTCGACGTGCTCGCCGGCGCGCGCAACCGCGACCTGGCGGTCAACCGGCTCAACGCCGGCGCCACGATCCCGCAGATGGAGGCGTGCCTCGACCTGCCGGACGGCGGCACACGGTTCGTCATCGTCGCCGGCCAGCCGATGGAGCTGGGCGACGAGCCATGCATGCTGTTCACCTTCGCCGACCTCGAGCTGCGCAAGAAGGCCGAGACGGCGCTGCGCCAGAGCGAGGAGCGCTTCGCCAAGGCGTTCCGGCTGACGCCGGTGCCGACCCTGCTCGCGCGCGCCGACGGCTTCGGGATCACCGGCGTGAACGACGCCTTCGCGCGCGTCTTCGGCTACGCCGCCGACGCCGTCCTGGGACGCTCGCCCGCCGAGTTCGGCCTGTGGGTCCACGATGCGGCGCGGTCCAAGTTCGAGACCGCCCTGTTGCGCACCGGCTTCGTGCTCGGTCTGGAGGTCTGCCTGCGCCACGAGGACGGGACGAACCTCGATTGCCTCGCCTCGGCCGAGCGCGTCGAGATCGGGGACGCCGTCTTCGCCCTGCTCGTCCTGCAGGACATCACCGACCGCAAGCGCAGCGAGCGGGACATGTTCGACGCGGTCGAGGCGGTGATGGCCGACACCTCCTGGTTCAGCCGCGGCCTGATCGAGAAGCTCGCCAACCTCCGGCGACCGGGGACCGGCCACAAGGACGGCATCGCCCCGAACATCACCGTCCGGGAGCGCCAGATCCTCGACCTGATCTGCCAGGGCCAGGGCGACGAGGCGATCGCCAAGCGGCTCAACCTCTCCAAGAACACGGTGCGCAACCATTCCGCGTCGCTCTACCGGAAGCTCAACGTCCACAAGCGCACGGAGGCCATCGTCTGGGGGCGGGACAACGGGTTCCCGCTGTCGCCGACCGAGAAATAAAGACTGCCCGACTGGTACGTCTGCATCATTGTCCCGCCGGATCGGCGGACCATCTCAGGCAACGAACTTCGTCTCGGTCGCTGCGGAGACACCGATGAGTGCACAAAAGTCATCCGAGGCTTCGGAAAAGATAAAGGGCTCGGTCAAGGAAGCCATCGGCAAGTTGATCGGCGACGAAAAGGCCAAGACCGAAGGCAAGGCTCAGCAGAAATTACCGAGTGATGCGGTGAAACCGAACGTCGGGCCCAAGACGTAGCATCGACGACACTGCGCATCTCCTGCAACGTTTTTAACTCAGGACACGGACATCATGGTTGATACGGATCGGGTCACGGGTGCCGCCAAGGAATTCGGCGGCAAGGTGCAGGGCGCCGTCGGCGACCTCACCGGCTCGAAGCGGGACTCGGTCGAGGGCCGCGCCCGCGAGGCGCAGGGCTCCGCCGAGAACCTCTACGGCCAGGCCAAGGACACCGTGCGCGACGCCGCCGAGCACGTCGCCGATGCCGCCCGCGACATCGGCGGCCGGGTGCGCGACGCGGTCGGAAGCCTCGTCGGCTCCGACGACGTCGAGGACCGCGCGCGCCGGGCGCAGGGCGCCGCCGAGGACGGCTACGAGCGCGGCGAGCGCTACGTCCACAGCGCCGGCGGCAAGGCCTACGACCGGGCCGAGGACGCCTACGAGACCGGCGCCCGGTCCCTGCGCCAGGGCGGGCGCGAGGCCGCCGGCCGGATCGCCGAGCACCCGATGGCCGCGCTGCTCGTGGCCGGCCTCTTCGGCTACGGCCTCGGCCTGCTGATCCACGGCCGCGATTGATCGGCCCGGCCGCGCGTGCTCGCGCGGCCGCTCATCCCGCCTCCACCCACCGACCCCTCGAACGACCGAGCTTCTCGGACGACCGACGACCCGGAGTACCCGTACGTGTCCACTTCCCCCCTCCTCGCGACCCCTCCCGCCGCGGCCTCGGCCGACGTCCGAACCGTCCTGCTGAACCAGGTGTCGTGGGGCGCGATCTTCGCCGGCGCCGCGACGGCGCTGGTGACCCAGGTCATCCTCAACATGCTCGGCGTCGGCGTCGGCCTCTCCAGCGTCGGCGGCCCGGCAGCCGACAACCCGACCGCCTCGACCCTCTCGCTCGGCGCCGGCCTCTGGTTCGTCGGCTCCGGCATCGTCGCCTCGCTCGCCGGCGGGCTCATCGCCGGGCGCCTCTCGGGCAAGCCCGTCACGGGGGCTGCCGGCCTGCACGGCCTCGTCGCCTGGGCGGTGACGACCCTCGTCGTGCTGTACCTGCTCACCTCGGCCGCAGGCGGCCTCGTCGGCGGCGCCTTCTCGGGCGTGACCAGCACGCTCGGTGGCGCCGGCTCGCTCGTCGGCGGCACCGTGAAGACCGCGGCGCAGGCGGCGGCCCCGTCGCTGGCGCAGATCTCGAACCCGCTCGACGGGATCGAGAAGTCGGTGCGCCAGCAGGCGGCCGGCCAGGACCCGCAGGCCCTGCGCGATGCTGCCGCCTCGGCGGTCCGTGCCCTGCTGTCCGGCGACCCGGCCCAGAAGGCCCAGGCCGAGAACCGCGCCGCCGACGCGCTGGCCAAGGCCCAGGGCATCCCGGTCGACCAGGCCAAGACGCAGATTCAGAACTACGAGAAGCAGTACGACGCCGCGCTCGCCGACGCCAAGCAGAAGGCGTCCGCCGCAGCCGAGACCGCCCGCAGCGCGGCCACGCAGGGCGCGTTCTACGGCGCCCTCGCGCTGATCCTCGGCGCGCTCGCTGGCTTCCTCGGCGGCCGCCTCGGCGCCCCGAAGCCGCCGACCCTGGTCGCCGGCTACGACGCCCGCCGCGCCTGAGCCGAGTCCCAGCTGAACTCGAGCTCGGCTCAGCCCGACGCTCGGCGAACGACCGGCCGGTCCATGCGACCGGCCGGCCCCCCCGAACCCGTCCCTTCCCGCGCAAGGAGCCATCCCATGAGCAGCACCACCGACAAGCTGAAGGGCCTCGCCAACGAGGCCGCCGGCAACATCAAGCAGGCCGCCGGCAAGGTCACCGGCAACGACGGCCTGATGGTCGAAGGCAAGGCCCAGGAACTCAAGGGCGAGGCCCAGCGCACCGTCGGCGAGGCCAAGGACGGCGTGTCGTCGCTGGTCGACAAGGTCGGCGGCAAGCGCTGATCCGGCACGGCGGCGGGCGACCCGACCGGGGCCCGACCGCCGCCCGATACTTCGAAAGCCAGGAGAGATCCATGAACGGCGACCAGTTCCGCGGCGCATCGCGCCACCTCAAGGGCCGTGCCCAGAGCGCGCTCGGCGGCCTCACCGGCGACCCGGGCCGCCAGGTCCGCGGCGCCGTGAACCAGGCGGCCGGCGGCGCGCAATACGCCTACGGCCGCGCCCGCGACCGGGCCGAGGACCTTCTCGACGACGGGCGCGCCCTCGCCCACGCGGTCGAGGACCAAGCCGGCCGCTGGATCGACGAGGGCCGCGATCTCACCCGCCACGCCCGCAAGCGCGGATCGTCCTACGGCCGGCAGGCGGCGCGCTACGCCGACGACAACCGCGTCTCCGCCCTGGTCGGCCTCGCCGCCGTCGCCTTCGCGGTCGGCTGGCTGTCCCGTTCCAGGTCCTGAACCCATCCCATCGGAGACGCATTCCATGATCCGCAAGCTGCTCACCGCCTTTCTGCTCCCGAAGGTCATCGCCTACGTCAGCCGCCGCCTCGCCGGCCGCTCCGCCGCCCCGCCGAACCGCCGCGGCTACTGAAGCATCCCCCTTCCCC
>NZ_VRUU01000075.1 GCF_008039875.1 Methylobacterium sp. WL119 | reverse complement strand
CCGCAGGCGCGTCAGGCCCCGCAGGCGCGGCTCACGGCGCCGGGCGGCGCACCGGCGAGGCGCCGAGCAGCGCGTTCCCGTCGACGCCGAGCGCGGCGGCGATCTCGGCCAGCGCCACCGCCTCGATGCCGCTGATCCCGTCCTGGTCGGCGACGTCGGCCGCGATCAGGAAGACGTTCTCGCGCTGCGCCTGCGGCCGGTCGGCGAGCGCGGCGGCGTGGCGCAGGTTCTCGGCCCGGCCCGCCCGCGTCCGGGCGCGGGCGATCCCGTCGTAGAGCTCGGCCTCCAGCATCAGGGTGTCGTAGCCCTTCTCGAGGATCGGGTTGGCCCTGAGGCCGGCCAGCGCCGTCTCGAACTCGGTGCCGGCCACCTCCCCGTCGGCGACGATGACGTTGGCGGCGGCCGAGACCGCCGCCAGCATCAGTGCCTTGTCGCCGGCATAGGCGGTCACCGCCTGGGTCAGGCGGCCGAAGATGTCTTTCAGGATGCTCATGGGAACCGGGTCGTTGAGGGGCGCCGATGCGTCGGGGGAGATAACAGAACCCGGGCGGTCCGTGTTGCGCCGATGCCCCCGCGGCGAACGGACATGCTTGGGAAATACGCGGGCGCGATGATGGCCCGTCGTCCGGCCTCTCGGTCCGGATGCCGGCCGACCGTCGGGCCGGGCGTGCCTACCCCCAACGGGCGCGCCCGGCCCGCATGGTCCGGCCTCATCGGGGCTTCGGCGACGCGGTCTCGTCGGCCAGGGCGTCGACCACCGCTCCGAGGCTCGCGCGGTCCGACGATCCGGCCGCGCGCGCCGCCGCGTACGCGGCGAGCTGCCGGTCGGCCCCCGTGCCGTGCCGGACGATGGTGCGGGCGCGCTCGCAGGTGGCCCGGCAATCGAGGGCGTCGGCATCCTCCGCGAGGCGCGCGAGCAGCCCCTCGACGATCTCGGCCATCGGCACCGCCCGCTCCCGCGTGGCGTCGATCAGCTCGGCCCGCACCCCGTCGCGCTCGGCCCGCCACAGGTTCTCCATCGCGAAGCCGCGCGCCGCCCCGGTGAGGCCGGCATTCACGCCGGGATCGCGGTCGAGCAGGCGCACGAGGCAGCGGAACAGGGCGGCGATGCAGAGCCCGTCCTCGATCTCGGAGCAGCTGTCGGCGATGCGCAGTTCCAGCGTCGGGTACTTCACCGACGCGCGCAGGTGCCACCACAGGAAGCTCGCATCCGCGATCGCGCCCGAGGCGGTCATCACCCGGACGTAGCGGTCGTAGTCGGCGGCGTCCGCGAACAGCTCCGGCAGGCCGGTGCGCGGCAGCTCGGCATAGGCCCTGAGCCGGTAGCCGGCGAGCCCGGTCCGCTGCCCCTCCCAGAACGGCGAGGAGACCGAGAGCGCGAGCAGGATCGGCAGGAACGGCATCAGCCGGTTCTGCAGGTCGAGGCGCGCGTCGGGACGCGGCACCTCGACGTGGACGTGGAGCCCGCAGACCACCGAGCGCCGCCCGACGATCTGCAGGTCGTCGATGATCCCGCGGTAGCGCTCGGCCGGCGTCGTCGATTGGCGCCGCCACGTCGCGGCCGGGTGGGTGCCGGCGGCGAAGACGCGCAACCCGTGCTCCCGCCCGATCGTCGCGAGGTCGGCCCGCATCGCGATCAGGCGCGCGCGCGTCTCCGCGATGCTGTCGGAGGGCGGGGTGCAGGTCTCGACTTGGCTCTCCAGCATCTCCCGCTCGGCCGATTCCATCCGCGCCTGGACGGCGGCATGGAAGGCCCTCACCCGGCCGCGAGACGTCTTGCGGGGGGTGTTGCGGGTCTCGGCGTCGGCGAGGAAGAACTCCTCCTCCATGCCGAACCTGTAGACGTGAGCCATGCCGCCTCCCCCCGCGCCGTCCGCGAGGGGTCTACGCGCCGACGGGCGCCCGGTTCAGCGCCAGAACGGCTTGAGGTCGGCCAGCGTGCCGTGGGCCTCGGCCGCGCCCGCGAGCAGCTCGTCCGCCTGCGCCTCCGAATCGGCGGTGGCGAGGCCCGCCGCGAACAGCGCCTGGCCGTCGAGCGCGTCCGAGGCGGGCCCGGACGCATCGGCGAGTCCGGCCATCACCGCATGCGCGGTGGCGAGGTCGTTGAGGCCGCCGAGGTGGTCCTGCAGGTCGGAGAGGGCGGCGGCGAACGCCTTGTGGCGCCGGCGCGCCTTCCGGCCGCCATAGAGGCCGGCGAAGAACTCGGCGCCGTAGCGCAGCTTCTTGCCGGCGATGCGGACGCGATGACGCGCCTCGGGATCGAGCCGCTCGATGTGGCGGCCGCGCTTGGCGATCCGCCGGCGCAGGCGCTCCAGCACCTCCGTGGCGAGGTCGCGGGCGGGCGCGTCGCGGAGCTTGCCCACGCCCTCCCGCCACGGGCCGGCCTCGATCCAGGCCAGGAGGTCGAGGAGCAGGCTGCGCCATTCGGGCGAGGTCAGGATCGCGCCGACGGCGTCGTGCGCCCGGTCGCGCTCGGTCTCCAGGCGCTCGCGCAGGCCGGCGAGCCCCGGCTCGTCCGGGCGCCGGGCGATCTCGTCGGGCAGGGTGGTCTCGAGGAAGACGTCGAGGTTGCGCGCCCGGCCGAACGGCTCGGTGACGCGCTTGATCTCGTCGCCGAGCGTGGCCGCCCGGGCGTCGCCCGCCAGCATCGGCCTGAACAGCCACAGCGCGGTGCGCAGCCGCCGCAGCGCCACCCGCATCTGGTGCAGCGCCTCCGGGTCGCGGGCGTGGCCCCAGACGTCCTCGTTGAGGCGCAGGTGCCGCAGGCACCCGAGCGCGATGTGGCGGAAGGCCTCGCCGCCGGTCGCGTCCTTCGGCAACGGCGCCATGTCGGACTTGCTCGGCCGCGCGGCCTTGCCGTCGCGCAGCGCGAACCCGCGGGCGCTCTTCGACAGCACGCCGATCCGCAGCGGCACCGTCTCGGCGAGCGCCTGGGCCAGCGCGAACAGGTCGGCCGGATCGCCGGATTCGAGCTCCAGCTCGAGCTCGCACAGCGGGGCATCGCCCCGGTCGGTCTCGACCCGGCCCTCGTCGAGGGTCGCCGCGATCCGCGAGGCGCCGTAGGTCACGGGCCGGACCGAGCGCATCACCACGGTGCGGAACTGGGCCGCCAGGTCCGGCGCCTCGGCCTTCGCGAGGAGATCGGCCACCGGCGTGTCGGCGAAGGCCGCCGGCTCCGGCGCCTCGCCGGCGACCGGGCTCTCCCATTCCGCCCGGTCGAACAGCCCGGCCGCGCCGGAGCCCGCCTTGACGGTCTGCACGAAGGCCTCGCCCGTCCGACGCACCCGCAAGGTCAGGTCGGCCTCGCGGAGCGCGCCGTCGGCGGTGTCGAAATAGGTCGCCGCGAGGAGCTTCGGCTCGGATGCGGCCCCGTCGGCCTGCCCCTGCAGCAGCGGATGGGCACCGAGTGCGGCGAGGTCTGGGCCCGTGCATTCCAGCTTCAGCTCGATCTCCCGCGGCGTGTCCATGAAGCGTTCGTCCGTCCGTTCCGGGCCGCAGCCCCTGTCACCGCGAGAACGCATCGGAGCCACCTCCGATCCGTCCGGATCGCCCGCCGTGTAGCACGCGCAGGGCGGCGGTGGCGCCCTCGGCCGCATCCGCAAAGTTTGCCCTTTGCGCGACCGACGCTTCGTGCAAAAGCTTGGCGCAAGAGCGTGTTGTGCACAATCGACCCGACCGTCTTGCGGGTCCCGCCGCATCCGGGCGGGGCCTCGGCTCGATGCCGAGCCGGCGGTCGCGTCGCGGATTGGGCTGCGCGTCGTCCTCGTTCACGGGAACGGTGCGCGTGTTCGGTGCGTCTCCCGGCCATGCCCCCGAACGACCGCCATCCGGGGCGGGCGCGCGGCGGCGACGGTTCGGAGGCACGCCCGGTCGGGACGGTGACGATAAGCGATGAAGACACTCCTCGTCGGCGTGATCGGACATGTCGATCACGGCAAGACCGCGCTGGTGCGGGCGCTCACCGGCATCGAGACCGACCGGCTGAAGGAAGAGAAGGCCCGCGGCGTCTCGATCGTGCCGGGCTTCGCCCTCCTCGCGCCCGAGGGACGCGACGGGGAGATCGACCTCGTCGACCTGCCCGGCCACGAGCGCTTCGTCCGCGCGATGATCTCGGGCGCCACCGGCATGGGGGCGGTGCTGCTGGCGGTCGACGCCAACGAGGGCATCAAGCCCCAGACGATCGAGCACCTGGAGATCGCCCGGCTGATCGGCGTCCGCCGCGGCGTCGTCGCGCTCACGAAATCCGACCTCGTCGCGCCCGACGCCCTCGCCGAGCGGGCGGCCGAGGTCGCGGCGGTGGCCGCGCGGGCGGGCCTCGAGGCGCCCGCCGTCGTCGCGACCTCGACGCTGACCGGCGCCGGCCTTCCCGCCCTGTCCGAGGCGCTGGCGGCCCTCCTCGACGCGAGCCCGCCGCGGGCCGACGACGGCTTCCCCTACCTGCCGGTCGACCGGGTGTTCTCGCGGGCCGGCTTCGGCACGGTGGTCACCGGCACGCTCCGGCGCGGGCGCCTTTCCGTCGGCGACGCGGTCGCGATCGTGCCGGGCGGGCCGACGGCGACGGTGCGCGGGCTGCAGATCCACGGCCGCGCCGTCGCGACGGCCGAGCCCGGCCGCCGGACGGCGGTGGCCCTGCGCGGCGTCGGCCTGTCCGACCTGAGCCGGGGGCAGGCGCTCGCGCCGCCGGACCTCTTGGTGCCGTCGCGCTGGCTCGACGTGTCGCTCACCGCGAGCCCGGGCGGCGATCCGCTCCCCGGCGGCACGGCCCTGCGCCTGCTGTTCGGCACCAGCGAGGTCGCGGCCCGCCTGCGCCTCCTCGATCGCGACGCGCTGGAGCCCGGCGCGATGGCGCCGGCGCAGCTCCATCTCGACGCGGCGGTCACCGTGCCGGCGCGCGAGCCGTTCATCCTGCGCCGCGACTCGCCGGCGATCACGGTGGCCGGCGGCCGGGTGCTCGATCCCGACAGCCGCCGCCGCAAGCGTCACGACCCGCGCGTGCTCGCCGACCTCGCCGGGCTCGCCGGCGGCGGGCCGGCCGAGGCGCTGGCGATCCGCCTCGCGCAGGCCGGCGCGGCCGGCGCCGGCCTGCGCGACCTCGCCCGCGTCAGCGGCACGGCGCCGGACCGGGTGCGGGCGCTGCTGCCGGCGCTCGGCGCCCGCGAGGTCGGCGAGCGCATCCTCGGCGGCCCGGCCTTCGCGAGCCTTCGCGACGCGATCCTGGCGGTGCTCGCCGGCCACCATCGCGACCAGCCGATGGAGCACGGGCTGCCGGCCGAGCGCATCGTCAAGGCGCTCGGCCTCGCCGAGCCGGTCGCCGCCGCGGCCCTGCGCGACCTCGTCGCCACCGGCGACGTCGCGCAAGGCGGCGCCCTCTTCCGCCGCGCGGCGTTCAACCCGGCCCGCAACGAGAGCGAGGTCGCCCGGCGCCTGGAAGCCGTGTTCCGCCAGGCCGGGCTCAACCCGCCCGACGAGGCGGAGGCGATCGGGCGCGACGTGCGCCGCCGCGAGGCGCTGACCTACCTCGTCGGCGCCGGCACGGTGATCCGCGCCGTCGACCGGGTGCAGCGCCGCGCCGTGCTGTTCCACAAGGCGGCGGTGGAGGAGGCCCGGGCCAAGCTCCGCACCGCCTTCCCCGGGGCGACCCAGCCCGAATCCGGCTTCCTCGCCCGCGAGGCGGGGGCGGCCTTGGGCATCTCGCGAAAATTCTCGATCCCGCTGCTCGAGCACCTCGACGCCACCGGCTTCACCCGCCGGGCCGGCGACCGGCGGGTGATCGTCGGGTAGGCCTTCGCGGAGGCCGCCGTCTCAGCTGGCGATCGGAAGCGGCTGCGCGGCGGCGGCTCCGGCGATCGCGTCGGCGAGGTAGGCGGTGTCCTGCGCGATGCCGGAGAAGCGCCCCGAGCCCCAGGTCCAGAGCCAGGGCATGCCGACGACGTAGAGCCCGTCCTGGGCGGTGACGCCGCGGCGGTGCACCGGCAGGCCGCGGCCGTCGAGGATGTCGGCCTCGACGAAGCCGAAATCGGCACGGAACCCCGTCGCCCAGATCACGCTGCGGATTCCGGCCGTCGCGAGGTCGAGCACGGGCTCGAACGGGCCGGGCTGCCAGACGGGGGCGTAGTGCGCCTCCTCCGGGGCCGCGATGCCGGCTGCCGCGATGTGCCGGTCGATGGCGGCCTGGATGCCGACATGGACCGCGTCCGCCCCGTCGAGGTTCTTCGCAAGATCGTCGGCGAAGGCGAGGCGGGGGCCGTCGATGCCCGTCAGCCGCCCGTGCAGGCGCATGCCTTCCAGGGCGAAGCGGCGCAGGTCGATGTCGCGCCCGCCGTCGCGGCCGGTGAGGTAGTGGTTGGCCTTGCGCCGGACCTCGTCCTTCAGCGGATGCTTCTCGACCGTGAGGTCGTACTGGCCCATCTCGGCGAGCCAGTCGACGGCGTCGCGCCCGCGGTAGACCCGCGGGCAGCGCGGCGCCGAACCGGTGACGAGATGCACCGTCCGGCCGGCCAGGTGCAGGTCCTCCGCGATCTGGCAGCCGGACTGGCCGGAGCCGACGACGAGCACCGCCCCGTCCGGCATCTGCGCCGGGTTGCGGTAGGCCGAGGAATGGACCTGCCGCACCTCCGCCGGCAGGCCCGCGGCCATCGCCGGGATCGCCGGCAGGTGGTAGCCGCTGATCGCCAGCACCACCGCGTCGGCGGTGTGGACCCCCTCCCCCGTGGCGACGGCGAATCCCCCCTCGGGCCGCGGGCGGATCGCCGCGACGCCGACGCCCTCGCGCAGGGGCGCCGCGATGTGGCGGGCATAGGCCTCGATGTAGCCGACGATCTCCTCCCGCCGCATGAAGCCGTGCGGGTCCCGGCCGTCATGGGACGGCCCGTCGTAGGGGAAGTCCGGCAACCGGCACTGCCAGTTCGGGGTGACGAGGCAGAAGCTGTCCCAGCGCTGGGTCCGCCAAGTGTGCGCGATGCGGTTCTTCTCGAAGACCACGTGGCGGATGTCGCGGTTGGCGAGCTGCCGGCTCATCGCGAGCCCGGCCTGGCCGCCGCCGACGACGATCACGGGCCAGTGCGCGGGCGAATGGGTGTCCGGCTCGGGCTGGCGGCTCATGGCGCGTCTCCTGGTCTCTGGCGAAGGCCCGCCCGCGTGCGGGCGGAGCGAACGGTCATTCCTCGCGAACGGTCATTCCTCGAAGGCCTCGACGTGGACGGTGCCCGGCGCCTGCCGGCGCGCGCCCTCCTCGATCCGGGCGAGCTGCGCGAGCGCCCGGCCGCAGGGGAAGCCGTAGCGCTCGCGCACCCGTTCGCTCGCGATCCCGAGCGCGGTGCGGCTCAGCGCGACGAACTCGGCCAGCGGATAGTCCTGGCCGACCGCGAGGTGGTCCTTGATCACCAGGGAGGGCGAGTAGCAGGCCTCGCGGGCGCCGTCGGGCCAGCGGATGTGGAAGCGCATCTCAGGCATGGGACGTCTCCAAGCGCCGGCGCGCGCAGGCGGCGTAGGCCGGCAGGTGCCGCTCGGCGCAGAGCCGCCAGGGATGGGTCTTGGCGATCGCGAGCCCGGCCGGGATCAGGCGCGCCCGGACCTCCGGGTCGAGGGCGGCCTTCATCGCGCGGGCGATCGCGGCGGCGTCGTCGGGATCGACGAACAGGGCGTCGCGGGGCCCGAGATACTCGGTGAACGGCGCGCAGTCGGAGACGATCGCCGGGGTGCCGCTCGCCATCGCCTCGAGCACGCAGAGGCCGAACCCCTCGCTCAGCGACGGGAACACCAGGGCGTCGGCGCGGCGGTAGAGGGCCGGCATGACGGCCTGCGCCACCGGCCCGGTCTCGACCACCGCCTGCCCGGGCCCGACGGCGAGACCCGCCCGCGCCAGCGCGTCCCGGCAGCGGGCCCGGTAATCCGCGTGGTCGAGGAGCGAGGCGCCGCCCGCCACCACGAGCTGCGCCTCCGGGTGCGAGGCCCGGAACGCGGCGAACGCTGCGACGATGCCCAGCGTGTTCTTGCGCGCCTCGAAGCCGCCGACGGCGAGCAGCACCGGGCCGGTCCTGAGGCCGAAGCGCGCCGCGACCGCCGCGTCGTCGTCGGCCGGCTCGGGTGCGTAGGCGTCGGTGTCGATCCCGTTGCCGACGATCGTCGCCTCGGCCCCGTAATCGCTCGCGAGCACGCCCTTCCAGCCGGCGCTGACGCAGAGCAGCGCCTGCGCGTCCAGGATCGCCCGGTCCTGCCACTGCGCGAGCTGCGGATCGCTGAACGCGTCGACGTGGTGGACGGTGCGGACGAAGCCCGGGATCAGGCGGCGGCGGGCCAGGGTCGCGAGCGCGTTGCCGCCGATGCCGCAATGGGCGTGGAACAGGTCGAAGTCGCAGGCCGCCGGCGTCGCGAAATGGCGGAGGTAGTCGGCGATCCGCGCCCGGACGAGCTCGACCGTCGTCCCGGCCGCGGGCTTGGCCGCGACCGAGACGGTGGGGCAGCGCGCGGGGCGGAAGAAGCCGCCGCCGGTGGGGTCGGGGGCGTGCACGCTGGCCTCGTGCCCGAGCCCGCACAGCGCTTCCGCCAGCGCCAGGGCATGCACCACGCCGCCGCGCGGGTTGGTCGAATGCGTCAGGATCGCGATGCGCAGCTGCCGCGGCATGGGTTCACGCTCCCTCGCCGCGGGTCGCGCCGCAGCCGATCAGCGGCGAGCTGCCGAAATCCCACACCACTGCCTCCTCCGTCCCGCGCGCCACCCGCGCGACCCGGCTCGCGTCGAGGCTGCCGATCCCGGCGGCCGCGATCCCGCGTTCGGTGAAGCGCCCGACGACCGCGGGCGCCTCGGCGGGGGCGGCCGCGACGAGGTAGCCGAAGCTCGGAAAGGCGGTGAGCCAGCGCTCCAGCGCGACGCCGTCGGGGATCGGGAGCCGGTCGAGGTCGATCCGGCCGCCGACGCCGGAGCATTCCATCAGCATCAGCGCGGTGCCGACGAGCCCGGCCATGCTGATGTCCTTGGCGGCCCGCGCCAGGCCGTCGGCCGCGAGCCCCGCCAGGATCGCGACGTCGCCGCGCAGGCGCTCCGGCGGCGCGCCGGTCGCGGCGTCCCAGTACGGATGGGGCTCGCGGAAGCGCCCGCGCAGGTCGATGCCGGCGATCAGCACGTCCCCCGGGGCGGCGTCGAAGCTGGTGAGCAGGCGCCGGCCGGCCCGGCCGAGGATCGCCACCGCGAGGTGCTCGGCGCCGTTGCGGGTGTTGGTGTGGCCGCCGACCACCGGCACGCCGTAGGCCTCGGCGCCGGCCCGCAGGCCCGCGAGCACCGGGTCGGCGTGGTCCTGGTCGCGGCTCCACAGGGCGTCGACCACCGCGACCGGCGTCCCGCCCATCGCCGCGATGTCGCTGACGTTGACCATCACGCCGCAGAATCCGGCGAAGTACGGGTCGGCGGCGACGAACCCGTCGAGGAAGCCCTCGATCGCCAGCAGGAGGTGCCCGTCGCCGTCGGGGATCGCGGCGCAGTCGTCCCCGGCCGGGACCGCGAGGCCGCGCGCGCCGAGCCGGCCGATCCCGAGCCTCCCGACGACCGCGTCGATGTCGCGCTTGTGCGCCAGCCCGCGGCTTTCGCGGACGGCGCGGGCGATGGCGTCGAGGCTGGGGGGCGCCGTCACGCGGCCGTCGCCGGCCGGCCGCGCGGCAGGGTGACGAGCCCGTGCTCGGGATCGTGCATCGGCGGGTAGTGGGCGAGGTCGGCCCGCATCAGCCGGTGCGGCCGGCCGTGCAGGTCGACCGCGCCGAGGTCGTCCCAGTGCAGGCCGGCGAACAGGGCGGCGTTGCCGGCCTGGACGTGGGCGAGGAAGCGCGTGCAGCCGCGCGCATGGGCCGAGGACACCGCGACCCGGATCAGCCCGGCGCCGAGCGCCCCGACCCGGCGATGCCCGCGCTCGACGGCGAGCCGCGAGCCCCACCACTCGCCGGGCGTCTCCGGCGCCGCATGGATGCGGACGGTGCCGACGACCGCGTCCGGGTCGCCGCCGAGCGTCGACAGGGCGCAGATCGGGATCGCATGCGCGTCGAGCGCATCCGCGTCGCTCCCCGCGAAGAGGCCCTGCTCGGCGCAGAACACCGCGCGGCGCAGGCGCGCGCAGGCGCGCCGCTCCCAGGGGGCGGTGGCGAACTTCACCCGGAACAGGCTCGCGCGATACGGGGCGACCGGCTCGAACATCTCAAGGCCTCCGCTCGTAGGCGGAGAGCGCCGAGCAGGCACCGCAGCGGCCGCAGCCGGCCTTGATGTCGGCCGAGCGGAGGTCGGCCCGCGCCAGCATCCCGGCCAGCGGCTTCAGGATCGCGTGCATGAAGTCGGGGGACGGGGCCGGGTGGCTTTCCAGCGGCGTGCCCGAGATCGGCACGAACGGCACCACGAACGGGTAGACCCCCAGCGCCACGAGCCGCTCGGCCATCCCGAGGATCGCCTCGGGCGCGTCGCCGAGGCCCGCGAGGATGTAGGTCGAGACCTGGCCCCGCCCGAACACCGGCACCGCGGCCGCGAAGGCCTCGAGATAGCGCTCCAGCGGGACGCTCGCCTTGCCGGGCATGATCCGGCTGCGGACCTCCGGCGTCACCGCCTCGAGGTGCATGCCCAGCGCGTCGATGCCCGAGGCCCGCATGCGGGAGAACCAGCGGTCGTCGTCGGGCGGCTCGCACTGCGCCTGGATCGGCAGGTCCACCGCGGCCTTCACCGCGAAGGCGCTCTCGCACAGGACCGCGGCGCCGCGGTCGGTGGCGTTCGGCGTGCCGGTGGTCATCACCATGTGCTTGACGCCGTCGAGCAGCACCGCGGCGCGGGCCACCTCGGCGAGCTGCTGCGGGCTCTTGTGCGCGACCGTGCGGCCGGCCGCCAGCGACTGGCCGATCGCGCAGAACTGGCAGGTCCTCGTGCGGCTCTGGTAGCGGATGCAGGTCTGCAGCACGGTGGTCGCGAGGACGTCGCGCCCGTGCAGCACCGCGATCTTGGAATACGGCACCCCGTCGAAGGTCTGGAGCGCGTAGAAGCGCGGCTTGTCCGGGAAGGTCACCCGCCCGACCACCGCGCCGTCGTGCTCGATCAGGCTGAACCCGTCCGGCCCCGGGCGCTGCACGAGGAAGGGCGATTCGAAGGCGGTGGCGGTGTGGACCGGCACCATCACCGTGCGGCCCGAGATCGTCATCGCCTTGTGGTCGGAGGGGCCGGCCCCGCCGCGCCGGCTCTGGACGCCGGGGCGGCTGTCAGCCAGCCGGACTCCGTAGGATTGCAGCGCGTTGATCAGCCGCTCGGTCGGAAGGCCGGGCGCCGCCGGGCCCGGAGCCGGGGAGGCCGGCGACGGGGCGGTCGAACCGGTCAGGAGCGGGCTGTCCATGGTCTGAACTCCGGGTCGTCGCGGGAAGGCGGTTCGTCGCGGGAGGCGTCGTCGTCACGGGAAGCGCCGGGCGCGCGTCGTGGTTGAGGCTGAGCAGCTCGGGCCGGGCGTAATGGCCGACCGAGTCCATCATCCGCTTGCGCTTGGTCACGAGCGCGAGGTCCATGTCGGCGATCACGAGCCCCTCGCCCGCGCGCAGGGGCTCGGCGAGCAGCCGCCCTTCCGGCGAGACGATCGCCGTGAAGCAGCCGCCGCGCATCGCGCCCCGCAAGCCCTCCTCCGGGCAGGCCTTGGCGATCTGGTCCTCGGAGAGCCATCCGGTGGCGTTGACCACGAAGCAGGCGGCTTCGAGCGCGTGGTGGCGGATCGTCACCTCCATCTGGTCGGCGAAGACCTGGCCGACCAGCGAGCCCGGGAACTGGGCCGCGTGGATCTCCTCGTGCTGGGTCATCAGGCAGTAGCGGGCGAGCGGGTTGTAGTGCTCCCAGCAGGCGAGCGCGCCGACGCGGCCGACGGCGGTGTCGACCACGGTGAGACCCGCCCCGTCGCCCTGCCCCCAGATCATGCGCTCGTGGTAGGTCGGCGTGATCTTGCGGCGCTTGAGCGCCAGGCTTCCGTCGGCGTCGAAGATCAACTGCGCGTTGTAGAGCGTGCCGTGGTCGCGCTCGTTGACGCCGAGCACGATCACCATGCCGTGGCGGCGGGCGGCGGCCGAGACCGCCTCGGTGACGGGGCCGGGCACCACGACCGCGTGCGCGTAGAGCCGCAGGTGCTCCGCCCCCTGCATTGCCGGCGGGCTGACGAAGGAGAAGTACGGGTAGTACGGCACGAAGGTCTCGGGGAAGACGACGAAGCGCGCCCCCTTCCCCGCCGCGTCCGCGACCGCGTTCAGCACGCGCTCCAGGGTGTTCTCGGGCCGGTCCAGGTCCGGCGCGATCTGGACCGCGGCGGCCCGGACGATGCGCGGCTCCGCCATTGTCCGCCTCCTCGCTCGTGATGGGTGCCGGCGGCCGGCCGCTCAGACGGTCCAGGTGTCGATGATCACGGCGTTGTCGCGCTTGTGCAGCAGCACGATGTCGAGGACGTCGGTCGGCGCGATCGGGCGGATGCCCTCGATCAGCGAGGGCTCGCCGTGGCCGTAGAGCGCCTGGAGCGCGAAGCGGCAGGCATAGACCTTGCCGCCCTCGGCGATGAACTTCGCGATCTGGTTGTTCATGTTGAGGTGGCCCGGGAACGCCTCGTCGCCGAGCGTCGGGAAGCCGCGCTGGATGCCCAGCGTCACGCCGGGGCCGTAGAGCAGCACCGAGGTGTCGAAGCCCTTGCGCTGGAGGCGCGTGGCCTGGAGCAGGTTCACGAAGCCGATCGAGCCCTCGAACGCGACGGTGTGGAAGGTCACCAGGGCCTTCTGCCCCGGCTCGGCCTTCACGTCCTCGAAGACCTTCTCCTCGTAATCGACGAAGTAATCGCCCTTCTTGTGCTTGTCGGTGCTGACGGCAGGCATCGGCCGCACTCCCTCTTGTGCATCGCGGCCTGCGGCGGATCGAATGATCCCGGCCGCAGGTTCAATCGAGGATGGCAATCCCTGTGCCAGCGAGACGCCGACGACGTGCCGTTTCGGCGCCCGGTGCGGGATGCGGTCAATCATGCGGTCAATGGTCGATGCGGCGCGATCGACGTCTGTTTGGAAACGTCGCCGAACGACGCGGCATCTGCCGATAAAATGGGCGCCATTATTTTGAATTCTCTGGCGAGTACTTGACCGGATTGACCGTATCGCTCGCGCGGTTCGCGGCGCTCGGGCGTGCGGCACGCCGATTGCTCCCGATCAATCGACGATTGACTGCATCCTGACCGGTCGGGAGGCGAGAATGAGCCGCGCGACGCCGAAATCACGCGTCTCCGGGGCGCCCGCTCCGGGATCGCGCCCGGAAGACGGCTGGTGCCCCGACCTGCGGCGCTTCGGCAAGCCGCACTACCTCGCCATCGTCGAGGCGATCGCCGAGGACGTCCGCACGGGAAAGCTCGCGGTCGCCGAGCGCCTGCCGCCGCAGCGGGTGCTCGCGGCCCGCCTCGCCCTGAACTTCACCACGGTGGCCCGCGGCTACGTGGAGGCGCAAGGCCGCGGCCTCGTCGAGTCGCGGGTCGGCCAGGGCACCTTCGTGTGCGATCCGGCGCGCAGCCTCCAGGCGCCCCGCCCGGCCCTGCCGCGCCGCCGCGGCGCGGTCGACTTCTCGATGAACCTGCCGCCCGAGCCCGACGACCCGCGGCTGCAGGCGCGGATGCGGGCCGGCGTCGCGGCGATCGCCGACGACCTGCCCAACCTCCTGCGCTACCAGGGCTTCGGCGGCACCGACGCCGACAAGGAGGCCGGCGGGCTCTGGCTCGCGCGGCGCGGGGTCGTCGCCGGCCACGACCGGCTCCTGCTCTGCCCTGGCGCGCACAGCGCCCTCGACGCGATCCTCGGCTCGGTGGCGCAGGCCGGCGACGTGCTCTGCACCGAGGCGCTGACCTATGCCGGCATCCGCTCGCTCGCGGCCCATCGCGGCCTGCGGCTCGTCGGCCTGCCGACGGACGCGGACGGGCTGGAGCCCGACGCCTTCGCGGCCGCCTGCACCCGGCTCGCGCCCAAGGCGCTCTACCTCAACCCGACGCTGCAGAACCCGACCACCCAGACGATCGGCCGGGGCCGGCGCGAGGCGATCCTCGCGGTGGCGCGCCGCTACGACGTGGCGATCGTCGAGGACGACGCCTACGGCTTCGTCTGCCCGGACCCGCCCCCGAGCTTCCAGCAGCTGGCCCCCGAGATCACCTACTACGTCGCCGGCCTCGCCAAGTGCCTCGGGGCCGGGCTGCGCCTCGCCTACTGCGTCGCGCCGAGCGCCCGCGCGGCGCTGCCGCTGGCCTCGACCCTGCGCGCGGCGACCGTGATGGCCTCGCCGCTCACCACGGCGCTCGCCACGCGCTGGATCCTCGACGGCACCGGCGAGGCGGTGCTCGGCTTCGTCCGCACCGAGTCGCAGGCGCGCCAGGCCATCGCCGCCCGCCTGCTGCCGGGGGAGCTGGTCCGCTCCGATCCGAACGGCTTCCATCTCTGGATGCGGCTGCCCGAGGGCTGGACCCGCTCGGCCTTCGCCAGCCAGGGCCGCGCCGCCGGGCTCGGCGTCGTCGCGAGCGACGCCTTCTGCGCCGCGGGCCCCGCCCCCGAGGCGGTGCGGATCTGCCTCGGCGGCGTCGGCGCCCGCGCCGAGGTCGCCCAGGCGCTCGAGGTGCTGGCTCACGCGCTCGGGCGCGCGCCGACGCTCGCCTCCGCCTACATCTGAGCGCCTGCCCGACCCCGTCGCGAGCCGCCGGTGCGGCGTCGCGTGCCGGAACTCGCCGGCGCCTGCTGCCATTCCGCTCCTATCCCGAGGCCGCGCGACCCCGCGCGATGCCCTTCGCTCACGCTTCTCCGGACGGACTTTCATGCAGCATCTTCGACGCGACCTCGCCGCGGCCGCCCTCCTCGTCCTCGGGACCGCCGCGGGCCATGCCCAGGGCAAGCCCCTGCCCGCGCCGTCGAGCGCCGTGATGCCGCCGGTCGAGCTGACGATCACCGCCGAGGGCGGCAAGCCGGTCTGCGCGCCGGCGGAGCTGCGCCTGCCCGCCAACACCGACGTCGCGCTGCACGTGGTCAGCCACGCCGACACGCCGGTGACGATCACAGCGGCGGGGCTGTTCGAGAACGGCCACGTGCTCCATGCCGACGGCGAC
Source organism: Methylobacterium sp. WL119 (assembly GCF_008039875.1). Lineage (GTDB taxonomy): Bacteria > Pseudomonadota > Alphaproteobacteria > Rhizobiales > Beijerinckiaceae > Methylobacterium. The sequence continues at coordinate 8,038 of NZ_VRUU01000075.1, read as the reverse complement.
CTCGTCCACGTGGCGAGCGAGAAGGGCTACCTGATCAAGCGGGACGGCCAGGGCACCCTGCGCGTGCGGACGCTCGAGGCCGGCGACCACGACTTCGCCTGCACCAGCACGGCCAACAAGAACGCGCCGTTCGTGGGCAAGCTCGTGCTCACGCCGCCGGCGAACTGATCGGCGAAGCCGACGAGCCGCGGCGCGGGCGTCCGAACAGGTATCACCGGAATTCAGCCTTAATTTTGCGTTACGAATTCAATCGGAATTCAACAGGTGTTGCAGACGGGACCTTTCGGTCGGCCCCGTAGGATCGTATTCGGATCCCGCAAGCCCGAACGCTCCGATGGTGCCCGTGCCGAACACCGCGTCCGCCCGCCGCGTCACGAAACCCCTGCGGGGACTGATTCGCGGCGTCGCCCTGCTCACCGGGTTGTTCGTCCTGCCGAGCGCGGTGCTCGCCTACGCCGACCTCCTCCCGGTCCCGTTCGATTTCGGCCTCGGCGATGCGGTCGCCGAGATCGACCTGCCGCACGTCGCCCGGCAGATCGCCATCGGCGCACCGCTGCGCATCGTCGCCTTCGGCTCGTCCTCGACCGAGGGCATCGGCGCCAGCACGCCGGCCAACGCCTATCCCGCCCGCCTGCAGGCGGATCTCCGCGCCGCCCTGCCGAGCGTCGCCGCGAGCATCACGGTGCTGAACCGCGGCATCGGCGGCGAGCACGTCGACGACATGCTGCGCCGGCTCGAGCGGGACGTGATCGCCGCCGAGCCGCAGCTCGTGATCTGGCAGACCGGCAGCAACGACCCGCTGCGCGGCGTCACCATCGAGCATTTCCGCGAGGCGACGGTCAGCGCCGTGCGCCGGATGCAGGAGGCCGGCATCGACGTCGTGCTGATGGAGCCGCAATGGTGCCCGAAGCTCGACGCCACCCCCGGCTCCGACCGCTTCCGCGACGCGGTGCGCGAGATCGGCGACGCGCTCGACGTGCCGGTGATCCGCCGCGCCGACCTGATGCGCGGCTGGATCCGCGACGGCAAGCTGACCCACAGCCAGCTCTTCTCCGCCGACGGCCTGCACATGGCCGACCGCGGCTACGCCATGCTCGCCAAGGCCGCCGCCGCCGCGATCATCGAGGATGCCGGCCGCGTCCAGGTCACCGAGGCGGTCGCCGAGTAGCGCCCGGCTCAGCGCTTCGGCCCGTCCGTCGGCTTGTCCGCCCGATCCCACTGCGCCTTCGCCTCGGCCGCCGGCTTCGTCAGCAGCACCTTGCCGTCCACCGTGCCGATCTACGCGATCGGCACGGCGTGATGGCGTCCGCCGGCATCCCGGTCGGTCTCGGCCAGGACGATGGTGCCGTTCTCGACCTTGTCGACGGTGCCGACATGCGCCCCGTCGGCGCCGACCACCTCCATGTGCTCGGCGATGCGGGCGGCGCCCGCCGCCGGCGTGGTCTGCGCCTCGGCCGCGGGCGCGAGCAGGATCGCCGCGGCGGAGGCGAAAGCACGGCACCCGACGGTCTGCAAACGGTTCGGCATGGGCGATCTCCCTCGCTGCGCCGCGGCCGGCGTCCCTCCCAACCGCCCGGGGCCCCGCCCGTTTCCCGCGCCGGGCCGGCCGCTGGCCCGCGGCTTGCGCATGCCCTATCGCGGCGTGAGCCTTCGCATGGCGGCCCTTCGTGTCGCCGGTCGTTCCCGGCCGAGGCCCGAGGCGGCGGCCCCGACACGGGCTCGTCGCGCAAGCGTGTCACGCCGCACGGCGCAGGAACCGGCACGGTTCCGTACGGACGAGGTGGGGATGGACTGCCCGGAACGTATCGCGATCCTCGGCGCGCCGACGGAGGTCGGCACCAGCGAGCCCGGCTCCGTGATGGGCCCGGCCGCCCTGCGCACCGCGGGCCTCGTCCGCACCCTGCGCGACCTCGGCCACGCGGTGGCCGACCATGGCGATGCGGTGCCCGACGGGCCGGCCGACGCGGTCGGCAGGCCCGCGGTCGCGGCCTGGACCCGGGTGCTCGCCCGCCAGGTCGAGGCCGCCCTCGACGCGGGCGACCTGCCCGTGGTCGTCGGCGGGGATCACAGCCTGTCGCTCGGGACCGTCGAGGGGGCGATGCGCCACTGCGCGCGGACCGGCCGGCCGCTCTTCGTGCTCTGGCTCGACGCGCATGCCGACTTCAACACCCCGGAGACCTCGCCTTCGGGGAACCTGCACGGCATGCCGCTGGCGGCGCTCTGCGGCGAGCCGGGCCTGTCCGACCTGTTCGCCGACCCCGACCGCCCGGCCCTCGACCCGACCCGCGTCCACCTGTTCGGCCTGCGCTCGATCGATGCCGGCGAGCGGGCCCTCGTGGCCGCGCGCAACGTCGAGGTCACCGACATGCGCCACATCGACGAGTTCGGCGTCGTGGCGCCGCTCCGGCGCAGCCTGGAGCGGGTCGCCGAGGCCTCGGGCCACCTCCATGTCAGCTTCGACATCGACTTCCTCGATCCCGGCCTCGCGCCGGCCGTCGGCACCACGGTGCCCGGCGGGGCGACGTTCCGCGAGGCGCACCTGATCATGGAGATGCTGCACGATTCCGGCCTCGTCGGCTCGCTCGACGTGGTCGAGCTCAACCCGTTCCTGGACGAGCGCGGCCGCAGCGCCCGCGTGCTGGTGGAACTGGTCGCGAGCCTGTTCGGCCGCCGCATCCTCGACCGCCCGACCCCGATCGCCGCCGTGCCTGCGCCCGCGACGCGCGGATGAGCGACCGGCTCGCCGTTTCGGACCGGACCGACGCCGTCTCGCCCGAGACCGCGCCGGCGCGCCAGCGCTCGGTCGGCCGGGTGATGCTGCGCGTCGCCGCCGACGGCGCCGGCACGGCGACGCGGATCGCGGACCTCGCCGAATCCGGCCCCTCGCGCCTGCGCTTCCCGCGCGCGCATGGGGGCGCCGCGGAGGCGATCCTGGTCAACACCGCCGGCGGGATCGCCTGCGGCGACGACTTCGCGGTCTCGCTCGCGCTCGAGGCCGGGGCCGACCTCGTCCTCACCACGACCGCGGCGGAGAAGATCTACCGCTCGGACGGGCCGGTGAGCCAAATCGCGAACCGCGTCGCCCTCGGCCCGGGGGCCCGGCTGGCCTGGCTGCCGCAGGAGACGATCGTGTTCGACCGCGCCCGCCTGCGGCGGCGCTTCGAGGCCGATCTCGCCCCCGATGCCGGGCTCCTGGTGTTCGAGGCCGTGGCCTTCGGCCGGGCCGCCCGCGGCGAGCGGGTGGAGGCGGGGCTGTTCGAGGACGTCTGGCGCATCCGGCGGGGCTGCCGCCTCGTCTACGCCGACAGCCTGCGCCTCGACGGGCCGATCGCTGCCCGCCTCGCGCGGCCCGCGATCGGCGGCGGCGCCAGGGCCTACGCGACGGTGCTCGACCTCTCCCCCGGGGCGGAGGCGCGCCTGGACGAGGCCCGGGGCCTGCTGGCGGAATGCGGCGCGAACGCCGGCTCGGGGGTCGAGGCCGGCGCGAGCGCCTGGAACGGCCACCTCGCGATCCGCCTCCTCGCCACCGATCTCGGGCCGCTGCGCGCCGTCGCCGCCCGCCTGCTCGTCCGCTACCGGGGCGTGGCGCTCCCGCGGGTGTGGCAGGCCTGAGGGCTCGGCGGCTTTCGACGGCCGGCGGTCCTTCGAAAGCGCGAATGCCCGACGATCCTGCGGAGATACGGCCTCGCGCCCGTTGCTCAGCGCCCGCCTCGTCTGCTAGAGACCCCTCACCCCGCGCCGGCCGCCCGGCACGGGATCTTGCGGGCGCCCCGTTTCGACGGCCGCGCCGGAGCGACGAGGCCTCGTGGCGGAGTGGTTACGCAGAGGACTGCAAATCCTTGCACCCCGGTTCGATTCCGGGCGAGGCCTCCACGTCACGTCCTCCCATCTACTTTTCCTTGACCCATCCCCGGCGATCGATCGCAGGCGCCGCGCGTCCTCCGGCATCGCGACGCGAAGCCTGAGCCTCGTGGCGCGGCCGCCTCGTGGCCCCGGCGCAACGCTGTTGCCGAGGTTCCATTCGCGCCGCCCGAGGCAGCCCGCGCGAAATGCAAAACATCCACCCGAGGCCCTTGCGCGCCGTACCGACGCTGTGTAGATCACCCCCCGTGATCCCCGATAGCTCAGTTGGTAGAGCAGGCGACTGTTAATCGCCTTGTCGCAGGTTCGAGTCCTGCTCGGGGAGCCATCACCTCTCCAAGCCATTTTTCGGATTGATCTTTTCGCTCCGAACCCCGCACCGGTTCAGGAGAAGCGGAGATGGACATTCGAGCTGCTGCCCTCTCTGCGACCCGCTCGGCGAGTTTCGCTCGGTCGGCTCCGCGCAGGTAGGTCGCGCTCGCGGCTCCCCTCAGCCCATCCGAACCAGGCGTTCAATTCGGCCTCCGTGGCGCCCTCCTCCGCCGCGCGCCCGCCTTGCGCAGACCGTGCGCTGCGCCAGCTCGCAGCATCACTCCGAACCGCGGCGCATATTGCGGACCGGGCGGTCATCGCCGCCTTCCTCGAGGACGCGGCGACGACCATGGCCGCTCACAACCCGCTGTCTCGAACGAGCGCGGGCGCTCGGCGCCACTGGACCGGGCGGCAGCGAGAATTCGCATCGTTCGGCCGCCGATGCCCACGGTGGGCCGGAGGCTCGGTTCGATGCCCTGCCACCTCACGGCAGTTGATACGGTCAGGTCGGATCTTCGGTCAGGTCTTTGAACTCGTCCTTGAGGCAAGCATGCACGCGCCTGAGCCATAGCTGAGCTTCAGCCTCTTCAGCCTTGGCGGCCTCTGCCTGCTTCTCTGCAAGCTTCGCCCTGGCTTCCGACAGCCGAGCCAGTTCCTCAGCCCTCTCGGCACGGGCGATGGCCGCGGCCGCTGAAGCTTCGGCAGCCTCGGCGCGCCGTTCGGCCTCCTCGGTCTGCTTGAGGCTACGGCGAATGATCGACTGAGACTGGCGGGACACCTCCTGCGCGAAATCGCGTGCCCGGCGCACGCGGTCTCCAACGTCGCGGATCAGGTCGAGCGCGGCAGGCCAGTCGGTTTCGCCAGGACCGACATCCGCAAGCCTTGGCGGTGAGATGCCCGGCTCCACGAAGAGGGGTACGATCTTGCTGACGGACTGCAGCCCGGCCGCCAGCTCGGAGCTGCTGCGCCAAGCATCGTCGGCCGGGATATCACGTCCGGCCGGGCGGACGGTGATTGCAGGACGCTGAGCTGAGTTCGGCATCACGCAGTTCTCTTCACATCCGGCTCAAGGGTGAACTCGCTCGCGATCGTGTCGTAGACGCGTGTGAGCCACTCCTCCGCGATCCGCGCTCGCTCTTCGGCCGCCTTTACCCTCTCGTCGGCCAGCTTCAGCATGGCGTCGGCACGGCTCTGAATTTCAGCGGTGCGCGCCTCAGCGACTCGGACCCGCTCGGCGGCGTTGCGGACATCTTCGCGGACGCGGTCGAGCACCTCCTGGACGCGCAGCTCCTGTTCTTGAGCCTGCGCCTCGACCTCGCGGGCGTGATTGGCCGCATGCCGAACCCGCTCGATCAGCTTCGACCAATCCTGTGGCGAGGAACGACGGGTGGGAGCGCCTCCACCACCGATGTCGTCGAGAGGCCCGACCAACCTCAACACGTTGGCCAGGTGGGTGTCGGTCGAGGAGGTCACATTCGTAGGCGCTTCGAGTTCGGAGGGGCTCTCCCAGGGGTATCGCTTGCTCGGACCCGTCATGACGCTTTCATTTCGCCTGGCTTCGTTCCGGAACCGCCATCCCGGGCTCACGGTGTGAGCATGTCCAAGAAGCCTAAAATATACTGATGTGTCTACCTGGCGCGCTTCTTATTGCCTTTAATTGATATCGCTTCCGCGCGGCGGTTCTTTATTGAGAGACCGTTGTGGCGGTTGAAACACAACATGCCGAGGAGCGCTGACATATGTAGCGTCAGATGCTCGATAACCTCGGCGCTCAGATCTGCCACCGGTGCCGGAAGCCCGCTCGCTCTCGGGGGTATGGACTCCCGACACGGTCGTCGCACAATCAGCCGCTGGCACCCAACCCCTCGTGCTCCCCCCGCTACTCCCAGTCGGCGGCCGATCCTTCGGCAGCCCGCTCCAGGAACGTGGCCGGGGCCTTCCAGCCAACCTCCGCGCCGTTCGGATCGCCCCGATCCGGCGGCACGTAGCGACCGCGGTTGTCCTTCAGGCGCCGTCCCTCGCGAGAGGCATCGGCGTGGCTCCGTTGAATGGAGCCCCTACGATCCGGCCGGCGTATGAAAGTCGAAATGGCGTGCGCGGTCAGCGGTCGAAAATAATTTTCGGCAGCCGCTGACGGAATCGGGTTGCGCCTTACCCCGTCGGCCCGTGTACGCACTGGGTCCGTCCAACGTCGGGTCACGAGGGTGCGAGAGCAGGTTGTCGGCTGGAATGTAGGCGGCGGCCCTGCTCGAAGGGGCAAACAGGACCGTCGCAACAGATCGAGCGACCTGCTGGCCGCGGATGCGGCGGCGTCCACGGTGGATCAGATGGGTTGCTGAGGGATGAGCGACGAGACGACGGCTCTGGTCCTGGCGCTCGCGACCGAGAACGCGGAATTGCGCGCGGCGCTCGCCGAGGCTCAGGAACTCTTAATCGAGACCGCCGTCGATGCCGGCGAGATGCATGCCCGTGTCGAGGAATTGCAGATGGAGTTGGCCGTGGCACGTGCGGACCGTGATGCCTGGATGATCCGCGCGAGGCGGCAGGCCTGATGATCGCCCCCTACATCTGCCAGCCACGCGATACGGAATTTCGGACCCTGCTGGGAGCGCTCGACGACAACCTGCGGACGCGCACCATCCACAACCTGGCCAGGCTTCGCGTCGATCGCGAGGGCGGCGAGGGTACGTATCGGGACATGCTGGCCCTGATCGCCGCCGGGGGCACCGGCGCGCTCGCGGCCCAGCGTGCCCTGGACCGTGTCCACGAGAGAGCCGAGAGGAACCTCTCGGACGTCCTGGCGGCCTTAGCAGAGGGCAGCGCCACCTGACGGCTCGGTACGGATCTGCCGACCGCGAATGCGGCGCAGACCACAGCCGGCAGATCGATGGCCGCCGAGCTATCCAGACCGCTGTTCCTACCCGATCGACGGGCGCGAGCTGTCGGCCATGGTCCGGTTCCGGCGTGCCGGCGGCGCCTGCGAGGGCTGCGGACGACCGCATGGGCGCATGGTTTCCCACCTGGGCGACGGGCGGTGGCGGAATGCCGAGGTTGGCACCTGGCGTGACGGGAAGGGCAAGAGCCTCACCGCGCTGCCGCGTGAACCACGACCGGCCCGAGCATTAGCGGCGGCGGTCGCCGTTCCGGCGCCGTGCGCTGGGCGACCTATTCGGTGGCACCGAACTGCGCCCACGGGCCAGCCAGGCGCCCGACTGCAGCGCCCTCGAAGCGGATCCCTTCGGCAGTCAGTCAGGGTGTGAACTTTGGGGGTAACGCGCGTAGTGCGACCCAGGAAAGCCAGGCCGAGACAGCAGGGCTGTTTGCCCACCAGGGACTTACGTGAAAGCGTGCGGATGGCGGGGCGCGCCTCATGATGCGAGGGCGTGATTGGATCAGAATAGAGGAATTGCAGGTGTGTCTTAGTCGCTACAGCAACTGCGCGGGAAAAGGGTATCTAGCAGTCAACTAGGCACACCGATCGGCACCCGACATATGAACAAGATCCTTACGTCCCTCGCAGCCTTCACGGCTCTCACCGCTGCCGCGTCCGCCGCCGACCTTCCGCGTCGCGCTCCGCCGCCGGTGTTCACCCCGGTTCCGGTGTTCACCTGGACGGGCGCCTACTTCGGTATCAATGCCGGCTACGGCTTCGATGCCAACGACAACCGCGGCGCCACCGTCGTCGGTGTCTCGCCGCAGAACGCGATCTTCGCCGGCCCGGCCGGTGGTAACCGCGCTGGCGTGCTCGCCTTCGGCGGCAGCCGCGGCAACGACGGCTTCACCGGCGGTGGCCAGGTCGGCTACAACTACCAGTTCACCCCGGGCTCGGGCGTCGTGATCGGCATCGAGGCCGACGCGCAGTACG
>NZ_VRUU01000074.1 GCF_008039875.1 Methylobacterium sp. WL119 | reverse complement strand
GCGCAGGCCCTGGCGCGCGGCCTGCCGGTCCTTCGCGCCCGGCTGGTCCCCGAGGGCGCCGCGGTCGCCGGCCGCCGCGTGCTGGCCTTCGCCGGCATCGGCCGTCCCGAGAAGGTCTTCGCGTCGCTGCGCGAGGCCGGCGCCGAGATCGCCGCGACCCGCAGCTTCCCCGACCACCATCCCTACCGCGACGCCGACCTCGCGCGGCTCGCAGCGGAGGCCGGCCGCCTCGGCGCGGAATTGGCCACCACCGAGAAGGACCACGTCCGCCTGCCCGAAGCCTTCGCCGCGCGGGTGCGGGTGCTGCCGGTGCGCCTGGCCTTCGCCGATCCGGACGGCGTGCGGGCGCGGGTGCTGGCCGGGCTCCGGATCGGGCCGTGAGCCGCCGGACGATCCGCCCTCCGCGTTGCCATCGGGGCCCAACCCCGCTATAGGCGCTCCACGCCCGCCAGACACCCTTGGAGGCACGGGCGCGTGGGGTTTCGGTTCGGCCGTCCGTCTCGGGCGGCCTTCGTCGTTTCCCCGACCATTCATCAATCGAAGGATCACGCCATGAGCGCAGTCAAGACGCTTGAGGCCGTGGCACGCGACCGGGTCGGCAAGGGGGCCGCCCGGGCCGTTCGTCGCCAGGGCCAGGTTCCCGCCGTCGTGTACGGTGGCGGCCAGCCGCCGCAGTCGATCGCCATCGACCTCATCCGCACCCGCACCCTGATCTACGCCGGCGGCTTCAAGACCACGCTGTTCGAGATCAACGCCGGCGGCAAGAAGACCCGCGCGATCCCGCGCGACTTCCAGCTCGACCCGGTCAGCGGCGTGCCGATGCACGTCGACTTCCTGCGCGTCGTCGCCGGCCAGACCGTCACCGTCGAGGTGCCGGTGCACTTCCACAACGAGGACGCGGCCCCCGGCATCAAGCAGCAGGGCGGCACGCTCAACATCTCGCTGCACACCCTGGCCGTCGAGGTCGCCCCCGACCAGATCCCCGACGGGATCGAGATCGACCTCACCGGCCGCCAGATCGGCGACGTGATCCACGTCTCCGACGTCACCCTGCCGGCCGGCGTCACCTACACCGGCGAGGCCGCCGACCCGATCGCCAACGTCGTGCCGCCGACCGTGCTCGGCGCCGAGGTCGAGGCCGAGGAGGCCGCGATCGCCGAGGCGCAGTCGGCGGAAGCCGAGGCCGAGAAGGTCGAAGCCGAGGCCGAAGAGGCCGAGGCCACCGAGGAGAAGAAGGAGGACTGAGCCCTTCGCGGGCGCGATCCTCCCGCGCCGCCGCCCCGCGGCGGCGCGGCTTCGAGACGATGCCCCGGCCGCGAGGCCGGGGCATCGTCGTTTCGGGAAGGTCGGAGACAGTCGTCATGCGGCTCATCGTGGGCCTGGGCAATCCGGGCAAAGCCTACGCCCGCAACCGTCACAACATCGGGTTCCTCGCGGTGGACGAGATCGCCCGGGTCCACCGGGCGAGCCCGTTCCGGCGCCGCTTCCAGGGGGAGGCGGCCGAGGTGTCGTTCGGGGTCGAGCGCGCGATCCTGCTGAAGCCGCAGACCTTCATGAACGAGTCCGGCCGCTCGGTCTCGGAGGCGCAGCGCTTCTACAAGATCGCGCTGTCGGACGTGATCGTCCTGCACGACGAGCTCGATCTGGCCGCGGCCAAGATCCGGGTGAAGCTCGGCGGCGGGAATGCCGGGCACAACGGCCTGCGCTCGATCACCGCCCAGTGCGGCAACGACTATCGCCGGGTGCGCCTCGGCATCGGCCATCCCGGCGACAAGGCCCTGGTGCACGCCTACGTGCTCAACGACTTCGCGAAGTCCGAGGAGCCGTGGGTCGAGGACCTGTGCCGGGCGATCGCCGACGAGGTGGCCCTGCTGGCGGCCAACGAGAACGAGAGCTTCCAGAATAAGGTCCACCTCGCCATGGTCGGCCGCGGCTGGGCCGACGTGAAGCGGCCCGGCGAGAAGGCCGCCAAGAATTGACACGAAAACACGAGGACACGATATCGAAGGCCGTTGGAGGCCGTCCGATGAAGAACGTGACCGTGACGATGGACGAGGCGGTGCTCCGTCGCGCGCGGATCGCCGCCGCGACGGAGGGCAAGAGCCTGTCGAAGTTCATCAGCGAGACCGTCGAACGTCGGATCGGGCATCCGACGACCCAGACGGAGGCTTTGGAGCGGTTCCTCGCCGGGCCGCCGCTCCGCGTTCTGGACGAGAACGGGAAGGCGCCGCCGAGGAACGAGCGCTATCGTGACGAGTGATCCGGCCTTCTCTGCCGGATCCGCGATCGTCGACCCGCGCGTGTTCGTCGACACGAACGTGTTCCTGTATGCCCGGGACGACCGATTTCCGGAGAAGCAGGCCGAAGCCTTGCGCTGGCTCGCGGCGTTGGCGAAACGAGGTTCGATCGTCGTCGGTCCGCAGGTTCTCGGTGAGATTCACGCCGTCCTCCTGCGGGGAAAGCTTCGAATCGCGCCGGAGGAGGCGCGCCGTACGATGCTCGCGCTGGAAGGCTGGTCCTCCGGTGCGACGGATCTCGATCTGATCGCCGATGCATGGTCGTTGCGCGAGCGGACCGGTTTTCAATGGTGGGACTGCGTGATCCTCGGGGCGGCGATCCGATCGGGTTGCCGGTTCCTGCTCTCCGAGGATTATCAACACGGCCGCGAGGTCGAGGGAACGACAATCATCAATCCGTTCCGGGTTTCACCCGAGACGATCCTGATGGACTCTTGAGGAATATCATGGGCTTCAAATGCGGCATCGTCGGCCTGCCGAACGTCGGCAAGTCGACCCTCTTCAACGCGCTGACGCAGACGGCGGCGGCGCAGGCCGCCAACTATCCGTTCTGCACCATCGAGCCCAACGTCGGCGACGTGGCGGTGCCCGACCCGCGGCTCGACGACCTGGCGAAGATCGCCGCCTCGAAGGAGATCATCCCGACGCGGCTGACCTTCGTCGACATCGCCGGCCTCGTGCGCGGCGCCTCGAAGGGCGAAGGGCTCGGCAACCAGTTCCTCGCCAACATCCGCGAATGCGACGCGATCGCCCACGTGGTGCGCTGCTTCGACGACGGCGACGTCACCCATGTCGAGGGCAAGGTCGACCCGGGCGCCGACATCGAGACGATCGAGACCGAGCTGATGCTGGCCGACCTCGACAGCCTGGAGAAGCGCGTCTTCGCCCTGGAGAAGCGGGCCCGCGGCGCCGACAAGGAGGCCAAGGAATTCCTGGACCTCGTCAACCGCGCCCTGCCGTACCTGCGCGAGGGCAAGCCCGCCCGCATGGTCGCGCGCAAGCCCGAGGAGGAGCGCCTGTTCCAGCAGCTCGGCCTGATGACGGCCAAGCCCGTGCTCTACGTCTGCAACGTCGACGAGGGCGACGCCGACAAGGGCAACGCCTATTCGAAGGCGGTGCAGGAGCGCGCGGCGGCGGAGGGCGCCCAGGCGGTGGTGGTCTCGGCCAAGATCGAGAGCGAGATCGCGGTGATGCCGGCCGCCGACCAGGGCGACTACCTCGAGGCGGTGGGGCTGGCCGAGCCCGGCCTGAACCGGGTGATCCGCGCCGGCTACGACCTGCTCGGGCTGATCACCTACTTCACCGTCGGCCCGAAGGAGGCCCGCGCCTGGACGATCACCAAGGGCACCCGCGCGCCCGCGGCGGCCGGCGTAATCCACACCGACTTCGAGAAGGGCTTCATCCGCGCCGAGACCATCGCGTTCTCCGACTACACCGCGCTGAAGGGCGAGTCCGGCGCGCGGGACGCCGGCAAGCTCCGCCTCGAGGGCAAGGAGTACCTCGTGCAGGACGGCGACGTGCTGCATTTCCGCTTCGCCAACTGAGGCGCGCCCATGCCCGGCCCCGACACGTCCGGCCTCCACTTCGAGGATTTCGCCGCCGGCCAGGTCCGCACCGGCGCGCCGCTGACGGTGAGCCGCGACGACATTGTCGCCTTCGCCCGCGCGTTCGATGCGCAGCCGTTCCATCTCGACGAGCGGCTCGCGGAGACGACCTTCGCCGGGCGGCTGATCGCGTCGGGCTGGCACACGGCCTCCCTCGGCATGCGGCTGCTGCAGGCCGGGCCGATGGGCGGGCACTCCTCGCTCGGATCGCCCGGCATCGCCGAGCTGCGCTGGCTGAAGCCGGTGCTGCCGGGCGATACGCTCTCCGCCACCCTGCGCGTCGACGAGACCCGCGCCTCGGCCTCGAAGCCCGACCGGGGCTTCGCCGCCTGCCTGCTCACCCTGGAGAACGGCCGCGGCGAGGCGGTGATGACCCAGGCCTTCACCGTGATGCTCGCCCGGCGCGGGGCCGAGCCGGCGCCGCCGCGGATCGTCGAGACCGGCGTCCCGCCCGCGGTGGTCGAGCCGGACGACGCCGAGATCCTGCCGTTCCTGAAGGACGCGGCGATCGGCGCGACCCGCGATCTCGGCGCCTACGCCTTCCCGGCCGAGGCGATCCTGGCCTTCGGCCGCGCCTACGACCCGCAGGTGTTCCACACCGATCCCGAGGCCGCCAAGGCGACGCATTTCGGCGGGCTGTGCGCCTCGGGCTGGCACACGGCCGCGGCCTACATGAAGCGGCTGCTCGCGACCCGCGCCCGCGACCACGCCCACACCGCCGCCCGCGGGCAGGCGCCGACCACCGGCCCGTCGCCGGGTTTCCGCGACATGCGCTGGCTGAAGCCCGTCTATGCCGGCGACACCGTGCGCTACGCCACGATGCTCACCGACAAGCGCGCCTCCGCCTCCCGCCCCGGCTGGGGCCTCGCCTTCGCCGACAACGTCGGCGTCAACCAGCGCGGCGAGACGGTGTTCTCGTTCAAAAGCTCGGTGTTCTGGCAGTGGGCGCCGTGAGGCGGACGCGGGGTCAGCCCCGCGGGCCGGCATCGCGCCGTGCCTCGGAGGGCGTGCGCCCATAGGCACGCCTGTAGCGTTGCCCGAAGTCGCTCATGTGCACGAAGCCCCACCGCCGGGCGATCTCCGCGATCGTGATCTCGGGATCGAAGGCGGAGGTCAGGTCCTTGTGGGTGCGCGCGAGCCGCCGCTCGGTGATGAACGCGATCGCCGTCTGCCCCATCCGTTGACGGAACTGGCTCTGGAGGGAGCGGACGCTGAGCCCGGCCGCCGTCGCGATGAGCGACAGGGTCATGGGCCGCGAGAGGTTCGCCTCGATGAACTCGAGAGCGATGCCGAAGCGCGACGCGGAGGCGTCCGTCGCCGGGGCCGGTGCCACGCGCGTGCGCTTCGGCCAGACGGACAGCAGCTGATAGCTGAGGATCTCCTGGATCAGCGGAAACGCGATGTCGCCGCCGCGATCCGACGCCTGCCCGCGGCGCTGCACCTGCTGCATCATGTGGAACAGCGCGATCATGCCCGGCGTCGAGACATCGGCGATCGGCTCGAAGGACGGCACGCCGTGCTGTCCGCCCGTCAGCGCGGCGTTGGCGGCCGCGAGCGCTTCGAACGTGATCGTGCCGTTGATCGCGTTGAAGGCCTGCGAGGCCTGGATCTCGCCGACCTCCTCGAAGCCGACGAGGGTCGCATGTTTCGGCGTGCCGCGCGTCCTGCCCGCATGATTGCGGTAGGTGATGTGCCCGTTCGCGATGAACCGGACCGTCATCATGTCGGAATCGACCCTGGGCTTGCTGATGAAGCCGCTGGACGAACGGGTTTCCCACAAGCACAGGGTGCTGCTCTTGCTGCCGATCATCTGGATGTCGGGCTTGACCGAGCGGAGCACGTCGAAGTTGATCGCGAAGCTGCTCAGGCCGTTGAAGCTCTGAAGCTGGCGCGCGGAAGCGATGCGGGCGGCGAATCCGTTCTGCGGAAGCCACGCGGCGCGGTGGTTCGAAGCCTGACCCGTCATCCCGTCAACGTGAAGCCCGTGCCTGCGAACCTGTCCCGATCGCGTCGCCCATGATGACATCCCGCGGCCGCGTCCGCCAATCGCGGGCGTCCACGCAGGGATCCCGGGCGGAGCGCACCGTGCGAAAGCCCCGCCGGGACCCGCCCCGCTGGACGATGCCCTAGGCACCCCCGCGCTGCGCCCGGTGGTGCAGCAGGTTGACGATCAGCGCGGTCCAGCCGGTCTGGTGCGAGGCGCCGAGACCGCGGCCGGTGTCGCCGTCGAAGAACTCGTGAAACAGCAGCGCCTCCTCGGCGCCCTCGGCTGACGGGATCGGCGCGCGCGCACCGTGGACCGGGCGGCGGCCCTCCGCGTCCTTGGCGAACAGGCCGATCAGGCGCTCCTGCAGGGCGTCGGCGATGGCGGCCAGCGTGCACATCGCGCCCGAGCCGGTCGGGAACTCCACCAGGAAGTCGGTGCCGTAATAGGAGTGGAAGCGGCGCAGCGCCTCGATGATCAGGTAGTTCGTCGGCATCCACACCGGCCCGCGCCAGTTCGAGTTGCCGCCGAACATGTTCGAGGTCGAATCGGCCGGGTCGTAGCGCACCGTGAAGGAGGCGCCGAACTCGTTGAGCACGTAGGGCTGGTCGCGGTGCGCCTTGGAGAGCGAGCGTACGCCGAAGGGCGAGAGGAACTCGGCCTCGTCGAGCATGCGCCGCAGCAGCGCCTTCATCCGGTGGCCGCGCAGCAGCGAAAGCAGCTTTCGGTCGCCGACGCCGCCCTCGTCCCAGCGCGAGACCAGGCAGGCGAGGTGCGGGCGGTTCTCCAGGAGCCAGTTGAGGCGCCGGGCGAAGTCCGGCAGGCGCTGGAGCACGAAGGGCTCGATCACCTCCACCGCGAACAGCGGCACGAGCCCGACCATCGAGCGCACGCGCAGCGGCAGCATCCCGCCGCCGGGCATGTCGACCTCGTCGTAGTAGAACGCGTCCTCCTCGTCCCAGAGGCCGAAGCCCTCGCCGCCCATGTCGGTCATCGCCTCGGCGATGAGGAGGAAGTGCTCGAAGAACTTCGAGGCGGTGCTCTCGTAGACGTCGTTGTGGAGCGCGAGCTCGAGGGCGATGCGCATCATGTTGAGCGCGTACATCGCCATCCAGGCGGTGCCGTCGGCCTGGTGCACCATGCCGAAGCCCGGCGGCGGGCGCGAGCGGTCGAACACGCCGACGTTGTCGAGCCCGAGGAAGCCGCCCTGGAAGACGTTGCGGCCGCCGGCATCCTTGCGGTTCACCCACCAGGTGAAGTTGATCAGCAGCTTGTGGAAGACGCCTTCGAGGAAGGCGAGGTCGCCGCGGCCGCCGCGCCGGTCGCGGTCGATCTCGAACACCCGGTAGGTCGCCCAGGCGTGGACCGGCGGGTTGGTGTCGGAGAACTCCCACTCGTAGGCCGGGAGCTGGCCGTTGGGGTGCATGTACCATTCGCGGGTCAGCAGCAGGAGCTGCTTCTTGGCGAAGTCCGGGTCGAGCAGCGCCAGCGGCAGGCAGTGGAAGGCGAGGTCCCAGGCGGCGAACCACGGATATTCCCACTTGTCGGGCATCGAGAGCACGTCGGAGGCGGCGAAGTGGCGCCACTGCGTGTTGCGGCCGCCGTCGCGCTCCCGCGGCGGCACCGGCTGGAGCGGGTCGCCCTGCAGCCAGCGCCGCACGTCGTAGGCGTAGAGCTGCTTCGACCAGATCAACCCGGCGGAGGCCTGCCGGAAGATCGCGCGCGCGTCCGCATCCGCGATCCCGTCCTGCAGGTCGTCGTAGAACGCGTCCGCCTCGGCGATGCGGCGGTCGCGCACGGCGTCGTCGGCGTCGATCGGGCGCGTCCGCGTCCCGGCGGAGAGCCGCAGGCGCACCCGCCGGGTCTCGCCGGGCGCGAGGCGAAGCGCGTAGTGCAGGCCGAGCTTGGTCCCGGCGTCGCGGCGGACCGCCGCGGCGTCGCCCTCGACGATCGCGGCGTGGAGCCCGTCCTTGAACGGGCCCTCGGCCTCCGGCTGGCCGGCGTGCCGGCGTAAGTTGGTGTCGTTCTCGCAGAACAGCACCTCGGGCTCGCCCTCGAAGGCCAGCCGGTAGCGCCCGAGCCGCGGGTGCTCGCAGGCGATGCCGCCCTCCGGATGGCGCGCGATCCGGGGCCGCGGCAACGCACCGTCGTTCCGCCACGACCAGGTGTTGCGGAACCAGAGCTGCGGCACGAGGTGGAGGTCGGCGGCGTCCGCGCCGCGGTTCGTCGCGGTGATCGTGGCGTGGACGTCGTCGACGTCCGACTTGGCGTATTCCACCGTCACGTCGAAGAAGCGCGACCCCTCGAACAGGCCGGTCTCCTCGATCTCGTATTCCGGCACCTCGCGGCTGCGCTGCAGCCCCTCGCGCACGAGGTCCTCGTAGGGGTAGGCCCCTTGCGGATAGCGGTAGAGGAACTTCAGGTAGGCGTGGCTCGGGACCGCGTCGAGGTAGTGGTAGATCTCCTTGACGTCCTCGCCGTGGTTGCCCTCCTCGTTGGTCAGGCCGAACAGGCGTTCCTTCAGGATGCGGTCGCGCCCGTTCCACAGGGCGAGCCCGAGGCAGAGCTGCCCGCGCTCGTCGCAGATCCCCGCGAGCCCGTCCTCGCCCCAGCGGTAGGCGCGCGAGCGGGCCTCCTCGTGGGTGAGCGAGCGCCACGCGTTGCCGTCGCGGCTGTAATCCTCGCGCACGGTGCCCCATTGCCGCTCGCTGAGATACGGCCCCCACAGCGACCACGCCCGCTCGCCGCGCGCCTGCTCGGCGATGCGGCGGCGCTCCGCCCAGGCGATCGCCTCGCTCATGCGCTGGACCCGCAGCCCGGCGCGGGGCGGGCGTCGGCCCCGGCGCCGCGAAGGATCGCCCCGACGGGCCTGGGGGAATGCGGAGGAACGGTCATGACATCCCGAGGGGCCGATGGGTCGATGCCCCGCCCCGGATGCATCATCAGAGCCAGTCGGCGGGCCGGCACGGAAATCGGGCCGACCGCGCGTCCCGGGCGTCCGGAGCTTCGGCGCGTGGGCCGGCCGGATCGGACCCGTGCCGAGGCTCGAGCCCGGGCCGACACCTTCGTCTGCGGATGACGAGGTCTGTCGACCGGCAGCAACGTCGGCGGCTCGAGCGATGAAGACTGCCTTTAATCTGGGCAGAACCTGCGCCGGAAGCACGCCTGATCTGCGGAACCTCGCGTATCGGCTCGGTGTTCAACGGCTACCTGCGACCCTACCTGCGACACCACGCGCGGCTTCCACGGATCTACGATGCTCGTCCAGACCGGTTTCACCATCGCCTTCAACACCTTCGGCCCGACCCCGATGAACCTGCTGCTGAACGTGCGGCCGGAGCGCCGGGCCGACCTCGTCACGCCCGAGGTCATCGCCTTCGATCCGCCGGTGCCGGCGACGCAGCACGTCGACGCCTTCGGCAACGTCTGCACCCGCATCGTCGCGCCGGGCGGCCGGATCACCATGTCGGCCGACTTCACCATCGGCGATTCCGGCGAGCCCGACGCGTTCGCGCCGCAGGCCCGCCAGCACCAGGTGCAGGACCTGCCCGACGACGTGCTGCCGTTCCTCCTCGGCTCGCGCTACTGCGACACCGACAAGCTCTCTGCCACCGCTTGGTCGCTGTTCGGCGCGACGCCGGAGGGCTGGGCCCGCGTGCAGGCGATCGTCGACTTCGTCCACAACCACCTGCGGTTCGACTACCAGCTGGCCGACAACACCCGCACCGCCCATGACGGCTACGTCCAGCGCGTCGGCGTCTGCCGCGACTTCGCCCACCTGGCGATCGCGCTGTGCCGCTGCATGAACATCCCGGCCCGCTACGCCACCGGCTATCTCGGCGACATCGGCGTGCCGAAGGACCCGGCGCCGATGGATTTCTCGGCCTGGTTCGAGATCTATCTCGGCGATCGCTGGTACACGTTCGACGCCCGCCACAACACGCCGCGCATCGCCCGCATCGTCATGGCGCGCGGGCGCGACGCGACGGACTGCGCGCTCACCACCAGCTTCGGCACCGCCTACCTGATGCAGTTCGACGTGCACACCGACGAGGTGTCGCCGGACGCGGGCGCCATGGCCGAGGCGGCCTAAGGCGCGCCGGCACCCGTCTCGACCAGCCGGTCGAGGAAATTGCCGATCTCGCGGCGTCTCTGGTCCGGCTCCAGGACGTCGGCGCCGAGCCCGTGCCGCCAGGCGAGCGGGCCGGCCGCCGCGCCGCCCGCGTGGAGCGCGGCGATCTCCGCGGCATAGGCCGAGACCGCGGCGGCATCGGGCGCGAGGCCGGCCTCGACCACGTCCGCGGCGCTGACCCGCAGCATCGCCGCGAGCTCGTCGAAGTCGAGCTCGGGGTGGTACTGCGTGCCCCAGAACAGGCCGCCGCCGTGCGGGATCTCGATCGCCTGCACCTCGAGCAGCGCGTTCCCGGCCAGCACTCGCGCGCCCGGCGGCGGCGCGATCACCGCGTCCGAATGGATCGCCGGCGCGTCCCAGGCCGCGCCCCGGCCCGACAGCAGCGGGTGGCCGCGGCCTTCCGCCGTCGCCGTGATGCGGCGGGCGAAGCCGTATTCCGGCCCGCGCGGATTGGGGCCGACGTCGCCGCCGGCGACGACCGCGGCCAGTTGCGTCCCCCAGCACGAGCCGAACACCGGCAGCCCGGCCTCCAGAGCCGCGCGCATCAGGTCGCACTGGCGCGTCACCGCCGGGCTGCGCTCGCCGACCTTCAGGGGCGAGCCGGTGAAGATCACGCCGTCGTAGGCGGTAAGCGCCGCGCCGTCGGGCAGGGCGGCGTCGGCGTCGGCCGGGCTGAGCAGCCGGCATTGCGCCTCCGGGCGATAGGCGTGGACGACGTCGGCGTAGGATTCGGCCGAGGTGCGGCCGGTGACCGCGACGTGCTGGGCGCGGTCGTCGCGCGTGTTGCCGTCCGCGATGAGCAGTCGAAGCATGGGGGCCTTGCGGGAGATCGTCGGGATCCGGTCACGGGCAACGTCCGGCGCCGCCCGATGGTGCTGCGGCATAGGTGCAGCCGCGACGCCGGGCGTGATCCGGCGCCGGTCCGGACGATCGCCGCGGTGCCCGCCATCCGAGGGGCTCGGGACCTATCGACGGCTGCCGCGTTGAGGCAGGGCCGTTCCTGAGGCAAAGCACTCCCTCAGGGGCCGCCGGCCGAGCGCCCGATCCACCCTGCGTGATGACGATGACGACTGATCAGACACCGCGCGTCGCACCCTACGTCCGGGACACCCTGTCGACTGGGATCGCCGGGCTCGACGACGTCCTGTCCGGCGGCCTGACCAAGGGGCGGCTCTACCTGCTCGAGGGCACGCCCGGCGCCGGCAAGACCACGCTCGCCCTGCAGTTCCTGCTCGACGGCGTCGCGCACGGCGAGAAGAGCCTCTACGTCACCCTGTCGGAGAGCGCCGAGGAGCTGCGGGCCTCGGCGGCGTCGCATGGCTGGTCGCTCGACGGCGTCGAGCTCTACGAGCTCGTCAACGAGCTCGGCCTCGACCCCGAGAGCGAGCAGTCGATCCTGCACCCCTCCGAGGTGGAGCTCGGCGAGACCGTCCGCGAAGTCATCGAGCGGGTGGACGCGCTGCAGCCGAACCGCGTGGTGTTCGACAGCCTGTCCGAATTGCGGCTGCTCGCCCAGAACCCGCTGCGCTACCGCCGCCAGATCCTGGCGCTGAAGCAGCTCTTCGCGGCGCGGGGCTGCACGGTGTTCCTGCTCGACGACGGCACCACCGACGTGCAGCTCCACAGCATCGCGCACGGCGTCCTGCTCCTGGAGCACACCCCGCGCGAGTTCGGCGCGGGACGGCGCCGCCTCCGCGTCCTGAAGATGCGCGGCGTGAAGGCGCGGGGCGGGTACCACGACTTCGTCCTCGAGACCGGCGGGATCGAGGTGTTCCCGAGCCTGATCGCCGCCGAGCACCACGCCGACTTCGCGCCGGTGACCGTCACGACCGGCGCGCCGGGCCTCGACCTCCTGCTCGGCGGCGGGCTGGTGCGCGGCACCAACACGCTGCTGCTCGGGCCGTCCGGGGCCGGCAAGACCACGACCGCGGTGCGCTGCATGCTGGCGGCCCTGGAGCGGGGCGAGAAGGCCACCTACTTCCTGTTCGACGAGGGCCGGGCGACCCTGCTGGCGCGCGCGGCCATCCTCGGGATGGACCTGCAGCCGCACATCGCCGACGGCGACCTCAGCATCGCGCAGATCGATCCGGCCGAGCTGGCGCCGGGCGAGTTCGCCTGCCGCGTCCGCGAGGCGGTGGAGCGGGACGGCGCGTCCTGCGTCGTCGTCGACAGCCTCAACGCCTACATCCACGCGATGCCGGGCGAGCAGTTCCTGATCCTGCAGATGCACGAGCTGCTGACCTACCTGAACCAGAAGGGCGTCACGACCCTGCTGGTTCTCGGGCAGCACGGCGTCATCGGCGAGGTCCGCTCCGACATCGACCTGAGCTATCTCAGCGACGGCATCCTCCTGTTCCGCTACTTCGAGGCCAAGGGCGAGGTCCGAACCGCGCTCTCGGCGGTCAAGAGCCGGGTCAACGCGCACGAGCGCACGATCCGCGAGCTGAGGCTCTCCCGCAACGGGATCCAGGTTGGGGAGACGCTGACCGACTTCGAGGGCGTGCTCTCGGGCCTGCCCGCCTACGGCGGCAAGGTCGCGATGCTGCGCAGCGACACGGCGGAATGAGCCGGCCCGGCCCCGACGAGACCCGCGTCCTCATCCTGGCGCCGCGCGGACGCGACGCGGTGGTGATGGAGCAGCTGCTGGCCAAGTCCGGCACCGCCGCCACGGTCTGCGCCGACGGGGCCGCGTGGCTCGCCGGCCTCGAGGCCTCGGCCGGCTCGGCGATCGTCACCGAGGAGGCGCTGGCCGAGGTCGACCCGGACGCCCTCGCGGCCTGGATCGATCGCCAGCCGTCCTGGTCGGACTTCCCGTTCATCATGCTGGCGACGCGCCAGGCGGGGCGCCGCCCGGCGCGGGGGGCGGCCATGGTGGAGCGCCTCGGCAACGTCGTGCTGCTGGAGCGCCCGATCAACGCCGAGACCCTGATCAGCGCCGTCGCCTCGGCGCTGCGGGTGCGGCGGCGCCAGTACCAGGCGCGCGGGCACATCCGCGAGCGCGAACAGGACCAGGAGCGCCTGCGCGTCGCCAACGAGACCCTGGAGCGGCGGGTCGCCGAGCGCACCCGCGAGGTCGAGGCCGCCCGCGAGACCCTGGCCTTCGCCCTCGATTCCGCCGGCATGGGAACCTGGGACCTCGACCTCCTCACCGACACCGCCCGTCGGTCGGCCCGCCACGACGCGATCT
Source organism: Methylobacterium sp. WL119 (assembly GCF_008039875.1). Lineage (GTDB taxonomy): Bacteria > Pseudomonadota > Alphaproteobacteria > Rhizobiales > Beijerinckiaceae > Methylobacterium. The sequence continues at coordinate 10,132 of NZ_VRUU01000074.1, read as the reverse complement.
TCGGCTACGACGCGCCGCTCCCGCATTGGGGCCGGCAGACCTTCCTCGCCCACGTCCACCCGGAGGATCGGGAGGCGGTGACGGCGGCCTTCGCGCAGGCGGCGCGGGCGGGGACGCTCGACATCGAATACCGGATCGTGCGCCCCGACGGGGCCGTGCGCTGGATCGCGGCCAAGGGCCGGGCGGAATACCGCGCCGACGGCACGCCGGTCCGCATGGCCGGCATCGTCCTCGACCGCTCCGACCAGCGCAACACCGAGGAGGCGCTGCGCCAGGTGCAGAAGATGGAGGCGATCGGCCAGCTCACCGGCGGCGTCGCACACGACTTCAACAACCTCTTGACGGTCATCGTCGGCGGCCTCGACATGGTCCTGCGCAAGCCCGACAACGTCGAGCGGGTCAAGCGCCTCGCCGACGCCGCGATGACGGCGGCCCGGCGCGGCGAACAGCTGACGCAGCAGCTCCTCGCCTTCTCGCGCCGGCAGATGCTGCGGCCGCAGACGCTGAACCCGAACCGCCTGCTCATCGACTTCCGGCCGCTGGCCGAGCGCGCCGCCGGCGCCGCGATCGAGCTCGCCTTCGACCTCGACCCCGCCCTCGACCCGATCCGCGTCGACCCCGCCCAGTTCGAGGCGGCGATCCTCAACCTCGTCGTCAACGCCCGCGACGCGATGGAGGCGGGAACCGGCAGCGCCCGGATCGAGGTCCGCAGCCGCAACGTCCGGCTCGACACCGCGGCCGTCGCCGACAAGGGGGTGCCGCCGGGCGCCTATGTCGAGATCGCGGTGTCCGACACCGGCAGCGGCATCGCGCCGGACCTGATGGCGCGGGTGTTCGAGCCGTTCTTCACCACCAAGGAGGTCGGCAAGGGCACCGGCCTCGGCCTGAGCCAGGTCTACGGCTTCACCCGCAGCGCCAAGGGCTTCGTCGCGATCGAGTCCGAGGTCGGGCGCGGCACCACCTTCCGCTTGCGCTTCCCGCGCTCGGCCGACCCCGCCGGCGAGGAGACGGGCATGGGCGAGCGCGGCGTGCTGCCGCTGCGCCGCGCCGGCGAGGGCGAGACCGTGCTGCTCGTCGAGGACGACGAGCAGGTCCTCACCATGGCCGTCGAGAGCCTGGAGGAGCTGCGCTACAAGGTCGTCGTCGCGCGCAACGCGGCTGAGGCGCTGGCCCATCTCAAGGACGTCCAGCGCATCGACATCCTGTTCTCGGACGTGATGATGCCCGGCGGCATGAACGGCTCGCAGCTCGCCGCCGAGGCGCAGCGCCTGCGGCCCGGCCTCAAGGTCCTGCTCACCTCGGGCTACGTCGCTGACCTCGACGAGGGCCAGGTCATCGGCCGCGGCGAGCTCCCGGTGCTCAACAAGCCCTATCGCCGCGACGAGCTCGCCCGGTCGCTCCGCCTCGTCCTCGGGGCCGACGACGCCTGAATGGGCCGCCGATCCGACGAACCAGGAGTGCAGCGGCCGTGAACTGGATCTATCTGGCGATCGCGATCGTCGCCGAGGTGATCGGCACCAGCGCGCTGAAGGCCTCCGCCGGGTTCTCGCGGCCGGTGCCGCTGCTGATCACGGTCGCGGGCTACGGGGTCGCGTTCTTCTTCCTCGCGCTCACCCTGCGGACGATCCCGATGGGGGTCGCCTACGCGGTCTGGTCGGGCGTCGGCATCGTCCTGATCTCGCTCGTCGGCTGGCTGATGTTCCGCCAGGGCCTCGACGCCCCGGCCCTGATCGGCCTCGGCCTGATCGTCGCCGGCGTGGTGGTGATCAACGGCTTCTCGAGCACCGCCGGGCACTGAGCCCCCGGCCGCGCGGCACGGTTGACACGCCGCCCCCCCCTCACCATAAGGGCCCCGCGCAGCCCGATGGGCTGTCCTTTGGGGGAATGTCCCGAGCGGCAAAGGGGGCGGACTGTAAATCCGCTGCGTAAGCTTCGTAGGTTCGAGTCCTACTTCCCCCACCACGTCCTTCCTTGCGATCATCACCGGCATCGCCCTGCTTCGCACGGGCCTTGCCGCGCCGGGCGAGCCTCCGGGCGGTCCGTGACGGCGGCGGATTTCGCCCTGCGACCGCAGGGTCCGCCAGCTCGCCCAAGGCAACCTTCCGTCGTCGTTGCCGGCGACGGCCCGGCGCGGATCAGGCCTTCCGCGTCCGCGCCCCGAAGATCGACGTGCCGACCCGGACATGGGTCGCGCCCATCTGGATCGCGGCCGGGTAATCGGCGCTCATGCCCATCGAGAGGATCGGCAGGTTGTGCCGCCGGGCGAGCGCGGCGAGCAAAGCGAAGTGGGCCGAGGGCGGGTCCTCCACCGGCGGCACGCACATCAGCCCCTGGATCGCCAGCCCGTGGGTGCCGACGCATTCGGCGAGCAGCACGTCGAGGGCGTCGGGCGAGACGCCGCCCTTCTGCGGCTCGTCCCCGGTGTTGACCTGGATCAGCAGCTTCGGCGTGCGCCCCGTGCGGGCGATCTCCTTGGCCAGCGCCGCGGCCAGGGACAGCCGGTCCAGCGAATGGATCACGTCGAACAGCTCGACCGCCTCGCGCGCCTTGTTCGATTGCAGCGGCCCGACGAGGTGGAGTTCCACGTCCGGGTAGCGGTCCTTGAGCGCGGGCCACTTGGCGCGCGATTCCTGCACGTAGTTCTCGCCGAACAGGCGCTGGCCGGCTTCGAGGGCCGGCAGGATGCCCTCGGTCGGCACGGTCTTCGAGACCGCGATGAGGCGGATGCCGGCGGGATCCCGCGCGCAATCCTCGCTCGCCCGGGCGATCCCGGCCAGCACCTCGGCGAGGCCCGCGGCGACGTCGGCCTCGCCGACGGGCGGTTTGCCGGAGATCGGCGGCTCCGAGGTCGGGGGCGTATCGATCGGCGTGTCGGTCATTGAAGTCCTTTGGGCGGGTCGTCCGGCCATCGCCGGGGAAAGGTGGGCGGGCCCGCGGCGCTGTCCAACGCCGCCGCGCGGGTGAGGGCGATTCTGCACCTCAATGCCGGGATCGCGCGCCCGGCGCAAAGCCATCTGTGCTTGCATCCGCCACAGGGATCACGCGCCGATGGATCGGCCTCGATTGCCACGCCGGCAGATCCGTTGGCCGAGCCCGCCGCGAATGTGCTAACGCCGCCGCTTCCCCGGTCCGCCCCGCCCGATCCCGGTTTTCGACGACGCCATGACCCATCCTCCCAGCCACCAGACCCTCGAGCGCTACAACGCCAAGGATTCCGAGCCGCGCTGGCAGGAGGCCTGGGCGCAGGCGCGGCTGTTCGAGACCGACAACGCCGACGCCCGCCCGAAATACTACGTGCTGGAGATGTTCCCCTATCCGTCGGGGCGCATCCACATGGGCCACGTGCGCAACTACGCGATGGGCGACGTGGTGGCGCGCTACAAGCGGGCAAAGGGGTTCGCGGTGCTGCACCCGATGGGCTGGGACGCCTTCGGGCTGCCGGCCGAGAACGCCGCGATCGAGCGGAAGACCAACCCGCGGGACTGGACCTACGCCAACATCGCGACGATGCGCGGGCAGCTGCAATCCATGGGCCTGTCGCTCGATTGGAGCCGCGAGATCGCGACCTGCGATCCGGACTACTACAAGCACCAGCAGCGCATGTTCCTCGACTTCCTCGGCAAGGGGCTGGTTACGCGCCGCACCGCCAAGGTGAACTGGGACCCGGTCGACCACACCGTGCTCGCCAACGAGCAGGTGATCGACGGGCGCGGCTGGCGCTCGGGTGCGCCGGTCGAGCAGCGCGAGCTGACGCAGTGGTTCTTCAAGATCAGCGACTTCGCGCAGGATCTCTACGACGCGCTCGACGGTCTCGAGCGCTGGCCGGAGAAGGTCCGGCTGATGCAGCGGAACTGGATCGGGCGCTCGCAGGGGTTGCAGGTCCGGTTCGCCCTCGCGACGGCGGTCGAGGGGGTCGGCGAGGCGATCGAGGTCTACACCACCCGGCCCGACACCCTGTTCGGCGCGCGCTTCCTGGCGATCGCCGCCGACCATCCCGTGGCGGCGGCCCTGTCCGGCGCGAACCCGGCGCTGCAGGCCTTCGTCGACGAATGCCGGCGCATGGGCACGGCGCAGGCGGCGATCGACACGGCGGAGAAGCTCGGCTTCGACACCGGGCTCACCGTGCGCCATCCGCTCGACCCGTCCTGGACGCTGCCGGTCTACGTCGCGAACTTCGTGCTGATGGAGTACGGCACCGGCGCCGTCTTCGGCTGCCCGGCGCACGACCAGCGCGATCTCGACTTCGCCAACAAGTACGGCCTCGGCAACACCCCCGTGGTCTGCCCCGAGGACCAGGATCAGGACAGCTTCGTCATCACCGACACCGCCTTCGACGGCGACGGGCGGATGATCAACTCGCGCTACCTCGACGGCATGACGACGGGCGAGGCCTTCGAGGCGGTGGCGAACCGCCTGGAGGCGGAGGTCCTCTCCGGCCGGCCGGTCGCAGCCCGCAAGGTGCAGTTCCGCCTGCGCGACTGGGGCGTGTCGCGCCAGCGCTACTGGGGCTGCCCGATCCCGATCATCCACTGCGAGGCCTGCGGCCCCGTGCCGGTGCCGGTCGCCGACCTGCCGGTGAGGCTGCCCGAGGAGGTCTCGTTCGACCAGCCCGGCAACCCGCTGGAGCGCGACCACGCCTGGCGCACCGTGCCGTGCCCGTCCTGCGGCGCGGCGGCGCGGCGCGAGACCGACACGATGGACACCTTCGTCGACTCGTCCTGGTACTACGCCCGGTTCACCGCGCCGTGGCTCGCCGACCGGCCGACCGACCCGGCGGCGGTGAACCGCTGGCTCGCCGTCGACCAGTATATCGGCGGCATCGAGCACGCGATCCTGCACCTGCTCTACGCGCGCTTCTTCATGCGGGCGATGCAGGCGACCGGCTGGTCCGGCGTCTCGGAGCCGTTCGCCGGCCTGTTCACCCAGGGCATGGTCGTCCACGAGACCTACAAGGACGCGGCCGGCGCTTGGGTGCCGCCGGCGGAGGTGCGGTTCTCGACCGAAGACGGCGAGCGACGCGGGTTCCACGTGAAAACCTCGGCGCCCATCGCGATCGGCCCGATCGAGAAGATGTCGAAGTCGAAGAAGAACGTCGTCGACCCCGACGACATCATCGCCTCCTTCGGCGCCGACACCGCGCGCTGGTTCATGCTCTCGGATTCGCCGCCGGAGCGCGACGTGATCTGGACGGAGGAGGGCGTGCAGGGCGCCGCCCGCTTCGTGCAGCGGGTGTGGCGGCTGGTGAACGCCGCCGTCTCGGCCACCGGATCGGGCGGCGGCGACGCGGCCTTGCGCAAGGCCGCGCACAAGGCGCTCGCCGCCTTCGGCGAGGACGTGGAGCGCCTGCGCTTCAACCGCTGCGTCGCCCACGTCTACACCCTCGCCAACGCCCTCGAGGACGCGTTCCGCGGCGGCGCCTCGGCGGCGGCCGGCCGCGAGGCCGCCGGCATCCTGGTCCAGCTGATCGCGCCGATGATGCCGCACCTGGCCGAGAGCTGCTGGGCGGTGCTCGGCCGCGACGGGCTGGTCGCGCAGGCGCCGTGGCCCGGCTTCGACCCCGCTTTGCTGGTCGAGGATACGGTCGCTCTCCCGGTGCAGGTCAACGGCAAGAAGCGCGCCGACGTCACCGTCCCGCGCGACGCCGACGCGGCGGCTGTCGAGGCCCTGGTGCTCGCCGACGAGGCGGTGCGGCGCGCCCTCGAAGGCCGGACGCCCCGCAAGGTCATCGTCGTGCCCGGGCGGATCGTGAACCTGGTGGTGTGAGGGATCCCACCGTCGGCCCCTCAACGCGCTCCGTCATTCCGGGGCGCCGCAGGCGAGCCCGGAATCCAGAGCCGCCGGGACGGGTGATCGAGGCACGATCAGCGGTTCTGGATTCCGGGCTCTGCTTCGCAGCCCCGGAATGACGGGGAGGGATCGACGCAAGGCCTCGCCGGCTGCCCCTCAGGCCGCGAGCGCCCGGCTCACCGTGGCGCGCAGGTCCGCCAGCGAGAACGGCTTCGTCAGCACGTCGGTGACGATGGCGTCGAGGCCGCGCGCGCGCTCGCGCTGGTCGGCGAAGCCGGTCATCAGCAGGATTGTCAGGTCGGGGAAGTCGCGCTTGGCCGCGAGCGCCAGCGCGATGCCGTCCATCAGCGGCATGCGGATGTCGGTGAGCATCAGGTCGAAGGCGCCGTCGGATTCGTTCAGCCGGTCGAGGCCGTCGCTGCCGTCGATCGCCGTGACCACGGCATGGCCGTCGATCTCGAGGCCTCGCTTGAGGAAGCCGCGAACCGTCTCTTCGTCATCCACCAGAAGGATGCGCGCCATGTCGCCTGTATTTGATCCACCGAGGGAAGGCCGGCCGGCCCGGACACGTCTAGAGATCGTCTAAACATCGGCCGTCCTGTCAAGACATTTGAGGACGAAAAGCCTGGAAGTGCCGGAGGGTTGCGAAAATGCCGCGTCCCGAAACGCGGTTCAGGCCCCGCCGAACAGGTCCGGATCTTGGCTGTCGTAGTCGACGACGCCGACGAAGGGGAGCTGGCGGAAGGCGTGGGCCGCATCCATGCCGTAGCCGACGACGAAGGCGTCGGGGCAGGTGAAGCCAACGAAGTCGGCGTCGATCTGCACCGCGCGCTTGCCCGGCTTCTCGAGCAGCACCGCGGTGAGGACGCGCGAGGCGCCGCGGGCCATCAGCAGGTCCTTGGCGAAGACCACCGTGCGGCCGGATTCGAGGATGTCGTCGACGAGCAGCACGTCGCGGCCGCGCACCTCGCTCTGGACGTCGCGCAGGATCTCGACCTGGCCGGAGGAGATCGTGCCGGTGCGGTAGCTCGACAGGTGCACGAACTCGACCTGCGGCGACAGCCCGACCCGGTGCAGGGCCCGCAGCAGGTCGGCGGCGAACATGAAGCTGCCCTTCAGCACCGCCACCACGAGCAGGTTCTGCGGGGCGGCCGCCTTGATCTCGCGGGCCAACGCCTCGTTGCGCGTGGCGATGGTGGCTTCGTCGAAGAGGACGCGGACGCGTCGGGAGGGCGTGGTCATGCGCCTCCATACCCTATTCCGGCGCCGTCCGGCCACGGCCCGCCGGCGGAAAATCGACGGCGGCGCGGTCGCCCGCGACCTACTCCGCTTTCGCCGTCTCGGGTCTGGCCGTCTCCGGCCTGCCCGACTCCGGCTTGCCCGCATCCGAGAACCGGACCTCGATGCCGCGGCCGTGCTCGGGCGGATCGGAAAACCGGCCGGCGAATCGCGCGGTCTCGCCCTGCGCCAGCCGGCTGCGCGGCGGGGCGATGGTGTAGGTCCTCACGACGCCCGCGGCGGCGTCGCGCATCACGACGCTGATCGGCGGCACCAGCACCCCGCCGCGGGCGATGCCGACGAGGTCGCCCTCGACCGCGAGCTCGGCCGGCTTCTCGCCGTCGGCCGGGGTGCGGACCGCGGCGACGTCCCGGATCTCGAGGCCGCGCAGGTTCACCGGCAGGCCGATGCGGGCGAACAGCCCGGCCGCCTGCGGCAGCGCCTGCACCACCGGCACGCGGGCGAGGCAGGCGAGCGGGATCGCGGCCAAAACCACGAGGCAGGCGGCCAGGGCCGGCGACAGCCCGGCGATCCCGCCCTTGCCCTGGTTCCGGCCGAGCGGCTTGTAGCCGAGCTTGGCCTTCTTCGCCCGCGTGCCTCGCGGCGGTGCGGGGACGTTGTCGATGGTGTCGGCCGTCGCGGCGCTGCGCACCGCGGCGGAGGCCTCGGCCCAGGCATCCTCGGAGACCGTCTCGTCGGCGCCGGGGCTGGCGGCCTGCAGCTCGGCCTCGTGGGCGGCGATCACCTCGGCCGGCGACACGAACCAGGTCTCGCGGCAGGCGGCGCAGCGCACCGAACGCCCCTCGGTGCCGACGCGGGCGGTCTCGATGCGATATTCGCTGGCGCAGGTCGGGCAGACGATCAGCATACGCGGCACGCTCGTTGGCGGGGGCAGCCGGGCGGGACCTGCGGCGAAAACCCTTGGGCGATCGTCTTCGGTTAGGGTTAAGCTCCGGTGAAACCGCCGGGAGCCGGCTTGAAATGGCCATGCGCGGCGGTCATCCCGGTGCGGACGGCATGGACCGGGACGGAACGGGAGCGAACGGGCCCTTGCGCGAAACGGCGACGACGAAAAGCCTGCTCTCCGGGGCGGAAGGGCCTGTGGTCCAGTTCGAGAACGTCGGCATGCGCTACGGCCTCGGGCCGGAGGTGCTGTCCGACGTGAGCTTCCGCATCCAGCCGCACTCGTTCCAGTTCCTCACCGGGCCGTCGGGGGCCGGCAAGACGACGCTGCTGCGGCTGATCCTGCTCTCGGTGCGTCCGACCCGCGGGCTGGTCTCGGTGTTCGGCAACGAGGTCAGCGGCATCTCCAGCGCGTCGCTCACCGGCCTGCGCCGCCGCATGGGCGTGGTGTTCCAGGATTTCCGCCTGCTCGACCACCTCACGACCTACGAGAACGTGGCGCTGCCGCTGCGCGTCCAGGGCCGGGCCGAGACCAGCTACCGGGCCGAGGTCGTTGAGCTGCTGCGCTGGGTCGGCCTCGGCGAGCGCATGCACGTGCTGCCGCCGCTGCTCTCGGGCGGCGAGAAGCAGCGCGCGGCCATCGCCCGGGCGCTCATCGCCCGGCCCGACCTGCTGCTCGCCGACGAGCCGACCGGCAACGTCGACCCGAGCCTCGGGCGCCGCCTGCTGCGGCTCTTCCTCGAGCTGAACAAGCTCGGCACCTCGGTGATCATCGCCACCCACGATTTCGGGATCATGGACTCGGTCGATGCCCGCCGGATGGTGATTGGCGACGGCCGCCTGCGGATCGAAGGCTGATGGACACGACCCGCGAACGCAGCCAGGCCGCCAGGACGGCCCCGGACAGGGCCGCGGTCGATCCGGCGCTGCCCCCGACCCTGCGGCGCAACGCGCCCCTGGTCCCGACCGATTCGGCCGCGAGCCGCTCGCTCGCCGCCGTCATCGCCATCCTCACCTTCCTCGCGGGCCTGTGCGCGGGCGCGGCCGAGATCGTCGCGTCGAGCGCCGGCCAGTGGCAGGGCACCGTGGCGCAGGAGGTGACGATCCAGGTACGCCCGGCCCCCGGCCGCGACCTCGACGCCGACATCGCCCGGGCCGACGCCATCGCCAAGGCCGAGCCCGGCATCGCCGCGACGCGGGTGTTCTCCAAGGCGGAGGCCGAGCGCCTGCTCGAGCCCTGGCTCGGCAGCGGCCTCGACCTCTCCGACCTGCCGGTGCCGCGCCTGATCACCCTGAAGCTCGGCGACCAGTCCCCCGACCTCAAGCACCTGCGCGCCGGCCTCGCCGAGGCGATGCCGGGGGTCGCCAGCCTCGACGACCACGCGCTCTGGCTGCAGCGGCTCTCGACCGCGGCCAACACCTTCGTCGGCATCGGCGTCGGCATCGTCGCGCTGGTGCTGGTCGCCACGGGCCTCGCGGTGGCGTTCGCCACCCGCGGCGCCATGGCCGGAAACCGCGAGGTGGTGGAGGTGCTCCACTTCGTCGGCGCCGACGACGACTTCATCGCCCGCGCCTTCCAGCGCCGCTTCTTCGGGCTGGGGCTGCGCGGCGGGATCATCGGCTCGGCCGCGGCGCTCGCCGCCTTCGCGCTGGCCGGGCTGCTCGCCCGCACCTGGCGCTCGGGGCCGGCGGGCGACGAGGTCGAGGCTTTGTTCGGCGCCTTCCACATCGGCTGGCGCGGCTATGCCAGCGTGATGGCGATCGGCGTCATCGCCTCGCTCGTCACCGCCGTGATCTCCCGGCTGACCGTGCGGCGGTTCCTGGCCTGAGTCGCGCGTTCGGCCGGTCCGGCACCGCGCCCCGCCGGGCATCGGAGACGAACGGTTCCGAAAATCCCCGTGATCGGAAGTGCTTGGCCGTGCGTTAACCCTGCGGAAAGGATTTGCGTCCGCAAATGCCGCCTCCGCCCCGCCGCAATCGGCGCTATTCTCCCGGAGCATGACCACGCGTATGGCGCGCGCCTTCGATCCGAGACAGGCCGGCCCCGGCGCCGAGCTCACGGGCAGCTCCCCGACAACCCCGCCGGTGGGGTGCTGCACCTTCTTGATGTCGGACTCGACCACGAGCTGGCCCGGCGCGATCACTGCGCCGGCGATCTCGGTGA
>NZ_VRUU01000073.1 GCF_008039875.1 Methylobacterium sp. WL119 | reverse complement strand
CCCCCCATTGCGGGGGGGGGGCCCCCCCCCCGGGCGGGGGGGGGTCGGGCGGGGGCGGGCGGCGACCTGCGGGGGGCGGGGGGCGGGACGAGGGCCATGGCGAGAGTGCTATGCGGACGCGGCGCCGAGGTCAAAGGCCGCCGCGCGGCGGTGGATCCGGTGCACGACGCGCGCCTTCGTGCGAAACGGCCCTTTCCCCGCTCCCGGATTTCGGGAACATCCTGATCGCATGAACATCCTTCTCATCGGCAACGGCGGCCGCGAGCACGCCCTCGCCTATGCCCTCGCGAAAAGCCCGCTCTGCACCCGGCTGCTCACGGCGCCGGGCAATCCCGGCACCGCGCAGCACGGCGAGAACCGGCCGGAGCTGAACGTCGCCGACCATGGCGCGGTCCGCAGCTTCTGCGAGGCCGAGCGCATCGGCCTCGTCGTGATCGGGCCCGAGGCGCCGCTGGTCGCCGGCCTCGTGGACGACCTGACGCGGGCCGGCATCCGCGCCTTCGGCCCGACGAAGGCCGCCGCGCAGCTCGAAGGCTCGAAGGGCTTCACCAAGGAGCTGTGCACCGAGCGCGGCATCCCGACGGCGGGCTACGGCCGCTTCGCCGCGCTCGATCCCGCCCTCGCGCACGTGCGCGCCGCGGGCGCCCCGATCGTGGTGAAGGCCGACGGGCTCGCCGCCGGCAAGGGCGTCACCGTCGCCGAGACGGTGGAGCAGGCCGAGGGCGCGCTGCGGGCGCTGTTCGCGGAGGCGGGCGCGGAAGTCGTGATCGAGGAATGCCTGTTCGGCGAGGAGGCGAGCTTCTTCGTCCTGTGCGACGGCACGCGGGCGATTCCGATGGGCACGGCGCAGGACCACAAGCGGGTCTTCGACGGCGACCGCGGTCCCAACACCGGCGGCATGGGCGCCTATTCGCCGGCGGGCATCGTCACGCCGGCGATCGAGCGGACCGTGATGGAGACGATCATCCAGCCGACGCTCGACGGCATGCGCGCGCGCGGCACGCCGTTCACCGGCATCCTCTATGCCGGCCTGATGCTGACCGCGGACGGTCCCAAGCTCATCGAGTACAACACCCGCTTCGGCGACCCGGAGGCGCAGGTGCTGATGCCGCGGCTCGCCTCCGACCTGGTGCCGGCGCTGCTCTCGGCCTGCGACGGCGACCTCACCGGCGTCTGCCTGGAATTCGACGCCTCGCGCGCGGCGCTGACCGTGGTGATGGCGGCGGCCGGCTATCCCGGCACGGTGGTGCGCGGCTCGACGATCCGCGGCATCGCCGATGCCGAGCGCGACGGCGCCCTGGTGTTCCAGGCCGGGACCCGGGCCGAGGGCGAGGCCATCCTCGCCGACGGCGGCCGGGTGCTGGCGGTCACCGCGCTCGGCGACAGCGTGCTGGAGGCGCAGGCGCGCGCCTACGCGGCGGTCGCCCGGATCGACTGGCCGGAAGGGTTCTGCCGCCGCGACATCGGCCGGCGCGCCGTCGCCCGCGAGGTCGCCGGCCACGGCATCTGACCGTTTGCGACCGGGCGAGGCGGGTGTGTCCCGCGTCGCCAAATCGCAAGCTAACGGCCGAGGGCGTAGAGGGCGATCGCGGCGGCGTTCGAGACGTTGAGGCTGCGGATCTCGCCGGTGAACGGGATCTTGGCGAGCACGTCGCAGCAGGCGCGGGTGCGCTCGCGCAGCCCCTTGCCCTCGGCGCCGAGCACGATCACCGCCGGCCGCGTCGGGGTCAGCGTGTCGAGGCCGGTCTCGGCGTCGGAATCGAGGCCGATGCGGGTGAAACCCTGCGCGCCGAGGGCGATCAGCGCCTCGGCGAGGTTGCGCACCACCAGGAACGGCACGTGCTCCAGGCCGCCGGAGGCGGATTTCGCCAGCACGCCGGTGGCGCCCGGCGCATGGCGCGCGGTCGTGACGATGCCGGTGACGCCGAAGGCCGCAGCGGTGCGCACGATCGCCCCGACATTGTGCGGATCGGTGATCTGGTCGAGCGCCAGCAGCAGCGCATCGGCCGGCAGCGCGTCGAGGCCGGGCGAGGCGAGGGGCTCCGCCTCGAGGTAGAGGCCCTGGTGCACCGCATCCGCCCCGAGCAGCCGGTTGATGTCGGACGGCCGCACCAGCTCGGGCTCGATCCGCAGGGTGCCCAGCTCCTCCACGAGGCGCGCGGCGCCGTTCTCGGTGGCGAGCAGCCGGTGCAGGATCCGCTCGGCATTGCCCATCGCCTGCACCACCGGGTGGAAGCCGTAGATCACCGCGGCGCCCTCGTGCGCCGGCTGCGGCCCGGCCGGCCGCGGCCGCTGACCGTAGGCGGGCTTGCCGAAGCCGGGTTTTCCGAAAGCGGGTCTTCCGAAGCCGGGCTTGCCGTAACCCGGCTTGCCGTGGCTCGGCTTGCCGAAGCCGGGCTTCCCATACCCTGGCTTGCCATGATCGGCCTTGCCGAAGCCGGGCTTTCGCACCTCGGACCCGGTCGGCCGCCCGCCGTCGCCGCCGTCGTCGCTCTCGCTCGCCATCCGCCCAACCATTCCAGACCCGTGCTGCGCGCGACCGCGCAGGAAGACAGCGCCCCGCCAAGGCGCGCGAAGCGGCAGCGTTAGCACGGGCGGGACGAAGTTGCCGCACCCGCCCGGCGCCGCCATCCCGCCCCATCCGCGACAAACCGGCCCGCCGCCGCCGCCGTCGCACAAGCCGCGATCCGCCCGTTGCCCTCCGCCCGTGGCCCGACTATAGAAACCTCGGCCCAGCGCCAGCGCCCTTCGTCTATCGGTTAGGACGTCAGCCTTTCACGCTGAAGAGGCGGGTTCGACTCCCGCAGGGCGCGCCATTTCCGTACAGAACTGCGAGCACCGGGTGCGATGTGAGCATCGCGGCCCGCGATGACGGCTTCGTGGTGCGCCTCGTCCCCATCGATCCGGATGACATCGCCTTCGACGCGATCGACGATCGCCTGAAGCCAGGTCTTGCGGAACCGGATCTCACCGGGCGTCACGGTCGCGTGCATCGGCGCCCGGTGTTTGGTCCCGGCATTTGGCCGATCGGATCTGACGTGAAGCGGTCGTTCTCGGCGGACCACCCTTGCAGATGGCCTCATGGAAGCGCGACCGCTCGAGCTGGTCGCCGCCGACCACCGGCCGTCGGCCGATCCCGCAGCGCTGCCGTCGAGAACCTGGCCCATGGGGTGCCCATCCACGCGGACGTGAGGATGACGCCGCCAAGATCTCGGATCCAACACGCGACGATACTTGATGAAGAGCCATGCCCCAGCCTTCATCGGCAACCGGCTAAGTGTTGGAACCGCCCGTTGCGACGACATCCGCCCGCGGGATGCGGTCTGCCGATCCTCGCGACAGGCGCCGGCCCAACCGGATCATCGGGCGCTCGATGCGCATGTAGACCATCCAGGAGACGACCAGCGTCGACAGCGTGCAGATCGCCATCGTCAGCGCGTCCGGCATCGATCCCGTCAAAGGCATCAAGCGATAGATGGCGACGTTCACGCTCCCGTGAAGGAGATACATCGCGTAGCTGATCAGCCCGATCCGGGCGAGCAGCATCGAACGCGGGCGACGCGCCCGAACGGCGATCCAGAACGTGGCCACCGCGAGCGCGTAGGCGCTCATGACGGGGATGCGTCCGTCGATGACGAACAGGTCGGCGCGCGCGAGCGAGTAGTCGGCCACCAGCAGGACGGCGCTCCCCTGCGCGAGGACGAGGAGGAGTACGGCCCCCATCGCCCCCCGGCGCCGCTCGACCATGCCGAGGCGCAGCAGAAGCCCAACGAACAGCCAGGCGAGGTGAAGCCCGAGATACTGCACGGGCAGGTTCGCCAGCCCGTGGATGCGCAGCGTCACGGGCAGCACGGTGGCGGCGATCAGCCCGAGCGCCACGGCGAGAAGCACGCCGACCCGCCGCAACGCGCCCGCCGAGAAGAGCAGCGCGACGAGAAGGTAGAAGACGAGCTCGACGAACAGCGTCCAGTAGATCGGCGACAGCCAGGGCTGCCCGAGGATCGTCGGCGCCATGGTCATGTTGGCGAGGACGGTCGCTCTCGCCGGCGGCTCGCCGGAAGCCCGCGCCGTCGCCGTGAGGACGGCCAGCGCGAACCAGAGAGCCGGATAGAGCCGGAACAGCCGCGAGATGGCGAAGTGCGCCAGCGGGCGCTCGCCGCGGATGCTGAACGGCACGACGAAGCCGCTGATCAGGAAGAAGATCGCGACGCCGTAGCGGCCGAGGCTGACGCTCTGCGACAGCGCTATGCCCACCGCGCGCATCGGCCCGGCTTCCGGGGCGGTCTGCCGCAGCAGGTCGCCGAACATGTGCTCGACCATGACGCAGAGCGCGGCGACGGCGCGGAGCCCGTCGATGTTGGCGAAGCGCTCCCGCGGCACGGGCCGAGCGCAGGTGCTCCCCGGACGGGTCATCGGACCAGCCCGAGGGCGCGGAGCGTGGCCGCGTCGAAGCCTGGGCCGGCTTCGTTCTCGGCCAGGGCGAAGCCCCCGGGGCCCACGTAGGTCCAGCAGGCCCAGGCGAAGCCGTGCCGCTCGGCGCAGGTGCGCATGTCGTGCAGCCAGCGCGCGCGGGCGGCCGCCCCGTCCCGGCTCCGCCCGTAGGGCGTGAGGCTGACGCCGAACTCCCCGAGCAGCACCGCGTGCGCGGGCAGCCCGCGCGCCGCGCGCCAGGCCGTCACGCGCGCGAAGGTCGTCTCCAGCGCGGCCGCATCGAATCCGGAGCGGGCGTAGTCCGCCAGGTTGCGCGGCGCCGCCCGCGCCTGCTCCCGTCCGGTCTCGTCGAGCGCGAGGCCGGCGATCCGGGCCTCGGTCGCCCGCAGCATGGCCTCGGGCGCGGCCGGCGTCGGGTAGGGCACCGCGTCGAGGACGTAGGCCGGGTTGCCGCGCAGGCCCTGATGCGTGAACTGCCAGGGCTCGTAATTGTGGAAGGTGTAGAGCAGCGCGCCGTCGCCGTCGAAGGGGCTCGGATCGATCGCCTCCAGGGCGGTCGCGGCGTTCATCGAGCCGCCCCCGAGCACCAGCGGCAACCGCGCCGCGCCGGCGCGGGCCGCGCGGTAGGCGGCTTCCAGCATCGGCTGCCACGCCGCGGGCGAGACCTCCGGCTCGTTCAGGAGCTCAAGGGCCAGTCGCGGCGGCCCCGGGGCCCGCGCAGCCGCGAGGGAACCGAGACGCGCGGACAAGCGGGTCAGGAGTGCCAGCACGGCCTTGAACGGCGGCGTGTCAACGCCGCCGGTGAGCGCGTCCGGGCGATAGGCCGGGTGCATTCGGCTCGGATGCAGATCGACGACGACGCCCAGATCCGCATCGAGCAGCGCACCGACGATGCCGAGGAGATGGTCGTCCAGCCTGTCGCGCCGCGCGCCCGTCAGAGCCAGGAACGGGCCGATATCGACGACGAGACGCACGAAGTCGAAGCCCGCCTGCCGGATCGCCCCCATCTGCTCCGCGCCGAACCGAAAGCGCGGCTCCGCGAAGGGCGGCTCGGCGTACGATCCGCTCGCTCCGACCTCGGCCCAGCCGAGCGTGTGCGAGACGCCGATGCCGCGGCGGAAGACGGGGATGACGCCGGCGGCGGCCGCCGGACGGGCCGGCCCGACGGCGGACGCGGCAAGCAGGCCCGCGAGCCGGGCCAGGATGGAGCGGCGGTTCATCGCGGGGCGGCGTCCTGCGAGGCGGCGAGGGGGCGCTGGCGCATCGGACGGCCCTTCAGTGCCGCGGGAGGAGGCGGCCGAGGGGCGATCGGTACAGGGCGCGCACGATCGTTTCGCTCTTGAAGCGGCGGATCCGCCAGGGCAGGGCCGTGTCGACCTTGATGGAGCGGGCCCGCAGGCTCGCGTGCACGGCCGAGCGGTCCCGGGCCCGCTTGACCGGATCGGCATAGAAGCGCGCGATCTTCGCCGCGCCCGTCCCGGGCGTGGCCAGCCATGCCGGGATGTGGACGTGGCAGAGCCGGTCGACGTCCGTCAGCGCCTTGTCGATCCCCGTACCGGTGAACCGTCTGGTCTACCGGCGCTTCGTGCGCGCCAGCCGCGACGGGCTGCACCGCGCCTTGCCGGATGCGGGCCGGGTGCTCGTCGGAGCGGTCGTTCTCGGGAGCGGCACGGCGCTCCTGCTCTTCCTGCTGGCGCCCTGGCTCGGCCTCGCGTTCGGCCGCGCCTACGACGAGGTCACGTTCTTCGTCCGCTGCCTCTCCGGCACGATCGCCCTGATCGCCGTCTGGTCGGTGGCGATCGACCTGCTCGGCGCCTCCGGCCGCCAGGGGGCTCGCGCGATGATCCTGAGCACCGTCAACCTTCTGGGGGGCGGCCTCATCGCCGCGGCCTCGTGGCTCGCCGGGCCGTCGGGCGCGATCGTCGCCCTCTACGCGATCGAGGCGGGAACCGTGGCGGCGGCCTGGCTCGTCCTGCTGAGCCTGGCCGCACGGAGCCGCGGGCGCGCCCTGAGCGCGGCCGCATGACGACGCACCCGGACCGGAGCCCGGGAGCAACCGCCTTGCACGACCGGCCGGCGTGCGGACGGGGCGAGGGCCGTCTCAGGCCGATGGAGATCGCGGACGTCGCGGCGGTCGGCCGGCTCTTCCTGCGCCACTTCCGGGGCATCGAGGCGGAGCCGGGACCGG
The DNA here is from genome assembly GCF_008039875.1 of Methylobacterium sp. WL119. Lineage (GTDB taxonomy): Bacteria > Pseudomonadota > Alphaproteobacteria > Rhizobiales > Beijerinckiaceae > Methylobacterium. Next base: position 17,236 of record NZ_VRUU01000073.1, on the reverse strand, counting down.
ACCTTCTGGCCTATCTCCGCACGCTCGCCTTCGGCGCGCCGGGCCAGACCCGCGAGACCGGCAGCTGCGTCTACGAGCGGTGCGACGGCCGCATCACCAGCGCGCTGCTCTCCGTCCACGTCGCGTTCCGCGTGGGCGAGCGGGACGTCGCGGGACGCCTGTTCTCGGCCTTCATGACGGACGGATCGAAGGACGCGGCCGGCGCCGCCAAGATCAGCCTGGCCATGCGGGCGCGGCAGCAGGATCTGGCCTTCAACGATTCCTCCTCCCCGACGAGCCTGAAGCATTTCCAGGCCGTGGGCGGCACGATCGTGCCGATCCAGAACCTGGAATGGATCCGGACCTTCCGCCCCGCCGAGGCCGCGCTCGGTCGCGTCGTGCGCAGGACGCTGCGTCGGTGGGAGCCGCCGCTCGGGCCGCTCGCCTGGCCGCTCGACGCGGCGATCCGAGCCGTCCGCGTCCGCTCGGCTCGACCGTGCCGACCGGACGTGCGGGTCGAGCCGATGACGGTCGACGACTTCCTCGACCATGCGCCCGGGTTGATCGCGCATCATGCGGTCCGCCCGCGCTGGTCGCGGCCCGAGCTCGCCTGGTTCGTCGCGATGGCGGAGCAGAATCGTCGCCGCGGCCCCCTGGCGATCCGCCGTGTCGTGAACCGATGCGGGGCGGTCGTCGGCTGCTTCGTCTATCACGGTGCGGCGGGCCGGCCCGCCCGGGTCCTCAACGTGCTGGCCCGCCCCGCGCAGGAAGCCGCGATCCTGCACGCGATGTTGTGTCACCTCGACGAGGCCGGCTGCACCGAGGCGATCGGGCACGCGCAGCCCGCGCTCATGCACGGCCTCGCCCACCAGCGCGGCGTCGGCTTCCGGCATCGCGCCTTCGTGTGCGTGCTGACGCGGCATGCCGACATCGCCGCCGCGGCGAAGCGGGGCGACATCTACATCGGCGGCTTGGCAGGCGAGGATTGGAGCCGCCTGATGTCGGACTTCTAGAGCATCTTCCGTGATCCCTGGATCACGGAAGATGCTCTATCGTGTTGTGAAATGGCATTGTCTTCACGCGAGCCGGGATCCACTTCGCCCGAGAATGCTCTGGGACGTCCGCCGAGCCTGCCGCGGTGCGACCGGCGACGCGCCTCGGAGCGTCCCGCTCACGCGTCCGACCCGGCACGGGCGGCCGGACGTGCCGCGACGACATCCTGCAGGATGCGGCTCTCGATCCAGGCCTGCGGCGCTTGCCGTCGCCGGAGGAAGCCGAGGGGCAACGCCGCGGCATGGAAGATCCAGGCGACGACCGCGTAGAGCCCCAGCCGCAGGCTGTGCTGACGCCATGCCATCAGGCCGACCACGCCGACGACGAGAGCGAGATCGAGGCCGAGCCCGAGCCAGGGGTGCGGAGCCAGGAACGGGAGGGCCAGCATCAGGATCAGCCATAGGTAGACCGCGGCCCAGAGCTTCAGCTCGGGCAGCTCGCGCACGAGCCGCCCCCATCGCGGCGTGCCGAGCGCTGCCCGAAGAACCTCGCCGATGCCGCGGAGATAGCCGGATTTCCAGCGCCGGACGAGCAGGGCGTAGGCGTCGACGGCGTGCCCGAAGTGGCTCACGAAGCGCCGGTCGAGCCGATGCAGGCCCCAGCCGCACGCCCGCAGCCGCAGACCGAGGTCGAACTCCTCGTATCCGTGCAGGTTGCGGTCCGACAGATACCCGACCTGCAGCAGGGCTGCGCGGCGGTAGAGACCGCCCCCGTTCATGCGGTCGATCGATCCGGTCCGGTTCTCCGGCGCGGCGCGGCGCCCGCGCCGGACGTATTCGAGGCTGGTGTCGTTCATTTCCGCGACATGCCCGGTCACGCCCGCGCAGGAGGGATGCGCCTGCAGATAGGCCAGCGCCTCCCGCAGGAAGCCGGGGTCGAGCAGCATGTCCCCGTCCATGAGGCAGACGAACGGCTCCCGGCTGTACTGAAAGCCGAGTTGCGGACCGATCCCGCAGCTCGGCCGGACGGCGGGATCGAGCTGGACCACCCGGACCGGGAAGGCCGAGGCGACGCCGACCGTCCCGTCGCGGGAGCCGCCGTCGGCCAGGATGATCTCGCCGCCGATCCCGTCGAGCGCTGCCACGACGCTCGCGAGGGCTCCCCCGATCCGCGCTTCCTCGTTCAGTGCCTTGAGAATCACCGAGACCGTCATTGCAGCTCTCACGCCCCGCCACGCGTCGCCTTACCGTCGGGCTGCCTGCGGAGCGCCATGTCGCCCCCCCGCCTGCCCACGCCCGAAGCGGGCCCTCGACCCATCCGCTTATAGGAATTCTTGCTGCCTGACAGGAGCCAAATCGCCCATCACCGTTTTCGGCGGCCGGGCCCACCGCAGGGGCGAACCTTTGGCACCCTCCCGGTCGATCTCGAACGCGGACGTCGCATCGACCTGCGGCCGACCGTTCGGCTGCGACGCCGACCGCTCGGCTCCGGCGCGATCCACAGATCCGGGTGGCGGCACGGGATTGCCGGGCCGAAGACGCGCGGGGGATCACGATAGGCAGGCATGCACGGGAGGCGAGTGCGGATCGTGCGCGCCGGTCGCTTGACCGCAGCAATCATGCGTCCGTCCGCCATGGTCGCTATGGGTCGATCCATTTCGATCGGGCCGCGGCCGGTCGCGCTGCCGCGCCGGACTTGGCGCAAGCCCGCATGCGCGTCGGCCCTGTGTCGGGCCGATCCGCGGTTCAGCGAAACGTGCCCGACAGCTCCTGGCCGTGTGCCGTCATCAGGTCCCGCCCACCGGTCTCGTTCGCCCAGGAGAAAGGGCTGCGGTTGGGGCCGACGATGTAGATGTTCCGGTCCATGCGGATGCTTCGATCGGAAAAGATCCTGAGATCGCCCGTGTCCTGAACGGCGCCGCTGCTGCCTCCCGCCGACACGTCGATCGTGTTGTCGTGAATGGAGATGTTGCGCAGCAGATAGGTCCCGAATTTTCCCGCCTGCCGGGCTTGCTGGATCAGGGCGATGCCGTTGCCCTTCGTCGCGCCGTCGGACACGATCGTGTTGAAGGCGATGTCGATCACGGCGCCCTCGGTCGCGCCGGAGGCGGCGACGATGATGCCGGCGCACCAGAGCCAGCCAGGGCACGTGTCGCCGGAATTGTTGCGGACGACGTTGTGCCGGATCGCGGCGGTCCAGGAAATTTCGTGAAAGATGCCGCCGCAGCAATTGTTCTCGACCAGGTTCCACTCGGCCGTATAGTTCGTGTTGTCGATATCGCTCCAGATGCCGGGCCCCTGGTTGTCGTGGACCCAGTTGTGCCGGACGACGGCGCCGTCGCTCAAGGTGATCTTGCCGCCACCGGCCTCGAAGGCCGGATCGAACTTCTTCTGGTGATTGTTGAACGCGATCTCGTTGTTTTCGACGATCGGCGCACCGGGCATGGCGGTGCCGTAGCCCGACTGGGCATTGTGGTGGATGCTGTTGCCCGAGACCACGGTGCCGACGCCCATGGAGACGCCGATCCCGGCATTGCAGCAGATCTCGTTGTCGAGGACGCGCCAGCCGCGTCCGTGGGCGGCATAGACGGCCGCATCCTGGTTGCCGGCCGTATAGTTGCGGATCACGAGGTTTCGGATGACGACGTCGCGGGCGGTCCCGTCGAAGGCGCGGCGGACGCCGTTCCGACCATCGAGGACGGCGCCCTTCAGCCCGGTGAAGGATTGCGACGGAAGCGGGCTGACATGTTGGGCCGGGTAGAGACCGGGCTGAAGGCAGAAGGCAGCACCCGGGCCTGCCGCTTCCGCCATCTCCTGCAGCCTGGCGCCGGGTTGGACGCGGATTCCGTTGCAGGCGATGTCCTTCGGGCCGGCCGGTCCGAGCAGCCCGGCCGTCTCCGCCGCTCCCCCGGACGGCTTGTGGGGGGGTCCCGCAGCATCGACGTCGACGGCGATCGCCGGCGGGCGATGCTCGTCCGAGCCTGCGGCGGCCGGCGCCGGGATCGAGGACAGGAAGGCAAGGACGATGAGGGCCGCCCGCTGATCGCGCATCGCATTCGCTCTCGGAAGTGGGATTCCCGTCGTGCCCTGCCAGACCGGGCACAGGCCTTTTGCCGACGGGCACGTCCCGTCGCCCGTTGCTATTTCGCGGCGCCCGAGAGGGCGTCGAAAGCGAACGATCTTCTCGCGGACCCGGGAGCCGGCCGCTCGTACGGCATCCGGTAGATCATCGATGCCGCGATGCCGAGGCCGAACAGGCACCAGAACCAGATCCCGAGCATCGGGCCCTCGAGAGCGACGTCGAAGGAGGCGTCGATCACGAACGCGAGACCGTAGGCGACGATCCAGAGCAGCACGTTCGACTGGTCGATATCCCCGCGTCGCCGAGCCTGGACGACGTCCCACAGCAATCGACCGAACCAGGTCGCGAGCAGCAGGATCCAGAGCGAGACCCCCGGCACCCCGGTCCGCGCCAGGAACGTCATGTTGACGTTGTGCGGGCTCCGCAGGGGATTGTCGGAGCGGGCGTTGCTGATCCCATCGACGACCGAAAGATTGATCCCGAGACCCTTGCCCGTCCAGAAATAAGGCCCGTGCAGCGTATAGTCCTTGATCCTCTGCCACCAATGCAACCGCCACGTCTTGGTGTCGTCGAGATTGGCGGACTTGCTCTCGCCGAGGATGCTGTTGACATTGTCGACGATCTGCTCGAGCCCGATTTCGCGATGCGAGCCGTCGGGATTGGGCGGCCCGATCTGCTTGATCCCGAGGACGGCCATCAGCCCGAAAAAGACCAGGCACAGGAGCATGATGCGCACGATCTTCCGCATCTGCCGGCCGACGACGGCGGCGAGCAGGCTCGGGACGAGACAGGCCAGCATTCCGCCGCGGCTCGGCGTCAGCAGGGCCAGCCCGAACAGCAACGCCAAGACCCATGGCAGGCTGACCTTGCGCAAGCCGAGAAGCACGAAGATCGTAGCGCCTGCGACGTGCACCGATGCTTCGCCGGGCCTGATCTCGAACATCGGCGTTCCCGACCACGGCCACTTCGGCACAGCGTCGTTGGTGTACTTGGCCAAGAGGAAGAGCGGTCCGCCGATCAGCCCATACAGCCACGCGAAGGACGCATATCGGGCCACGAGGACCTCGATGCGGTGCGGCTGCTCCAGCAGGAGCGCGGTGACGAAGAACGCGAACAGCCCGTAGAAGACGAGCATGCTGTCGCGGATCGTGTCGAGGCCGTAGATGCCGATGTCGGGCGCGGCACGAATCACGATCAGGACCATCAACCCGGCAAGGATTTGGTTCTGCACCGGCACGAAGGTCGCGAGCACGCACCGTGTTCGGGTCCAGCCGACGAAACCGAGAAGCAGCAGGATTTCGCCCACGAAAAGGGGCGGCACGCCGAGATAGGCGAATCCCTTTCCCAAGACCGCATAGCCGAGCAGCGCGAAGCACCCGAACCGAAGATACGCGTCGCCGAAGTACGGGGTCGGCCATCGCGACGCACGCGCCCGTCCGGTTGCATAGGTCATTTGCGCGAGACCTGCTCGAGTTCGATCGATCAAAGATCCGGCTCAGGATGCCACCGTGGCCCGCGCGGATCGGCGGAGCATCGGTGTCATTCCCGCGACCCGGAAGGGGGAGGCCCAATCCGGTTCGAGCCGCCGCCCTCGAACGGTAAGGCGGGGGCGGGTCCGCCGAACGCATCGGGTCCCGGACCGGGCCGATGCGGCGGGTCGGGCCCACGCTCCCATCGCGGGTCCGACCTGCCCGCGGCCGGATGGGATCAGACGGTGTTCTCGGCCCGACCGGCCGTCCTGTCTCGGCGGATCAGCTGGGCCGTGGCCAGGGCGACGAAGCGCGGGATCATCGAGGCATAGCGACGCCATAGCCGCCTGGGCTCGGTTCCCAGGCGAAACGCCCATTCGAGTCCGTTCCGCTGCATCCAGCGCGGCGCTTGGCGCTTGGTGCCGGCCAGGAAATCGAAGGCGGCGCCGACGCCGATCAGCACCGGCGCCTCGATCCGATCCCGGTGGGCGCTCATCCAGCGCTCCTGCTTGGGCGTGCTGAGGCCGACCCACACGATGTCGGGCCTGCTCGCGTTGATGGCGCGCACGATCGCCTCGTCCTCCTCGGCGGTGACGGCGCCGAAGGGCGGGCTGAACGTGCCGGCGACGACCAAGCCCGGATGGGCGGCGCGCAAGGTCTCCGAGAGCTTGTCCGCGAGACCGGGGCCGCCGCCGAAGTAGTAGTGACGGTATCCGAGGGCCGGCGAGATGCGCGCGATCTCCCGCATCAGGTCGGGACCATAGACGCGCCGCACGCGGGGGCGGCCGAGCCTGTGGGCCATCCAGACCAGGGGCATCCCGTCCGGCGTGACCATGCCGGCGCTCGCATGGATCTCGCGCAGGGCGGCGTCGCGCCGGCATTCCATGATGCCGTGGACCCCGGTGACGCAGACGTAGTGGCGCCGGCGCGACCGGATCCAGGCATCGATCGTCATGACCGCATCCTGGAGGGTGATGGCGCTCACTGGAACGCCGAGGATCTCGACGCGCGGAGGCCTTGACGGAGCGCTCATGAGGCGGCCCTCAGAAGCGGGCTGACCGTGCCGCCCGGACCTGCCAGCAGCGCTTCGAAATAGGCGATGGTGCGCTTCAATCCGTCATCCAGAGCGACCTTCGGCGTCCAGTGCAGCAGGTTCCGCGCGCGACCGATGTCGGGGCAGCGCTGGGTCGGATCGTCCTGCGGCAAGGGTCGGTACACGATGGCCGAACCGGAGCCGCACAGGTCGATGATGCGGTGCGCGAGCTCGGCGATGGTGATCTCGACCGGGTTGCCGAGATTGACCGGGGCCTCGAGGTCCTGATCCATCGCCATCAGACGCACGAGCCCTTCGACGAGATCGTCGACGTAGCAGAAGGAACGGGTCTGCGATCCGTCGCCGTACAGGGTGATCGGCTCGCCGGTCAGCGCCTGGATGATGAAGTTGGAGACGACCCGGCCGTCCAGCGGATGCATGTGGGGGCCGTAGGTGTTGAAGATCCGCGCGACCCGGATCGGAAGCCGATGCTGCCGCTGATAGTCGAAGAACAGGGTTTCGGCGCAGCGCTTGCCCTCGTCATAGCAGGCCCGCGGTCCGGTGATGCTGACCCGGCCGCGATACGCTTCCGGCTGCGGATGAACGTCGGGATCGCCGTAGACCTCGCTCGTCGATGCCTGGAGGACGGGAATGCGCAGGCGCTTCGCCAGGCCCAGCATGTTGATCGCTCCCATGACGCTCGTCTTCGTCGTCTGCACGGGATCGCGCTGGTAGTGGATCGGGGAGGCGGGGCAGGCGAGATTGTAGATCTCGTCGACTTCGACATAGAGAGGAAAAGACACATCGTGCCGCAGAAGCTCGAAAGCCGATTGGTGGGCGAGCTCGGCGACGTTGCTTCGCGATCCGGTGTAGAAGTTGTCGACGCACAAGACGTCGTTGTTCTCCCTGAGCAGCCGGGCGCAGAGATGCGAGCCGATAAAACCCGCCCCTCCGGTGATGAGCACGCGTTTCTTCATTGTCTCCATCCCCGTACGATGATGTCGCGTCCTGCTCTCGATTGCCGATCACGTCTCCCGACCGATGCTTCGGACGCATCGGCTCGGAAACCCTGGCTGCTCGATCGGAGCGTGGCGGCCTTGAGCTTGCGCTTGCCGGACGCGGCACCAAACCGTTCATCGGCAGGATGCCGAGCGTGGAACGCCACCCTTTCGCACTACTCCCGCTGACGGGCGTGTGCTTATGCGGCGCTCAGCTATGGTTGGTGCTCCGGCCTGAACCGGATCATCATTGCATCAGAGATATCAGATATTTTTTCGATCAAGTTATATGGTATTACATAGTATTATACGCTTACGATGAAATTTTTGTCCCAAAAACCCGGAAATTCTTCCCTCAATCAAGTCGGCTCGGTGGCGATGACTAGCCTTCGCGTTCTCATCTCTCACAACCGCTACCAGATCCGCGGTGGCGAGGACGCCGTCGTCGAGGGCGAAGCGGTGGCGCTCGCGCGGGCCGGCTGCCGGGTCGAGACCGTTCTCGTCAGCAACGACATCATCGACAGCCCCGTCGCCCGCTTGCGCGTCGCCATCGAGGCCGCGCACGCGCCGCGCGGGATCGCCCGTGTCCTGGAAGCGGTTCGCGACTTCCGCCCCGACGTCGTGCACGTCCACAATACGTTCCCGCTGGTTTCCCCGGCGGTTCATGCGGCGGTTCGCGCGGTCGGTCCCGCCACCGTGCAGACCCTGCACAATTACAGGATCGTCTGCGCCGGCGCGCTCCTCCTGCGCGACGGACGGCCCTGCGAGGATTGTATCGCGGGCACGCCGTACGCCGCGGCCGTCCATGGCTGCTACCGCGGCTCGCGGATCGGATCCCTCGCGGTCGCCCGCATGATCGCCCATCACCGCCGGGTGGGCACCTGGAAGCACGACGTCGACGCGTTCATTGCCCTGACCGGCTTCGCCCGCGATCGCTTCGCTCGCGCCGGCGTTCCCGCCGAGCGGATCTTCGTGAAGCCCAACGGTCTCGCGGATCCGGGCCCCGTCTTCGACGGCCCGCGGCAACGCCTCCTGTATGCCGGTCGCCTCAGCCCCGAGAAGGGCCTGTCCGTGCTGGCCCAGGCCGCCGCGCAGGCAGGGTTGCCGGTCGATGTCGCCGGTGACGGTCCGATGCGATCGGAGGTCGCTGCGGGCCCCTGGCTCGTCCCGCACGGCGCTCTCGCACCGGCCGAGACGCAGGCGGCGATCGCGCGTGCCCGAGCCCTGGTCGTGCCCTCGCTCTGGTACGAGGGCCTCCCGATGGTGATCATCGAGGCGTTCGCCGCCGGCACCCCGGTGATCGCATCGCGCATCGGCTCGCTCGCCGAACTCGTCGAGGACGGCGTCACCGGCCTTCTCGTGGAACCCGACGACCCAGGGGATCTCGCCCGTGCCCTGAGGCGGATCTCCGGCGATCCGGCCGAGGCGCGGCGCATGGGACGTGCCGGGCGCGCGGTCTATGAGCAGCGCTGGGCCGAGCCGATCACGACGAAGGCCCTGATCTCTGTCTATCGGGCGGCGCTCGCGTCACGGTTTCACGCCCTGAAACGCGCGGCATCCGATCACGGTGGTCGGCACGGCTGCGGAGACGGCGCGTCGCAAGTCTTATGACGACGCAGAAGCCGCTCGACGATGCGATTTCGCAGCACGCATCGGTATTAGTGCCCAAAGAGCTGCGCCGCTGTCCCGAAGAATAGCGTCGAGCGAAGCCGAGGCACCGTAGGCTTTCGCGGTCGCGCCGGATGAACGCAGCCGCGATTTCGAGATGATCCATTCGGGTCTCGACGGGAAGACAGGTCGGTCGCCATGCATGAGCTCTCTCGATGGGTCGGCCGCCTCGGCTCGGTGGTGCTCGCCGCCCTGGCGGCGATCGCGGTGGGATGTTCCGCCCGCGCGCAGGACGCGGCCTATCGGATCTCGTCCGGCGACAAGATCACCCTGTCCGTGTTCGGTCAGCCGGAGCTGGCCGGGGACTACGTGGTCGGCGGCGATGGCAGCATCCTGCTTCCCATCGTCGGCGACGTCGCGGTCGCGGATCTGACGCTGCCCGAGCTTCAGAAGCGTGTGACGGAAAGGCTCGCCGACGGCTACTTCCATCAGCCGGTCGTGAGCGCCCGGATTTCCGAGATGCGGCCGATCTACGTGATGGGCGACGTCAAATCCCCGGGAAGCTATCCGTTCCGCTACGGTGCCACCGTCCAAAGCGCCATCGCCCTGGCAGGGGGATATGCGCTGCCCGAGCAGGCGCAGATCGGGCTGCGCACGGAGTTTCTCCTGGCCGAGGAGCGCGTGCGAGCGCTCGAGCTGACCCGCCGCACGCTCCTGGTCCGCCGCGCTCGCCTGTCGGCGCAGCTCAACGACGCGCCGAGCTTCGCGCTTCCCGCCGAGCTGACCGAGGACGATGGGACGCGCGCCCTCCTGAAGGCGGAACGCGAGATGCTGGAGACCCAGCAGAAGGCTCTGAAGGCCGAGGTCTCGCTGCTCGAGGAGCAGAAGCCCCGGCTCGAAGCTGAAATCGTGGGAAACAAGGCCCAGTCGGCTTCGGAACAGGTGCAATTGAACCTGATCCAGGACCATCTCGCCGACTACAACAAGCTCATGAGCGACGGTCTCGCGCGGCGCTACACCGGGATCGAGCTCAAGCGCGAGGAAGCGCGCAACAAGGGAAACATCGCGCGCCTCTCCTCGGAGCTGGCCCGTCTCGAGCTGGGCATCGGCGATCTCGCCGTGCGCGTGCTCGACACGCGGAACACCTACAAGCGGCGCGTCATCGTCGAGTTGCAGGAGCTGCGCTCTCGCCTGGCCGAGGTCGAGACGAGCCTCCCCACGGCGCGGGAGGTCCGCGAAGCGCGCATCCAGCAGGGCGGCACTCTCGGCATCGCCACGTCGCAGGAATTGAGCCGCAGCGCCTTCGTCACCCGGCGCCAGAACGGGAAGGCGGAGACCGTGCGCGTGACGCTGACCACGGTCCTTGCGCCGGGCGAGATCGTCGAGATCCGCCGGGACGGCGCAGCGTCGGATGCCATGGCGCAAGACGGCGCAAGCAACGGCGTCGCCGCCAATGCCACGGCCACGGCCTCCGACCGCGCAGCGCAACGCCCGACCACATGGACCTCCGCGGATCCGACCGACAAGTACCCGGGCGCTCTGCTTCGATAACCGATCGGCGCCGCGGGCATCGTCCGACCGCGTACCCGGCCCGACCGCGAGCGGCGCCCCGGAAGGCGCCACCGATGCCAAACCACCGTGCGGCCGAGCGGAAGCTCTACGCCTCGAAGACCATCCGACAGCCTTCAACGACGAGGATGACATGAACCAGTTGCCGCGGTTCGATCCCCACCTCAGGGAGACGAGCGTCCGTGATCACTACGACGGCGTCGCGCAGTCGGCGATCAAGATGATCTTGCGTCGCCGCCGGCTCATCGGGGTGGCGCTGGTGGTCGGGTTCGTGATGGGCATCGCCGGGCTGATCCTCATCAAGAAGACCTATACCGCAGACGCCTTGATCCAGCTGACCTTCAGCCGCGACGAGCAGACGCGGACGGGATCATCGGCGCAATCGACCGGAACGGCGGTCGAAGCGTCGGCCCTCGTGGAGAGCGAAGCGCGCCTGCTCCGCTCCAGGGCCGTCGCCCGCCGGGTCGTCGCCCGCCTCAACTTGGCGGCAGATCCGGAGTTTGCGCCCGCGACCCCGTTCATCCTTCGTTTCGAAAGCTGGCTACCCGACAATCTCCGCACCATTCGCCCTTGGCAGACGCCGTCCTCGGACCAGACGTTTCGCGAAGACCTGATCGCGCACGCACTTCTTCAGGGTCTCTCCGTCACCAACGACATTCGGTCCTACATCATCGGCGTTTCGTATGCTTCGGCCGATCCGGAGCGATCAGCGAAGATCGTCAATGCGTTCCTGGACGAATACATCAGCAACAACATGGAGACCGGCGTCAGGGCTGCCCAGCGGACAAGCGACTGGGTCGCCTCGCAGATCCGTCAGACCCGCGCGTCGCTCGACATCGCCGAGTCGGCCGTGAACGCGTATCGGCGCCAGTCGGGATTTCTCGAGCTGTCGACCGACGGCGGAATGCCACAGCAGCAACTGCAGAACCTCTCCGCCCGTCTCGATGCGGCGACCGCTTTGCGCCTGGCCGAGGAGGCGAGGGTCGCACACGCCAAAGAGGTCTTCGTCGCCGGAGGCGTTCCGTCCGCGGAAGACCTCGCCGGTGCTCCGGTGATCCGGGAACTTCTGGAGAACCGCGAGAAGCAGCGGAGGGAACTGGCGGAACTCGCCCTCAACGGACCGAAGCATCCCGGCCTCTCGCGCGCGCGATCCGCGCTCGACGACACGGAGACGCGCCTCCACGCGGAGATCGAGGGAGCGATCAAGGAATTGGACGGCCGCTTGAGATCCGCCGCCGACGCGGAGGCAGCGCTCGCGGCTCACATCAGGCAGACCAAGGACACCGCGATCGACTCCAAGAAGCGCGAGACCCAGCTGAAGAGCCTTCAACTCGACGCGACCTCGTTGCGTGACAGGCTGAAGGTGCTCACCGAAAGTTATGCCCAGGCCATCGCTGCAGCGGGCCTGGCGTCCACCAGCGCGCAGGTCGTGATGCGGGCCGAGGCGATCCCGCTTCCCTCGGGACCGAACCCGGTCGTGATCTTCGCCGTGGCGATGCTGGGCGCGACGGCGATCGGGATCGGCGGCGCCTACCTGCTGGAGAACCGGCACGACGGCCTCCGCTCGGAGGCCGAGCTGTCGGCCGAGACGCAGACGCCGTGCCTCGGCATGATCCCCAACCAGCCGAAGCGCCCGAAGCCGAGCGACAAGCGCCTTTTCGAGGAAGCGATCCGGTTCCTGGCGGCCTCGATCGACGTGCAGACCGCCGCCGCCTTCGGCCGCGTCCTCCTCATCACATCGTCGGTTGCCAAGGAAGGCAAGTCGGACGTCGGCCGCGCCCTGGCGACCGAGGCGGCCAGGAACGGCGGGAGAGCCCTCATCGTCGATGTCGCGTCGCGGTCGACCGAGGAAACAGGCACCCTATCCCTGCCGCTCGATGCGGCGGTGAGCGACCCTGATGCCTTCCTGAGGGATTTCGCCGACGATCCGGTCGTCCGTTTGGCAGCGCCACGCTGGATCGCTTCCGACGATCTCACCTGCATGCGTCTCGCAGCCTTCATCGAACGGGTGAGGTCCTCGTTCGAGATCATCATCCTCGAAGCTCCGCCCGTTCTGCAGTCGCTCGACTTTCTGCCGCTCGCAAGGCTGGCCGATCTCGTGGTTCATCTCGCCCGGTGGGGCACGACGCCTCGGGAGACCATCGCGGCCGCCTTCAAGCGGTTCGATAGCCTTTCGGTTCGCGTCTGCGGGACCTTGATGACCCACGTCGATCCAGCGACGAACCAGAGCGCCGGCAGGCGCGGTCGAGGCGCGTCGTCCTGGGACCGAAGGGACTCTGCCGCGAAAGGGCCCTTCCTCGGCTCCATCCGCTCGGCGATGAAGCGCACACGGGCTTCGCAGCTGCTGAAACACTGAGGTTCCGCGCTGCCCACGCGAAGGACGGCACGGCGTCGACGACCGTTCCGCGAGGCCGGTCGCTCTCCACGCCGCGAACGTCCGCGAGGCGAATGCCCCGGCCCCCCCGCACCGTCCCCGTCGCCCTCGACCGCGACGGACCGGGCATCCATGGTGCCGCTTCGACCTCGGGCCTCCACCGGACCGGGCGCTCATCCGCGGCGTCTCGACCGGCCCCGACAGGGCGGATGGCGATGCCGGACCGATCCGACCTGTGCCGTCCCAGGGTCCCGGCCGACGAGGGCGACCGCGTGCCGGGCCCGGCTCAGGGAGCCCGGCAATTCATTGCATCGGCGGCCTCGGCGACGCTGAGCGACCGCCGGCGAACCTCGAGCGGGACGTCCGGTCGTTCCGACACCGCCGTCGCCTCGCGCCTGAGTGCCTGGTCGCAGGCGCACGAGCGGTGCCCGGCCGCATCGTAGCAGGCGTCGTGGCGCTGGCAGGCGGCGTCGAGGGCGTCGGTCGGCGGCAGGTCGGCGCCGCGCTGGCCCGCACCGCAATAGTTGCCGTGAAACAGTTCCTTGCCCGTGAGCACGTTCGCGAGGTCGCCCTTCGGCGGGGGCGCCTCCTGCGGCGTGCCGCTCGGGTTCAGGTCGTTCGCCGGTCCGCCGGACTTGCTGGCCGACCCACGCAGCGTCTTGGGAATGCCCGATCGCGCATCGGGCTCTCCCAGACTTTCTCCAGTGCGGGAGTTCGGATCGGACAGGTCGGGAAGCGGCGGCGGCGGACCCGGCCTCGCCTCTTCAGAGCTCGTCGAACCCGGATCGTCCTCCGTCGTCTGCGCCACAGCACCGTGTGCCAAGAACACCGCCATGGAGAGGACCAGCGCAACCAGGGTTTTCAAGTCCGACTCCCGTGGAGCGAGGCGAGCACGTCGTTCGGCGCGCCTGGCCGGCGCCATCGGCCCTCCGAGACGGATCGCCTCGAAATCGAAGTCTCCGAACGCAAGGACGGTCCTCGCCTGCGTAGGGGCGGGACGCGGACCAGATACGGCGACGTCGAGGAAAGCGTTCCACGCCCTGTGCCGGAAAGCGCGATCGAACGGGACGACGGAGGGATCGCCGTCCCGACGATGTCACTGCGCGTCGGCATGACCGCGACCGCGTGGAGCCCGCGGTGGATGCCAGAGAGCGGCCAGGCTCACCCGTTCGCCGGCACGGAGGCTGCCGACGACAGCCTGCCTGCGCGACGGATGGGAAGCGGGATGCCGGGCATCAGCCGGCACGCCGACGCGGATTGCGCAGGCCGCACGTGGCTGCCGGCGAGGAAGCCACGATCAGAGATCACGCAAAGGTGAAGTCAGGCTTATCTAAGGTTGCCGATATCAAGCGGAACAATGCCCGAAGCCGTGCCGTTGCTTGGCGTCTGACGGCATGCCTCGGGCGCGTTGGGGTCTGCAGTTGGACGTCGAGAATTTCGAAGCTTATCACCGCCTCTACGGCGGTGTCGCCGACCTGTCGCGGATCGGCGCCGGCTTCAGCGCGCGCCTCAACGTCATCCGCCTCCCGCGCCTGGTGCTGCATGAACGGCGCGTGGAAGGCGTCTTGTCGAACCGCACCTGGGCGTGCGTCGGCCGCCACGGCTTCGATCACATCACGCTCCATCTCCTCAGATCCGGGGATTTCGTGTCCGGTCCGCCCGGTGCCGAGCGGCGGCTTCAGCCCGGCGAGGTCGTCGTGCTCGACACGAGCCGCCCCCACGTCTCCCGCATGACGACGCGCGCGGACCTGCTCTCGATTCAAGTGGCACGCGCCCACGTCGCGGAGGTGATCTCCGATCCGGCCGGGATCCACGGCACCGTCCTGCCGGCCGCGGCCTGCGGCCTGCTCACGGATTTCCTGGCCTCGCTCACGCGGCGATCCGCATCGCTGCGGCCCGATCCGTCGGCCCACGTCGCGGCGGCGGCGATCAACCTGCTGAGCCTAGGCCTCAAGGGCCTGCCGGCCTCGGCCGAGGCGCTTCCGGCCGAGGCGGGGGACGCGCTGCGGCGCCGGCGTGCCGAGGCCTTCATCGCGACGCGCCTGCCGGACCCGAACCTCGACGCGCATGCCGTCGCGGACGGGATCGGGATCTCGCGCTCCGTCCTGTACCGGGTCTTCGGCGTGGATGGCGGGGTGAGGCGGTTCATCCAGCAGCGACGCCTGGACGAGCTGCGCCGCGCCCTCCTGCGCCCCGGCGAGACGCGCCGTCTCGGAAGCCTCGCCTACGCCCACGGCTTCGCCACCGAAAGCCATTGCAGCCGCGCCTTCGCGGCGGCCTTCGGCCTCCCGCCGGGGCAGTTCCGGACCGAGCTGACGCGCCCGGATGCCGACGAGGCGATCGATCGCGAGGACAGCCTCATCGGCTTGGCCAGGGCGCTGTACTGACGATCGGCCCCAGCGCCAGGATCCGCGCACGCGCCGCATTGAGCCCGCGCGCGCCTGCGAAGGTCCGTGAAACCCGCTTGCCCGGCGCCACTTATCGCAGGGGAAACGGCGGGAGGAAACGGATGGCAGGCACGATCGACCGCGCGACGCTCGACCGTCTGATCGCCCTGGGGCGCGAGCGCGGGGAGCTGACCGCGAGCGAGCTTCAGGCGGCTCTGCCGGTCGAGACCTTCGACGTCGACGCCCTCGTCCTGGTGATGCTGGAATTGGAGGCGGCGGGGGTGAGCGTGGAGCCGGATGCGTTCGGCCCGCGCGCCGAGACCGACGCCGCGCCGCGCCTGACCCTCGCGAGCCCGGAGCCCGGCGCGCCACGCGTGATCGCACCGACCGGCGAGGGCGAGCCGGTCGCGGCCGCCGCGCCGGCGGCCGAGGCGGCGGAGCCCGAGGCCGACGAGACCGAGCCGGTCGGACGCGTCGTCCTGCTCGCCGGTCTCCTGGTCCTGCTGGTGCTCGGGACGATCCTGGTCCTGGCCTGAGATGCGGAGCGAGGCGGCCGGGCTTGTCGATCCGGTCCGCGCGCCATCGCGTTGGCGCCTCGGAGCCGGCGCCTTCGCGCGCCGGCCGCATCGTCGTTCGGCGTCAGGCGAGCTTGCGACCGTCGGCGGCGTAGCGGTCGATGGCCGAGGGCAGCTCGCGCGAGAGGCGCGACAGGAGCGCGGAGCGGCTCAGGCCGGTCTGCTGGGTCAGGTGGTCGAGGGTCTCCGGGCCGATGGCGCGCTCGAGATCGGCCTCGTGGATGTCGCGGTTGGCGCCCTGGTTGATCCAGGAATTCGCCGTCTCGCCGTGGCCGCCCTTGGTGAAGTGGTCGACGAGCTCGCTCAGGCCGCTGGCGATCAGGCCGCCGACGCCGGCCGAGCCGACGCCACCGAGGAGCCCGCCCAGGCTCGAGAGGCCGCCGCTGCCGGACGAGGTCGTGGAGCGGCTCGACACCGGCGGAATCGTCGTGTGCCCCGGCGTCGCATCATGCCCCTTCAGGAGCTCGGCGAGCTTGTCGCGGTTCTGGTAGCCGGCCACGGCCAGAAGGCCCAGCAGCGCGGTCATCGAGGGATAGCCCTTGCTCATCGGTCGTCCTCTTGGGTTGGAAGGTGGAAGGTCCGGCACCGGACCGGTGCTCGAAGGGAGCGGGAGCGCGCGCCGGCCGCCGATCCGCGCGGCGTCCCGCGCGCTCAGGATCGGGGGACCGGACCCGCAGCGTTGGCGAGCCCGGCGGGGTCTGCGATCACGGGCAGGGGTGACGGTCGCCGTCGTTGCCGAGGTAGGTCCCGCTCGCGGCATCGTAGGAGCGGAAGCGGCGCGCGCAGGCGGCGACCGCCTCGGGATCCGGGCCGCCCTGCACCACCACCGGCGCGGCCTGCGCCTGCGCGTTCGCGATGGCGCCGCCGATGATCGCCCCGGCCGCCAGGCCTGCGACGCCCGCGCCCACCGCCGCGCCGACGCCGGGCCCGCGACGATGGCCGTAGCCGCGTCCATAGCCGTAACCCCGGCCGTACCCCCGCCCGCCGCGCCAGCCGTGACGATGACCGAAGCGGCGATACTGCACGTAGCCGGTCGGCAGGTCACCGCGCACCAGCGCCTCGACGGGGGCGCTGGATGCCGGGGCGGCCTGGGCCGGCAGACCGACCAGGGTGGCGGCGACGGTGGCGGCGCGGGCGAGGGTCAGCTTCATCGTCGATCGTCTCCTGATG
>NZ_VRUU01000072.1 GCF_008039875.1 Methylobacterium sp. WL119 | reverse complement strand
GCCCAATGCCGCCCCGCCCAATGCCGCCCCGAACGCCGGCCCCGGCGTGCCCGGACGGCCGGTCCCGCCGCAGGGCGCCGGCCGGTTCGGCCCGGGCCAGGGCAATCCCGGCCAGCCGGGGCTGCGCGGCTCCGACACGCAGCCGGGCGCCCAGCCCGGGCAGCAGGGCTACGATCCGCGCGGCGTGCCGACGGGCCGCGTCGGCGACCGCGACCGCGACGGCTTCAACCGTCCCGGCCGTCCCGGCTACATCCCCGGCGGCTTCAGCACCGACGACGAGGACGTGCGCGACTACGACCGCGTGCGTCGCGACCGCCGCGAGTTCAACGAGGACGGGCGGACCTACATCCGCGAGCCCGGCCGGATCATCGTGCGCGATCAGAACAACTACTTCATCCGCCACGACGAGAACGAGCGCTTCCGCGACATCGGCGGCGGCGGCTACCGCAGCGAGCGGCGCGGGCCGGACACCTACACCTATCTCGACCGTCCCGGCGGCGAGCAGATCGTGACGGTGGTGGACGACGACGGCCGGATGCTGCGCCGCTACCGCCGCTTCCGCGACGGCCGCGAGGTCGTGCTGATCGACAACAGCTACGGCGGCGCCCCGCGCCCGATCTACGAGGACGTGGTCGACCTGCCGCCGCCCGACATCCGCATCCCGCGCGAGCGCTACGTGGTGGATTACGGCGCGGCCGACGAGCGCGCGGTCTACGAGGCCCTGTCGGCCCCGCCGGTGGTGGCGGTCGACCGGCGCTACACGCTGGACCAGGTCCGCTACAGCCCGCAGCTGCGTGCCCGGATGCGCAGCGTCGACATCGACACGATCACCTTCGACACCGCCTCGTTCACGGTCACGCCCGACCAGGCCGCCCGGCTCTCGACGATCGCGGCGGCGATCAACCAGGCGATCCGCGCCAACCCGCAGGAGGTGTTCCTGATCGAGGGCTACACCGACGCGGTCGGCGCCGACGTCGACAACCTGTCGCTGTCGGATCGGCGGGCGCAGTCGGTCGCGACGGTGCTGACCCAGAACTTCCAGGTGCCGCCCGAGAACCTGACCACGCAGGGCTACGGCGAGCAGTACCTGAAGGTGAACACGCAGAACGCCTCGCGCGAGAACCGCCGGGTCACGGTCCGCCGCATCACCCCGCTGCTGCAGCAGAGCGGGGCGCCCCCGGCGGCTCCCCCG
Source organism: Methylobacterium sp. WL119 (assembly GCF_008039875.1). Classification (GTDB taxonomy): domain Bacteria; phylum Pseudomonadota; class Alphaproteobacteria; order Rhizobiales; family Beijerinckiaceae; genus Methylobacterium. Next base: position 22,899 of record NZ_VRUU01000072.1, on the reverse strand, counting down.
CCGCGATAGGATGGGTGTGATGCCGGCCCGCCCCGGGCCGGCATCCGTCGGCAGGCCGGATCAGAACCGGCAGGTGAGGTTGCCCTTCACCGCGTGGTCCTGCGCCCGCGCGCCGGTCTGGCCGGTATAGGCCGCGCCGAAGGTCACGCCGGACGCCAGGCGCAGGTCGAGGCCGACCTCCGCCACCACCGCGTCCCGATCGATCGGGACGCCCGCCGCCAGGAAGCTCGGGTCCGCACCGAAGGACAGCAGCGCCTTCGGCACCACGTCGCCGTACGCCCGGCGGTAGCCGAGGAGCGCGTGCGCCGAGAGCGGCAGGCCGAGGCCGAGGTCGAACGCCGTCTGCCCGCGCAGGCCCGCCGTCAGGGCGGCGAGGTCGTAGTCGCGGGCGGACCCGGTCAGGGCGGCGACGCCGCCGGTCTCCGCGAAGCGGTCGCGGTGGATGCCGACATAGGCGCCACCGACGAAGGGCTCGACGTAGGTCGGGGCTGCCTGCTCCAGCGCGCCGGGCTCCGCGACCTTCGACACCAGCACGGCCGGCGCGGGCGCTCCGACGAGGAACCGGTAGCCGATCTCGCCGAAGCCCTGCACCGTGCTGCCGCCGTAGCGGCCGGACGGCGTGTCGGACACGCTCGGAACGACGACGGTGCGGCGGGTGCGCAGGGATTCGTCGGCGTAGACCGCGCCGAGCCGCACCGAGACCGGGCCGAGCTCGTAGCCGCCGTAGACGCCGCCGAACCCGCCGGTGACGCCGGCCGATTCGCGGCGACCGGCGGTGTCGAGGGCGCTCTCGGCGTAGCCGCCGACGAGCCCGAGCCTGAACCCGCTCGGCAGGCGCAGGTCGAGGCCGGCGGCGAAGCCCGCCAGCGTCCGGTCGAGGCCGAAGGCGTTGCCGCCGCGGGCGCCGCCGAAGGCGCCGAAGCCCTGGCCCCAGACGCCGACCACGGTCGGGTCGAGGATCCGCATCGGCACGGAGGCGACCGGCGGCCGGCTTTCCGGCAGGTCGGCGGAATAGCGCGCCGGCAGGTCGCCGAAGCTCGGCCCGTCCGCCGAACCGGGGGTGACGCCCCAGCGCAGCCGGTCGAGGATCGCCTCGCGGACGAAGAACGCGGTTTGGTAGGACCCGGACACCGCCGAGGCGTGGACGTCGCCGGCAAGCGCCCGGAACGCCCCCTGCGCCTCCGGCGTCGTCAGCCCGACGGTCGCGGCGTAGGCGCCGGCGCCCGGGCCGCCCCTCTTGGATCGCGTCGGCGACCGCCGCCGCGTTGCGGGTCGTGGCGATGGCGGAGAACGGCACGTCGTTGCGGGTCAGGGTCAGATCGACCGCGGTCGGCTCGTAGCGGAGCGTCGGCGTCAGGAAGGCGAAGTTCGATGTCGCGCCGGAAAACCGCCCCGACACGCCCCCGGCCGCATCGAGGATCGCGTAGCGGGTGCGCGGGCCGTAGCTGCCGGCTTGGGCCAGCACCTGCACCGTTCCGCCCGCGAGCGTGGCGGTGCCGGCCACCGCGAGGCGGTCGGACCGGCCGGCGGCGTCGGCCTCGACCTGATAGGCCGAGCCCGCCGCGAAGGCGGCGCTGCCCGCGACCGTCAGGGTGCCGATCGAATGGCCCGGCGCCACCGTGCCGCCCGGCAGGACGGCGAGCCCCCCCACCGTGCCCGAGCCGCCGAGCCGGCCGCCCGCGACGGTGACCGTCGAGACGAGCAAGCCGTCCACGGTCAGGGTTCCGCCGTTGACGAGGGTCGGGCCGGCATAGGTGTCGGTGCCGCCCAGCCGCAGGGCGCCGCTGCCGTTCTTGATCAGGCCGCCGGGGCCGGAGATGTCGTTGTTCCAGCTGTCGCTCGCGCCGTAGCCGCCCTGCGACGCGTCCATGGTCACGGAGACGGTGCTGGCGAAGGCGCCGTAGCCGTCGTTGGCGGCGTAGAGGTTGATCCGTCCCCAGCCGCCGTAGGTGTTCCCGTCGAGAAGCGGATACCCCGAGGGCAGGCCGGTGCTCGCCAGCACGTCCGTCCGCTGGGCGTCGGTCAGGTAGGGGAAGCGGGTGAGGAGCAGGACCTGCGCCTGGACCGGGACCTCCGCGGCGGTCATCGCGGCCTGCGGGCCCGTCGGCTGGAAGCCGTAGGTCATCCGCGCGCGGTAGTTCGCCCTGTTCTGCGCGGCGTCGCCGAAGGGGTCGGCGGCGCTCGACGCAGCCGCCACGCAGGCGCCGACGCTCGCGGCCCCGCAGGAGGCCGCGAGGTAGGACTGGGTCTGCCGGTAGGCTTCGTAGACCGCGTAGGCTGCGGCGTTGGCGGGGTTGGTCCAATCGAGCCGGTTGCCGCTCGCGTCGTAGAGCGCGGCGTAGATGTTCGTGGCGGCGATCGCGGTGGCCTCCATGCGGCCGCCCATCACGTCGAGGGGCGAGTGCATGCCGGCGAGGATGCGGTCGTTGCCGAGGTCGGCGGCGCGGGCGAGCAGTTCCTGGAACTGCTGCGGCACCAGGAAGCCGACGCCGAGCGCCTGGAGCGTGCCGGAATTGGTATGGCCGCTCGGAAAGGCGCCGTCCGCGTAAGGGTTGGTGCCGTTGATGATCGGCTGGAGCAGGGTGGGCACGCTGACGGAGGTCGAGACGCGGTAGGGCCGCGGCGCGGTGCCGACGCCCGGCACGTAGTCGCCGACGCCGAAGGTGGCCGGGGTGAAGGTGCCCACCGCATCGAAGCTGCCGACGTTCGGCGCGGTGAGCGGCCTTCCGCCGTTGGCGTCGACCATCGCCCGGGTCACGGTGAAGCCGCGGACCCAGGCCGCCGTGGTGCCGTAGACGGCGGGGACGGGGAAGCTCGACAGGTAGGCCGGGACGACGAGGCTCGCGGTGTCGGACGCCCTCAGCGCGGTCCGGTTCGTGATCGCGTTGTAGTTGCCGTAGCGGGGGTCCAGCGGGTCGACGGCCGGCGTCGCGCCCTGGTAGCGCTCGAAGATCCGCTTGGCCGGCTCGGTCGAGCCGTTCGCCCGGACCACGTTGTTGATGAAGCTCACCGCCGCGGCGAGCGGCGTCGCGGTTCCGTTGCCGAAGGTGGTCGTCCCGGCGCTGGCACCGGTGCCCAGGCCGATGTCGGCCGCGTATTCGGACAGCGTCGGCGCGGCGTAGGTGGTGGGCGTCAGACGCGCGGGCGTCGTCCCGCCGAACGAGGCGCCGGCGCCCGTGAGATACAGGCCGGTCAGCGGCCCGAGGCCGTTGAGCACGCTGTAGGGCTGCGCGGTCCGGTCGTCGCGCACCGCCGCAAGCGTCTGGTCGGCGGTGCGCGCCCGCGTCATCGATACGACGGTCTGGTAGTTCTGCGTCAGCACCGCGGGGTCGCCCGTCAGGAGCCGCCCGTAGCTGTCGAACAGGCGGTCGAGGACGGTGCCCGGACTCACGGACGTGCTGTTGGGAAAGCCCGGCGCCGGCCCTGCCGGAAGTGCCTGCGCGTCCGCACGGGCCGGCAGGAGGACGGTCGCGCCGAGGAGGGCGGCCTTAAGCGGAACGCGCATGGAGGGTCCATTCAAGCGGCGGGGGTCGAAACGGATGACCGGGCGATCGCGCGCCCTGGGCCGCCGGCCCAGTAGAACGCGCGCTCCAGTTGTATCGATGACGTATTCTGCACCCGAGCCGTCAGGTTTCGCCGGGTGATGCCGATGCGGGCGCTGGTGCGAGCGCCCGTTTCGTCGCTCTGTGCTTGCGGTCACGCTTATCCAGCGGCCGTGTACGTCTTGTGACGGCCCTTCCATCCGGTCGCGAATACCCGGCCTCCGGGTTCGCCGCGGGCGATCGTCTTGGCCGATACGCTGGTCGCGCGGCCGGTGCCGGTGCCGCCGCGGCGGGCTCAGGGATCCGTGCGTCGGCCGGGCGGCCGTGGAAAGCGTCGGAATCGAACCGCCCTGCGCCTCCGGCTGTTGACGCCGGCCCGGGACGCGGCCCAACACCGACGCCGCCACCGGAGCCGGAACCAGGAACGCATGAGCGACGGCGTCGAGCTGATCCGATCGGGCACGCCGGTCTTCCGCCGCACGGCGCTGGCGCTGGCGGCGGCCGGGTTCTCCACCTTCGCGGTGCTCTACGGCGTGCAGCCGCTGCTGCCGGTCTATGCCGACGATTTCGGCGTGTCGCCGGCCGAGAGCAGCCTCGCCCTGTCGCTGCCCTGCGGGGTGCTGGCGGTGGCGCTGCTCTTCGTCAGCCCGATCTCCGAGGTGCTCGGCCGCAAGCCGGTGATGCTGGCCTCGCTCTTCGCCTCCGCCCTCCTCACGATCGTCGCCGCGCTGGTGCCGAGCTGGCACGGGTTCCTGGTGCTGCGCGCGCTGACCGGCCTCGCCGCGAGCGGGTTGCCGGCGGTGGCGATGGCTTATCTCGGCGAGGAGATGGACGGGCGCTCGATCGGCCTGTCGATGGGCCTGCTCGTCGGCGGCAACGCGGTCGGCGGGATGTGCGGGCGGCTGATCGCCGGCATCATCGCCGACCACGCCTCGTGGCGGCTCGGGATCGGCACCATCGGCGTTCTGGCGCTGGTCGCGGCCTTCGCGTTCTGGTGGGCGCTGCCGCCCTCGCGCAGCTTCGTCGCCCACCCGATGCGCTGGCGCGAGGTGCCCGGCACCTTCGGCCAGCACTTCCGCGATCCCGGCCTGCCGTGGCTGTTCGCGGAAGCCTTCCTGCTGATGGGCGGCTTCGTATGCGTCTATAACTACATCGGCTTCCGCCTGCTCGACCCGCCGTTCTCGCTGAGCCAGACCGCGATCGGCGCGATCTTCGTCGTCTACCTGTTCGGCACGATGAGCTCGACGCTCACCGGCGAGGTCGCGAGCCGGCTCGGGCGGCGCAAGGTGCTGTGGCTGGCGATCACCGTGGCGATCGCCGGCATCCTGATGACCCTGTCGCAGAGCCTGTGGCTCGTCGTGCTCGGCATCGTCGTCGTCACCATCGGCTTCTTCGGCGCCCATTCGGTGGCGAGCAGCTGGATCGGCCGCCGCGCCCTGCGCGATCGCGCCCAGGCCTCGGCGGTGTACCTGTCGCTGTACTACCTCGGCTCGTCGGTGCTCGGCACGATGGGCGGCTGGTTCTTCGCCCATTCCGGCTGGACCGGCGTGGTGGCGTTCGTCGGCCTGCTCTACGGGCTGGCGCTCGCCGTCGCGCTCCGGCTCTCGCGCCTCGCGCCGCTGGTGCCGGCGCCCTGAGGGAGGATCCCATGAGCGCCCCCACGCGCCGCCACGAGACCCACGTCGCCGACCGGTTCGGCGCGCAGGCCGCGTCCTACGTCGCGAGCGCGGTCCACGCCGCCGGCGCCGACCTCGACCGCATCGCCGAGCGCATACGAACGGTGCGCCCGGCCCGCGCCCTCGATCTCGGCTGCGGCGGCGGCCACGTCGCCTTCGCGATGGCGCCGCATGCCGGCACGGTCACCGCGCTCGACCTCTCGCCCGACATGCTCGCCGCGGTGGCGGCGGAAGCGGGCCGGCGCGGCTTGCCCAACATCGCGACCGAGGCCGGCTCGGCCGCGGCGCTGCCGTTTCCCGACGCGGCCTTCGACGCGGTCGCGACCCGCTTCAGCGCGCATCACTGGCGCGATGTGCGGGCCGGCCTCGCCGAAGCGCGGCGCGTGGCCAAGCCCGGCGCGCCGGCGCTCGTCGCCGACATCGTCGCCCCGGACGACGCCCTCCTCGACACCCATCTCCAGGCGGTCGAGCTGCTGCGTGATCCCTCGCACGTGCGCGACTATTCGGTGCCCGAGTGGCTGGCGATGCTCGCCGAGGCGGGATTCACCGTCGACAGGATCACCCAGGGCCGCCTGCGCATGGACTTCGCCACCTGGATTGCCCGGATGCGCACGCCCGAGCCGCTGGTCACCGCGATCCGCGCCCTCCAGGCCACCGCCCCCGACGAGGTCGCCCACCATTTCGGCCTCGCGCCGGACGGAAGCTTCTGGCTCGACACGGTGCTGATCGAGGCGGTGGCGGCCTAGGGGCGTCGCAGGCGCCGGGATGGGCCAACCCGTCATTCCGGGGCGCCGCGGGCGAGCCCGGAATCCAGAACCGCCGCGCGCGCGAACCGAGGCACCACCTGCGGCTCTGGTTTCCGGGCTCCGCTTCGCAGCCCCGGAATGAGCGCGCCCGATGTCATGACCATCGCGGTGCCCGACCAGCGCGCCCCTCCCTCCCCTCTTTTGCGGGGAAGGGAGAAGCGGCCGCCCCTCACCCCCAAAGGTCCCGCTCCGGCGGATGGATCGTGCTGCCCTCGAACAGCAGGCCCGGCGTGCGGTCACGGGCGAGGAGCAGCGGGCCGTCGAGGTCGATCGTGTCGGCGTGGTGGGCGAGCAGCATCGCCGGGGCCATGGCGAGCGAGGTGCCGACCATGCAGCCGATCATCAGCGAGAGGCCGCGGGCGCGGGCCTCGTGGGCGAGCATGATCGCCTCGGTGAGGCCGCCGGTCTTGTCGAGCTTGATGTTGATCGCGTCGTAGCGGCCGGCCAGATGATCGAGCCCGGCGCGGTCGTGCAGGCTCTCGTCGGCGCAGATCGGGATCGGGCGCTCGATCCGGCTCAGAAGCCCGTCGTCGTCGGCCGGCAGCGGCTGCTCGATCAGCGTCACGCCGGCGGCGAGGCAGGCCGCGAGGTTGGCCTCGAGCGTCTCCGGCCCCCACGCCTCGTTGGCGTCGACGATGAGCCGGCTGTCGGGCGCGCCGCGGCGCACCGCGGCGATGCGCGCGGGGTCGCCCGCGCCGCCGAGCTTCACCTTGAGCAGCGGCCGGGCCGACGCGTCGCGCGCGGCCGCCTCCATGCTCTCGGGTGTGCCGAGGCTCAGGGTGTAGGCGGTGGTGGCCGGCGACGGCGCCGCGAGCCCGGCGATCTCCCAGGCCGGGCGGCCGGACGCCTTGGCCTCGAAATCGAACAGCGCGCAGTCGAGCGCGTTGCGCGCCGCACCGGGCTTCATCCGCTCCAGCAGCTCGGCGCGGCCGACGCCGGCGGCGATCGCGTCGGCCTGTTCCTCGATCGCCGCGGCCACGCTCTCGACGTTCTCGCCGTAGCGCGGATAGGGCACGCACTCGCCCCAGCCGGCGACCGCCCGCTCGGCGTCGGCGATCCGCGCGGTGACGACCACGGCTTCCGTGCGGCTGCCGCGGCTGATCGTGAAGGCGCCGGCGATCGGGAAGCGATCGACGGCGACCGCGAGCCGCCTCACGGCGCGGTCTCCGGGAACTCGGCGATCAGCCGGTCGACGAGGCCCTCGACGCCGAAGCGCACCGGGTCGGTGGCGGGCAGGCCGTACTCGGCGCCGAGCTTCTCGAGCAGCGCGCGGGCGGGATCCTCCTCGAGGGCCTGGGTGTTCGCGGCGATGCCGGTGGGCCTGATGCCGGGGTTGGTCAGGCTGCCGAGCTGGATCGTCAGGTCGATCACCTGGCGGATCGAGGGCAGCGGGTGCTGGACGCCGCGCATCGTCGTGCGGCTCGGCTCGTGGCAGACCACGAAGGCGTCCGCCTGCGCCCCGTGCAGCAGCCCGAGGCTGACGCCGGCAAACGACGGGTGGTAGAGCGAGCCCTGGCCCTCGATCAGGTCCCAGTGCTTCGGGTCGGCCGCGGGCGCGATCCACTCCACCGCGCCGGAGATGAAGTCGGCCACCACCGCGTCGATCGCGACGCCGCGGCCGGAGATGAACACCCCGGTCTGGCCGGTGGCGCGGAAATCCGCGTCCATGCCGCGCGCGCGCATCCCCTTCTCCAGCGCCAGCACCGTGTACTTCTTGCCGACCGAGCAATCGGTCCCGACCGCGAGCAGGCGGCGGCCCGGGCGCTTGGTGCCCTTGCCGGTGGCGAAGGTCTCGTCGGTGTGGCGCACGTCGTGCAGCGCCCGGCCGCGGCGCGCGGCCGCCTCGGCGATGGCCGGCACCGCGCCGAGGCGCGCGTGCAGGCCGCTCGCAATGTCGAACCCGGCCTCCAGCGCGGCGACGATCTCGGCGACCCAGTGCTCCGGCAGAACGCCGCCGGCATTGGCGACGCCGATCACCATCGTGCGGCAGCCCTTGGCCAGCGCCTCGTCGAGGGTCAGGTCGGGGATGCCGAGGTCGGCCGCGCAGCCCGGCAGGCGGATCTGGCCGATGCACCAGTCCGGGCGCCAGTCGACGATGCCGTAGGCGGTCTTGGCGGCGAGCCGGTCCGGCACGTCGCCGAGGAACATCAGATAGGGCGTCTCGATCTGCATCGGCCGTCATCCCTTGTCGCGCGCCGTGTCGCGCGCGTCGTCGCGGTCTCGTCCCTATCGCGGGATCGCGTCCGCGGGGCAATGCACGATCACGGCCAGACCGCGCTTCGCCGACGCTTCGCCCTTGCGGCCCGCCCGGTTGTGCGGTGTGGTCCCCGCCGAAACCGATGAAGGGCCATGTGGCATGATCAGGATGTACGGCAACTGGCGCTCGGCCGCCGCCTTCCGGGTGCGGATCGCGCTGAAGCTGAAGGGGATCGCCTACGAGGAGACCTTCATCGACCTCGATGCCGGCGACCAGCACGCGCCGGAATTCCGCGCGATCAACCCGCAGGGCGCGGTGCCCGCCCTGTTCGACGGCGACGGGCCGCCGCTGACCCAGTCGCTCGCGATCCTCGACTACCTGGAGGAGACCAAGGGCGGCGTGAAGCTGCTGCCGGCCGATCCGCGGGAGCGGGCGCGCGCCCGCTCGCTGGCGCAGCTCGTGGCCTGCGACACCCACCCGCTCTACGTGCCGCGGGTGCGCACCTACCTGATGGAGGCCTACGATCTCCCTAGGGAGCGCATGATGGGCTTCGTCCGCCACGCCTTCGAGAGCGGCCTGAAGACGCTGGAGACCCGGCTCTCCACGGAGCCCGGCACCGGCCGGTTCAGCCAGGGCGACGCGGTGAGCCACGCCGACCTCTGCCTCGTCAGCCTGTGGGTCGGCACGGGCATCTTCGGGGTGGAGACCGCGCCCTACCCCACCGTGGCGCGCATCGCCGAGGCGTGCCTGGCGCTGCCGGCCTTCGCCGAGGCGCATCCCAAGCGCCAGCCCGGCGCGCCGGCCGCGTGAGGCCACCGCTCGCGGCCGATGCTTGAGCGATAGGCTTGAGGCATGGCCAAAAAATTTTGACGGCGCCCGCCGGATTACGGCCATCCCGGTATGGTCTAGAACCGTTCCGAGATGGCCCCGCCCGGAACGGCGGCACGGGTGGTGCCTGTGCACGGGGGCACCACCGGCGATGAGGCGGCGACGGCCGCACCGAGGAGCAACGAGACAGGCATGGTACCGGGCGAGAACGAACAGGGCCTGCACCGCATCGTCGTGGTCGGCGGCGGGGCGGCGGGCCTTCAGCTGGCGACCAAGCTCGGGGACAAGCTCGGGCGCGGCAAGGACGTCCACGTCACCCTGGTCGACCGGGCGCGCACCCACATCTGGAAGCCGCTGCTGCATGAGGTCGCCGCCGGCAGCCTCGACGTCGGCCACCACGCGGTCGACTACCTGCACCACGCCCACCAGCACCATTTCCGCTACCGCATCGGCGAGATGACCGGGCTCGACCGGACGGCGCGCACGATCCAGCTCGCCGCCAGCCACGATGCGGAAGGCCGCGAGATCACGCCGGTGCGCTCGGTCGGCTACGACACCCTGGTGATGGCGGTGGGCTCCACCACCAACGATTTCGGCACGCCCGGAGTGAAGGAGCACGCCATCGCGCTCGACACCCAGGACCAGGCGGTGCGCTTCCACCAGCGGCTGGTGAACGCGATGCTGCGCGCCCACACCCAGGTCGGCCCGGTGCGGCCGGGGCAGCTCCACGTCACGGTGATCGGCGCCGGCGCGACCGGCACCGAGCTCGCGGCCGAGCTGCACCGCACCGTCCGCGACGTGGTCTCCACCGGCATGGACCGGATCGATCCGGCCAAGGACCTGAAGATCACCCTGGTCGAGGCGGCCGACCGCATCCTGCCGGCGGTGCCGCCGCGGCTCTCGTCCGAGGTGATGGCGCTGCTCGCCAAGATCGGCGTAGAGGTCCGCGTCCAGGCGCGGGTCACGGAGGTGCGCGCCGACGGCGTGGCGCTGGCCGACGGCGCGTTCATCCCGTCCGAGCTCGTGGTCTGGGCGGCCGGCGTGAAGGCGCCGCCGTTCCTGCAGGGCCTCGGCGGCCTGGAGACCACCCGCACCAACCAGCTCGTGGTGACGCCGACGCTGCAGACCACCCACGATCCCGACATCTTCGCGGTCGGCGACTGCGCCTACCTCGTCGAGGCCGGCTCCGACCGGCCGGTGCCGCCCCGCGCCCAGGCGGCGCACCAGCAGGCGACCTACCTGATCAAGCAGATCCCCGCCCGCATCGCCGGGCGGCCGCTGAAGCCGTTCAAGTACCGCGACTTCGGCTCGCTCGTCTCGCTCGGCGAATACTCGACGGTCGGCAGCCTGATGGGGTTCATCCGCGGCAAGAACATGTTCATCGCCGGGCTGTTCGCGCGGATGATGTACCGCTCGCTGTACAAGATGCACGAGCAGGCCCTGCACGGCACGGTGAAGACCGCCCTCGACGCTGCCGCCCGCGCGCTCACCCGCCGCACCGAGGCGCGGGTGAAGCTGCACTGATCGCGATCATCGCCGGTCGGCGTGCAGGGCGGCCCGCTCCTCATGGATACCGTATCCCCACCCCCGGGTGTGGTCTGGCGGAGACCCGCCTCAATCCCGTCATCCCGGGGCTGCGCAGCGGAGCCCGGGATCCAGAGCCGCCGAGATGGCAGGCTCAAGCGCCGTCGGCGGCTCTGGATTCCGGGTTCGCCTTCGACGCCCCGGAAGGACGGGGCGGGCGATCCGGGCCGCTCAGGAAACGTGTGAAACCCTCGGCCCTTGCGGAGGGAATAGAAAAGAGACGTCGCGAGCGCCTCCGTTGCGCTGACAGGCATTCGGTGGTTCCGTGCCGGCGGCGCGCGGCAGACGCGCCGCCAGGGAGTGTTCGACAGCCATGATCCTCGTCAGCGTGATGTATCCGGCCGGTCCCCGGTTCGACATGGACTACTACCTCGGCCACCACATGCCGCTGGTGCGCGAGCGCTGGTCGCCCCTGGGCCTGCACGAGGCCAAGATCGTGCGCGGCGTCGGCACGCCGGACGGCAAGCCGGCCCCGTTCCAGGTGATGGCGCTGCTGACCTTCGAATCGGCCGACGCCTTCACGAAGGCCGCGGCCGAGCACGGCCCCGAGATCTTCGGCGACATCCCCAAGTTCACCGACGCCCAGGCCGCGGTGCAGATCAACGAATTGCCCGAGGCGACCGCGTGATCGACATCGTCCAGGCGGTCCAGGCCGCCGACCCCGGCCTCGGCACCCGCGTGATCGTGCTGCGCCCGGATTCGCGGGCGCTCGCCACCGCCGAGGCGCTGGTGCCCGAGGCCGAAGCCTGGATCGCCGAGAACGCGCCCGGCGCCCGCCTCGTGCGCAAGACCATCCTGCTCGCCCCCTATCCCGGCGCCATGCCGGCCGAGCGCGAGGTCACCGTGATGGCGTTCGCGGAGGCGCAGCACCTCGCCGCCTTCGCCACCGCCTGGACGGCCGACCCGGAGCCCGAGGACGACGCGGCCGCGCCGGAGGCGTAGGGGCCCCCGTCGCCGGTCCCTCCCCCACCCGTGAGGGGGAGGGAAACGGGCGTCAGGCCGCCTTGAGCTTGTGGATCGTGCCCAGCACCTCGGCCCGCTGGATCTCGAGCCGGTGGATGAGCGGGCGCAGGTCGCCGTCGCCGTGGGCGGCGGCCTCGATCTCGCGGCACAGGCGCGACAGCCGGGTGAAGCCGAGCATGCCGGCGGCCGAGACCAGCGCGTGCGCGTCGTGGGCGACCTGGACCCGGTCGTCCTCGTCGGTGCGGAAGCGATCGCGCAGCTCGCTGCCCATCAGGTCGAGCAGCGTCGCCACGCGCTCCGGCCCGAAGCCGTCCTTGAGGGCGTCGAACACCGCCGGGTCGAGCACCGCGTTCGCGCCGTCCGGCGCCGGGATCGGGGCGGCCGGGCGGGCCTCCCGCTGCGGCCCGGTCCAGCGCGCGATGGTGGCGTAGAGGTCGGCGCGCCGGAACGGCTTGCCGACATGGTCGTCCATCCCGGCCGCGCGCAGGTCCTCGATCTGCTTCGGAAGCACGTTGGCGGTCATCGCCACGATCGGGATCTCGCGGGCCGGCGACGCCAGCGCGCGGATGTGGCGCGTCGCGGTCAGGCCGTCCATCACCGGCATCTGCACGTCCATCAGCACGAGGTCGTAGCCCCTGCCCTGCTTCAGCGCCGCCTCGACCGCGACGATCGCCTCGGCGCCGTCCTCGACCACGTCCACCACGTAGCCCTGCGCCTCGAGCACCGCGCAGGCGAGCTCCTGGTTGAGCGGCACGTCCTCGGCGAGAAGCAGCCGCACGGCGCGTCCGGCGGGGCCCGTGGCCGGAGCCGCGGACGTTGCCGCCGCGACCCCGGTCTCCTCGCCCGGCGGCAGCGTGAGGGTGAACCAGAAGGTCGAGCCGACGCCCTCGCGGCTGTCGACGCCGATCTCGCCGCCCATCAGCGAGAGCAGGTGGCGGCAGATCACCAGGCCGAGGCCGGTGCCGCCGAAGCGCCGGCTGATCGAGCCGTCGACCTGGCTGAAGCGCTTGAACAGCCGGTCCTGCTGCGCCGAATTGATCCCGATGCCGGTGTCGATGACCTCGAAGCGCAGGTCGTGGCCGCGCGCCCCCGAGCGCTCGCGCCGGACCACGAGGGTCACCGAGCCGACGGGGGTGAACTTCACCGCGTTGTTCAGCAGGTTCAGCAGCACCTGGCGCAGCCGGCTCGCGTCGCCGAGGACGAAGGCGGGCAGATCCGGGTCGATCCGGGTCTCGATCCGCAGGTTGCTCTTCAGCGCGCCGCCGCGGACGATCGAGACGGTGTTGTCGATCACCGAGACCAGCGGGAACGAGACCGGGTCGAGGGTCAGCTGCCCGGCCTCGATCTTCGAGAAGTCGAGGATGTCGTTGACAACGGTGAGCAGCGCGGCGCCCGAGCCCTGGATCAGCTCGAGCCGGTGACGGTCCTCCGCCCGCAGGTGGGTCTCGTCGAGCAGCATGTCGGCGTAGCCGAGGATGCCGTTCAGGGGCGTGCGGATCTCGTGGCTCATCGCCGCGAGGAAGTCGCTCTTGGCCTCGCTCGCGCGCTCGGCCTCGGCACGCGCGGCCTGGGCCTCGGCGGTGATCGAGCGCAAGGCCACCTCCGCCGACTTGCGCTCGGTGATGTCGATGTGGAGGCCGACCATCCGGTACGGGCGGTCGTCGGCCCCGAACAGCGGCCGGCCGCGGGCGTAGACCCAGCGCTCGCCGACCCGGAACTCGGCGGCGTAGGTGGTGCGGGTGTCGATCGCGTGCCGGATCGCGTCCCAGACCTCGCCGACCTGCTCGGGATCGACCAGGGCCGTCCACGCGGCGGTGGTGATGCCGCGCGGCTCGCCGTCCTCGGGCAGCCCGTAGATGCGCAGGCTCTCGGGCGAGAGCAGGCTCACCCCGGTCTGCATGTCCCAATCCCAGGTCCCGGCCTCGGCCGCCTCCAGGGCGATCCGCAGCAGGCCGCGGGCGTCGTGCTCCGCCATCCGGGCGGTGACGATCTCGTCGATGTCGAGCGCCGTGCCGAGCCACTCGATGACGGTGCCGTCGGCCATCAGGTGGACCGGCGTCATCGTCAGCTTGTGCCAGCGATAGGTGCCGTCGGCGCGGCGCAGGCGCCATTCCCCGGAATAGGCGGTCTCACCGGCCTGCGCCGCCCGCCACGCCGTCGCCATGGCGGGCGCGTCGTCGGGATGGTTGCAGGCGACCCGCGCGGCGCGGCCGGTGCCGATCGGCCCGTAATACGCGTGGAACTGGGGGTTCGCGTAGGTGATCTCGCCGTCGCCCGGCCGCATCGCCCAGACCAGCAGCGGCAGGGTGTCGGCCAGCCCGCGATAGCGGCTCTCGCTGCGGTGGACGTCGGCCTCGGCCCGCCGGCGCGCGGTGATGTCGATCATCACGCCGAACAGGCCGGTGACCGCGCCCGCGGCGTCGGTCTCGCAGGTGCCGCGCACCACCACGTCGCGCTCGGTGCCGTCCGGCCGCAGGATGCGGGCGTCGAAGGCGAAGTTCTCGGCCCGCGCGATCGCGTCGCCGACGACGGCGATCAGCCGCTCCCGGTCGTCGGCGTGATAGATCTCGGCGAAGGTCGAGAGGTGCGGCGGCGCGGTGGCGGGGTCGAGCCCGGCGATCTCGTAGAGCCCCAACGACCAGATCGGCTGACCCGCCGGCAGCGGGACGCGCCAGTTGCCGATGCTGGCGAGCTGCTCGGCCATGGTCAGCAGGTGGTTGGCGCTGGCCTGCGCCGCGGAGCGCTCCGCGATCTCGGCCGTCTGGCACTCCAGCTGCGCCTCGTGCGCGCTGCGCAGGGCCATCTCGCGCCCGAGCGCCGCGTTCGATTCCGAGAGGCGCAAGTGCGCGACGACGATCTCGGCGAGGTCCTGCAGCGCGACGCCGTCCTCGGCCGAGAAGTCGCGCAGCCGCGAGTCGACGAGGCAGAGGGTGCCGACGCGGATCCCGGGGGCGAGGCTCAGGGGCGTGCCGGCATAGAACCGGGTTGCCCCCGCCGTGCCGTCGACGAGCGGGCTGCCGGAGAAGCGCGGGTCGAGCCGCGCGTCCGGGACGACGTGCACCGCGTCCGTCTGGATCGTGTAGGTGCAGAAGCTCTTCTGCCGCGGCAGCTCGCCCGGCACCAGCGCGCACGGCGTCTTCAGCCATTGCCGGTCGGCGTCGATGAACCCGACGAAGGCGGTCTCGACGCCGAACAGGCGGCAGGCCGTGCGGCACACCGCCTCGAAATGATCCTCCGGCGGCGTATCCAGGATCCCGAGCGCCAGCAGCGCCGCGACGCGCTTCGCCTCGCGCGCCGCCTCGTCCGCCGTCGTTTCGTCGTCCCTGGCCTGAAGCGCCTCTGTGCTGCTCACGTTCGCGCGTCCCCCGCCGGCATCTCCCCGAGGCGCCGGCCCATCGCATCATCCCGATTCCGGACCCGACCGGGCCGATCGCCCTCGCGCGGCGCCGAGGCGGGCGCGCGGCGCCCGTCCCGCGCGGCCCAGCGCCGGCGCGCCGCCTCCAGCGCCCATACCATGCCGAGCATCATGTAGACGTGGCGCCACTTCTCGATATCGATCTGCAGCGCCTGAAGGAAGAACATCAGCAGCGCCGGCCAGACGATCTGCGCGTGCGCGCGGAACGGCGAGGGCCGGGCGAGCAGGCGGAAGCCGACGAACCCCGTCGCCGCGACGAGGGCGAGGAAGACCGCGCCGCCGAGCCAGCCGCCGTTGGCGAAGCTGCCGATGTAGGAATTGTGCGGCTCCAGCCCGAAAGTCAGGCGCCAGTGCATCGGCCCGAGGCCGAGCGGGCGCTCGAGCAGCATCTCCATGCCGCGGAGCTGGTTGCCGAAGCGGCCGGTCTCGCCCTCGTCGTAGTCCTGGCTCACCGCGGCGCGGGTGGCGAACATCTTCTGGACGCTGTCGACCGAGAGCAGGGCCGCCATCGCGACGGCGCCGAGCGCCAGGGTCGCGAGGCTGAGGAGCACGATGCGCCGCCGCAGCCGCGCCGACCCGCAGGAGGCGTAGACCGAGCCGACCATCAGCAGCGTGGCGACGACGGTGCCGCCCCACGAGCCGCGCGAGAACGACAGGAAGATCCCGACCAGGATGATCAGCAGGCCCGCGAGCGCGAGCACCGGGCGCCGGGCGGTCGCCGTGATCAGGCCGTGCATCAGGTAGAGCGCGCCGAGCGTCAGGAACGAGCCGAACACGTTCGGATCCTGGAAGGTGCCCGAGGCGCGGTCGTACTTGTAGAACAGGTCCTCGATCCCGAGCCATTGCAGGTAGCCGACGATGCCGAGCGTGGCCGAGAACACGCAGCTCGCCGTGTAGGCCTTGAGCGCCAGCTCCATGCGGGCCTGGGTGTCGTCGGAGAAGAACATCACGAAGAAGACGCCCGTCACCGAGAGGTAGATCAGCTGGATCGTCCAGGTGACCGGGAAGTCCTCGTCGAGAAACGGGATCAGGCCGACGACGATCGCACCGAGATAGAGCAGCAGCAGCACCACCAGCGGCACCGCCCCACGGTGCAGCCGGATGCCGAGGCAGGCCCAGAGCAGGATCGTCGGGATCGCGATCACGTCGTAGGGCGAGGTCTCGGAGAAGGCGAAGCAGGCGAAGAACACGAACGCCGCGAGGAGCGCGCCGGCGAAGCCGTGGACGACCCGGATCAGCGGGACCCGGCCGACCTGCGGCAGGACGAAGCCCGGAACGGCGGTGCTGGCCATGGCTCACGCGGGCTCCGCGAGCCTGGAACGCGGGCCCGCACGACGACGGGTCCTTCATGGGACGGAAAGGTTGATATTCGGCTGACGGGCGCCTGCGGCGCGCTCGACCGGTCGGGAGCGAACGCCTATCGTGCCTCGATCATCGCGACGTCGAGGACCAAGCCCGATGGCCGACACCGCAACACCGCTTCCCCCGGATCTGGAAGAACTGATCGGCCGTATCCGTCGGCAACGCGAGGAAAGCGAGAAGTTCGTGGCCGAGCAGAAGAAGCTCATGGCCGAATCGATGAAGCTCGAGCTCGAAGCGAAGAAGTTCGAGCACGAAGCCAGGAAGCTCGAGCACGAGGCGCGGAAACTCGAGCGCGACAGGATGCTCGCACCCTGGCAGATCGCGCTCTCCGGCATGGCGGCCGGCGCGGCCTTCTTCGGCGCCGGTGCCGCCTTCGTCAAGCTGATCGGATCATGACGCCCGCGTCGACCATGATCCGCTTCGCATAAGCCTCAGGCCGCGCAGTCCAGGAACCCGCCCTTGATCGCCTCGGCGTCGAGCTTGCGGCCGATGAACACGACGCGCGACGAGCGGTCCTCGCCGGCCTTCCATTCGGCCTGCAGGTCGCCGTCGAGGATCATGTGCACGCCCTGGAAGACGAAGCGGCGCGGCTCGTCGGGGAACGCGACGATGCCCTTGCAGCGCAGGATGTCCGGGCCCTGGATCGTGGTGAGGTTCGAGATCCACGGCATGAACTTCTCCGGGTCGACCGGGCCGTCGATGCGGGCCGAGAACGACTGCATGTCGCCGTCGTGGTGATGGTGGTGCCCCTCCTCGAGGAAGTCGGGCTCGAGGTCGAGGATGCGGCCGAGGTCGAAGGCGTTGCGTCCGAGCACCGCGTCGATCGGCACGTCGCAGTTCGTGGTGCGGTGGAGCTTGGCGTAGGGGTTGATCGCGCGGATCTCGCCCTCGACGCGCGCCATGTCCGCCTCCGAGACCAGGTCGGCCTTGTTGAGCAGGATCACGTCGGCGAAGGCGATCTGGTTGCGGGCCTCGGGCGCGTCCTTCAGGCGCTCGGACAGCCACTTGGCATCGGCGACCGTCACCACGGCGTCGAGGCGGGCGGCGTCGCCGACGTCCTGGTCGACGAAGAAGGTCTGGGCGACGGGGGCCGGGTCGGCGAGCCCGGTGGTCTCGACGATGATCGCGTCGAACTTGCCCCGGCGCTTCACCAGCCCGTCCATGATGCGGATCAGGTCGCCGCGCACGGTGCAGCAGACGCAGCCGTTGTTCATCTCGAACACCTCCTCGTCGGCGCCGACGACGAGGTCGTTGTCGATGCCGATCTCGCCGAACTCGTTGACGATCACGGCGTAGCGCTTGCCGTGGTTCTCGGTGAGGATGCGGTTGAGCAGCGTGGTCTTGCCGGCGCCGAGGTAGCCGGTCAGCACGGTGACCGGGATCTTCTCGGAGGTGACCGACTCGGCGTTGGCGGGGCTCTGCGATCCGGACATGGGCGACTCTTCCGACGGGTGATGCGGTGGGCGCCCGCGCTCGCGCCGGGCCGCCGATGACATGTCATATCGTATCATCGGACCGCGGATGGAAGCACCCGAGCGGACGCCGCCCCGCCTCCCGCGGCCGGCATGCGGCTCCGTCGCGAGACCGTCGTGAAGACCTGCCACGACCCATGGCCATGACCAAGCGGTGCCGTTTCCGGTCGCGGCCTCGCCGCGGACCGCGCGGGCGACCGCACGCACGAGCCCGATGTCCCGCGAGCCCGATATCCCGAACGTGATCGCCTCGACCCGCCTCGATCGCCTCCCGTCCGCGCTTCCGCACCGCCGGGCCATTGTGCCGCCCGGATGCGCGGGATATCGGCGCCTCGGGGAGCCGCCCGTCCCGGGCCTGCCTTAGAAAAGCACCATCGATCGGTTCGATGCATCGGGACGGGTTCCCGCGTTCGACCGCTCCGCACCGGCCCACAACCATCAAGCACCTCCCTCGACCCGAAGACGACAGCGCGATGGACGCCCGCACGCCACTCGATCCCGACACCGACGCGCCGGCGGCCCGGGCGCACGGCCCGCGCCGCCAGGGACTGCTGCCGATCGCGGTCGTGCTGTCGCTGGTGGTCGCCGCCGTCGCCGTGGTCGCGGTGTTCCCGCAGCCGGTGCACGGGTTCCTCGAGACGGTGACGACCTACGCGCGCGGGATGCTCGGCGGCACGAAGGGCGAGGACACCGGCGAGGCCGACGCCCCGCCCTCCTCGGCCGAGCGGATCTTCCGGCCGACGCCGGAGCAGCGCACCACCTTCGAGATCCATCCGGTGGCGACGATGACCTTCCGCCCGGAAGGCTCGGCCGAAGGGCGCATCGCGCTGAACGACGACGACAACGTGCCGGTGGCCTCGCCCTATTCCGGCCGCGTCACGAAGGTGCTCAAGCGCGCGGGCGACGACGTGAAGGTCGGCGACGTGCTCCTCGTCATCGAGGCCACGGACATGGTCCAGGCCCAGAACGACTACCAGAGCGCGCTCAACACCATCCAGAAGCAGCAGGCTCTGCTCAAGCTCGACCAGACCATCGCCGCCCGCCAGCAGGAGCTGTTCGCGGCCAAGGCGGTGGCGCTCAAGGACTACCAGTCGGCCCAGAACGACGTGATCGCCGCCCAGAGCGACCTGAAGACCGCGCAGGCCTCCCTCGACGCGGTGCGCAACCGCCTCAAGCTCCTCGGCAAGACCGACGCGGAGATCGCCGCCTACGAGAAGAACGGCACGATGAGCGCCGAGACGCAGATCCAGGCGCCGATCGCCGGCACCATCGTGCAGCGCAAGGTCGGCATCGGCCAGTACCTCACCACCTCGAGCGACCCGGCCTTCGTCATCGGCGACCTGTCCACGGTGTGGCTGATCGCCAACGTGCGCGAGAGCGAGATCCCGAAAATCCGCATCGGCCAGGAGGTCGAGGCGCGGGTCGCGGGCTTCGGCACGCGGGTGTTCAAGGCGCGGGTGAACTACATGTCGTCGAGCCTCGATCCGGCGACGCGGCGCCTCGCCGTGCGCAGCGAGGTCGACAACCCGGATCGGTCGCTGCGCCCGGAGATGTTCGCCACCTTCACCATCATCACGGGCAAGCCCCAGCCCTCGCCGGCCGTGCCGCTCGCCGCGGTCGTCTACGAGGGCGCGAGCGCCCACGTCTGGGTCGCCCGGCCCGACGGCGCGATCGCGGCGCGCGGCGTCAGCCTCGGCCTGGTCAACGGCGACAACGTCCAGGTCGTCGAGGGGCTCGCCGCCGGCGAGGAGGTCGTCACCCGCGGCGCGCTGTTCATCGACCGCGCCGCGTCGGGCGACAAGGCGTCCTGACCGGACCGGAACCGCCGGAAGGGCACCCGACGCGATGAACAGCCTGATCGTCTTCTCGCTGCGCCAGCGCGTGCTGGTCTGCCTCGGCTTCCTGGTGATGCTGGCGCTCGGCTACGCCAGCTACACCCAGCTCAACATCGAGGCCTATCCCGATCCGGTCCCGCCGCTCGTCGACGTGATCACCCAGAATCCCGGCCAGTCGGCCGACGAGATCGAGCGCTACATCACCATTCCGCTGGAGGTGGCGCTCGCCGGCATCCCCAACGCGCAGGTGGTGCGCACGATCTCGCTGTTCGGCCTGTCCGACGTGAAGGTGCAGTTCAACTACGAGTTCACCTACGAGGAGGCGCTGCAGCGGGTGCTCAACCGCCTGTCGCAGGCCCCGCCCCTGCCGAACGGCGCCACGCCGCAGATCTCGCCGACGAGCCCGGTGGGCGAGATCATGCGGTACAAGCTCGTCGGGCCGAAGGGCTTCTCCTCCGCGGAGATGAAGACCCTGCAGGACTGGGTGCTGCAGCGCCGCTTCAAGGCGATCCCCGGCGTCGTCGACGTGACCGCCTTTGGCGGCAAGGCCAAGGAGTACGAGATCGCGGTCGACCTCAACCGCCTCCAGGCCCAGGGCATGACCCTGGTGCAGCTCGTCTCGGCCCTGAACAACTCCTCGATCAACGTCGGCGGCCAGACGCTGAACGTCGGCGAGCAGTCGGCCGTGGTCCGCGGCGTCGGCCTGATCCGCGACATGGACGACATCCGCGACACCATGCTGACCCAGGTCAACGGCACGCCCGTGCTGGTGCGGGACGTCGCCGACGTGCGCGTCTCCAACGCGCCGCGGCTCGGCATCGTCGGGCACGACGGCTCGAGCGACATCGTCGAGGGCATCGTCCTGATGAGCCGCGGCGGCCAGAGCCTGCCGACGCTCCGGCGGGTCGAGGCCGAGATCGAGAAGATCAACGCCTCGACGATCCTGCCGCCGGACGTGAAGATCGAGCGGATCTACGACCGCTCCGGGTTGATCCACACCACCACGCACACGGTGATGCACAACCTCGTCTTCGGCGTGGTGCTGGTCTTCGTGGTGCAGTGGCTCTTTCTCGGGTCGCTGCGCAGCGCGATCATCGTGGCGGCGACGATCCCCTTCGCGCTCGGCTTCGCGATCCTGATCCTGGTGGTGCGCGGCGATTCGGCGAACCTCCTCTCGCTCGGCGCGATCGATTTCGGGCTGATCGTCGACGCCACCGTGATCATGGTCGAGAACGTGTTCCGGCACCTGGCCGAGCCGCACCACACGGAAGGGCAGCCCGCACCGGGGGGCCTCACCGGGCGGCTCGGCACCATCGCCATCGCCGGCTCGGAGGTGAACCGGGCGATCTTCTTCTCGGCGACGATCATCATCGTCGGCTTCCTGCCGCTGTTCACGATGTCGGGCGTCGAGGGCCACATCTTCGGGCCGATGGCCAAGACCTACGCCTACGCGCTGGTAGGCGGCCTGCTCGCGACCTTCACGGTCTCGCCCGCGCTCTCGGCCGTCATCCTGCCGAGGCACGTGGAGGAGCGCGACACCCTGATCGTGAAGGTGCTGCGCTTCGGCCACGAGATCATCCTCGGCTTCGGCCTGCGCAACCGCATCCTGTCGATCGCCGTGACGGTGGCGATCCTGCTGGTCTCGGGGCTGGCCGCGCGGAACCTCGGCCTCGAGTTCCTGCCCAAGCTCGAGGAGGGCAACCTCTACGTGCGCGGCACGATGCCGGCCTCGATCTCGCTGGAGGCCGGCAACGCCTACGTCGAGCGGCTGCGCAAGATCTTCACCGAGGTGCCGGAGGTCGTCACCGTGATCTCGCACCAGGGACGGCCGAGCGACGGCACCGACGCCACCGGCTTCTTCAACGTCGAGATCCTGGCCCCGCTCAAGCCCATCGACGAATGGCGCAAGGGGCTCGACAAGGAGCAGCTCATCGCCGGCCTGTCGAAGCGCCTCGACGCCGAGTTCCCCGGCATCGAGTTCAACTTCTCCCAGTACATCGAGGACAACGTCCAGGAGGCGGCCTCGGGCGTGAAGGGCGAGAACTCGGTCAAGGTCTACGGCACCGACCTCGCCGCGATCACCAAGGCGGCCAACGACGTGAAGGCGGTGCTCGCCACCGTGCCCGGCGTCACCGACCTCTCGGTCTTCGCCTCGCTCGGCCAGCCGACGGTGCGCATCGATGTCGACCGCCACAAGGCCGCCCGCTACGGCCTCTCGATCGGCGACGTGAACACCACGATCGCCGCCGCGATCGGCGGCCAGACCGCGGGCGACCTCTACGAGTACGGCTCCGACCGGCATTTTCCGATGCGGGTGCGGCTCGCCCGCGAGTACCGCTCCTCGCTGGCCACCATCCGCAACATCACCATCGGCGCCGCCAACCCGAACGGCGGCGTGGTGCAGGTGCCGCTCTCCGAGATCGCCGACGTCGACCTCGTCTCGGGCGCCTCGTTCATCTACCGCGAGGACCAGGAGCGCTACATCCCGGTCAAGTTCTCGGTGCGCGGGCGCGACCTCGGCGGCACCGTGCTGGAGGCGCAGCGGCGCGTCGCCGACGAGGTGACGCTGCCGGCAGGCTACCACCTCGAATGGGTCGGCCAGTTCACCAACCTGCAGGACGCGGTCACCCGCCTCAGCCTCGTGGTGCCGATCACCCTGGTGCTGATCGCGCTGCTGCTGTTCATCAACTTCAACTCGGTCGCCGACATGCTGCTCGGCCTGTCGGTGATCCCGATGGCGATGATCGGCGGCATCTTCGCGCTGGCGCTCACCGGCACCCCGTTCTCGATCTCGGCGGCGATCGGCTTCATCGCCCTGTTCGGCATCTCGACGATGGAGGGCGTGATCCTGCTCGCCTACTACAACCAGCTGATGGAGGAGGGCTGGCCGCGCAAGGAGGCCGTCTGGCACGCCTCGATCGTGCGGATGCGGCCGGTGATGATGACCTGCGTCGCCGCCTGCGTCGGCCTGCTGCCCGCGGCGGTCTCCACCGGCATCGGCTCGCAGGTGCAGAAGCCCCTGGCGCTCGTCGTCGTCGGCGGCATCCTGCTCGCGCCGAACCTGATCCTGGTGGTGGTGCCGGTGCTGATCTCGCTGTTCTCGCGCCGCCGGCCGAACCCGCTCGCGACCCCGGCCGTGCACCGGGCGGCGGCGTGATGGTTTTGATCAGGACGTTGCCGCGCCCCTTCCCTCCCCCCTCTGCGGGGGCGGGTGGGCCT
>NZ_VRUU01000071.1 GCF_008039875.1 Methylobacterium sp. WL119 | reverse complement strand
GGTGAAGCCCTCGGGGAAGGGGGCGACGGGGATGCGCTGGCGGGTGATGCGCTCGATGTCGCGCAGGTACGCCTTCTCCTCGTCGTTGCAGAACGAGATCGCAAGCCCGTCCGCGCCGGCGCGCGCGGTGCGGCCGATGCGGTGGACGTAGCTCTCGGGCACGTTCGGCAGGTCGAAGTTGACGACGTGGCTCACCGCCTCGACGTCGATGCCGCGCGCGGCGATGTCGGTCGCCACCAGCACGCGGCACTGCCCGTCCTTGAAGGCGGCCAGCGCGCGCTCGCGCTGCGGCTGGGACTTGTTGCCGTGGATGGCGGAGGCCGCGGTACCAACCTTCTCGAGGCCGCGCACGACGCGGTCGGCGCCGTGCTTGGTCCGGGTGAAGACCAGCACGCGCTCGATCTTCGGATCGCGCAGGATGTGGGCGAGCAGCGCCTGCTTGGCGCCGGTATGGGCGAAGATCACCTGCTGCTCGACGCGCTCGGCGGTGGTGGCCACCGGCGTGACGGCGACCTGGACCGGATCGCGCAGGTACTGGTCGGCGAGGCCGGCGATGTTCTTCGGCATGGTCGCCGAGAAGAACAGGCTCTGGCGCTTGGCCGGCAGCATCTTCACGATGCGCTTGAGCGCATGGATGAAGCCGAGGTCGAGCATCTGGTCGGCCTCGTCGAGGACGAGGATTTCGACGCCTTCCAGCGTCAGCGAGCGGCGGTCGACGAGGTCGATCAGCCGGCCCGGGGTGGCGACGAGGATGTCGACGCCCGGCGCCAGCGCCCGCTCCTGGCGGCCGATGGTGACGCCGCCGAACACGACGGTGTTGGTCAGCGGCAGGTGCCGGCCGTAATCGGAGAAGCTCTCGGCGATCTGGTTGGCGAGCTCGCGGGTCGGCGAGAGCACCAGCACCCGGCAGCCGCGACGCGGCGCATGGCGCTTCTCGAGGCTCAAGCGGTGCAGGATCGGCAGGGCGAAGGCGGCGGTCTTGCCGGTGCCGGTCTGGGCGATGCCGCAGAGGTCGCGGCCTTCCATCGCCGGGCGGATCGCCTGCGACTGGATCGGGGTGGGGGTGTGGTAGCCGGCCTCTTCGAGCGCCTTCAGCACGGGCTGGGCGAGGCCGAAATCGGTGAACTGGGTCAAGGTGTTACTTCTCAGGCAGCCGGATCGCGAGCGCGGGCCCGGCTCGTGTCGAGCGGCGCCGCCAAGTACGGAGAGAGGTGCGATCCGTAGAGCAGGAGGCTGCCCGCGTGATGGGGCGGCCCGGGTGCATGCACGTTATGAAGAGAGGGGCCGGACATTCGGAGAGGCGCGATCCGCGCCGTCCCTCGTATCCGTCACGCAGCCCTCTCAAGCGGACCCGTCTGTCGGCCGCTGACGCTGCCCTCGGGCTATGCGCCTTCGCGGTTGCGAAGTCAACGGCCGGTCAACCGTCGCCGCATTGCGGGATGGACGCGGCGCCACGGCCGGTGCAGCGTCCGCCGATGCCGTCCCGTCTCCCCGCCCGCCCGCTCGCCCGAGCCATCCCGCACCGGAGCGGATCGGTCCCGTTCCGGGGGCACCGGGCCGTCCGGCCGCCCGGCGGTCGCGGATGATCGCCCACCACACCGCGATCTACGTCGGCTCCCGCGGCTTCGCCGCAGCGATCAACCTCGGTTCGGTCGCGGTGTTCACGCGTCTCGCGCCGCCGGAGAGCTACGGCACCTACCTCTACATCCTGTCCTGGTCGCTGGTGCTCTACGGAGCCACCTGCCAATGGCCGAAATTCGCGTTCTTCGCGCTGTACGACGAGGCGAGCGAGGGCGCGCAGGTCGGGACGGTCCTGCGCATCCTGCTGTGCACGCTGGCGCTGGCGGCGATCGGAAGCGCGCTCGCGGTGGCGCTTCACGTCGTGTCGCCGCGGCTCGCGGCGGCGATCGTCGCGCTCGCCTTCGGCACGACCCTGTTCGAGGGCGCCACCGAGATCGCGCGCACACGGCTGCAGGCCGTCGCGGTGGCGATGTCGGTCGTCCTGCGCGGAATCCTGATCCTCGGCCTCGGCAGCGCGGTGCTGATGGTGTCGGGCGACGCCGTCCATCTCGCGCTGGCCGTGGCGACCGCCTACGCGCTGTCGTCGATCCCGGCCGCCGCGACGGTGGTCCCGCTGATGCCGGGCCGCGGCAGCCGGGCGGAGGCGCTGCGCCTCATCGCCTACGGCTGGCCGCTGGTGCTGTCCTTCGGCATCGCGGCTCTGGCCCAGGTGGTCGACCGGCTGATCATCGTGAAGACCGTCGGGCCGGAGCATCTCGGCGCCTACGGCGCGATCGCCGACTTCCTGAAGCAGAGCTTCGTCGTGTTCGGCGAGGCGCTGGCCCTCTCGCTGATCTCGATCGCCAAGCGCGAGGCGCGCGCCGGGGGGATGCCGGCAGCGACCGCGGTGCTGTGCGACGCCGCCCGCGCGATGGCGCTGGTCGCGGCCTTCGGCGCCGCGTTCTACCTCAACTTCGACGGGGTCGTCGTCTCGGTCCTGCTCGGGCCGGACTATCGCGACCAGGCGCGGGCGCTGGCCCCGGTGCTGATCCTGGCCAGCGTGCTGATGATGTTCCGCGCCTACTATTTCGGGCAGATCATCTACTTCACGCAGTCGAGCCGCCTCGAGGCCGTGGCCTCGACGGCGACCCTGGTGACGGTGAGCGTGCTCTCGCTGGCGCTGATCCCGCATCTCGGCGTCGCCGGCGCGGCGATCGCCTTCGCGGCGGGTCAGGCCGCGGCCTGCCTCGTGTTCATCCTCGGGGCGAACCGGCACGGGTCCGGCCTGCCGGCGATGCCGCTTCCGCTGGCCGACATCGCCGGCATCGCGGCGATCGCCGTGGCGACCGGCCTCGTCCCGGCGGCCCTCGCCTGGCTCCCGGGCGGGGAGGGCGCCCCGGCGCAGATCCTGCGCTTCGCCGTGCTGGCCCTCGGCTTCCTCGCCGCCGCGTGGCGCTACGACGTGGTCGGCATCGCCGGCGTGGTGCGGCGGCGCCTGCATCGGGTTGCCGGATGAGGGCGGGTGCGACGGCCAGGATGCCGGGCGGGCTGTACGCCGCCCTGCGCCCGCTCGATCCGGCAGCGCCCGGCGTCGCGGCCTGGCGCGCGCTCGGCGCGAAGGCCTGCGTCGCCAACCCGTTCTACGAGGCCGACTACGCGCTGCCGGCGGCCGGGGCCTTCGGCGACGGCGTTCGGCTCCTGATCGTCGCCGACCGCCCGCCGGACGAGCCCGGCGCGCGATGGCTCGCCCTGTGGCCGTTCCGGATCTCGCGCATCCGCTGGGGCCTGCTGCTGCCGGTCCTGATCGGCTGGACGCACGGCTTCTGCCCCTTGGGCATGCCGCTGCTCGACGCCGCCGAGCCCGACCGCGCCCTCGCCGGGCTGCTCGATGCGCCCAGGGCGCTCGGGCTGCCGCCGCGGCTGCTGCTGCTCAACGCGCCGGCGGATGGCCGCTTCGCGGATCTGCTGGCGGCGCGGACGGGGCGGCGCGATGCCGCCTACTGGGCGCATGCCCGCGGCTCCCTCGACCTCGCCGGCCTGACGCCGGAGGCGCGCACGGGCTATCTCGGCCACGTCAGCGGCAGGAGCCGGCGCAAGCTGCGGCTCGCGCGCGAGCGCCTGGAGGCCGGCGGTGCGGTGGTGCTCCAGACGATCGCCGATCCGGCCGCGCTGATCGACGCGCTCGACGACTACGTCGCCCTCGAGACCGCCGGCTGGAAGGGCCGAGCCGGGACCGCCCTCGGCCAGCGCCCGGCCGAGGCCGCGTTCCTGCGCGGGATGGTCGCCGGGTTCGGCGCCCAGGGCCGGATCCGGATCCTGCGCCTGCGCCGCGATCGCCGCACGCTCGCCGCCGCGATCCTTCCGCGAAGCGGTCACGAGGATTTCGTCCTGAAGATCTCCTACGACGAGGCGGAGGCCGCCGCCGCGCCGGGCGTCCAGCTCGTCCATCGCCTCACCGAGGCCGCGCTGCGGGACGGCGCGATCGCGCGGATCGATTCCTGCGCCGCCCCGGACTACCGCCTCGCCGAGATGTTCTGGACCGGGCGCCGGGCGATCGCGCACCGGTTGGTCGAGGCCTCGCCCGACCCGCTCTTCCCGCTCGCGGCCGCGCTGGAGCGTGCCCGCGAGCGCTATGCCAAGTGGCGGGCCCGTTAGAGCGTTGCGGCGGCGGCGCATTGCCTCCAGGGTCGTGCGGTCCAGTTTGCCACGGCAAGAGACTCGAAGCTCGACCGGGAGGATCCGATTTCCAACGCCCCTGCCGCCCGCTCCGCCGATCCGTCCGAGAAGCCGGATCGCCACGCCCCGAAGCCGCCCGAGCTGATGTCGCCCTGGCGCACGGATGCGCGCGTCGCGCTCCAGGCCGAGGCCCGCGCCTTCGCCCGCGACGTGGTGATGCCGCTCGCCGACGCGCTCGACCCGCAGAAGGCCGAGATGCCGCGCTCGCTCATCGCCGCGATGGCCGAGAAGGGCTGGTTCGGCCTGACGATCCCGGCCGAGCACGGCGGCATGGGGCTCGGGGTGTTCGAGTACTGCCTCGTCTCGGAGGAACTCGCGCGGGCGTGGCTCTCGGTCGGCAGCATCCTGGCGCGGGGGCAGGGGCTCGGCACGCAGGTGCTCGACGACGCCCGCCGCGCCGACCTGCTGGCGCGGTCGGCGCGGGGCGAATGGATCGGCGGCATCGCCCTCTCCGAGCCGGGAGCCGGCTCGGACCTGGCCGGCGTGCAGACGCGGGCGGTGCGCGAGGGCGACCATTGGGTGCTGACCGGGACCAAGCGCTGGGCGGGCTTCGCGCGCGCGGCCGACTTCATCGAGGTTCTGGCCCGGACCCGCGATCCGGAGCCCGGCGAATTGCGCTCGGCCGGGCTCGAGCCGTTCCTGGTGGTCAAGCCGCCGGGCGAGTTCCCCGAGGGCATGACCGGGCACGTCATCGACAAGATCGGCTATCACGGCTTCCTGACGTTCCAGCTCGAGCTCGACGGGGTGCGCGTCCCCGAGAGCGACCGCCTCACCGGCCTCTACGGCGACGGCGGCGCGGACGCGGATTCCGGCGGCTTCGCCTCGGTGCAGCGCGGCCTCAACATCGCCCGCGTCCACACCGCGGCCCGCGCCGTCGGCGTCGCGCGCGCGGCGGTGGAGGACTCCCAGGCCTACCTTCAGGAGCGCGTGCAGTTCGGCCACCCGATCGGCGACTTCCAGGCGCTGCGCTTCGCGCTCGCCGACATGGCGGCCGAGGTGGCGCAGGCGCGCGCCTTCTGGTGCCAGGTCGCCCATCTCCTCGACCAGGGCGAGGCGGCCGAGAGTGAGTCCGCCATGGTGAAGCTGCTGGCCACCGAGATGGCGGTGCGCGTCACCAACCAGGCGATGCAGCTCCACGGCGGCAACGGCTACACCACCGAGCGGCGGGTCGAGCGCTACTGGCGCGACGCGCGGCTGACGACGATCTTCGAGGGCACCAGCGAGATCCAGCGCCGCATCATCAGCGACCGGATGCTGCCGAAGGCCTGACGCCAGACGGCGACCGCCCGCCCCCGCACGCGTGTGCGAGGCGCGACCGTCGGCGAGGCGGCCTGCCGGACGCGCTTGCGGCGGGCGGACGCCCTTTTGTGCGCGGGGACGACAACATCGAACTCGCCGACGCCGACGGTTCCGTCGGCGTCCGGGCGTCCAGGGGTGCGTTCCGGGGCCTTGCCGAGGATCGGCCGCGAGACGTTTCGCAACGATGCGGTGGTGCAGGGGCCCCAGCGCGGTGCCGGCCATCGCGGACCGCGATCGATCGGGCGTGCCTGCCATGAATGCCGGCTCGGGACATTCTCGCCCCTGCAATCGTTTGCGGGACGACGCTCGCGCGTGACCTGAAACCCGCCGCGCGCTGCCGCTCACCCTCAGGGTTGGGCTGCCGGTGCCCGCTCGCCGGCGCGGGCCCGGGCCAGGGTCCGGCCGAGGCGCTGGGCCATCTGGTCGCGCAGGGCTTCGGCGACCTCGATGTCGACGAGCCGCCAGGTCCAGCCGCGGAGGCGCAGGCGCACCCGCAGCTGCTGCGCCCGCGGCGCGTCCGGCGGGATCGCGATCACGGCGGTGCGGAAGCCGCGCATCTCCGAGGCGATCCAGAACGGAAACACCCGCCCGATGCGATCCAGCCTGAGCCCGGACGGCTTCACCCCGTCGGGACGCGGGATGTCGAGGCTCTGCGGCCAGCCGTCGTCGAGCAGGTCGAGCACGGTCTCGGGCGTCACCATCGATTCCGCGAGCGCCAGCGCCACGCCGACCGCCGCCTCGTTGAGGCGCTGGCGATCCTTGGCATCGAGGGTCGGATCGTTGTCCGACGCCAAGCGCAGGGCGGCGGTGGTCTGCCGGACCAGCGACAGCCGCAGCGTGCGAAAGTTGGCATGCTGCTGGACGAACGCGACATCGTGCGCCCTCACCGCCCGCGCGAAGTCGTAGAGCGTCCAGAGCGGCGTCAGGGTGAAGGCGAACCAGCCGAGCACCGCGACGAGGGGAAACACCCACCAGCGCATCGCCCAGCCTATCGCCCGGCCGCCGCGCTCACGCGCCGACCGACCACGCGTGCAGCGGCGCGAAGGCCGCGACGACGCCCTCGTAGACCGGCCGCTTGAACGGCACGATCAGCCCCGGCAGCTCCGCGAACGGCACCCAGCGCCACGCGTCGAACTCGGCCTTGTGGGCACCGCCGCCGGGATGTTCGACGTCGATCGCGTCGTCGTCCCCAAGGAACCCGAAGGCGAACCAGCGCTGCGTCTGCCCGCGGTAGCAACCGCGCCAGGCCTGCTTTCGCACATCGGGCGGCAAGTCGTAGGACAGCCAATCCGGCGCCTCGGCGAGCAGCCGGACCGAGGCCGCGCCGACGTTGGTCTCCTCGTGAAGCTCGCGCAGGGCTGCGGCCTGCGGCGCCTCGCCGTCGTCGATCCCGCCCTGCGGCATCTGCCAGGCGAGGTCGCCCGCGACGTGCTCGGGGCCGGCCTCCGGCTTGCGGCGACCGACGAAGACGAGCCCGGCGCGGTTGATCAGGGTGACCCCGACGCAGGGGCGATAGGGCAGGCTCTCGCCCGGATCGCGGGATTCGGTGTCGCTCTTCATCGGCCGCGACCATAGGGAGGGCCAACCGGCGCGGCAACGTCGGGAAACACGATATCGGCAGCGCCCGATCGCGGCAGCCGCCGGGCTCAGTCCGCCTTCGTCACCCGCACCGCCTTCGCGCCGCGGAGCGCCACGCTCGCCGGCACGAGGCGGATGCCGCGGCCCTCGAGCTCGCGGCTCCAGCGCGCGATGCGCTCGATCGTCATCGGCTGGGCGCTGCCCGAGGCGAGGGCGAAGCCGTTGGCGCGGGCCTGCGCTTCGAGCCGGGCGAGCTCGCGATCGATCGCCTCCGGGCGCGGCACCGCGTCGAGGACGATCTCGGCGCGGGCCGCCGGCACCTTGGTCTTGCCGAGCAGGTCCGCGGGCACGCCGCGCGCGTTGGTGCCGTCGTCGAGGAAGCCGAGCCCGCGGGTGGCGATGTCGCGCAGGACCGGCTCGAACGCGACTGCGTCGGCCATGAACTTGGCTCCCATGAAGTTCGTGACGCCGACATAGCCCGAGAACCGGCTCATCACCCAGGCGAGGCGGTCGGCGTTCTCGGATCCCTTGGCGGCGGTGAGCAGGCCCTGCGGGCCGGGATCGCTGTCGGGGTAGTCGAACGGCTCCATCGGCGCCTGGAGCAGGATCTCGTGGCCGAAGGCGCGGGCCCGCGCCGCGCTGCGCTCGGCATCGGCGCCGTAGGGGGAGAAGGCGAGGCTGACGGCGGGCGGCAGCTTGACGATCGCGCTCGCGGTGGCGGCCTGGCCGACGCCGAGGCCGGTGAGCAGGATCGCGATGCGCGGCCCGCTGCCGGGCTCCTCGGAGCGTGCGTAGACGTCGAGCGGGCGGATGCGGCCGTCGCCGAGCTTGGGCAGGACGCCGTGGCGGCCACGCTCGGTCAGGCGCGGGTCGGGGGCGGGCGCGAGCTTGGGCGCATCGGCCTGGGGCACGCGGATCACCACCGCCTCGGCCGGCGCGGCCGACCCGCCGGCCCGCACCACGGTGACGCCGGAGGCCGACTCGACCTCGACGGCGCTGCTCTGGAGCTTCGATGCCGGCGCCGGCTCGTTCGCGGCGGCGGCCTCCGGCGACGGGGGACGCCCGGCGGCGGGCATCGTCTCGCGGACGACGATGGCGACCTGGACCCGCGGCTCGCCCGCCTTCGGGTCGCCGAGCAGGAGCACGAGGCCGAGCACCGCCACGCCGAGGCCGCCGAGACCGGCCGCGACGGCGCGTGGAGACCGGCCGAGGGTCGCGAGGCGCGCGCGCAGGCGTGCCAGCGCGGCCTTCGGGCCGGGGGCGGGGACGTCGACCCCGAGGGGACGCGTCAGGATATCGTCGGACGAGTCGGTCACTGGCCCTCGGAACTGGCGGGGCCACCGAAGAATCGCCGGTCGCGGCAAGGCAGCCCCGCCGTCATTGCCGGCCGCCATGGTTAATTTTTCGTAAGAGCGGCC
This sequence comes from Methylobacterium sp. WL119, assembly GCF_008039875.1. GTDB lineage: Bacteria > Pseudomonadota > Alphaproteobacteria > Rhizobiales > Beijerinckiaceae > Methylobacterium. The sequence goes on along the minus strand of NZ_VRUU01000071.1, from coordinate 16,531 downwards.
TTCGGTCCTAGAGCCTGTTCCGTGATCACCGGATCACGGAACAAGCTCGCTCTCGTTGTGTGGTCGCGCTCTCGTCACGCGAGCCGGCATCCGCCGCGCTCGAAACGGCTCGCAACGCGCGCACGGGCGCCATGCGAAGAACCCCGCCCGGCACGCGCCGGACGGGGTTCTCGCCGTGTCGTCGATCCCGGACGGGGTCAGTTCGGCATCGTCGGCTTCTGGGCGTTCGCGGCGCCCTTCTGGATGCCGTGCAGGAAGTCGACGGCGGCGGTGAGCTGCTTGTCCTTGGCGGGATCCGGCGGGACGTAGGCCGACGAGCCGCCGCGCTCCTCGACGTCCTTCTGCTTGAGGTGACCCTTCAGGCCGGCCTCGCCCTTGGTCTCGTCCTTGCCCTTGAGCTCGTCCGGGACCTCCTGCAGCACCTCGACGTCGGGCTCGATGCCCTTGGCCTGGATCGAGCGGCCGGACGGCGTGTAGTAGCGCGCCGTGGTGAGGCGCAGCGCGCCCGAGCCGCCGAGCGGGATGATCGACTGCACCGAGCCCTTGCCGAAGGAGCGCGTGCCGAGGATGGTCGCGCGCTTGTGATCCTGCAGGGCGCCGGCGACGATCTCGGAGGCCGAGGCCGCGCCGCCGTTGACGAGCACCACCACCGGCTTGCCCTTGGTGATGTCGCCGGCCTTGGCCGAGAAGCGCTGGGTCTCGTCCGGGTTGCGGCCGCGGGTCGAGACGATCTCGCCGCGGTCGAGGAACGCGTCGGAGACCATCACCGCCTGGTCGAGCAGGCCGCCCGGGTTGTTGCGCAGGTCGATCACGTAGCCCTTGATCTTGTCCTGCCCGATGTCGGTCGAGAGCTTGTCCACGGCGGCCTTGAGGCCGTCGTAGGTCTGCTCGTTGAACTGCGTCAGGCGGATGTAGCCGATGTCGGCCCCCTCGACGCGCGAGCGTACGGGCTTGATCTTGATCACGTCGCGGTTGAGCGTGACCTCGATCGGGTCCTTGGCCTCCTTGCGGGTGATCTTGAGCTTCACCGGCGAGTTCACCGGGCCGCGCATCTTGTCGACCGCCTGGTTCAGGGTCAGGCCCTGGACCTGGTCATCGTCGATCTGGGTGATGATGTCGTTCGAGAGCAGGCCCGCCTTCGAGGCCGGGGTGTCGTCGATCGGGGTCACGACCTTGATCAGGCCGTCCTCCATCGTGACCTCGATGCCGAGCCCGCCGAACTCGCCGCGGGTCGTGGTCTGCATGTCGCGGAACGCCTTGGCGTCCATGTAGCTCGAATGCGGGTCGAGCGAGGTCAGCATGCCGTTGACGGCCGCCTCGATCATCTTCGCCTCGTCGGGCTTCTCGACGTAATCGGTGCGGACCTTCTCGAACACGTCGCCGAACAGGCTGAGCTGGCGGTAGGTCTCGGCGGAGGCCGCCACGGCGCGCGGACCCGACAGGAAGTCGGTCTGCGTCGCGACCATCGACGTGCCTGCTCCCAGGAACGCGCCGAGCATGATGAGGGACGTCTTGCGCATTATCCGCGAACCTTCTCGCTGGGGCTTTTCGCCCACCAAGGCTCCGGATCGATGGAGCCGCCGTCCTTCTTGAATTCCACGTACAGGATCGGATCGCTGCCGTCGCCGCTCATCACCGGCTGGACCGCACTTCCCTCGCCCATGTTACCGACCGGCTCGCCCGCGAGCACGAATTGGCCGACCTCGACCGAGATCTGGTCCATCCCAGCCAGCAGAAGATAGTAGCCATCGCCGGCGTTGATGATCAAGAGTCGTCCGTACGACCGGAACGGCCCGGCGAACTGCACCCAGCCATCGGCGGGAGAGGACACCACAGCCTTCGCGCGGGTGGCGAGCGAAATGCCGCGCGTCATCCCGCCGTTGCCGTCGGGCTGGTTGAAGCCGCGCAGCAGGCGGCCGCTGACCGGGCGCGGCACGTCCCCCCGGGCGTCGACGAACTTCACCTTCGGGGCGAGCTTGGCGGGGTCGCGGATGCCGGCTGCGGCGAAACGCTCCTGCGTCGCCTTCGCCTCGCGCTGCTCGGCCGCCTTGGCCTCGTCGGCGGAGCGCTTGGCGGTGGCGACCTCGCCCTCGATGCGGTCGAGGAGGTCCTTCAAGCTCCGGGCCTCCTTGGCGAGGTCGGCGGCACGGGTCCGCTCGGCGGCGAGCCCGGTCTCGACCTCCGCCTGCCGGGTCCTCCGCGCGGCGACGAGGGCCGCGAGGCGCTGCTGCTCGCGCGCCCAGCCGGCGAGGTCGTTCTGCAGGCCCTGCCGGTCGGCGGCGATGAGGCCGCGCAGGCGCACGAGCTCGGCGAGGTCGGCGGCCAGCGTGTCCACCTCGCCGCGCATCTCGGGCACGATCGCCCCGAGCAGCATCGAGGTGCGGATCACCGCCAGAACGTCTTCCGGGTTGACCAGCACCGCCGGCGGCGGGCGCCGGCCCATGCGCTGGAGCGCCGCCAGGATCTCGGCGATCACCCCGCGGCGGGCCTCGAGCGAGCGGCGGATGGCGGCCTCGCTGCCCGACAGCGTCTTGAGGCGCTCCTCCAGGCGGCTCATCCGGTCCTCGGTGGCCTGGGACTGCCGGCCGGCATCGAGGAGCGCCGCGTCGAGCTTGGCCCGGTCGCCGCCGATGCTGGCGATCTCGGACTCGAACTGCGCCTTGGCGCCCACGCTCGCGGCGAGCGCATCCTGCACCCGCTTGAGGTTGTCCGCGCGGCGGTCGCGCTCGTCGATGGCGCGCTGGATGCGCTCGGCCTCGGTGACGGGCGCCGCCGCGTCCTGGGCCCGCGGACGGGCCGCGGGCAGGGCGGCGAGGGCTGCGGCGAGGACGCCCGTGGCGACCAGCCTCGTGAGGACCAGCGTCATGGCGTGCGTTTGCCGGCTCCGTTCATCACCGCAGGTCTCATCCAGCATTGCGGCGCACGCGAGGCATTCACCCGTCGGGATCGCCGCGATGATACGGGTGGCCCGCCAGGATCGTGAGGGCACGGTAGAGCTGCTCGAGCGCCAGCACGCGCACGATGCCGTGAGGCAGCGTCGCGGCACCGAAGGACAGGGTGAGGTCGGCCCGGGCCCGGACGGCGGCATCGAGCCCGTCGGCCCCGCCGATGGCGACCACCAGGGCCGGGCGCCCGGCATCGCGCCAGTCGCGGATGCGCTCGGCGACGCGCTCGCTCGGCAGGTCGGCGCGGCCGCGCTCGTCGTAGGCGACGAGGACGCCGCCGGCCGGCACCTGGGCGAGCAGCCCGGACGCCTCCTCGGCGCAGCGGTCGGGGGCGCGCCGCGCACGGCTTTCGACCATCTCGGCGATGTCGCAGGCGGGGAAGCCAAGGCCGCGACCGAGCTGGGCCGCACGCTCGCGGTAGCGCGCGGTCAGGTCCCGCTCGGGCCCGTTCTTGAGGCGCCCGATCGCGGCGACGAGGAGGCGCAACGGGTCGGCGTTCAATCGGCGGAGACGCCCGAGGGGCGGTCGGAGCCCCACATCTTCTCGAGGTTGTAGAAGCCGCGCACCTCGGGCCTGAAGATGTGGACGAGGATGTCGCCGGCATCGATCAGCACCCAGTCGCAGGCCGGCATGCCCTCGACGCGGGCGGTGCCGAAGGACTTGGCCTTCATCTCCTGCGTGATGTGGTCGGCGATCGAGCCGACGTGACGCTGCGACCGTCCGGAGGCGATGATCATCGTGTCGGCGATCGAGGTCTTGCCGGCGAGATCGATGGCGATCGTCTCCTCGGCCTTCATCTCGTCGAGGCACCCGAGCACGAGCGTCCTCAGGTCTTCGACCCTGGCCAGGGCGGCGGTCTCGGAACCCTGGGTTCCCGTGTGGAGCGACTCGGACAGCGTCCTAATTCCTCGGATATCGGCAGTGGCGACGCGCGCCTGCGTTGAACCGACGACTTTGGCCGGTTCCGGGCGGTAATTCAAGGTTCCCCGGTGCCGCTCCGCGCATCGCGGATCTGCGTCGAGGAGAGATGCGAGCGCGGGCCGTGCAGGAACACCCAGGCCGGGGGCGCCATGCCCGGCAGGGCGGAGGCGTCCGATTCCGGGATGCGGGCGGCGGAGAACCGTCGGGCGGCCCGCGCGCTCGGCGCGCTGAGGGTGTGGCCGGGGCGGTCGATCACCGCGACCGGCATCAGGCCCATGATCTCGGCCGAGCCCTTCCAGCGATGGAAGCTCGCCAGCGAATCGGCCCCCATGATCCAGACGAAGCGGATGCCCGGCCGCCGCCGCACCAGCCAGCGCAGGGTGTCGCGGGTGAAGCGGGCGCCGATCGCCGCCTCGAACCCGGTCACCGCGATCCGCGGATCGCCCTTCGCCACCACGGCGGCCTGCGCGCAGCGCTCGGAGAGCGGCGCGATCGGCCGCCCGCGCTTCAGCGGGTTTCCGGGCGTGACCAGCCACCACACCCGGTCGAGGCGCAGGCGGCGCAGCGCCATGGTGCCGACATGCAGGTGGCCGGCATGCGCCGGGTTGAACGAGCCACCGTACAGGCCGATCCGCATCCCCGGCGACGCGGGCGGCAGCGCGCCCTCACGCAACGGCGCGGATCACGGTAGGCGAGACCGCGCCGCTCACGGGCGCGTCTGGCCGCTGCCGTGGACCCGGTACTTGAAGGTGGTGAGCTGCTCCACGCCGACCGGGCCGCGCGCATGCATGCGGCCGGTGGCGATGCCGATCTCAGCGCCGAAGCCGAACTCGCCGCCATCGGCGAACTGGGTCGAGGCGTTGTGCACCACGATCGCGGAATCGACCTCGGCGAGGAAGCGGACGGCCTCGTCGCCGTCCTCGGTGACGATCGCGTCGGTGTGGTGCGAGCCGTAGGTCTCGATGTGCTCGATCGCCGCCTCGAGCCCGTCGACGACGCGGACCGAGATGATCGCGTCGAGGTACTCGGTGCGCCAGTCGGCCTCGGTCGCCGCCGTGACGCGACCGTCCACCGCCTGCACGTCGGCGTCGCCGCGCACTGCGCAGCCGGCGTCGAGCAGGGCGGCGACGAGGGGGGCGAGATGGGTGCCGGCGCAGGCGCGGTCGACCAGCAGCGTCTCGGTGGCGCCGCAGATGCCGGTGCGCCGCATCTTGCTGTTGAGCAGGATGGTCCGGGCCATGCCGAGGTCGGCGGCGGCCGCGACGTAGACGTGGCAGATGCCGTCGAGGTGGGCGAAGACCGGGACCCGCGCCTCGGCGTGGACGCGCTCGACCAGGCCGCGCCCGCCGCGGGGCACGATCACGTCGATGCAGCCGTCAAGGCCGGCGAGCATCGCGCCGACCGCGGCGCGGTCCTTCGTCGGCACGATCTGGATCGCGTCCGCGGGCAGGCCGGTGGCCTCGAGCCCGGCGCGCATCGCCTCGGCGATGGCCATGGCGCTGCGGTGGCTGTCCGAGCCGGCCCGCAGGATCGCGGCGTTGCCGGCCTTGAGGCAGAGCGCGCCGGCATCGGCGGTGACGTTCGGGCGGCTCTCGAAGATCACGCCAACGACGCCGAGCGGCACGGCGATGCGCTCGATCAGCAGCCCGTTCGGGCGCTCGAAGGCCGCGACCTGGCGCCCGACGGGGTCGGCCAGCGCACCGATCTTCTCGACCGCGTCGGCGATCGCCGCGAGGCGGCCCTCGTCGAGGGTCAGCCGGTCGATCAGCGCCTGGCTCTGCCCGGCGGCCTTCGCGGCGGCGACGTCGCGGGCGTTCTCGCGCAGGATGACGGCGCGGTCGGCGCGCAGGCGCTCGGCGATGGCCCGCAACGCCACGTCCTTGGTCTCGGCCGAGGCCAGCGCCAGCTTGCGGCCGGCGGCGCGGGCGCGCCGGCCGATGCCGTTCATCTGCTCGGCGAGGTCGTCGGCCGACGCGAAGCCGGATCGCATGTTCAGGACTGGCACGGGCATCATCCCAGGTCGGCGGCCTTCCCCGAGCCGCCTACGAAGCTGCGACTTATCTGCATCCTCGGGCAGCACGAAACAAGCGCCGCGGCAAAGATCGGAACGTTTCGAAGGCGCTCGTATCCAGTCATGGACGCGGCGCGACCGGTTCTAGAACATCGCCAAGTCGTCGCGATGCACCATCCAGGCCCGTCCCGGATAGGTGAGCAGGTCGGCGATCTGCGTGCTGGGGCGCCCCTGGATCAGCGCCGCCTCCGTGCTGTCGTAGCCGACGAGGCCGCGGCCCAGCACCCGCCCGGCGCGGTCGCGGATCAGCACGGCGTCGCCCCGGCCGAAGCTGCCCTCGACGCCGCAGACGCCGACCGGCAGCAGGCTCGCCCCACCGTCGAGCGCGCGCGCCGCGCCGTCGTCGATCACCAGGGTGCCGCGCGGCTCGAGCGACCCGGCGATCCAGGTTTTCCGCGCTGCGGTGGGCGTGGAACCGGACAGGAACCAGGTGCAGCGGCCGCCCGCGACGACGCTGCGGAGCGGGTTCTTCTCGCGGCCGTCGGCGATGATCATGTGGGTCCCGCCCGACACCGCGATCTTGGCGGCCTCGACCTTGGTCCGCATGCCGCCCCGCGACAGCTCCGAGGCGGGACCGCCGGCCATCGCCTCGATCTCGGGCGTGATCCGCTCGACCACGGCCAGGTGGCGCGCGTCCGGATCGGCATTCGGGGGGGCGGTGTAGAGGCCGTCGATGTCGGAGAACAGCACCAGCACGTCGGCGCCGATCATCGTGGCGACGCGGGCCGCGAGCCGGTCGTTGTCGCCGTAGCGGATCTCGGAGGTCGCCACCGTGTCGTTCTCGTTGACCACCGGAACCGCGCGCATCTCCAGGAGCTTGAGCACGGTCGCTCGCGCGTTGAGGTAGCGGCGGCGCTCCTCGGTGTCCTGCGGCGTCACCAGGATCTGCCCGGCGACGATGCCGTGGTGGCCCAGCGCCTCGGCCCAGTGCCGCGCCAGCGCGATCTGCCCGACCGAGGCCGCGCCCTGGCTCTCCTCCAGCCGCAGGGCCCCCGGCGCGAAGCCGAGCACGGTGCGCCCGAGCGCGATGCTGCCCGAGGACACCACCAGCACGTCGACCCCGCGGGCATGCAGGTCGGCGATGTCCTCAGCGAGCGCCGCGAGCCAGGCGTGCCGCAGCCGGCCGCGGGCGCGGTCCACCAGCAGGGCCGAGCCGACCTTGATGACGACGCGGCGGAATTGATCGAGGGAGGGGGTCATGACGCCGGGACGTAAGCTGGGACGAGGTCGGTGTGGACGAAGTCGTCACCCTTGAACAGGAGGGGCGCATCGTGGGCTTTGGAGACGGCGTAGGATTGGCAGTCGCCGAAGTTCAACCGCGCCGGATGCCCTTGTCCCTTCCCGAAGCGCTGGAAGGCATCGGATGCCATGCGGTACATCTGGAGCGTGAAGGCGACCGGCTGCACCGTGGTCCGCAGGATCAGGACCTCCAAAAAATCCTCGGCAAAACCCGGCATCAGCGAGCCCAGCACGATCCTGGACTCGAGCAACGTCGGGGTTCCGATGATCGCCCGATTCTTGGCGACCAGCGTGTCGAAACGCTCGCCTTCAGGCTCTTCCATCGCAATCGCGACGATCACCGAGGTGTCGAGCGCGATCATACCGGCAGGCCGTACTCGTCGTAGAGATAGTCATGATCGGTGGGGACGATCGCGATGCGATGTGCCCGCGCCTCACGGACCAGCGCTCGGATCACGTCCCGTTCGGCACGTTGCGTCGGTGTCAGGTCATCGTTGACCGTCGCGACGCGGCGGTCGAGCTCTCGCAACGCCGTGACCACCGCCTCGTCGACCGTGGTGCCGGCGCGCTCCGCGAGTTCATGGGCAAGAGCGAAGGCTTCGTCGTTCATGACGATCAGCGCTTCCGTCATCGAAACCTCCACAGGTTCAACAACCTCGGGCGATGCTAACCGACCCGATCACCCCCGTCATCACGGCTGCCAGGCCGCCTCGGGCACCCGCTCGGCCTCGGCGGCGGCATCCATCTCGCCCTGGAGCGCACGCAGCGCCTCCGGCACGCCCTGGCCCGAGGCCGAGGACAGGACGAGCGGCTTGCGCTTGGCAGCGCGCTTCAGGCGGGCGACCTGCTCCTTCAGGGTGTCGGCGTCGATCGCGTCGGCCTTGGAGAGCGCCACGATCTCGGGCTTGCCGGCGAGGTCCTCGCCGTAGGCCTCCAGCTCGTGCCGGACCATCTTGTAGGCCTTGCCGGCATGCTCGCAGGTGGCGTCGACGAGGTGCAGCAGCACCCGGCAGCGCTCGACATGGGCCAGGAACCGGTCGCCGAGTCCGACGCCCTCGTGCGCGCCCTCGATCAGCCCGGGGATGTCAGCGAGCACGAACTCGCGGGCATCCGAGCGCACGACGCCGAGCCCCGGATGCAGGGTGGTGAAGGGATAGTCGGCGATCTTCGGCTTGGCCGAGGTCACGGTCGCCAGGAAGGTCGACTTGCCGGCGTTCGGCAGCCCGACGAGGCCGGCATCCGCGATGAGCTTGAGGCGCAGCCAGATCCACTGCTCGGTGCCTTCCAGACCCGGATTGGCGTGCTTCGGGGCGCGGTTGGTCGAGGTGGTGAAGTAGGCGTTGCCGAAGCCGCCGTTGCCGCCCTTAGCGAGCCGGACCCGCTGGCCGACCTGGGTCATGTCGGCGATCAGGTGCTCGCCGTCGACCGCCAGGATCTGGGTTCCGGCCGGCACCTTCAGCACCACGTCGGCGCCGTTGGCGCCGTGGCGGTTCGAGCCCATGCCGTGCTCGCCCTTCCGCGCCTTGAAGTGCTGCTGGTAGCGATAGTCGATCAGCGTGTTCAGGCCCTCGACGCACTCGACCCAGACGTCGCCGCCGCGCCCGCCGTCGCCGCCGTTGGGGCCGCCGAACTCGATGAACTTCTCGCGCCGGAACGCGACGCATCCCGCGCCCCCGTCGCCGGAACGGACATAGACCTTGGCTTCGTCGAGGAATTTCACGGTGTCGCTCGTCTTCATGTCGGGGCGCGGGCCACCGGCCCGCCCCGTCTCGTTCACGCCGCGGCGATGCGGCCCCGTCCATCGGCGTCGCGCACGCTGCGCAGCTCCGCCGCGAACCCCGTCGCTTCGGCCTTGGGCCGAGACGGCGAGGGATCGATTCCGATCGATCCGTCCGGCGACGTCAAGGGCGCCGGGCCGATCGCTTCGTCAGGCTGCCCGGTCGCAGCCGGAGACCCCGAACCGGGCCGACCACGCGGCGCGGTCGAGCCGGAAGCGATCGGATGTCAGGTCGCAGCCGCGGACGGGGACATAATCCGTCGCCGTTCCCGTGCGGACGAAGCCGCCCTTCTCCAGCACCCGGCGCGACGCCGGGTTCTCCACCCGCGCATCCGCCGACAGCACCGAGCCGCCGGCATAGGCGAAGTAGGCGTGAACCATCGCCTCGGCGGCCTCGGTGGCGAGGCCGCGGCCCCAGAAGGGCCGGCCGAGCCAGTAGCCGAGGCGGGCCCCCTCCGTCGCCGCGTCGGCGCGGATGCCGACGAACCCGACGAGGCCGTCCGGGTCGGACCGGAGCGAGACCGCCATCGCCAGGCCCTCGCCGGCGGCGTTGCGGCGCCGCGCCTCCAGCACGAAGGTCTCGGTCTCCATCCGGTCGATCGGGTGGCGGATCCGCGCGGTCATCTCGGCCACCGACCGGTCGCCCGCGAGCCGCACGATCGCGTCCACGTCCTTGGCGCGCGGCCAGCGCAGCCACAGGCTGCGGGTCTCGATCCGGAAGACGTCGTCGCGGGTCAGATCGGGGAACATCGTTCGGGCTCCTCCGCCGCGATCCTCCGTAGTGGAGGACCGTTGCGCTGAGACGACGAAAGGGAGGATGGCGCCCCATCCTCCCCCGCGTCTTCCGTTCGACCCCCCGGCCTCGTGGCCAGGATGCGAGAAACAGATCCGCCGGTTCGGTGTGGGACACCGGCGGGGCCTGCTTCGCCTGTTCGAGGCGCCCGCCGTCTACTCTGCCGCTTGCGCGAGCGGCACCACCGCCACGAAGGCGCGGCCGCGCTTGGTCTGGAACTCCACGCGACCCTCGGTCAGCGCGAACAGGGTGTGATCCTTGCCCATGCCGACATTGGTGCCGGGGTGCCACTTGGTGCCGCGCTGGCGCACGATGATGTTGCCCGGAATCACGGCTTCCGAGCCGAACTTCTTCACGCCGAGGCGCTGGCCGGCCGAGTCGCGGCCGTTGCGGGACGAGCCGCCTGCTTTTTTGTGTGCCATGGTTCAGTCTTTCGAATGACGTGGGATCGGAACGTGCGGATCGCGTGGGGGCGGGGTCGCCCTTACGCGCTCTTCGAACCGGCCGAGAGGCCGGTGATGCGCACGACCGTGTGGTGCTGGCGGTGGCCGCGCTTGCGCCGCGAGTTCTGCCGGCGGCGCTTCTTGAAGGCGATGACCTTCTTGTCGCGACCGTGGGAGACGATCTCGCCGGTGACGCTGAAGCCCGACAGGAGCGGCGCGCCGACCTGGGTCGCGTCGCCGTCGGTGAACAGCAGGACCTCGCCGAAGGTCACGGCGGAGCCTTCGTCGCCTTCGAGGCTGGCGATGCTGATGGTGTCGTTCTCGGCAACGCGATACTGCTTGCCGCCCGTCTTGATGACTGCGAACATCGTCTCTCTCGTGGTTCGAACGGCCTCCGGGACGCGCCCTGGACCGACTTCTTATGCATTCGTCGCGATCCGCCCGAAGGGCCGCCGCAACGCGAAACGCACGGCCCTCTGCGAGGAAGCCGCGCGTTGTGCCCGGTGGATAGGGGATCGGCACGCGATCTGTCAAGGATTTGCGGGGGCGAATGCTTGCCCGCATTGGCCTCGAAGAGCGCGCGCCGCGAGCGCTTCCGAGCCGAGGTGGCCGACGCCGGGCGGGAGCGGCGCCCCTCGGGCGTCAGCGCATCGCCTGGATGATCGCCGGGCTGATGATCACCACGAACAGCACCGGCAGGAAGAACAGGATCATCGGCACGGTCAGCTTCGGCGGCAGCGAGGCCGCTTTCTTCTCGGCCTCGTTCATGCGCTGGTCGCGGCTCTCCTGCGCGAGCACGCGCAGCGCCTGGCCGATCGGGGTGCCGTAGCGCTCGGCCTGGATCAGCGCCGTGACGACGGCCTTCACCGGCTCGAGGCCGACGCGCATCGCGAGGTTCTCGTAGGCCTGCCGGCGATCGGGCAGGAACGACATCTCGGCGGTCATCAGGGCGAGTTCCTCCGCCAGCACCACCGAGGTGGCGGCGATCTCGGTGCTCACCTTCCGGAAGGCGTGCTCGATCGCCATGCCCGATTCGACGCAGATCAGCGTCAGGTCGAGGGCATCGGGCCAGGCGAGCTTGATCTCGGCCTTGCGCTTGTTCGACTTGTTGACGAGGTAGAGTTCCGGCGCCTTGATGCCTCCGTAGGCGCAGGCGATGACGATGCCGAAGCGCATCAGGTAGGGCTGGTCCAGCGCCTCCAGCACGAACAGGTAGAACAGCGAGCCCAGCGTCGCCGAGATCGGCATGACGAGGCGGAAGAACAGGAACGTCGTCTCGGATTGCTGGCCGCGATAGCCGGCCATCAGGAGCTTGCGCTTGGCCGTGTCGGTGCCGAGCCAGCGGCGCAGGTCGAACCGCTCGACGACCTGCTTCATGTAGGCCTTGGGCTCGATCCGCAGCGTCGCCTTGGTGTTGAGGCGCTCGCGTTCCCGCCGCCGGATGATCTCGCGCTCGTCGCTGACGAGCTTCATCCGCTTGCCGAGGTTGTCGCTCTCGAGGAACGGCTGCGCCACGGCGAAGGCCGTCGCCGCCACGGCGACCGCGGTCAGCGCGATGCCCATGGTGCGCGGGTCGAAGACCTTATCGGCGATGAGGTCGATCATGGCGATGGGCTTCCGCGAAAGGGCCGTCGGGCTTCGGGTGACGACCGGATGTGATCGAGCCCGGCGCGGCGCGATCCGGGCTGCCGGACGGCGCGGGCCGCAGGCGGGCTCAGATGTCGAACGCGATCATCTTCTTGATGGTGAGGATGCCGATGCTCATCCAGATCGCCGAGCCCAGCAGCGCGAGCTTGCCGAAATTGGTGGTCCAGAGGATCGAGATGTAATCCGGGCTGGTGAAGTAGGTGATGCCCGCGACGAAGAACGGAAGCGCGGCGATGATGCCGGCCGAGGACTTGGCCTCCATGCTCATCGCCTGGACCTTGCCGGCCATCTTCCGACGCTCGCGCAGCACCCGCGACAGGTTGGAGAGCGCCTCGGAGAGGTTGCCGCCCGATTGCTGCTGGATGTTGATCACGATCGCGAAGAAGTTCACCTCCTGCACCGGGACCCGCTCGTAGAGGCGCGAGACCGCCTCGCCGAGCGACAGGCCCAACGCCTGGGTCTCGATGACGACCCGGAACTCCGAGCGCACCGGCTCCTCGGCCTCGCGGGAGACCATGCGGAAGCAGTCGCTGACGGGGATGCCGGTTCGGATGCCGCGCACCACCACGTCGACGGCGTTGGGCAGCTCCTTCGTGAAGTTCGCGATGCGGCGCTTGCGCAGGTGGCGGAGCAGCAGCATCGGCACGCCGAGGCCGCCGACGAAGGTCCCCCCCAGCCCGGCGATCGGGCTCGCGGTGATCATGAGCACGAGCAGGCCGACCACCACCGCGAGGCCGGCGGAGATCATCCAGTAGGTCCGCTCCGACCACGCCAGGCCGGCCCGCGCGATCTTGAGCTCGAGGGTCACCTTGGCGGCGCCCTTGGCCTTGGCCTCGATCTCGCCGAGCGTCTTCGCGACCTGCTCGCGCCGGTTCACGGTGACGCCGCGGATCGCGTTACCGGCGGCCGAGGCGCTGATCGTCCTGAGGCGCTGCGTCGCCCGCCGCTCGCCCATCAGCAGCGGCATCAGGAAGACGTAGCCGAGGGCGAGCGTGGTCACGAAGACCAGCCCGACGGCGAGCGGGACGTTCGCGGCGGCGTTCACAGCGCACCCGACGCCTCGGCGGCGGCGTCGAGCGCCTCGCCGAGTTGCCGCTCCAGCCCGTAGTAGCGCGCCCGCTCCCAGAATTTCGGCCGGCCGACGCCGGTGGAGCGATGGCGCCCGATCAGCTTGCCATTGGCATCCTCGCCGACGATGTCGAACAGGAAGACGTCCTGGGTGGTGATGACGTCGCCCTCCATCCCGAGCACCTCGGTGATGTGGGTGATGCGGCGCGAGCCGTCGCGCAGGCGGGTGGCCTGCACCACGACGTCGATCGAGCCGCAGATCATCTCGCGCAGCGTCTTGGAGGGCAGGGTGAAGCCGCCCATCGAGATCATCGACTCGATGCGCGACAGGCACTCGCGCGGGGAGTTGGCGTGCAGCGTTCCCATCGAGCCGTCGTGGCCGGTGTTCATCGCCTGCAGCAGGTCGAACGCCTCCGGCCCGCGCACCTCGCCGACGATGATCCGCTCCGGCCGCATGCGCAGGCAATTCTTGACGAGGTCGCGCATGGTGACCTGGCCTTGGCCCTCCATGTTGGGCGGGCGCGTCTCTAGGCGCACCACGTGCGGCTGCTGAAGCTGCAGCTCCGCCGCGTCCTCGCAGGTGATGACGCGCTCGTCGTGCTCGATGAAGGCGGTGAGGCAGTTCAGCAGGGTGGTCTTGCCCGAGCCGGTGCCGCCGGAGATGACGATGTTGCAGCGCGACCGGCCGATGATCTTCAGGATCTCCGCCCCCTCCGGCGAGATCGCGCCGAAGCGTACGAGCTGGTCGAGGGTGAGCTTGTCCTTCTTGAACTTTCGGATGGTCAGGGCCGGGCCGTCGATGGCCAGCGGCGGCGCGATGACGTTGACGCGGGAGCCGTCCGGAAGGCGCGCGTCGCAGATCGGCGAGGCGTCGTCGACCCGGCGCCCGACCTGGCTGACGATGCGCTGGCAGATGTTCATCAGCTGCTGGTTGTCGCGGAAGCGCACGTTGGTGAGCTGGATCTTGCCGTTCACCTCGATGAAGGCGCGGTTGGCGCCGTTGATCATGATGTCGGCGATGTCGTCGCGGGCGAGCAGCGGCTCCAGCGGGCCGTAGCCGAGCACGTCGTTGCAGATGTCGTCGAGCAGCTCCTCCTGCTCGGCGATCGACAGCACGATGTTCTTGAGGCCGATGATCTCCGAGACGATGTCGCGGATTTCCTCGCGCGCCGCATCAGGCTCGAGGCGCGAGAGCTGCGCGAGGTCGATCGCCTCGATCAGCGCGCCGAAGATCATGCTCTTGGTGCGGTAGTAATCCTCCGAGCGCGGGTTGTCCTGCGCCACCACGGCGGGCGACGCGTCCATGCGTTTGCCGGCCACGTTCTCCTGCACCAGCACCGGCGCGGTCGCGCGCAGGGCGGCCGGCGGCGGTGCTGCAGCCGGCGCCGCCGCGGTACCCTGCCTCCTACCGAACATGGGACGAATCCTCGGATCGCGTCGGAAAGGACGGGCGCGCAGACGTCCGCGCGCATCTGGCTGCGAGCCGCGCGTGGGCCGCATCGCCCGCCGGGGAGGGCACGGCGGCCCGCGAGAGCATCGGCATCAGGACGCCTTCCGGCGCGCGAGCTTCGCGAGGAGCGGCTCGAGCAAATTGGGGCGGGCGCGCTTCGCCTCCGGCCGTCCCAGCATCGCCGCGGCGAGGTCGGCGAAGATCTCGGCGGCCTTCGAGCCGGCCTGCACCTCCGCGATCATCTGGCCGTTGTTGGCGGCGGTGCCGAACAGCGCCGGGTCGAACGGGATGCTGGCGACGAGCGGCGATTCCAGCGCCTTGGTGAAATCCGCCGCGCCGATCTCGGGACGCTTGGGCACCCCGACGCCGTTCAGGATCACCCGGGGCCGCGCATCGTTGGGCCGGCCCTGCTGCAGCGCGCCGAGCAGGTTCTTGGCGTTGCGCAGGCTGGCGAGATCGGGGCCGGCGACGATCAGGATCTCGTCGGCCCCGGTCAGCACCCGCTTCGACCAGGCGCACCACTGGTGCGGCACGTCGAGGACGATGCAGGGCACGGCCGCACGCAGGTGGTCGATCAGCGCGTCGAAGGCCGGCTCGGACAGGTCGATGGTGCGGTCGAGGCTCGCCGGCGCCGAGAGCAGGCTGAGCTGGTCGCTGCACTTCGAGAGCAGGCGCTCGACCAGCGCCGAATCGAGGCGCTCGGGCGCGAACACCGCCTCGGCGACGCCCTGGGGCGGATCCTGGTTGAAGTTGAGCGAAGCGGTGCCGAAGGCGATGTCGAGGTCGGCGATCACCGTCTGCGCGCCCTGGCCGCGGGCGATCGACCAAGCGAGGTTGTGGGCGACCGTCGAGGCGCCGATGCCGCCCTTGACGCCGTAGACCGCGATGGTCCGCCCGACCGGCTTGACCCCGGGGGCGGCGAACAGGTCCGAGAGCGAGGCGATCAGCGTCAGCGGCTCGACCGGCGCCATCAGGTAGTCGCTGACGCCGCGCTGGATGAACTGGCGATACAGCGTCACGTCGTTGACGTGCCCGATGACGAGCACCCGGGTGCCGGCGTCGCAGACCTCGGCGAGGGCGTCGAGGCATTCCATCGGCCGGGATTTCGGACCCTGCGTCTCGATGATGATGACGTTGGGGGTCGGCGCGTGGCGGTAGGCTTCGACCGCGGCCGCGCCGCCCCCCATCTGGACCTTGAGGTGGGCCTTCTGCATGCGCCGGTCCGTCCCGGCGCTCTCGATCATCGCAGCGGTCTCCGCGACCTCGCAGAACGCCTGGATCGTGATCCGGGGCACCGGGGCGATCATCCGCTCAGATGTCTCGGGGTGGTCCGCCATGACGAGGCCTTCGGGTTCGGGTTCTTGAGTCTGGGGTCTAGGTCTTAAGTCTTAACGTTTGGGTCTCTGGGTCGGCGGAGCCGGGGCGTGGCGCCGCGCGGCGGCTCACTCGCTGACCGAGGACTTCACGCTCGTCTTGCCATCCTGGCGCCAGGCGGTTGACGGATCCTTGCCCTCGCGAAGCTGGCCGATGTCCTTGACCCGGCGGATCGTGTCGATGCGGCCCTCGGGACGCCCGCGCACCAGGTCGACCGGGTCGGCGACCTGGGCGGCGATCGTCGCCTGGGTGGAGCAGCCGAGGTTCCACGACGGCTGATTGCGGAAGTTCGCGATCGGGCTGCTCTCGCCGAGGTCCTGGGGCCACAGCCCGCACTTGTCGGCGACGCGCGCCTCCATGCGGTGGAAGCTGAGGCGGATCGGGCTGGCGAGGCCGGGATCGGCGACCGGGTAGCCGGAGACCACGATCTCGCGGGCCGGCACGCCGCCCTCGGCGCCGAGCCGGCGGATGGCGGCGGCGGTGCGCTCGACGCCGGCGCCGACGGAAGGGGCCACCCCGCGCGGGAGGTCGATCACGAGGCTGCCGCGGCCGTAGCGGCGATATTCCAGCAGGAACGCGTCGATGTCGGCGGCCTGCCGCGGGTCGAGGTGGCCGACCCCGGTGACGAACACGTCGAGGACGCGGCTGCCGTCGGCGAGCACGATCGGATGGCGGGCGCGATAGTCGGCGGGCGCGATCGAGCCGGTGACGGCACGGTCGGAATGGCAGGCGCAGAGCGAGCCGCCGACGGAGGCGGCGAGCATGGCGAGGGCCAGGGTGCGTCGGGCGGGGGAGGGCAGGCC
>NZ_VRUU01000070.1 GCF_008039875.1 Methylobacterium sp. WL119 | reverse complement strand
CCGCTCGGCCGTGGCGTGCGCGTCGGCCGCCTCCGCCTCGCGCTCGCGCCGCCCGCCGCCGGTCGGATCGGACAGGAGGTGGCGGGCGATGACCGCGCCGGCGGCGAGCATCAGCGTCAGCAGGGTGGCGAAGGCAACGATCGGCAGCTTCTTGGGGAAGGACGGGATCTCCGGCGTCACCGCCCGCGAGATGATGCGCGCGTCGGCCGGCGTCGCGCTCTCGCCGTCGCGGGCGGCGGCCTCGCGGTAGCGCGACAGGTAGGATTCGAGCTGCTCGCGCTGGACCTTGGCCTCGCGCTCGAGGGCGCGCAGCTGGATCTCGCTGGTGTTGCCCTTGACCACCACGTCGCGCTGGCCGTCGACCGCCGCCTGCAGGCTCTCGACGCGGGAGGCCGCGATCTTGGCGTCGTTCTCCAGGGTGCGCCCGACGCGCTCGGCCGAGGCCTTGATCTGGGCGTCGAGATCCTGGAGCTGCGCGGTCAGCTCCTTGATGCGCGGATGCGCCGGCAGCAGCGTGCGCGATTCCAGGGCGAGCTGGCCGCGGATCGTGATGCGGTTCTCGACGGTGCGCCGGATCACCTCGTTGTTGGCGACGTCCGGGATCTCGAAGGCGCGCCCGTCCTTGATCATCTCCTTGACGGCCTTCGCCCGGCCGGCGAGGTCCGCCTTCAGGATGCGGGCCTGCGACAGCTGGGTCGAGAGCTCGCCGAGCTGCTGGGCGTTGAGCGGCTGGCCGGTGGCGCCGGTGGAGCCGACGAGGCCGTTGCCGGCGCGGTAGGCCTCGACCCGCGCCTCGGCCTCGGCGACGCGCTTGCGCAGGCTGTCGATGTTGCCGCCGAGCCAGGTCGAGGCGTAGCGCGCGGTGTCGACCTTGGCCGCCTCCAGGGCCGCGATGTAGAGCTCGGAGACGGTGTTGGCGCCCTTGGCCGCCAGCTCCGCGTCCTTCGCGCGGAACTCGACCGAGAGGATGCGCGACTTGCCCGCCGGGAAGACCAGCAGCCGCTCGAAATAGGCCTCCAGCACCCGGTCCTCGGCCGGACGGTCGAGGGGGTTCTTGGCGAGCCCGAGCATCATCAGGGTGCGCTGGACCGGGCCGATGGTGCCGGCGCTCGGATCGAATTCCGGGTTGCCGACGAGGTTCAGCCGGCGGATCGCCTCGCGGGCGAGGTCGCGCGACATCATCACCTGGACCTGGCTCGCCACCGCCTGCTCGTCGATCGGCGGGACCTGCTCGGCGCGCTCGGAGGCGGTGCGGGCGAAGGCGGCCTCGCGGCTCTCCAGCAGCAGCTTGGCCTCGCCGGTGTAGCGCGGCGACACCACCTGGACGAACACCGTCGACAGCCCCGCGACGACCAGCGTCGGCACCGCGATCCAGTGCCAGGACCGGCGCAGCAGCGCGGGAACCTGGGCCAGGCTGATGCCGTCGGCCGGGGCCGGCCTTTCGGCGAAGGCCGGCCTCTCGCTGAAGGCGGCCGCGCGCGGGGCGATTCGGGACATGGCACGATCTCTTGGCGATGCCGGGCCGCGACTGTGCCCGCGCATCAACGCGTGAGATCAATAGAACCTGTTAAGGTTGCCTGAGAGTTAAGGCCGGCCCGATGCGGACTGCTCCGACGCGGGGCGACAGCATTTCTTAACCTTAATGGATTACGGCACGACCGATCAGGCAATCACGACGGCTGTGGTGATGAACCGACGCGTACTCCTCCTCGTCCTCGCCGCCAGCCTCGGGCTCGGCGGCTGCCTGCGGCCGGACTACCGGACCGCCCAGCTCGACGCCACCGGCACCGGCTCGATCGGCGCGCGCTACCCGCTCGCGGCCGGCGACAAGCTCCGCGTCATCGTGTTCGGGCAGGACAACCTGTCCAACATCTACGCGGTCGACGGCGGCGGCCGCATCGCGATGCCGCTGATCGGCGTCGTCCAGATCGGCGGGCAGACCACGGGGCAGGCCGCGCGCACCATCGAGGCCAAGCTCGCCGCCGGCTTCGTGCGCGAGCCGCACGTCACCGTCGAGGTCGACGCCTACCGCCCGTTCTACATCCTGGGCGAGGTCACCACCTCGGGGCAGTATCCCTTCGTCAACGGCATGACCGTCGAGACCGCGGTGGCGATCGCTGCCGGGTTCGGCCCGCGGGCGGCGCGCGACTACGCCGTGCTCACCCGCGAGGGCAAGGGCGGCGCCGCCTCCGGCCCCGGCCTCGAGCCGACCAACGAGGCCGGCCGCGAGGGACTGGTCTCGGGCATCGTGCCGATGACCTATCCCGTGCGCCCCGGCGACACGATCGTCATCAAGGAGCGGTTCTTCTGAGGCGCCCGCTCGTGCGAAGGGGATAAAAGCCGGCGCGTTAGGCGACCGTTGACCCTCGCATCGGGAAAAGGCGGCGCCGCGGCCCGGCCGATTCGGGCCGGCACCCGCGCTTAACCGGCTGGACAGGGCCGGCATGGCACGCAGGCGAGGCCGGCCGAACGCGCCGGCCTGGAGACGTCCGCCGTGACCCCGTCCGTCAGCCCTTCGGATGCCGAGCCCCGCCGCATCCTGCACGTGTTCCGCGCGCCCGTCGGCGGCCTGTTCCGCCACGTGGTCGACCTCGCACGGCTCCAGGCCGCGGCCGGCCACCGCGTCGGGATCGTGTGCGACGCGACCACCGGCGGCGAGCGCGCCGTCCGGGCGCTGGCCGATCTCGCGCCCTGCCTCGCCCTCGGCGTCACCCGGATCCCGATGCGGCGCAACCCGCACCCGTCCGACCTCGCCTGCCTGCGCGCGGTGGCGGCCCGCGCCGACGCCGCAGCCGCCGACGTGCTGCACGGGCACGGCGCCAAGGGCGGCGTCTACGCTCGCCTCGCCCACGTTCCCCGCGGTCGGCCCGTGATCCGCGCCTACACCCCGCATGGCGGCAGCTACAATTACCGGCCCGGCAGCCTGCTGCACCGGGTCTACATGGGCGCCGAGGGTCTCCTCGCCCGCCGGACCGACGTGTTCCTGTTCGAGAGCGAGTACGTCGCCGGGCGCCACCGCGCCTATGTCGGCACCCACGGCCGCGTCAGCCGCATCGTCCACAACGGCCTGAGCGAGGCCGAGTTCGCGCCCGTGACGTCGGCGGCCGACCCGTTCGACCTGCTCTACGTGGGCGAGCTGCGCGACGCCAAGGGGCTGCCGATCCTGCTTCAGGCCCTGGCGCTGCTGCGCGCCGAGGGCCGCCGGGTCCGGCTGTTGATGGTCGGCTCGGGCCCGGATGCCGGGCAGCTCCAGGCCAAGGCCGAAGCCCTCGGCCTCGCCGGCGCCATCGCCTTCGAGCCGGCCCAGGCGATCCGCTCCGTCCTCGCCCGCGGACGGATCATGGTGGTGCCGTCCTTTGCCGAGTCCCTCCCCTACGTGGTGCTCGAGGCCGCCGCGGCCGCCCAGCCGATGGTCGCCACCGATGTCGGCGGCATCCCCGAGATCTTCGGCTCGGCCGCGGGCGATCTCGTCCCGGCCCGCGATCCGGTCGCGCTGCAGCGGGCGATCGCCCGCGTCCTCGACGAGGCGCCCGAGAGCCGCGTCGCCCGGTTCCGGACCTTGAGCGACTCGGTGCGCCAGCGCTTCTCGATGGAGCGGATGGGCGCCGACGTGCTCTCGGGCTACGCCGCCGCCTTCCGGGCCCGCCGCCCCGCGGCATCCGCCGAGCCGGCCCGCGTCGGGGCCGCCTGAGCCCCGGACCCTCGCACGAACGTGATTCCCGTCCGTCGCGGGCGCGCAGAAGGACGGCGGCGGCGCCTGCAGCTTTAAGTAATCCGATAGGTCGGTTTGAGACACTTCCCGGCAGGAACTAGCCCGCTGGACTGCTGGGAAGCGACCGATGAGTGCCTTCGACGTCCGTGATCTTCTGAAGGTCGCCGGACACGGCGAGACCGCGGCGGCCCGCTTCGCCGAGCCCGCGCCGCAGGCGGCGCCGCTGGCCGAGACGGTCTCCGTCCTCCCGGCCCAGGCGATCTCGCCGGTGGTGATCGCAGGGCTGGTGCGGGCGGCGGAGTTCGTCCTGATCGGCTGCCTCGGCGCGGGTCTGCACCTGACGCTGCTGCGCGGCGTGGTTCCGTTCGGGCTGACCTATGCCGGGGCGGTCGTCGCGGTGGCCGCCCTGGCGATCGCCGCCTTCCAGGCCGCCGGCACCTACCGGATCGGCGCGTTCCGCACCTTCTTCAAGACCGCGATCAAGATCTCGGCCGGCTGGATGCTCGCCTTCCTCCTGGTGGCGACCGGCCTCGTGCTGGCCAAGGTCGCCGACCATTACTCCCGCCTGTGGCTGGCCGCCTACTTCGCCGGCGGCCTCGGCCTGCTGCTGACCGGCCGGTTCGTCCTGTCGCGCGTGATCGTGGCGCAGACCCGGAATGGCCGTTTCGACCGGCGCACCGCGATCGTCGGCGGCGGCAAGGCCGCCGAGGAGCTCATCGCCGCCCTCGAGACGCAGAGCGAGGGCGGCATCCGCATCGTCGGCGTGTTCGACGACCGCAACGACGACCGCTCCACCGACGTGGTCGCCGGATACCCGAAGCTCGGCACCGTCAGCGACCTCGTCGCCTACGCCCGCGCCACGCGCCTCGACCTGATCGTGTTCACGATCCCGATCTCGGCCGAGGGGCGCATCCTGCAGATGCTCTCGAAGCTCTGGGTCCTGCCGATCGACATCCGCCTCTCGGCGCACGCGACGAAGCTGCGCCTGCGCCCGCGCAGCTACTCCTATCTCGGCTCGGTGCCGGTGCTCGACGTGTTCGATCGCCCGATCGCCGACTGGGACGTGGTGATGAAGACGGTGTTCGACCGCGCGGTCGGCCTGCTGATGCTGGCCGCGCTCGCCCCGGTGATGATCGGCGTCGCGCTCGCGGTGAAGCTGACCTCGCGCGGCCCGGTGTTCTTCCGGCAGAAGCGCCACGGCTTCAACAACGAGCTGATCGACGTGTTCAAGTTCCGCTCGATGTACGTCGACGCCTGCGACGCCACGGCGGCGAGGATGGTGACCAAGGGCGATGCGCGCGTGACCCCGGTCGGCCGGTTCATCCGCAAGACCTCGCTCGACGAGCTGCCGCAGCTCTTCAACGTGATCAAGGGCGACCTCTCCCTCGTGGGCCCTCGTCCGCACGCGCTGCAGGCGAAGGCCGCCAACACGCTCTACGACCAGGTCGTCGACGGCTACTTTGCCCGCCACAAGGTCAAGCCCGGCATCACCGGCTGGGCCCAGGTCAACGGCTGGCGCGGCGAGACCGACACCAGCGAGAAGCTCCAGCGCCGGGTCGAGCACGACCTGTACTACATCGAGAACTGGTCGGTGCTGTTCGATCTCCAGATCCTGCTGACCACGCCGTTCGCCCTCTTCAGGACCGAGAACGCGTACTGACCGGGCCGGGGCAGGCGGGACCCGGAAAACGAAGACAGGGCGGCTCGCGAGAGCCGCCCTGTCCGTTCGTTGCGGACGCGGCGAAGCGGCTACGGCAGCGCGCCGGCCTTCTCCTTGGCCTTCATGATGGTGTCGCGGCAGGCATCGGCCTTGCCGGCCTTGTCCTCGCCGCGCGCCTTCTCGACGAGGTCGCGAGCCTCCTTCACGCCGCCGGCGGTGGAGGTCGTCGACGGGTCGCTGGGCTTGCCCCCGGGCGGCGCGGACAGCGCCTTGTCGGAATTCGACGAGGTCGTGCCGCCCACCGGCTCCTTGCCGGTCACCTTTTCCGCGCCGGCGCTGTCGAGGCGCCGCTCCAGCGTCGCGATCTCCTCGGAGCAGGAGCTCGCGAAGGCGGGCGCCGCGGAGACGAGGAGGAGGGCGGCCGAGACCGCGTGGACCAATCGCATGAGAACTCCCTGAAGCTTTTCGCGCGGGCACGTGGCCCGCGTCGTTTCGGTTGCAGGGGGCAAGCGACGAAGCGCGACCGTGTTCCGGTGGCGTGAGGCCGCAGGCCCGCACGCGCCCCGCCGAACGCGAAGGGGGCGCGGACCTCCCGGTCCACGCCCCCTCCTCCCGGGCCCGCGGGGCAATCGATCCGCGCGGTCAGTACTTGCGGATGATCGGCTCCGCCATCGGGACCGGATCGGGGCCGAAGGCGTAGCGGATGCCGCCGTAGATCGAGAGCGGCTGCGCCAGCGTCGTCGTGCGCGGATCGTTGATGGTGAGGTTGCCGGCGACGGGCCCGCGCTCGGCGAAGGTGCCGAAGTTGGCGTAGCGGTTGTTGGTCAGGTTGGTGATCAAGCCGAAAACCTGAAGGTTCGGCGTGACTTGGTAGGTGGTGTTGAGGCCGAGCACGAGGTAGGCCGGCAGCTTGGGGTTCAGGTTCGACTCGTCGCCGCGATAGTAGGCGGAGGAGAAGGCCTGGAGGTTCATGCCGAAGCGCCAGCCCGGCAGGACGAGGTAGTCGAAGCCGACCTTGAACTGGTGGTTGGGGATCAGCGGCACCTGGTTGCCGCGGGTCACGGCGATGGCGCCGTCGTCGGCCAGGGGGTTGTTGGGCGAGGACAGGGTTCCGTTGAACTGGAAGGTGGCGTCGATCAGGGCGTAGTTGGCGTAGACCGAGAGGTCGCCGCGGGTGTAGTCGGCCGCGACCTCGATGCCCTGCCGCTGGGTCGCCGGCACGTTGACGAAGTAGCCGCGCGCCGCGTTGCCGGGGGTCGCGAGCTGGATGATGTCGTTGGCGAGATCGGTGCGGAAGGCGCCGACCTTGTAGGTCACGAGGCCGCCCTCGTAGACGTTCGGGATCTGGCCGCGGATGCCGACCTCGTAGGTCTGTGCGGTGACCTGCTTGAGCGGCGGGTCGGCGACGAGCGAGTTCGGCAGCAGGCAGGGCCGGTCCGGGTTGGAGCAGGCGGTCTCGAGCGGCGTCGGCGCGCGGTTCGATTCCGAGTAGCCGCCGTAGAGCGACAGGCCCGGGGTGAAGCGGTAGGTCAGGCCCGCCACCGGGTTGATCTTGTTGTAGTAGTAGGTCCCGTTCACGTCCGGCGAGAAGCCGGTCTGGTCGGTCGTCGTGAGGCGGGCGAAGTTCAGGCGCGCCCCGGCGGTGAGCGACAGCGCGTCGGTCACGTCGAACGTGTCCGTCGCATAGAGGCCCATGTAGAGGTTCGAGCCGATGACGTTCGAGGGCGCGATGCCGAGCGCGGCCGCGGTCCGTAGCTGCGTCGTGCCGAGGCCGGGGATGGTGCCGTAGTACGGGTTGTTCGGATCGGTGGTCACCCGCAGATCCGGGTTGATGACGCCCAGCGTGCTCGACGACTTGAAGCTGAAGTCGGCGACGTCGATGCTGCCGCCGACGACGAAGCTGTTGCCGAAGCCGAAGATCTTGTCGCGGTTGGCCGCCTGGAGCGAGCCGCCGTAGCTCGTCGCCTCGGTCCTGGTCACGTCCAGCGTGCCGTAGGGCACGTTCGGGGTGAAGGGGATGCGCCGGTTGTTGGCGCCGAGGATGGTGAACTGGTTGCGGAAGGCGAGATTGGACTGTCCCGGCGCCTGGGCGAAGCCGTCATCCTCGAAGCAGAGGAAGCCGCGGTTGCTCGACTGGCGGCTGCAGTTCTCGAAGTTGCCGTCGTTGCCGTCGACGTAGGTGTTGCTGAAGCGGCGGAAATAGGCGTTTCCGGCGAGATCCCAGGTCGGCGAGATGTCGACGCGGCCGGTCACCTGCATGGTGCCCATCTCGGTCGTGGTGGTCTGCGGGAAGGTGAAGATCGCCCGCGGGTCGACATGGGTGAAGTCCACCGGGGTCGCGGCGGCCGCGCCGAAGAAGGTCCGCGCGAAGTTGCCGATCAGGTGGAACTCGGAATCGAGGGTGCGGTAGCCGAGGTCGGTGTAGATGCGCCCGATCGTCGACGGGCTCTCGTAGCGCCATCCGCGGTCGTTGAGGCCGTCGCCGTTGAAGTAGAAGCTCCACGGCCCGATCACCTTGCCGTACTCGAGCGAGCCGGCGATGCGGCCGTCCGAGCCGCCGAGCGCGGTGACCTCCGTGCCCTGCCAGGTGAAGCCGTTCTTCATCTGGATGTTGACCGCGCCGCCGATGGCGTTGAGGCCGAACACCGGGTTGCCGGTGACGATGTCGATGCGCTGGATCGCCGTCGGCGGGATCAGGTCGAACTGGACGGTGTCGCCGAAGGCCTCGTTGATGCGCACGCCGTTCTGGTAGACGGCCAGGCCCTGCGGCACGCCCTGCACCGGCGAGGCGGTGAAGCCGCGGTAGTTCACGTCGGTGCGGTTGGAGTTGCCCTGCGAATCCGAAAGGTTGAGGCCGGGCGTGCGCCGCGCCAGCGTGGCCACCGCGTTGAAGGTACCGCGATCGATGTCGAGGTCGGCCGCCGTGACGGTCTCGACCGTGCTCGGGATCTTGTAGAGCGGCTGCTCGCCGCCGCGCAGGCGCGGCAGGCCGGCGGAGGAGAGCGGCGCCGCGCTCGGCGACACGACCGGGGTCGCGCCGAGCGGCGGGGCGGCCAGCGTGCTGCCCGAGCCCGACCCGCCGACCGGGGTCGTCGCCACGACGCTGATCTCCGACAGCGTCACCGAACTCTGTGCGTAGGCTGCACCCGGCAGCAATGCCACCGAGGCGATCAGGCTTCCGCGAAGCGCCCGCATTGTCATTCCCCAACCCCGAACCGTCGAACAGCGTGCCCCCTCTGCGGCGGGCTTGCCCAGCACTCATGCAAGGCGCGTCGAGATCGGACAATCGCGGGACGACCGTGATCCGGCGGAAAACGCCGCTCACGGGGCCGTTACGCGCGGAAACGGATGACCCGTGGTCCGCGTGCAACAGATTTTCTATGTCTCATCAAAGGCTTAGGGAGTGTTCGGCAATGTTGCCCGGGACGATTCGGCAACCCGGTTCCGGGTCGCTGGGCGGCGTCAGAGCCTGGCCTGGATCTTCTTGGCGATCTCGCCGAGGCGCTGCTCCAGGAGCTGCGGCACCTCGCAGACGTAGGTCAGCGACTGGCTGCGCTCCTGGAAGATGCGGCGATCCCAGGCGAACTTGGTCTCGATGTCGGATTGCTCCTTCGAGACCTCGCGGGCGTCGGCCGCGCTCGGGCCGTCCTTGGTCTGGCTGATGGTGTCGGCCTCGTCGCGGATGCGCTCGGCCATGCGGCGCTGTCCCTGCGCGTAGCGCGCGATCCCGCCCATCACCTTGTCGCGCTCGCCGTTGATGACCTCGAACACGCCCGCATAGACGTGGGCGAGGCCCTTGGCCTTGTCGGCCGCCGGCACCTTGGCGACGTAGGCGTCGATCAGCGGATCGACCTCGGTGAGCTCGGTCCGGCGGGAGGCGAGCTTCTGCGCCAGCACCGCGGCGTCGTTGTCGTCGCCCCAGGCGCCGGCGGCGGCGATGTCCGGCCCGGTCCAGAACTGGCCGGGGCTCAGGGTCGCGACCTTGCGCTGGACGCAGGGCCAGTCCGGGTCGGTCCTGGGCTGCGCCAGCGCGGGCGCGGCGAGGCCGGCCAGGGCGACGCCGAGGGCGGCGAGGGAGCAGAAGCGGGAAGCGATCATGACGGGTCTCCGGCCGGGCCGCCGCGCCGGGCCATGATGCCGCGGCCGGGATCGTAGGCGACGACGGCGAGGGTGAAGAAGGCGAGGGTCACGCCGAGCACGACCGCGCACGAGACCGGCTCGAACTGCCCGTAGAGGGCGAAGCGCACGAGCTGGACGGCGTGGGTGAAGGGATTGCACTGGCAGATCCAGTACAGCGTCTCCGAGGATTCGCGGATGCGCCAGAGCGGGTAGAGCGCCGACGAGGCGAAGAACATCGGGAAGATCACGAAGTTCATCACGCTGGCGAAGTTCTCGAGCTGCTTGACCATCGACGACAGCAGCAGGCCGATCGAGCCGAGCATCAGCCCGGCGGCGATGAAGGCCGGCAGGGCCGCGAGGTAGCCGACGGCCGGGATGTCGAGGTCCCAGAACCAGGCGATGGCCAGGAAGGCGTAGGCCTGCACCACCGAGACGGTGACGCCGGCGATCAGCTTGGCGAGCAGCAGCAGCCAGCGCGGATACGGGCTCGTCAGCAGCACCTTCATCGAGCCGACCTCGCGGTCGTAGACCATCGAGAGCGAGGATTGCATGCCGTTGAACAGCTGGATCATCACCGCCAGCCCCGGCACCACGTAGACCTCGTAGAGCACGTAGGTCTGGTACGGCGGCTCGATCGACACGCCGAGGGTGTTGCGGAAGCCCGCCGCGAAGATGAACAGCCATACCAGCGGCCGCACCAGCGCCGAGAAGAACCGCTCCTTCTGGTTGAAGAAGCGCAACAGCTCGCGCCGGACGATGCCGCCGAGGCAGATCAGGTAGCCGACCCCGTCGAGCCGGCCGAGATGGGCGGGCGGGCGCGTCGCGTCCGCCGCCACGGTGCGGGCGTCGACCGCCGTCGGCGTGCCGATGGGCGTGCTCATGCAGCCTCCCTCGCCGGCTTGGCCGGCTCGGCCACGAGCCGGCGGAACGCCTCCTCGAGGGTTTCGTCGGCCCCGCCGATGGTGCCGGCCCGTCCGCGCGCGACGATGCGGCCCCGGTGCAGCACCACCGCGTCGTCCTCCGCCGCGATCTCCTCGAAGATGTGGGTCGCCCACAGCACCGAGAGCCCCTCCTCGCGCACGAGCGCGCGGACGATCGCGACGATGTCGGCCCGCGATTCGAGGTCGAGGCCGACGGTGGGCTCGTCGAGCAGCAGCAGGCTCGGATGGTGGACCAGCGAGCGCGCGATCTCGATGCGGCGCGACTGGCCACCGGAGAGCGTCCGCACCTTGTCGGCGCGCCGGTCCGCCAGCCCGACCCGGTCGAGCAGCACCGCGATCCGCGCCTTGGCGGCCTTGCGCGCGATGCCGTGAAGCGCCGCGTGATAGAGCAGGTTCTGCTCGACGGTGAGGTCGGTGTCCAAGGTCCGTGCCTGGAACACCACGCCGAGGCGGGCGAGCGCGCGCGACGGCTCGCGGTCGAGGGCGTGGCCGAAGATCGCGACCCGGCCGTGGCGGTTGTTGTAGAGCCGGGTGATCAGGGAGAACAGCGTGGTCTTGCCGGCGCCGTTGGGCCCGAGCAGCGCCATGAAGCGCCCGCGCTCGACGGTGATCGACACGTCCGACAGTGCCTGGCGCGCGCCGAAGCTGTGGCTGACGTCGGCCACCTCCAGCGCCGGGGCCTCGCCCGCCGGACGCCCGCCCGCACCCATCGCCCGAGCGCCCTCGCTCATCGCCCGAGGACCCTTCTGGCGTCGCCGACCGCGTCGAGGCACTCGTCGAACTCGCCCTCGCCCTGCTCGCGCTCGGCCACGCGCAGGGCCTTTTTCAGCTTCGGCAGCGCCGCCTCGGGCGGGTTCTGCGCGAGCGCATCCCTGATCATGGCGATGCCGTCCGCGCAGGCGGCCTTGTCGTCGGCCAGCGCCGGCGTGCTCAACAGGAGGCTGGCGAGAAGAAGCGTCCGCATCATTCCACCGTGCGTCATTTCACAGTGATCGTGCCGGCGACGCCCTTCGACTCCAGGCCGCGGGCCTCCCAGGTGTACTTGCCCGGCTTGATCGCCACGAACTCGATCGCGATCTCGCCCGGATCGTCGAACTCGAGGTGATCCGGCGGGCCGCCGCCGTGGATCTCCTTGTGCTCGATGACGATCTGGTTCCACCAGATGTAGCGGAAGAACTCGGTCGCGTAGACCTTGTATTCCTGATGGCCCTTGGCGATGATCCGTAGCCGGTAGGCCTTGCCGGATTCGAGCTCGATGTCCTTGTTCTCGACGACGAAGTCGTTGCCCTCCTCGTTGCCGAGGACGAGGTCGGGCAGGGTCTCGCGCTTCTTGGTGAGATCGAGCGCGACGGCCGGGCCGGCCGCCAGGATCGCCGCCAGCCCCAGCGCCGCCCATCGAAGACCTCGTGTCATCCTGTTCCTCCCCCGCGCTGCCGTTCGCGGCAGTCGTGCTTGCGAAAACTCAGTTCGGCGAGATCGCCACGCCCCAGGGCAGCAGGCCGACCGGGATGCTCTTGACCACCTTCTCGGCCGCCACGTCGACCACCGAGACGTCGTTGGAGGTGCCGTTGGTGGAGAACAGCAGCGACTGGTCCGGCGTGAAGGCGAGCTGCCACACCCGCTGGCCCACCGGCAGGTACTTCTGCACGTCGTAGGTCTTGGCATCGATCACCGCGATGCGGTTGGCGGGCCCGAGGGCGACGAAGGCCTTGGTCCCGTCCTGGGTGATGCGGATGCCCACCGGCTGGATTGCCTCGTCGTTCACGCTCGGGATCTTGAAGGTGATCTTCTTCACCACGCGCCGCGCCGCCACGTCGATCACGCTGACCGTGCCGCCGACCTCGGCCGAGACCCAGAGGAACTTGCCGTCCGCCGTGAACTCGGCGAAGCGCGGACGGGCGTCGACCAGCACGTTGTCGATCACCTGGAAGGTCTTGGTGTCGATGAAGTGGGCCATGTTGGTGGTTTCGGAGGTGTTCACCAGGATCTTGCCGTCCGGCGACAGGCCCATGCCCTCCGGCTCGACGCCGACGGGGACCTCCGCGAGCACCTTGTTCTTCTCGATGTCGATGATCGTGACCTGGCTGTCGTCCTCGTTGGCGACGTAGAGCGGGTTGCCGCTGCGATCGAGGATGAACTGCTCGGGATCGGGGCCGGAGCGCAGGGAGCGCACCACCTTGCCGGTGGCGGTGTCGAGCACGTCGATGCGGTCGTCGTCGCTGGCGCAGACGAAGACTTCCTTGCCGTCCTTGCTCACGGTGATGCCGCGGGGGCGGCGCCCGACCTTCCAGGTCGCCGTCACCGCCATCGTCGCGGTGTCGATCACGCTGACCGAGTTGCCCTTCTCGTTGGAGACGTAGACCGTGTAGGCCTGCGCCGGCACCGACCCGAGCAGCGCCGCGCCGAGCGCGGCGAGCCCCAACCCTGCTCTCACGCAGCGGTCCATTCGCGATCCTCCCCCTGGCCTGGTGGCAAGCTTGGCACTCTGGCGGTGCCGAAATCCCGACGGACGACAGTGTAGTGCGTTTCGTGCCCGCGGCGAGGGCGACGGAACCGCGCTGCGGACTTCACGCGGCGGAACGCCGTCCTCGTGCGTCCCGGCGCGCTCACTGGAACTTGCAGGTCGTCTCGGGCAGGTCGGTCCCGAGGGTGTCGAGCGGCGTGCGCTGGTGCAGGAAGCCCTGCTCGGGCGCCACCGAGACCAGGGCCTTCGGCTGCACCACGATCAGCGGCTGGCGCAGCTGGTGGTCCCAGGGGCGGAAGCTCAGCGACACGCCCTTGTAGGCCGGCAGGCCGAAGGCCGGATCGCTCAGGTAGGCGGTCAGTGCCGCCGGGTCGGCGGTCTTGCGGGCGGCCCCGGCATCGCCGACGACGCGGATCGCGGCCCAGACCTGGTAGTCCAGCGGCCGCATCAGCCGGCCCGACAGGCGCCGGAAGCGGTTCTGCGCCTGAGCCGCGCCCCAGGTCTCCAGCACCGGCGACCAGGTGGTGGCGACGAGCCCCTGCGTGCCGCCGACGGGCCGCGGGTCGACCGTGCGATAGGGGACGTAGTCGCCCCAATCGGCCTCCTCGTCGGCCACGATCGCCATGTCGTAGTCGAGCCCGCGGGTGAAGACCATCGCCTCGGCGCGGGTCGGCGTGTCGCCGCGCGCCTTGGCCAGCGGCCCGAAGGTCCAGGGCTTCTCCGCCGTGATCTTGAGAGCGAACTTCCTGGCCGAGTTGCGCATCGCGTCGGCATAGAGCTTGTCCGCGTCGGTCGGGCCGACGATCAGGAACAGCTTCCGCCAGCGCATCACGGTGAGGTACTGCGCCAGCGCGTCGGTCTGCATCGCCCGGCTCGGGGCGACGTGGAACACGTTCCTGCGGCAATCGGCACCGCGCAGGCGGTCGTCGGGGGCCGCCGCGTTCAGCACCACGGCGCCCTTGCCGTCGGCGCGTGCCGCCTCCGAGACGGCGAGCACCTCGTCGGCCGGCAGCGCCAGGACGAGGAAGCGGATGCCCTTGCCGAGCAGCGCCTTCGCCGCGTCGACCGCGCTCGGGCCCCCCTCGGTGAGCGCGATCTCGTCGAGGGCGTAGCTCTGCTTGATGAAGCGGCCGGTGGTGTTGTTGTCGGCGATGGCCATCTTCGCGCCGGCCAGGCCCTCGTCCTCGGGCGCGGCCTCCGCGTCGTAGGAGGACGGCGCGGGCTGCGGCCGGTAGATCAGGCCGACATGGGTGGCGGCCGGTTCCGCGGGCGCGGCCGGCGCGGCGGCGGGCTCCTGGGCTGCCGCCGGGCCGGCCAGCGCCAGGGCGAGCAGCACCGCAGCACCGAGGGAACGTGCAGGATCGTGCAGGATGGCGTGCAGGGAGGCGTGCATGGGGGCGGGACGTAACAGCATTCCGGGCGCGGACTCAAACGTTAAGCGCGCCCCGATCATTGCCAAAATTCCCCGCCGCGCGACCTTATGCCGGGATGCGGCCGGCGTTGCGGCCGGCGCCGATGCCTCCGACTGGAGTTCCGTCATGATCCTTCGCGGCACGATCTTTCGCGACGGCGCCCTTCGCGCCTGCCGCCTCGCGGTTCCCCTCGTGCTCGCCGCCTGCCCTCCGGGCGCGGCGGCGGCCGAGCCGTCGAAGGCCGCGGTCTTCCCGGTCGAGCTGTTCGATCCGGGCGTCGTCGGCGGCCGCAAGGCCCGGCCCGACGAGGCGCGCAAGCTCGCGCTGGTCACCGACGAGTTGCGCGGCGCGCTCAAGGACAAGGGCGGCCTGGAGCCCGTCGACACCGCGCCGCAGGCGGCCGAGGTGAGCAAGCAGGGGCCGCTCTACAAGTGCGACGGCTGCGCCGCCCCGATCGCCAAGGCCCTGGGTGCGGATCTCGCCGTGACCGGTTATGTGGAGAAGGGGTCGGGCCAGATCTTCAACCTCAACGTCGTCATCGCCGACGCCGCCACCGGCAAAGTGGTGCGCGGCGGGCAGGTGGTGATCCGGGCCGACACCGACGACACCTGGACGCATGCCATGCGCTGGATCGTCAAGAACCGCCTGCTCGCCGAGCCCCTGCCCGGCAAGTCGTGATGTCGTCCGGCGCCCGCGCCGCCCCCGAGCCGTCCCCGTTCAGGTCGCCCGTGTCCGAGTCCGCACCTCCGTTTCCGACAAATCCCCTCCCCCGCCTCCTCGTCAGCGTCCGCGACGCCGCCGAGGCCGAGGCCGCGATCCGCGCCGGGGCCGACCTGATCGACGCCAAGGACCCGGAGAACGGGGCGCTCGGCGCCCTCCCCCCGGAGACCGTCCGCGCCATCGTCGCGCGCACCGCCGGCCGCGCCGCCACGAGCGCGGTCGCCGGCGAGCCGGCGGCGGCGGAGCGGCAGGCCGCGATCCGCGCCATGGCGGAGACCGGGGTCGGCTGGGTCAAGGTCGCGGTCCGCCCCGACTGGCTCGCCGATCCCGCCTCCCTTCGCGCGGCCGGCGCGGCCGCGCCTGGCCGCCTCGTCGCCGTGCTGTTCGCCGAGGACGACCCCGCGCCGGACTGCGCGCCGCGGCTCGCGGCGGCGGGCTTCATCGGCGCGATGATCGACACGGCGGTCAAGGACGGGCGCCGCCTGCCCGGCCTGATCGACGGGGCGCGCCTGGCCGCCTTCACCGCGGCGGCCCGTGCCGCCGGGCTGCTGTCGGGGCTCGCCGGGTCGCTGCGCGTCGGCGACATCCCCGGCCTCGCCGCCCACCGCCCGGACTATCTCGGCTTCCGCGGCGGCCTCTGCCGCGACGGCGACCGCCGCAACGCCCTCGACGCGCAGCGGATCGCCGAGGCCGTGCGGGCGCTCCGCCGGCCGGCCTCGCGAGACGCGGCGTGAGCGTGCACACCGTCGTCAAGGTCGGCGGCAGCCTCCGCGCCGACCCGGCGCGCCTCCAAGCGCTGCTCGCCGCGCTCGCCGACGGCGCCTTCGGCCCGTGCCTCGTCGTGCCGGGCGGGGGCGCCTTCGCCGACGCGGTGCGGCTCGACCAGGCGCGTCTCGGCTTCGACGACGCGGAGGCGCATCGCCGCGCGCTCGATGCGATGAGCCGGATGGCGGGGTGTTTCCACGCCATCGAGCCGCGCCTCCTTCCCTTCCCCCTCCCCCGCAAGGGGGGAAGGGAGAGCGCCGTATCGGCTATCTGGGACCCCATCGCCCTCCGCGCCGGCCATCCGGACATCCCGGAATCCTGGGACGTGACCTCCGACAGCCTCGCGCTCTGGGCGGCGACGCGGATCGAGGCCGCCCGCTGCATCCTGGTGAAGTCCGCCGACGCCCCGGCGGGCGCCGACGCGTGCGACCTCGCCCGGATCGGCCTCGTGGATGCCGCGTTCCCGGCCTTCGCCGGCCGCTACCGCGGCGCGGTCTCGATCCTCGGCCCCGCCGGCGCGCGGCCGGTCCACGCGCGGGCCGCCGCATGAGCGCCGCGCCCGAGCACCTGGTCTTCGTCACCGGCAAGCTCGCCCGCGCCCGGCTGGAGAAGGTCGCGAGCGCCCTGCCCCCGGAGCGGTTCGCCTGGAGCATCGCCGATTCCGGGGTGAAGGTCGCCGCGCTGATGACCGAGGAGATCATCAAGCGCCGCGTCACCCTCCCCGAGGGCGCCACCCGCATCATCCTGCCCGGGCGCTGCCGGGCGAACCCGGAGGCGTTGGCCGCGCATTTCGGCCTGCCGGTCGAGCGCGGCCCCGACGAGATCGTCGACCTGCCGGCCCATCTCGGGCTCGCCGGCCGCAAGGTCGACCTGTCGCGCCACGACCTGCGCATCTTCTCCGAGATCGTCGACGCCTCGAAGATGACGGCCGCCGAGGTGGTGGCCAAGGGCCTGGACCTGGCGCGCCGGGGCGCCGACGTGATCGACCTCGGCGGCCTGCCGGACACCGATTTCCCGCATCTCGAGGATTGCGTGCGCGGGCTGAAGGCGCAGGGCCTCAAGGTCAGCGTCGATTCCTTCTCGATCGACGAGCTGCGCCGGGGTGCGGCCGCCGGGGCCGACTTCCTGCTCAGCCTCAACGAGGAGACGCTGGACCTCGCCTTCGAGACGGATGCGGTGCCGATCCTGGTGCCGATGCGGCCCGACGACCTGCCCTCCCTCGACCGCGCGATCGCGCGGATGGTGGAGGCGGGGCGCCCGTTCATCGCCGACCCGATCCTCGAGCCGATCCATTTCGGCTTCGTCGACTCGATCGCGCGCTACCGTGCCACCCGCGCGCGCTGGCCCGACATCGCGATGATGATGGGCACCGGCAACCTCACGGAGCTGACGGAGGCCGACAGCCTCGGGATCACCGCGCTCCTCGTCGGGATGTGCTCGGAGCTGTCGATCGGCAACGTCCTGATCGTGCAGGTCTCGAACCACACCCGCCGCACGGTCGAGGAACACGATGCCGCGAGGCGGGTGATGTTCGCGGCCAAGGCCGACGCCGCGCTGCCGAAGGGCTACGGCCGGGCACTTCTGGCACTTCACGACAAGCGTCCCTTCGTGCAAACGCCCGACGAGATCGCGGCCCTGGCGGCGCAGGTCCGCGACCCGAACTACCGGATCGCGGTCGCCGAGGACGGGATCCACCTCTACAACCGCGACGTCCACAAGGTCGGCACCGACGCGATGGCCTTCTTCACCGACCTCGACGTCGCCAGCGACGGCGCCCACGCGTTCTACCTCGGGGGCGAGCTGACCAAGGCCGAGACCGCGTGGCGCTTAGGCAAGCGCTACGTGCAGGACGAGCCGCTCGACTGGGCCTGCGCCGCCGACGCCGAGGTCGAGGACACCACCGCCTTCAAGAAGGCCGGCCATACCAAGCATTCCGGCCCGGACGCGCCGCAGGGCGCGCGCGACGCGCAGGTTCCGGCCGAGGCCGGCGCCTCGGCGCCCCGCACCATCGCGCCGGACGCGGCCGCGGCCGAGGCGTCGGTGTCGGAAACGCCCCGGGCGCCCGCGCAAAAGCTCGTCTGCGGCAAGCTCGTGCCGGCCGGGGAGGCCTGAGCCGGTGCCGCTGATCCTCGAGACGATCGTCACGACGCTCTCGCGAGAGGGCGCCCTGCACCTCGTGCCCTTCGGCCTGATCGCGGAGGGCGACGACTACGTGCTGGCGCCGTTCCGGCCCTCGCCGACGATCCTCAACCTCGAGGCCAACCCCTGCTTCTGCGCCTCGAGCCCGCGCGACGTGCGGGTGATCGCCGGCGCGGTCACCGGGCGCCGGGACTGGCCGACGGTGGCGTGCGACCGCATCCCGGGCCGGCGCCTCGCCGACAGCTTCGGCCACGCCGAGTTCGAGGTCGCGGCGGTCGAGGCCGACCCGACCCGGCCGCGCTACCGCGGGCGCCAGGTCCACGCGGCGGCGCACGCCCCGTTCATCGGCTACAACCGGGCGCAGGCCGCGGTGCTGGAGGCGGCGATCCTCTCGACGCGGCTCCACATGCTGACGCCCGACAAGGTCATGGCCGAGATGCGCTATCTCGCCATCGCGATATCCAAGACGGCCGGCCCGCGCGAGCGGGAGGCCTGGGACTGGATCGAGGACAAGGTCGCCGCCCATCTCGGGACGGACGGCCGCATCCTCGCCGACACCGCCGCCGCACGAGACGGCGGATCAGGAGTGACACCCCCATGAGGATCGAGCTGCCCATGATGAGAAGACTGGCCCTCACGAGCGCCGTGGTGATCGCCGCGGTGGCGGCGACCACGGCCCAGGCCCACGGCCCGACCCGCAAGAAGGTCGAGGAGACCGTCGAGATCAACGCCAGCCCGGACAAGGTCTGGAAGGTGATCGGCAACTTCCAGGACATGAGCTGGCTGCCGCTGGTCGAGAAGACCGAGGGCAAGGAGGGCAACACCCCCGACAAGGCCACCCGCGTCCTCACGCTCAAGGGCGGCGCCACCGTCGAGGAGAGCCTGTACAAGTACTCCGCCGAAAAGATGAGCTACTCGTACCGGATCACCAAGGTCGACGTGAAGACCCTGCCGGTGAACGATTACTCGTCCACGCTCAAGGTCGAGGCGGACGGCGACGGCAAGTCGAAGGTGTCGTGGGACGGCGCGTTCTACCGCGGCTACATGAACAACGATCCGCCGCCCGAGCTGAACGACGAGGCCTCGCAGAAGGCCGTGCGCGGCCTCTACCGCACCGGTCTCGACGCGCTGAAGGCGCAGGTCGAGAAGGGCTCTTGAGCCGTTCGATCACACCGCGACGCGGAGGCCGGCTGCGCGCCGGCCTCTCGCTCGCCCTCGCCCTGTGGCTCGTGCCGCTTGCCGCGCGCGCCGCCGAGGCGGTGGTCACGGTGCAGGGCGACAACGCCGTCGACGTGATCGACCTCGAGGCCGGCACGATCCTGCAGCGCATCCCCGTCGCCGGCTCGCCCGCCGGCATCGCGCTCTCCCCCGATCGCAGGACCGCCTACGTGACCTGCCCCGACGCGCCGGGCATCGCCGTCGTCGACCTGACCGCGCGCAAGGTCGCGCAGGTGCTGGCCCTTCCGGGCGGCCCGCTCGGCATCGCGGCGAACCCGAGGAGCGGCGCCGTCTACGTCGCCGACTGGTACGCCAAGCGGGTGTTCGTGCTGGTGCCGGGTGAGGCGGGCCTCAGGCTCGACGGCGAGATCGCGGTCGGGGCCTCGCCGTCGGGCATCGCGGTGACGCCGGACGGCGCGACGCTGCTGGTGGCCAACCGCGAGGCGGACACGGTCTCGGTGGTCGATGCCGCGACCCGCCGCGAGACCGGGACGATCGCCGTCGGCCATCATCCCTTCGGCATCACCCTCGATGCGCAAGCCAAGCGCGCCTACACCGCCAACGTCACCGGCGACGACGTGTCGGTGATCGACCTCGCCGCGGCGCGCGAGGTCGGCCGGGTGAAGACCGGCCAGCGCCCCTACGTGATCGCCCTGACGGGGGAGCGCGGCTTCGTCACCGACCAGTATTCCGGCACCGTCACGGTGTTCGATCCTGCCACCCTCGCCCCCGTGACCCGGATCGAAGTCGGCGACCACCCCGAGGGCATCGCCGCCACCGCCGACGGGCGCTCGGTGATCGTCGCCAACTGGGGCTCGAACACGCTCTCGGTCATCGACGCGCGGACGCTGACGGTGACCCGCGAGATCAAGACCGACAACAGCCCGCGGGCGTTCGGGGATTTTCTGCGCTGACGTCGCGCCGGGCGGAAGCCTGACGTGGCGCGGGTCCCTTCCCCCAGGGGGAGGACAGGATGAGGGGCGTGCGTTTTCCGGAGCGGTCACGCCCCTCACCCCAACCCTCTCCCCATGGAAGAGGGCGTGGTCCCGCGGTCGATCACGCCGCCTCGGGCGGCTCGCCGTCCTCCGGGCCCTCCGGCGCGTGCAGCATGTCCTCCAGCTCGTCGATCAGCCGGTCGATCTGGTCGGGCGTCGCCAGCACCTTGACGGTCTCGCCGTCCTCGGTGGCGAGCGCGAGCTCGATATGCGGGCCGACCCGGGCGGTGAGGACGCGGGCGAGGATTTTCAGGGCGCTCATCGGTCTTCCTTCGAAACCAGCGTGTCGGCGGAGAGCAGCGCGACGGCGAGCGCCGGGCCGCAGGTGGAGGCCCAGTCTGGCCGGCCGGCGATGCGATCCGCCAGCACCTCGGTAAAGGGCAGGCAGCGCCGGCCGAGGCGCCGGGCGAGGGCGTCGGCCAGGAAGGCGCCAGCGCCGCAGGCGATCACGGGGGCCGCAGCCG
The DNA here is from genome assembly GCF_008039875.1 of Methylobacterium sp. WL119. GTDB lineage: Bacteria > Pseudomonadota > Alphaproteobacteria > Rhizobiales > Beijerinckiaceae > Methylobacterium. Next base: position 4,674 of record NZ_VRUU01000070.1, on the reverse strand, counting down.
GGATGTCGGGGCGCGAGAGCAGGGTGGCGGCCGCGTCGTGGAGCAGGCGCAGCTGCGCCTCGGCGAAGTGGCCGGCAAGCGCCCGCCAGTCCTCGTCCGTCCCCTCCCCGCGGTCGCGGCCGATCATCCGGGCGAGCCGCGTCTCGCTTTCGGGCACCGACTTGCCCTTGCCGTCGCCGCTCGCCTGCTGGTCGGCGCCCTCGGGAAGGTCGCCGGTGATGCGGTGGACGTCGGCCGCGTGCGCGAAGGTCTCGGACATCAGCCGGGTGCGGCGGCCCCGGAACGGCGCATGGTCGGAAAGCGCCAGCAGCGGCGTGCGCACGACGCCGGTATAGACGAGCTCCCCCGTCTCCAGCCGCTCGGCGTCGCTGTAGCCGGCGGCGGCGGCGCGGCCTCCGACGATCGGGATCAGGTCGGCGGTGGTCGAGCCGACGTCGACGAGCAGCGCGTCGGGCACGTGCCGCCCGAGCAGGGCCGCGGTGGCGTGCCAGTTCGCCGAGGCGATCTCCGCGGCGTTCGGCTCCGCATCCCGCGGCGTGACGAAGCCGGCGCGCCCGGCATAGATTGCGACCTCGCCGGCCAGGTGCGTCGCCGCCCAGCCCGCGAGCTGCGCGACGCCGTCCGTCCGGTCGGCGAAGCAGTCGGTGAGCTCGCCGGTCATCGTCACGGCGTGCGCCGCCTCCCCCCGCGCCCAGTCGGGCAGCCCGGCGAAGGTGGCGTCGAGGGCGGGCAGCCCGCGCCAGAGCGGGCACGGCGCCTGCACCACCGCGCGGACGATGCCGCCCTCGACCAGCGCCGCCTTGACGTGCACCCCGCCGAGATCCCATCCGATCGTCCTGGCAGGGCGGGGAAGCGGATGCGCGGCGGGCAAGGGCGATCTCACTGATGGGCGACGCAGAGGGCGAGGGCGCGACGACGCCGTTCGCGGTGATTCCGGTGATCGACCTGCGCCACGGGCGGGTGGTGCGGGCACGCGCCGGCGAGCGACAGAGCTATGCCCCGATCGAGACCCCGTTGGCAAAGGGCTCGGCGCCGGCCGACATCGCCCGCGGCCTCCTCGCCGCGGTCCCGGCGCGGACGCTCTACGTCGCCGACCTCGACGCGATCGTTGACGGCACACCCCCCGACCTCGGGGCGCTGGCGGCGATCGCGCGGGCCTGCCCCGGCATCGGCCTCTGGGTCGATGCGGGCTTCGCCGAGGCGGCGACGGTCGAGGCCTTCCTCGCCGCCGGGCTCGGCCGCCCCGTGATCGGCAGCGAGAGCCAGGCCGACGAGGGCCTCGTCGTCCGCCTCGGCGACCGGGCCGTGCTCTCGCTCGACAGCCGCGGCGCGAGCCGGCTCGGGCCGCCCGGCCTGCATGCGGATGCCCGCCACTGGCCGCCGGAGGTGATCGTGATGACGCTCGCCCGCATCGGCGTCGGATCGGGGCCGGACCTCGCCGGGCTGGAAGCCGCCGCGCGCCTGGCGCCCGGCCGCCGGATCTACGCCGCCGGCGGCGTGCGCGGCCCGGATGACCTCGCCGCGCTCCGTCGCGCCGGGGTCGCGGGCGCCCTGGTCGCGTCGGCGATCCATGACGGCGCCCTCCGCGCCGGGGACCTGCCCTGAACCTTCCGGCCGTGGCACGCCGCTGCTAGGGTGCCGGCAGGCACCGAGCGAAACGCGACAGACGGCAAGACCAATGGAAAAATTCACCACCCTGGAGGGCGTCGCGGCGCCCATGCGGATCATCAACGTCGACACCGACCGGATCATCCCGAAGCAGTATCTCAAGACGATCAAGCGCACCGGCCTCGGCAAGGGGCTGTTCGCCGAGATGCGCTACCGGGACGACGGCTCGGAGAACCCGGACTTCGTGCTCAACCAGCCGGCCTACCGCAACGCTAGGATCCTGGTGGCGGGCGACAATTTCGGCTGCGGCTCGTCGCGCGAGCACGCGCCCTGGGCGCTGACCGATTTCGGCATCCGCTGCGTGATCTCGACGAGCTTCGCCGACATCTTCTTCAACAACTGCGCCAAGAACGGCATCCTGGCGATCGTGGTCTCTCCGGAAGACCTCGAGAAGCTGTTCGAGGATGCCGAGCGCGGCGCCAACGCCACCCTCTCGGTCGACCTCGAAGCGCAGACCATCCGGGGCCCGGACGGCGGCACGCTGCACTTCGACATCGATCCCGGCCGCAAGGAGAGCCTGCTCAACGGCCTCGACGAGATCGGCCTGACCCTCAAGCGCGCCCCGAAGATCGACGCCTACGAGGACAAGCTGGCCGCGCGCGGCTGGGCGTGAGCGCGGCCGGACCGCGGGGGAGCGTCCGCACCGCGATCCGGCCTTAAGCCTGCGTTAACCGTTCCCTCATCAGGCTCCGGCGCCCCGGACACCATGCGAGCGACGACGATGCGGCGAGACTCCTGGCAGCGATCCTCCCGCAGGCCGATCCTGCCGTGGCTCGCCCTCGCCTGCCTCACGGCGACCGGCGCGCGGGCCGACTTCCAATCCTGCCTCGCCGGCCTGCAGCAGCAGGCGGCGGCGCAGGGCGTGTCGGCGCAGGCGTTCCGCAGCGCCACCGACGGGATCAGCTTCGACGACAAGGTGATCGAGCTCTCCCAGGCGCAGCCCGAGTTCAAGACGCCGATCTGGGACTACATGGCGGCCCTGGTCGACGACGAGCGCGTCGACGACGGCAAGGCGGCGATGCGCCAGTACGGGCAGGCCCTGGCGCAGGCCGAGGCCCGCTACGGCGTCGACCGCTTCACCATCGCCGCGGTCTGGGGCGTGGAATCGAACTTCGGCAAGAACCTCGGCAAGATGCCGCTGGTGCAGTCGCTGGCGACGCTGGCCTGCTCCGGCAACCGCCGCCGCGACTTCTTCCGCGGCGAGCTGATGGCGACGCTGAAGATCATCGACCGCGGCGACATCGAGCCCGGCCGCCTCACCGGCTCCTGGGCCGGCGCCTTCGGCCAGACCCAGTTCATGCCGACGACCTACCAGCGCCTCGCCGTCGACCTCGACGGCGACGGCCGCCGCGACGTGGTCGACTCGGTGCCCGACGCCGTCGGCTCGACCGCGAACTTCCTGCACGTCGCGAAGTGGTCGAACGGCCAGGGCTGGGGCTACGAGGTCAAGCTGCCGGCCGGCTTCAACGCCGGTGCCGCGGGGCGGAAGAACAAGAAGCCGGTCGGCCACTGGGCCGCGCTCGGCGTCAAGCGCATCGACGGGCGCCCGCTCTCGGCCGAGGGTCCCGTCGGCATCATGATCCCGGCCGGGATCGAGGGGCCCGCCTTCCTCGTCACCAGGAACTTCGACGCGATCTACTCCTACAACGCCGCCGAATCCTACGGGCTCGCCATCGCCGTGCTCTCCGACCGCCTGCGCGGCCGGCCCGGCATCCAGGCGGAGTGGCCGACCGACGACCCGCCGCTGTCGCGGGCCGAGCGCCGCGACCTTCAGGCCCGGCTGACGGCGCGCGGCTACGACGTCGGCGAGCCGGACGGCAAGGTCGGCGCCAAGACCCGCGACGCGATCAAGGAGATCGAGCGCAGCCTCGGCATGCCGCAGACCGGCCGTCCGGGCGCGAAGGTGCTGGAAGCGTTGCGCCGGTGAGCCGGCGCCTGATCGGCTCGGGCTCGCCGTTCGAGGCCGCCTACGGCTATTCGCGCGCGGTCGTGACGGGCGGCTTCGTGTTCGTCGCCGGCACCACCGGCTACGATGACGCGACGATGACGATGCCGGAGGAAGCCGCGGCGCAGGCTGAGGCGTGCTGGCGCACGATCGCATCGGTGCTCGCCGAGGCCGGATCCGGCCTGGAGCGCATCGTGCGGGCGACCTACTACGTCACCGATCGGGCGGATGCCGAGGCGGTGCTCGCGGTCTGCGGCCGCGTGCTGGCCCAGGTCCGGCCGGCCGCGACGCTCCTCGTCGTCGCCGGCCTGCTGCGCCCCGAGATGAAGCTCGAGATCGAGGTCACGGCGACCTTAGGGTGAGACGGTTGCGCCGCCCGATCAGTAGGGCGTCCCGTAATACGGCCGGCGGACCGGGCGGTAGCGGTCCTGGACGGGACGGCCATAGCCGTCGCCGTACGCCCCGAGATAGGGATCGAGCCGCGGATCGCGGTAGTTGCCGTTGTTGACGCCGGCCGAGCGGTCGTTGCCGTTCAGTGCCGCGTAGGGCGAGAGGCCGCTGCCGCTATCGCTGCCACCGCCTCCACCGCCGCCGCGCGCGAGCACGGCGCCAGTCGAGCCGATGATGAGGCCTGCCGCCAGCACGGCCCGAACCGTCTTCCGCGTCGTCGTCTTGACTGCCATCGTCGCCTCCCGATCTCGCTGCGTGCCGGATCCAGGCGAAAAACCGGTCGCGGCGACGCGAGGTTCCCGAGGGCCGGGGGCGGCGAAAGCGCCGAACTTCTCTCCGCCACCGGTCGTCGACGCGGCAGGGCCCGTCGCCCGGGATTCGAGCAGACCCCGATGCCCCCCGGCGGCGACGGCGGGACGAGATGGCGTCGGGGCGAGCCGATGGCTCAGCCCGGCCACCGGAGCCTGCGCCGGACGACGCCTAGTGCCGGTAGCGTTCGGCGAGGGCCATGAGGGCTCCTGCGAGCTCGGTGAGGTTGGCCGAGGCCGCCTCGACCTCGCGGGTGCCGGCGGCGGTCTGCTGGCTCGCCTGGCGGATGTTCTGCAGGGCGC
>NZ_VRUU01000006.1 GCF_008039875.1 Methylobacterium sp. WL119 | reverse complement strand
CCGCCCCAACTCAATCCCCCTCATGGCTTGGCCGCGGCCTGACCTCGACCCCCTCGAACCCGCGCGCCCTTCCGCCGACGCCCGTCGGGACATGCTTGTTCTTCTTGAAGCCGAGCTTGTCCAAGCGCTCGCCGAAGCTGGTCTGCGTGCCGGTCGGCTCATTGTTCGACCGCGCGTACTCGGTCCATGAAGCGAACAGTTCCGAGGTCGTCGCCTTGCGGTAGGGGTTGGTCTTGTCAACGACACACCGATCGTCGAGCCACTGGCTGAAGGTGTCCTGCGCGGTGAAATACTCGTCGGTGGCATCCTTCACGATCTCAGGGCGCACAAGGCGATAGGCCTGCCAGTCCAGGCATCCCTCGATCATCCAACGCAGGATCGCCGGCCACTCGTCGCGAAGCTTTTTCTCCAACCGGGGATCCGGGACGGCAGGCTTGAATAGAAACGGAAGCAGGTTGAACCGGCGCCGGGCCGCATCATCGACGTTTGACAGCCCGGGCTTATTGTTGCCGATGATGAGCAGCTTCAGGACAGGTGTGAACTCGAACTCGTCCTGCCGCATGTAACGGGCACGCATGACGTCGCCACCAGTAAGCTGCTTGATCCGACTCTCGGCCCACTGGCGCCCCTGCTCGGTCTCCGAAGCGGTGACGAGCCGGGCACCGCGCAGCGCGGCGATCTCCGTCGGGTGGCGATCGTGCTTTGCCGCCGTGAAGGTCTCCATGGCGGCGTTCAGCGCGTAGTCCGCGAGAATGCCGGCCAGGACGTGGATCAGCACGCCCTTGCCGTTCCCACCACCGCCGAAAGCGAAGCACAGCGCCTGCTCGCTGGTGTCACCGGTCAGGCAGTACCCGGCCCACTGCTGGATGAACCGGATGTACCCAGCATCGCCTTGGGTCACGTCCTGCAGGAATTGGAACCAGACGGGGCAATCCGAGGCGTCGGTCGGTGTCACCGCGGTGAGTTTCGTGATGCGGTCATTCCGATCCGCCTTCCGTAGCTTGCCGGTGCGCAGGTCGACTGTGCCGCCGGGCGTGCCCAGGAGCCACGGGTCTCGGTCCCAGCCCTCGATCGTCACTGCGAAAGCCGGATCGGAGCGGCAGAAGCGTTCGACACCGGCGGCGAAGCTCGTCTTCGAGGCGATGAACCGGGTCTTGGGATCCTCGTCCCGGCATAGTTCCCGGGCCAGCTCGCGCGCCCATTGGAAGGCCTTGCCCTGCCTGTTCGGGATCCAGGCGGCACCAGTCCACTCGTGCCATTTGCCGGTGTCGTGGCAGAACAGGAGTTCACCGGCATGCCGCTCAGCAAAGGTTCGGGCGGCCCAATCCTCGGTCAGCAGATCGCCGTTGCCGGGTGGCCTGGCACGGGGGCGCTGGCCGAACTCCGACAGGTTCAAGATATCCTCAAGGCCTGCTGCCACTACGCGCCTCCCTACGCCTGAGTTCGCGACGGGCAATCGAGCCGACCGTCTTCGTCACCTCCTCAGGCTTGAGCGGAGGTCGGCACCGGGCGAGGTTCCAAGCCTGCACCAGTTCATGCGCCACGGCCGGGTCGACGTAGCGCCGGAGCAGGTGACCGCTAAGCCTGGACACGGCGGTGTTGCGGCCACCGTCGGACACGCCCTCGGCGACGAGCCGGCGCCACTCCGACGGATCGCGTCCACCTCCGCCCTCGCGGGGCCGCGTGAGCGCTGTGGCCATCCATCCTGGCATCGGGGCCGGAACGACATCATCGGGGTGGTGGTCCACTGACCAGGCGTAGTGCCGTCCCGATGCATGGAGGCTCGGGGCGGCGACGACGTAGCCACCGGTCCCGCGGATATCGAGGCCAGGCGCTAGGCCTCCCTGGTCGCCTGCACTGTTCCGGATCTCGATCCCCGGGGGTGGCCGGAAGAAGATGTGTTGGCCACCGCCGCCGGTGAGTGCCCGGGTGGTCTCGGGCAGCGGGCCATGCTCGGCCTCGAGCGCTTCCAGGCTCGCGTCGCCGCCATGGCGCGGGTCGACGTCTAGGACAACGGAAGGCCCGGTTGCTAGCCCGATGTTGGCGAAGGGGGCCGTGGTGAACCAGTGTCGGACCACATGCTCGTGGTTCGTTGCGTTGGTTAGTCCCTTCGGCGCCAGCTTCGCCATGGGGTGCTTGCCGGCGTCCTCGCAAGCCAGCTTCCCACAGGTGCAGACGAGACGGCCGTCCGACCCTTCGCGCAGTCCATGAAGCGGGAAGACCTTCGCCCCGCGCTTGATGAGGTAGAGGGCGGCGTCCAGGCGATCCGTCATCGACAACCCCCATCGTGAAGCGGACCGCCGGGTAGCGCTACGGCCCTCCAGAGCATCGCCTCCTTTTCGGCGAAGTGAGGATGCCGCGCAGCGTATTGCGCCCAGAGGATCGCGATGCCGTCTTCTGGGGCGTCGCTGCCATCCTCATCTGCCGGCCCCGGTACGAAAGCCCGCAGCCGAACGCCGGGGGCAATGTTCTTCACCATCACGAACGGCGCGTCGCCGGGATCGGTGAAGACCGTCCCGCCGCAAACGGTTTCAAGCTGACCGAGCTCGGCGCGGCCCATCCGCCGCATGCGGTATTGCCGGTGCGGGAACCGCTCGAAGAACTTGCGGTCTGCATCGGTTGCCTGTTCGGCTTCGGTAGCGTGCCGCTGCATGGCGCGGCGCTGCTGACGGGAGAGTTGCATAGTCATGCGGCGCGCTCCCTAATCGTGCGGGAGGGCCGCAATTCATCAGCGAGACCAGCCGCGGTCATGAGGGCACTGGCCGCGCACCGGATCGAATAGGCCAAGCCGCGGGCGTCGCCGATGGCAGCGAACTCTGTCGCGGCGCGAGCATAAGACTCCGCGATCCGGGCAGCGTCACCGGCCGCTTCGTAGACAGGCACGAGATCAGGGGTCGGAAGGCGGTTGCCAACCTGGGTGCTATTCATCGCGCGCCCTCCCGGAGGAAGGTTCGAGCGGCGGTGCTGTTGGCGACGATGCCGAGCACCATGCCTTCCCGATCGATGACCGCCACGGAAGCAGAACCGGCTTTGAGCGCCGACCAGATTGGTTTCGATAAAAGTCGAGCAGCGCGCCCGGTGCGGGTCTCAGGCATGCCCGTCCTCCGAGGTCGACCGGATCACCCGGCCCAAGCGAGCCAGTGCCCATTTATCGAGAAGATCGACGGGATAGAGCGGGACTCGGCCAGCCTTCTGGAATGGAGGTCCACCGCCCAGGCAGGCGAGCTTCGCAAGCGTCGCGATCGCCATCTCGATCCCGTGCTCGTTGAGCAGGTACCGGCTGGCCTCCCAACGGCGAAGCCGTGGCTTGCCGGTCTTCGATGGCAGGCAAAGCTCCGCCGTTCCCCCGAGTAGGGGCGATTGCATCTCCGTCATTCGCTGATCCTATTGCTGGCCTAGAATTGTCTAGCGCCGTTTAAAAAGTTCACTCCTATGCACCCCCAGGCAAATTAGCCTTTACGTGTGCAATTATCGATTGAAGATCGATCAAAAGTAGTAGCCCTCCGGACTCATCGAGTATATTTCGAATGTCAACTACATCCAGATAAGGATAAAATCCGACTTCTTCAGTCGCCTTCGTACGTGAAATTCCTAAGATCGCGCTCATTCCAGGTCCTGGAATGTATGCAACTTTAATTGCGGACCTCAGAAACTCCTCAGCTGACCAGATTGCCTCTTTTGCTCCGACGCCAAACTCCGTTATGACGACAATCGCGCGGACGATGCAGATGTCGATGATCGAAAATCTGTTCCACTTCTGATCGTCCTTAGTCTCCGGGAATAGGCCGTTGCGATTTCGCCATGCTCGGAAGGTGACGGGCGAGCAGCCTGCCGCACGGGTCAGCACCGATGTGGTGTACTGCTTCGCCAACTCATTCATCTTGATACACTCGTATCACAATTGCGGAACGATGCAAGCGTATCACTCTTCTTTTTTGAGCGCCTCCCTTTTTTGGAGCGTCCTTCGCGCGCCTTCATTGTTCGAGATGCCGGCGCTGTTGGAAGGTGAGCACGTCGCCCATCGGTCAGGCCCCCACCTGCTTGGCGCCGGGCGCCGTCGTCGGGTCGGAAAGCCACCCGCGAATTTCATCAGAGGTCACGTCAGCACGCGGGATCGGCGAGAGCCCGGCCGCCGCGATCAGCCCGTGCAAGAAAGCCCGGCACCGCGCGGTGTCTGTGTCGGCATTGCTCCCATCCCAGGCCGCGCCTGCATCGTGCTCCAGGATCAGAGCTTTGAGCCCGAAGCCGAGAAGTGTGGTTGCCGGAAGGGCCATGGCGTGCCGAACGGTATCCTCACGGCCCAGGTTCGCGAAATGGCGGACCCGATCAATTGCGTTGTCCAAGCTCTCGGGCAGCGGCAAGCCGGCATCATCCTCACGGGCCATGGCTTCATCACCGACGCGAGTGAACCCCTCGTATTCCGCAACGAGGGCCGTCAACTCAGCCTCTACGGTAGACAGCCCAGGATGCGCCGCAGGAGACGTGCCGCGAAGCAAGGCCTGCGCTCGCTCGCAAAGCGCGGCATCCCCATCAAGCGCAGGATTAATCGGACCGGCTCCGAAGTAGCGGACGACCTAGTGCGCGAGGGCGACCCCCTGGCCGCCCAGGTCGCTCGCGACCGGCTCCGAGGCATCCGGTTCCGGCAACACCATGTCGGGCTCCGGGACGTACTCGCCAAAGGCGATGTTGCGGTAAGCGGTCGGCATCCAAGCGCCACGGGTGTTGCCGTAGCATTCGAGACCGTGGACCCCGGCAGCGCGCTCGATGACGGCCTTGGCGTAGGCGAGGCGTTCGGCATCCGAGGCTAGCGGGGTGTGAAGAACCGCCCGGAACGCGTCGCGTTCTTGCTCGGCGCGCGAACCGGCATCCTCCGTCTTGTAGACCTCAGCATAGAGCCGCCCCGCATAGGCTCGCAGATGTTCGTGGATCGCGGCCGACACGGCGGAGGAAGCCGGGGGCACGAAGGCGGTCGCGTCGGGCCGTCGATCCTTACCCGCATTCAAGGTCGAGGCCTTGGCCTTCATCGCGGCGAACCACTCGCGCAGGGTCGGCTTCGGGTCGGTGTTCGGGTGGCACTTCAATGAGTTGCGCATAGCGGCCTCCATCACGCGATCTGCAGAAAGCCGTAGGCGAGCACGCCCCCGGCAATGATCAGGACGGCGGAGACAAGCTCGCCGGCGAGGTCGAGGAAGCGCGGCGACCGAATGTGCGCGGTGTCGGGCCGGATCGGCGCGATTGCCTCCCAGGCCTCGACGGTGCCGGGTACGGCCTCGTCTGGCTCGATGATGGGCCTGGGGCGGGCATACAGGGCGGCGGTGAACCGGCGGCTGGCCGGCTTGGGGGCGAGTGGGGGCATTGCCATAACCGGGGGCTCCGGGGCTGAAGGTTTCGGGATGTGCGTGAGACTTCGCTTTCGCGCAGGCGTCAGAGCCGGCAGCGTTGCTCCTGCTGACCGCATCTGATAGAATATATATCGGTTGGCAGCGGTCGCCTGTCAATAGAAATTCTATCGAAGGGGCGCCGGCGTGCTATCAGTCCGACAGGTCAAGGCAGCGCGCGCGCTACTAGCGTGGTCGCAGGCCGACCTCGCGAAGGCCTCGGGGGTGTCTTACCCGACACTAGCGCGTCTTGAGTCCACGGACGGTCCGATCGGCGGCAGAGCTGATACCGGGGCCAAGCTCCAAACCGCCCTCGAAGCAGCCGGTGTCATCTTCATTGAAGAGAATGGCGAGGGACCAGGCGTGCGGCTCAAAAAGTCTGAGGTTTCACATTAATGGCCAACGAGCCCTGCATCCCTCCGGTACTCCCGGTGGTCGAACTCGATTGGCGCCGGCTGTTGCCACTAGTTGGAAAAGCAAATGCTGCGCTCGCACGCTATGACGGCATGCTACAAGCATTGCTCAACCCGGCTGTTTTGCTTTCGCCTGTGACGGCTAACGAAGCAGTGCTTTCTTCTCGGATTGAGGGCACGGTTGCTACTCTTGAAGAAGTTCTTCAACAGGATGCCGGTATCGAACAAGCCGCGAACCGCCATGCAGATCTCGAAGAAATATCCAATTATCGCAACGCGATGAGAGATGCAGAGCAGTCGCTTCAGCATCGTCCATTGTCTTTGTCACTCATCAAGGGTGTGCACCAACACTTATTACAAGGCGTTAGAGGGCACGACAAAGCGCCAGGGAATTTTAGGAATGATCAAAATTGGATTGGGCGCCCGAACTGCAAAATGGAGAACGCTAGATTTATTCCTCCTAGTCCTATTGTTTTGCCACAAGCCCTAGACGATTGGGCAATCTATCTCGCTTCGGAAGAAGAAGACCCGATCGTTCAGGTCGCAGTTGCACACGCACAATTTGAAATTCTTCACCCATTCAAAGATGGAAATGGTCGCATAGGAAGAATGATTATTCCTCTACTTCTTTTTCAGAAAAAAACTCTTTCTAGTCCTATGTTTTACTTATCTGAATTTCTCGAAAGCCATAGAACCGAGTATTATGATGCGTTATTGAGTATTACAAAGCACGGCGATTGGCAGTCTTGGATTGAATTTTTTCTGACTGCAATAATAAGCCAAGCCGATGTAAATCTGGAAAAAGTGAAGAATATCCTGATATTATATGAAAGCAAGAAGCAGAAGTTTATTGATGCAACTCGGTCTCAGTTTGCAGTCCCTGCACTAGATGCCTTTTTCATGAGGCCGATAATTAACACGACCGATTTTGCGACCCATGCCGGGATCGAGAACCGTGTCACAGCGAATGGCATCATCACGCAGCTTCATGCTCAGGGCCTGATCCATAGGGTGCGCAAGGGCGCCGGTAGAACTCCAAGCGTGTTTGCACTGCCCGAATTGATCAACATCACCGAAGGCCGAGAGGTCATGCCACTTGCGTTAGGCGAAAGCTGATCTACTTAACGCAACACATTTTGTGTAAGGCCGGCTAGGGGCGAATCGGGTCGCGTAAGATGGAACGCCTGCCGCCTTACACAACGCCTTTTGCGTTAGGCGCAGGCAACAGAAGGTCGAGCAATCGGGCCGCCCCTGCAAGCCTCGTTGCGAAGGTCCAGCAAGCCGCTCATCCGCTCCGATACGCCTTGGGCTGCTGCTACCAGCGCCACATCTGGCACATGTGCATAGCGAGCTGTCACCCCCGGCACGCTATGGCCCAGCAGCCCCGCGATGGTCAGTTCCGAGTAGCCCATCCCGGCAGCGGTCGCGGCGAACGTGTGTCGCAGGACGTGGAGCGTTACGCTCTTCAGGCCGGCGCGCTCGCACAGCCGATCCAGCACCTTCGGCAGGCCGACGAAGTGCCCACCGCTACGCTCGCCCGGGAACGCCCATGGCGAGCCCGTCGGAGCGGGCAGGGCGGCGAAGGCGGCCTTGCCGATCGGCCGGAGCTGAGCACCGCTCTTGGTGTCCCCGAAGCGGATGCAGCTGTGCTCCTCGTCGAGCCAGGCACGGGGCAGGGCGAGCGCTTCCATCCGCCGGCAGCCCGTGAGCAGCAGGAACCGTACGGCCGCGATCCCCACTGCCGTCTCGCCTTGGTCCTCGGCCTCGCGCATGGACGCCCCCAGCCGGTGGATCTCGGCGGCCGATAGGAACCGACGCTGCTTGCCGTCGGGCGCGCGCTGGACGCCTCGGGCCGGATTGGCCGTGATGATTTTTTTCCGCTTGGCGAACTCTAGGATGGTGCCGAGCATCCCGACCGTGCGGGCTGCCACGCCCTTGCCGCCGGTGGTGATGCCGCCGATGCCGGCGCGGGCTGCAGCCGTCTTCCCGGCCGCGATGTCCCGGTGCATGGCCTCGACGTCGTCAGAGGTGAGGGCAGGGACCCTACGAGCGCCCAGGAGCGGCTTCACGTGACGATCGATGCGGCTGCGGTCCATCGCCAGCGTCGAGGCCTTCACACGGCCCTTGGCATCCTCAAGATAGAGGTCGCAGAGTTCGGCCACCGTGATTGCGTGCCGGATGCGGTGACGGTCGGCTGATGGGTCCTCGCCCTTGGTCGAGGCGCCGAGCTTTTCCCGCGCCGCCCGCCTGGCCTCGTCGGGCGTGACGGCGCCGACCCGGGCGAGGGTGAGCTTGCGCTGCCGGCCTTCCTCTGTCCGGTAGAACACGAAGTAGGATGCGACGCCGCTCGGCTGGACCCGGACGCCGAAGCCCTTCAACTCGCTGTCCCAGACCTGCACTTCGCGCGTCGGATTTGGCTCGATCGCGTCGACGACGCGCTTCGTGATCTTCGGCATGGATGACCCCAACCCTGTTGCTCACTCCGCCACGGAAGCAGGGCGGAAGCAGATGGGCGGAAACCGAGCCCCAACTGCGCACAGAGCAGCAAACTCGGATTAGGCCGATCCGCAAGAAGGATCAGGAACTTGGCAACGTCGAGCAATCACGGGGAAAGACGCGAAATGTGCCGAACCTAAACTTGCCAAGGTTGGGGTCGAGGGTTCGAATCCCTTCGCCCGCTCCAATTCAGGTACTGATCGAACTGCAAGAGCTGGCTCAGGCCGGCTTTTTGCGTTTCGGGACCGTCTTCGGAAATCGCGGCCTTTCATGATCGAGCCGGCCGTCGCGCCTCGTGCGTGTGGGCCGCGCCTTCCCGCTCGATCATCGCGGCGCGCGCGATGCGTCTTCGTTCAGAATGCCGCGCAGGGCTTTCCGCCGGGCAGCACGACTTCCTCGCGCCCGAGATAGGTCTTGCCGGCCCGCACCGGCCAGGTCTTGCTGACCACGAACGTCCAGCGGTTCAGGACGGGGAAGACGCCGAACACGGCGGTGTAGGGCAGGCGCAGCTCGGCCATCACCAGACGGTCCCCGGGGCTTGCCGTTCCGGCCGGCGCGGGGCCGATCGTCGAGCCGGCCGCGCGCTGCGTGTCGTTGCGCGCGACGCTGGAGCAGACCTTCGCCACGGGGGTCGACCCGTCGAGGTAGATCCCGCCGGCGGTGAGCACGATGCCTGCACGGCCGAGGTCGTACGGGCTCGAGACGGCCTGTGCGGCGGCGTAGACGTCGGCGATGTCGGTCACGTCGGCGCGCGAGATCAGGTCCGCCATCGTCGTCGCCGCGAGCGAGACCCGGCGCCCCGTGGTGATCGCGCGCGGAAGCTCGATCGAGGCCATGAACATCAGGACCAGGATCGGGGCGATGAAGGCGAACTCGACGCCGCTGACGCCGCCTTCCGCACGCGCGAACCGCCCGAGGCCGCCCCGGCCCGCCGTCATTGGCAGGGCTTCGCGTCGTAGGCTTCCGCCCGGAAGATCACGGTCGAGACGAGGAGCTGGCGGTTGTCGGCGAGGCGACGCCCGGTGAAGTCGAGGAACGCGAACAGCCGCAGGATCGGGACGGCCGCGCGGATCGCGATCACGTCGTCCCCCGTCGGGCACTGGAACTGGGTGCCGAAACTCTGCGAGACGGTCTTGGTCTGTGTGTCGTAGGGCTCGGACACCTGCGAGCCCTTGAAGGTCTCCGCCCGCGTCACGTCGAGGCGGACGTCCCGGCAGGCGAAGAAGAGGCTGGAATTGCCGCACATCAGCTGCCGCAGGCGCTGTGCCGGATCCGAGCCGTCGGCCCGGTCTTGGAACTCGCCCGTCCGCAGCAGGCGCGAGGCCCGGTCGACGGACACGTCGAGGGTCTGCTGGGCCAGCACGACCACGCCGGATTCGGCGACGACGCCGAGCAGGGCGATGAAGGGCAGCGCCAGCATCGCGAACTCGACGGCGGCGACGCCGCGACGGTCGCCCAGCAGGCCCGCCCGGATCGGAGCCGCCGCGGACACGAACCGGACCCGCGCCCATGCGTGAACCGATGCGCGGCGAAGCCACGCCCGGAGATCCGCAGCGCGAACGGCGATCGAGCCGACGGGTCCGGGCCGATCGATCGGCAACGTGCAGCGTGTCCTGGGCGTCCGACGCATTCTCGGCCTGAAGGGCATCGGATCGCCGATCGTCGGCCCGGTCCTACCCCGAATGGACCGCAGTCTACGGTGGTAGAGCTTTAAAATTCCTGAGGCCGGGCAAGGCAATCGCAGCGGCGACGACGCGATCCGAGCGGCGAACAGGCCTACAACCTGGGGTAATACCGATATTCGATGCCGGCCGGGCGCTACGGTCGATATCGTCGACAAACCGCCGCAAAATTCTACCTGTAGATGTAGATTCAGGCTCGATCCTGCAACGGTTCTCGTCCGGAGACGAGCATCGACCCTAATAATTCAATCCTTGATTGTTTTCATCAAGTCCTGCACGCCAGACGCGATCACTCTGCGCCCGCCTCCATCCGATCGGATCGAGAGGGCCTTTCATTAATCCGAAGCCTGTAGACCCGTCGGTTCAAGATGGGCCGAGGAGGCGGTCGGGATGGGGAGCGGGTGGCGAACGGGGCATCGCGGCGGCGTGGCGTTCGCGTCCGCGGCGTCTCGCTTCCGGGCGTTCGGAGCCGACGGACGCGGCGCCGTGGCCGTCATCTTCTGCCTCTGCGCGACGATGCTGCTCGGCCTCGTCGGCGGCGGCGTCGACTATGCGCGCCTTGCGGCCCGGCGGAACCAGTTGCAGGCCGCCGTCGACGCCGGAGCGCTCGCCGGCGGCAACGCCCTCAAGCTTGCCCTGTCGAGCACCGCCGCGGTGGTCGGCGTCACCGAGCAGACGGTGCGATCGGAGGCAAAATCGCCGCCGGACCGGCCGCTGACCGTGCAGGTCACGGTCGCGCCCGACAAGACCAATGTCGCGGCGATCGCCGCCGAGAGCTACAATCTGTCCTTCGGCAGCTTCGTCGGGATGCCCGCCGCCAAGCTCGCGGTGAAGGCGCAGGCGAGCGTCGTCGGTCGGATGCGCCTGTGCATGCTGGCGCTCGACCCCTTCGCCGCCGGCGCGTTCAACCTGCAGAAGAACGCGCAGGTCACCGCCACCGATTGCGCCCTCTACTCGAACTCCGTCTCGGGGACGGGAATGGTGGGCCAGGACAACGCGATCGCCAAGGCGCAGACGATCTGCTCGGCCGGTGGCTACCTCGGCGTGCGCGCGAACTTCAGCCCGACGCCGCAGACCGGGTGCCCGGTGATCGAGGATCCGCTGAAGGACCGCGCCGCGCCGCCGATCGGCGCCTGCGCGACGCTGCCGTTCCCGCTCAACCTGCTCAACGTGCGCGCGATCAAGACGATCGACAGAGACATCACCCTGGAGCCGGGCACCTATTGCGCCGGCCTGCACATCACCAAGGACGCCGTCGTCACGCTGAAGCCTGGCATCTACGTGATGAAGGACGGTCCGCTCGTCGTCGACAAGAAGGCGACGCTCACCGGCACCGACGTGGCCTTCTACTTCACCGGGAACAACGGCGGCCTGGTCTTCGACAAGAAGACCACCATCAGCCTGACCGCCCCCACGACCGGGATCATGGCTGGCCTGCTGCTGTCGGAGGATCGCGGGGTCATCCTGCCGATCGATCCGACGGCGCTCGTCGAAACCCTGCTCGGGGACATCATCAGCCCGACGCCGCCGCCGCTCGCCTTCACCAAGCCGGTGCGGACCTACCGCATCATCAGCGACAACGCCCGCACCATGCTCGGCACGATCTACCTGCCGGCGGGCCGCCTTGTGATCGACGCATCCAGGCCGGTGGCCGACCAGTCGGCCTACACCGTGATCGTGGCCCAGCAGATCAACCTCTACGAAGGCCCGAACCTCGTCCTCAACGCGAATTACGGCGCGACGAGCGTGCCGGTGCCGAAGGGCGTCGGCCCGGTCTCCGGCCGGCTGCTGCTGACGCAATGACGACGGGCCCCCTTCACCGCCGACGGGATGGAGCCTCATGCTCGCGCTGATCCTCGATGATGCGGAACTCAACAACCTGCTCGTCGTCCAGGCGCTGAAGCCCGTGCCCGACTGCGAGCCGGTCGAGTTCACCTGCCCCGTCGCGGCGCTGGCGTTCCTGCGCGACAACGTCGAGCGCATCGGCATCGCCATCACCGACTACGACATGCCGGGGATGACCGGGCTCGAGTTCATCGCGGCCGCGCGGGGCGTGGCGGGCTTCGCGCACGTGCCGATCGTCATGGTGACGAGCATGGACCAGCGCACGATCCGCCGTCAGGCGCTCGATGCCGGCGCCACCGACTTCCTGGGCAAGCCGTTCGACCCCGCCGAGATCCGGGCGCGCGTCGGCAACCTGATGAAGATCAGCCACGCCCACCGTCAGGAGCAGGACCGCGCGGCGTGGCTGGCGCGCGAGGTCGCCGCCGCCGTCTCGGTGATCGAGGCGCGCGAGCGCGAGATCATCGACCTCCTGATGCGCGCGGCCGAGCACCGCGACACCGACACCGGCAACCACATCGCGCGGGTCTCGACCTATGTCGGCATCATCGCGAAGAACCTCGGCTTCGACGCCGAATATTGCCGCCTCCTGAGCCTCGCCTCGACGATGCACGACGTCGGCAAGATCGGCGTGCCCGACGCGATCCTGCTCAAGCAGGGCGCGCTCTCGGTCGACGAGCGCAGCGAGATGGAGAAGCACGCCGAGCGCGGCCGCCGCATCCTCGAAGGCAGCACCTCGAACGTGGTTCAGCTCGCCGCCGAGATCGCCGCGAGCCACCACGAGCGCTGGGACGGCACCGGGTATCCGGCGGGCCTGGCCGGCGAGGCGATCCCGCTGTCGGGCCGCATCGTCGCCGTGGCCGACGTGTTCGACGCCCTGGTCTCGGAGCGGCCGTACAAGGAAGCCTGGTCGCTCGAGAAGGCGCGGGCGCTCCTGTCCGACAACGCAGGCTCACACTTCGACCCGGCCTGCGTCGCGGCGTTCCTGGCCGGCTGGGGCGAGGTCGAGCGGCAATGGCTGCGCGCAGCCGCGTGAGCCGAGGCGATCGGATGCGACGTTCGAAGGAAGGCCGGGGCACGATGCGTCGGAAGGCACTGGACCCGCGGCGGTCCCTGGCGGGCCGGGTCGCCTGGGCGGTCGTCGGCGCCGTCGCGGTAGCGCTCCTTGTCGCGACCACGCTCTCGGTCTGGCGCGAGGTCGACCGCTACGCCGCCGACAAGCGCGAGGCCCTGCGCACGGTCGCGCGCGTGCTCGCGCAGAGCGGCGCCGGCGCCATCGCGAGCGACGACGCGGATGCGGCCGACACCACCCTTCGGGCGATCGCGCGCAACCCCTCGCTGGTCTACGCCGCGCTGATTCGCCCGGACGGCAGCATCCTCGGCGAGCAGGGCATCGGGCTCAGGCTGTCGAACGACCTCGACCTCGACGCCGCCGAGCAGCCGTCGCTCCTCGCTCTGCTCCTCACCCGGACCCTCAAGGTCGGCGAGCCGGTGCTGGAGAACCAGCGCGAGATCGGCCGGGTCGTGGTGGTGGCCGAGACCGGCGACCTCGCCGACCGCCTCGGCGGCGTCGCGCTCAACGCGCTGCTCGCCGGCCTCGTCGCGGTGGCCGTCGGCCTCGCGGTCTCGCTCAGGCTCCAGCGCGCCGTGACGCGGCCGCTGACCGCGCTCGCCGGCACCATGGACGCGGTGCGCTCGCGCCACGACTACAGCCGACGGGCCGACGTCACCACCGACGACGAGGTCGGGGCCCTGGCCCAGACCTTCAACGACCTGCTCGGCGCGGTGAACGTCCGCGACCGGCAGCTCGCCGCCTACAGCACCGGGCTGGAGGAGGAGGTCCGCGTGCGGACCCACGATCTCAGCGAGGCGCGGGAGCAGGCGGACGCCGCCAACGCCGCGAAATCCACCTTCCTCGCCACCATGAGCCACGAGATCCGCACGCCTATGAACGGCATGCTGGTGATGGCCGAGCTCCTGGCCGCCACCGACCTGCCGCCGCGCCAGCGCCGCTACGCCGAGGTAATCGCGCGCTCGGGACAATCGCTGCTGGCGATCATCAACGACATCCTCGACTTCGCGAAGGTGGAGGCCGGCAAGCTCGAATTAGAGCGCGCCGCGATCAGCCCGGCCGAGATCGCCGACTCGGTCGTCACGCTGTTCGGCGAGCGCGCCCGCACGGTCGGGCTCGACCTCGCGGCCGAGATCGGCGCGGACGTGCCCGCCGGCATGGTCGGCGACCCGGTGCGCCTCGGCCAGGTCGTCAGCAACTTCGTCTCCAACGCCCTCAAGTTCACGGAAGCGGGCCACGTCCTCGTCCGCATGAGGACCTGCGACGGCGGGCGGATGCTGGAGATCGCCGTCGTCGACACCGGCATCGGCATTCCGCAGGACAAGATCGCCGGGGTGTTCACCGCCTTCACCCAGGCCGACCAATCGACCACGCGCCGCTTCGGCGGCACCGGCCTCGGCCTCTCGATCGCGGAGCGCCTGATCGCGGCGATGGGCGGCGGCGTCGGCCTCGAGAGCCGCGTCGGCGAGGGCTCGACCTTCTGGGCGCGGATCCCGATCGAAGCGCCGGAGACGGCCGAGACGATCCGCCGGTCGGCCGAGGCGCCGAAGGGCGTCGTGCTCGCCGGCCTCGGCGGTGCGACACGCGTGGCGCTGGCGGCGGGCCTCGTCGAGGCGGACCTCGCCCCGCTTGCGGACACCGCGCCGGATCGCGCACCCTGGATCATGGATGCGGCCGAGCTGCTCGCGCGGGGGCGCCGCCCGGACGCGGCCCTGCGGGTGGTCGCGGTGGTGCCGATGGGCGATCCGGCCGGTCAGCAGGCGCTCCGCGCCGGGCTCGCCGACGAGGTCTTGCGCTGGCCCGTGGTGCAGGCAGAGTGGCGGCCGGTGCTGGCAGCGCTCGCCGCCGACCGCCCGTTCGCCGCGAACGCGCCGCGTTCCACTACCTCCGCCGACGCCCTGCCGCGCTTCCCTCAGGCCCGCGTGCTCGTCGCCGACGACAGCGCCGTGAACCTGGAGGTCGCGATCGAGGCGCTGGCGCGCTGCGGCGTGACGGACGTGATCACCGTCGGGGACGGCGCGCAGGCGATGGCCGCGAGCGCGGCCGCCCATTTCGATCTGGTCCTGATGGACGGCAGCATGCCGGTTCTCGACGGGTTCGAAGCGACGCGCGCGATCCGCCGCCGCGAGGCCGAGACCGGCGCCGCCCGCCTGCCGATCGTCGCGATGACCGCGCACGTGATCGGCGACGGAGCGCTCGCGTGGCAGGACGCCGACATGGACGGGACGCTGGCAAAACCCTTCACCCTGGCCCAGCTCGCGCAGGTGCTCGGCCGCTTCGTCGTGGCCGACGCGCCCGGTGCGGACACGCTTGCGTCCCGGGTGGACGCCTTCGACGAAGCAGGCTCGGACCAGCCTTCCGCCCCCGGGCTCCTCGACAGCGAAACCCTCGAAGGCCTCGCCGAGATGGGCGACGGCGCCTTCCTGGCGCGCGTGCTCGGCCTCTACACCGGGCAGGCGCCGGCGGCGCTGACCGCGCTGGAAGCCGCGATCCCCGGAGGCGAAGCCGGCACCGTCGCCAGCGCCGCCCACGGCCTGAAGTCGATGAGCGCGAACATCGGCGCGACGCGGCTGGTCGGGTTGCTCGCCGCGGTCGAGGGCGGGGCTCGGAGTTCGGGCACCATCCCCGATGCGGGGCAGATGGCGGAGATCCGTGCGGCGTTCGCGGAGACTTTGTGCGCGCTCGCCGCTTACGGGGCGCGCAGGGATCTCGCTGCGTAGGCGAGCGCCTTCAGCCGAACTGCTCGCGCAGGATGCGCTCGTCGAGGCTGTGGCCGGGGTCGTGCAGCAGCACGAGATCGGTCTCCCGGTCGAGCCAGGTGTCGACCATCGACACCCGGCGGAACTCGGTGTGGTCGGCCACCGCCGCGACGGGCCTATGCTCGGCGTCGAGCACCTCGATCCGGATGTGGGCGTGGTCCGGCAGCAGCGCGCCGCGCCAGCGCCGGGGCCGGAACGCCGAGATCGGCGTCAGCGCCAGGAGCTTGGCATTGAGCGGCAGGATCGGGCCCCCGACCGACAGGTTGTAGGCGGTGGAGCCGGCCGCGGTGGCGGCGAGCACCCCGTCGGCGATCAGCTCGGGCAGCCGCACCTGCCCGTCGACCGAGATCTTGAGCTTGGCGGTCTGGTGGGTCTGGCGCAGCAGGTAGACCTCGTTGATCGAGCGCGCGCGGTGGCTGCGCCCCTCGGTGTCGTGCGCCTCCATCAGCAGCGGGTGGACGACGCTGCGATGCGCGGCCTCCAGGCGCTCCAGGAGGGTATCCTCGCGGAACTCGTTCATCAGGAAGCCGACGGTGCCGCGGTTCATGCCGTAGATCGGCTTCTTCGCGTCCATGAAGCGGTGGAGCACCTGCAGCATCAGGCCGTCGCCGCCGAGGGCGACCACCACGTCGGCCTCCTCGGGCGCGACGTGGTCGTAGCGCCGCATCAGGGCGGCGGCCGCCTCGCGGGCGTCGGGCGTCGGGCTCGCGACGAAGGCGACCTTGTGGAAGCGCGGCATGCGTGACCCGGACCCACCTGAGTTGACGCGGAGCCGGAGCGGGGCTCAATCGTGCGCGTGCACCATGCTTCGTGCGTGCGCCCAGTCGTTCAGAGAGCCATAGCATGGAGCGTCCGCTCCTCGTCTATACCACGTTCCCCGATGCCGAGACGGCGCTCGCCGTCGGCGAGACGCTGGTGCGGGACAAGCTCGCCGCCTGCGTCAACGTGCTGCCCGGGATGCGCTCGGTCTACGCCTGGAAGGGCGCGATCGAGCACGGCAGCGAGGTCGTCGCGATCGTGAAGACGCGCACGGGCCTGTCGGACACCCTCGCCGCGGCCCTGAAGGCGCGCCATCCCTACGAGACGCCGATCGTCCTGCACCTCGCGGTCGCCGAGGCGGATGCGGAGACGGCGGCGTGGATCCTCTCGGAGACTCAGGCGCCGCCGGTCGGATAGCTGCGGCCCTTCCAGACGGCGGCGCCGGCGCGCTTGCGGCGCAGCAGCACGTTCCACTGGATCGCCAGCGCGACCACGACCGCCGCGGGGTGGAGCGGGATGGTCGCGGCCGGCTCGTCGGTCACCAGGGTGATCGCCGTGCGGGTCGCCAGCGAGACGGCGAGCGCCGCGAACGCCAGGAACCAGGTCGCAGCGTCGAGGCCGCCGAGGAGGCCGGCCAGCACCAGCACGGGCGGGAGGACGTGGCCGAGGCCGAGCAGGGCGGTCCAGACCGGCAGCGCCACCGGCGTCGCCATGCCCTCGTGGGCGTTCTTCGAGAACCCGGCCCAGCACTGCGAGAATCCCGTATACATCCGGCAATCGGCGAGCGCGTGCCCGGCGACGAGGTCGGTGCGGTGTCCGGCCGCGCGCAGCAGCCGGGGCAGCTTCACCCCGTCGTGCAGGAAGCGGCGGATGGCGCCGTGGCCGCCGATCGCCGCGTAGGCGTCGCGCCCGATCAGGAGGAGCTGCCCGCAGGCCGTGCCCAAAGCCGGGCGCATCGAGGCGCGCATCATCGCCACCGGCAGGTAGCCGACGAGCAGGAAGTTGATCATCGGCACGGTGAGCTTCTCGCCAAGCGTACCCATCACCTGCCGCGGCACCGCGCTGACGAGGCCCGATCCGGTGCGGCGGGCATGGGCGACGAGGCCGGCCGCCGCGAACGGCTTGAGCCGCACGTCGGCGTCGACGAAGAGCAGATGCGCGCCACGTGCCTCGCCGGCGAGGTGGGCGCAGGCGTGGTTCTTGCCGGTCCAGTCCTCCGGCAGCGGCGGCACAGGCACGAGGCGCAGGCGCGGCTCGCCGGCGGCGATGCTCGCGACGATCTCGGCGGTGGCGTCGGTCGAGTGGTCGTCGCCGACCAGCACCTCGACGGCGACGCCGACGCCGGCGAGCGCCGCCCGAACGGTCGCCGCGATATGGGCGGCCTCGTTGCGCGCCGGGATGAGGATCGAGACGAGGCCCGCCTCCGGCCCGTCCGGCTCGGGCGTGCGCAGCAGCGTCAGGTTCATCGCGGCGAGGACGGCCGGCAGGAGCGCGGCCGCGAGCGCCAGGATCGCGAGGGCGGGCAGCACGAGGTCGACCATCAGCGCTGCGCTTCCTCGGCCCGGGTCTCCCGCCCGGCCGCGGCCCGGTGGCCGGCCTCGAAGCGCCGCCCGCGCAGGGCCGCCGCCATCCGCCGCCAGCCGTCGTACAGGCCGCCGACGCCCTGGCGCCCCGCGGCGAGGTCGTGGAACCGCGCCGGATCGCGGGCGATCACGTCGGCGCTCAGGCGATCGAGGACGGCGGTGAGGTCGGCCTCCAGCCGCGCGAGGCGCTCGCCGCGGGGCAAATCGCCCAGGGTCCGCCCGGACACGGGTTGGCCGAAGGCCGCGCAGGCCTCGGCGCCGCTCTCGTCCCAGAACGCGTATTCGAGCGCCAGCGGCACGAACTGCGCGTCCGGCGCGATCTCGGCGAGCCGGGCGACGCCGGCGCGCAGGGCAAGCGGCCGGCTGCGCACGTCGGCGAAGCGCCCCTGGGCGGTGATCCAGAGCACGCTCGCGGGCCGGGCCAGGATCTCGCGCGAGGCCGCCATGAACTGCGCCGCGCCGCGCGGCGTGTCGAGGTCGACGCCGAACGCGCCCATCCGGCGGAAGACACCGTAGCGTTCCAGCATCCGCGCGTCGAACGGCGCGTAGCTCGACCGCTCGGGAAACAGGCGCCCGGCGAGCAGGATGATCACCGCCGCATCCCACCAGGCCGGATGGTTGCAGTAGACCACCACCGGCCCCGGGCCGAGCTCCGGCGCCGCCCCCCAGCGCGCGAGGCGCAGGGCGTTCATCCGCCGCCGGAGGAAGCGATCGAAGTAGGCGACCATGAACCGCCACACCACCGGCGAGGCCGGCGGCGGCGCCCGGAACCGGCGGCTGCGATCGGGCGCATCGGCCATGGGTTCAATCCCGGACCGGACCGGGCGGCAGGATGCCGGGTGCCGCTTCGCCGGTCACGCGGATTCGCGCAGCTGCCCGCGGGCGTCGGCGTCGTGCGCGTCGGCGGCGATCCAGCCCGACATCATCACCATCGGCATGCCCGGCCCGGGATGGGCGGCGCCGCCGGCGAGGTAGAGGTTGCGCACCTGCCGCGAGCGGTTGCCCGGCTTGAACGCGCCCATGACCTTGCCGTGGGAGGCCAGCCCGTAGATCGCGCCGTTGAGCACGTGGTAGCGCTCGTGGATGTCCTGCGGCGTGAGGTGGCGCTCGACGACGATGCGCTCCTCGAGGTCGGGCATGCCGGCCGTGCGCTTGAGCTTGTCGAGGATCACCTGCCGGTAGGCCGGGAACATCGTCTTCCAGTCGTGGTGCGGGCGCAGGTACGGCGTGTGGACCAAGACGTAGAGCGCCTCGCCGCCCTCGGGCGCCACCGACGGATCGGTGGAGGAGGGCGCCGCGAGGTAGGCGGTCGGGTCCGGGGCCGGCTCGCCCTTGCGGTAGATCCAGTCGAACTCCTCCTCGGGGTCCTTGGAGAAGACGAAGTCGTGGTGGTTCAGGTGCTCGTAGCGCTTGTTCAGGCCGAGGTAGAGCACCACGCCGGAGCAGGCCGGCTCGGGGTTCTTCTTCGCGTAGGCCTTGCCGGCGTCGCCGCCGACCAGTTCCTTATAGGTCCGCACCGAATCCATGTTCGAGATCACCGCGTCGTAGGCGGTGGTGCCGGACTTGGTCCGCACGCCCTTCACCGCGCCGGCCGAGACGTCGAGGCCCAACACCTCCTCGCCCGGCTTCAGCGTCGCGCCGAGCTCGGTCGCGAGCTTGGCCAGCGCCTCGGCGACGGCCCGTGTGCCGCCCATCGGGTACCAGACCCCCTCCGCCGTCTGCATGTGCGCGATGGCGCAGAGCACCGCCGGCGCGCCGTAGGGCGAGGAGCCGACATACTGCACGAAGTGGTCGAGCATCTGCGCCAGGCGAGCATCCTTCACCTTGCCGCGGATCGTGCTCGCCACCGAGGCGTGCATCCGCAGCGCGAGCACGTCGCGCAGGGTCCCGGGGTTGAGGTTCGCGCGGACGTTGATCGTGTCGAACAGGTCCTCCACCGGCTTCCAGAAGAAGAATTTTTCCGAGATCTGGTGCAGGTTCTCGGAAACCTCCAAGAACTTCCTGTAGCCCTCGCCGCTCCCGGCGCCCGGCGCGAAGCGATCCATGTCGGCGGCCATGCGGGCGACGTCCTGCATCAGGTCGATGCGGGTGCCGTCGTCGAAGAAGCAGCGCCACTGCGGATCGAGCCGGCGCAGGTCGAGATAGTCGTGCAGGTTGCGGCCCGCCTCGGCGAAGATGCGCTCCAGCACGCGCGGCACGGTGAGGATCGTCGGCCCCATGTCGAACCGGAAGCCGCCCTCGTGCAGCACCGCGGCCTTTCCGCCGAGCCAGTCGTTCTTGTCGTAGACCGTGACCCGGTGTCCGCGCGCCGCGCTCACGCAGGCGGCGGCCAAGCCGCCGAGCCCGCTGCCGACGACGGCGACCGTGGAATCCTGGCTCATGGCGTTCGATACTCCCGGCACGCCCGCGACGACGGCGTCCCCTCGATTGAAGCTAGGCAGAACCGATCGGCGGTCAACGCGCCACCGGGTCGCGCCGGGTCGACCATCGTCATGCCGTCCGCCGCGAAACGAGCATCAAGGCGGCCCCGAGCCCGGCCAGCCCGATCGCCGACAGCACGCCCCAGGCAGCCAAAGCCGCGGCGGCGCCGTCGCCGAGGGCGCCCTGGTAGGCCTCGATCGCCCAGGCGTTCGGCGTGAACCAGCCCGCCTGCTGCAGCCAGGGCGGCATCAGGAAGCGCGGCACCATGCTGCCGCCGACCGCCGAGAGCAGCAGCACG
Source organism: Methylobacterium sp. WL119 (assembly GCF_008039875.1). Classification (GTDB taxonomy): domain Bacteria; phylum Pseudomonadota; class Alphaproteobacteria; order Rhizobiales; family Beijerinckiaceae; genus Methylobacterium. The sequence goes on along the minus strand of NZ_VRUU01000006.1, from coordinate 107,463 downwards.
CCGAAGGTCGAGGCGAGGTGCGCCTGCTGGCGGGTCGCGGCGGCGGCGCAGGCGGCGAGCGCGAGCCCGGCCGCCATCGCCGAGACCAGCGCGCAGGTGACGAGGAAGGCCGGCCAGTGCGGGCCGATCTCGACGCCGTAGAGCAGGGCCGCGGCCGCGAAGATCAGCCCGGCCTGGGCGACGCCCTGCACGGTGAGGAAGGCGAACTTGCCCAGCACGATGACGCCCAGGCCGCCGGGCCCCGCCATCAGCCGGTCGGCGAGGCCGGTGGCGCGCTCCTCGGTGAGCGACATCGCCCCCTGCATCGCGGCGAACAGCAGGAACACCGCGGTGATCGCACCGGCATAGTAGCGCACGCGCTCGTTGGCGGCGCCTTCCGCGGTGCTGCGCCGCTCGACCAGCGAGGCGAAGCTGAACGGCTCCTTCTTCGCGCGCTGCTCGGCGAAGGCCTCGTCGAGGAAGGCGCGCTCGTCGGCGCCGATCTTGCCGCTGCGCTCGACATCGGCGACGACCCGCGACAGCACCACGTCGGGCAGCGCCTCGTTCAGCACCCGCTGGAGCTGGCCGAGGGCGATCGGGGTGGCGAGCGCCTTGGCCGGGCTCTCGACCAGCACCACCGGCTGCTCGGACGCCGCACCGGCCACCGGTGCTGCGAGGTCGCTGCGGATCACCAGCGCCACGTCGACGTCGCCGCGGCGCACCGTGGCGACGATTCCGGCCAAGTCGCGCTCGGGCAGGCGGGTGACGCGGAGCGACGGGTCGGCCTCCAGGGCCTTCATCAGGCGCTCGGTGGTGGCGGTGCCGGCGAGGTCGGCGAGCCCGAGATGGATGCGGATGCGGTCGCCGATCGCGCCCGAGAAGATCGCGGCGAAGATCACGAAGATGACGGTCGGCAGCACGAAGGCCATCGTCAGGGCGGCGCGGTCGCGGATCAGGCTGATCCACATCACGCGGAAGGCGGCGCCGATCATCGCGCGGCCTCGGCCAGGCGCAGGCCCGCGGGGCCGCCGTCGAGGGCGTCGAGGTAGAGCGCCTCGAGGCCGGGCGCGCGCACGCGGACCTCGTAGGCCGGCACCGCCTGCGCCCGCAGCGCGTCGAGCAGGTCCGCGCCGTCGAGCGGGCGGGCGAGGCCGGGGGCGGCGCGCCAGACCAGGGGGGTGTGCGAGGGCGCGAACCCGGCGCGGCGCAGGGCCTCGTCGGCGGCGGGGCCGGCCGGCAGGCTGAGGGCGACCTCGCGCTCGGGAATGCCGGCACGAAGCTCGGCCAGCATGTCCGCGAGCGTACCTTCGCGGACGATGCGGCCACCGGCCATGAAGGCGGCACGGTCGGCGAGGCGCTCGGCTTCGGCGAAGTCGTGGGTGGCGATCAGGATGGCGGTGCCCTCTTCGCGCAGGCGCCCGAGCACGGCGTGGATCGCGGCGCGGGCGACGAGATCCACCCCTTGCGTCGGCTCGTCGAGCAGCACCAGGGCCGGCCGGCACATCAGGCTCGCCGCGATGTTGACCCGCCGCTGGTAGCCGCCCGAGAGCAGCCCGACCGGGCGCCCGGCCGCCTCGGCGATGTCGGTGAGCGCCATGGCCTCCGCCACGGCCATGGCGCGCTCACGCCGCCCGATGCCGGCGAGCTGCGCGAACACGCCGAGATTCTCGGCGACGGTGAGGCGCGGGTAGAGCGCGATCTCCTGCGGCACCCAGCCGATCGCCCGCCGCGCTGCGCGCACCCGGAACGGATCCTGGCCGCCGACCCGCACCGTTCCGGCCTGCGGCGCGAGGCGCCCCGCGATCAGGCGCATCAGCGAGGTCTTGCCGGCGCCGTTCGGCCCGAGCAGCGCCAGGATCTCGCCCGCGCCGAGGACGAGATCGACCGCGTCTAGCACGCGTCGATCGCGATAGGCGAGGGCGGCGCCCGCGACGCGGACGAGAGGCTCCGTCACGCGGCGCCTCAGCGTCGGGGCAGGGCGCGGGCGAGGCCGACCCGCAGCGCGGTCCCGGGTTCGCGCAGGTCGAAGGCGGCCTGCGCGAAGGTCGGGCGGGCCTTGAGACCGACGCCCCCGGAGAAGCCGTAGGGCTCGATCGGCAGGCCGAGGCCGGTCCGGTCGAGCTTGCGGTTGCCGTTGACGTCCTCGAACGCCGCGACGGCGTAGCGGCCGGCCGGAACGTCGCGGAACACGACGTTCACCGTCCCGCCGCGCGCGGTCAGCTCCTGCCCGAGGCTGCAGGCCTCCTCGGACAGGCCGCCCTGGCACAGGGCGACGGACACGGAGGTGCCGGGGTCGGCCCCATCCACCACCACCTCGACGGTGGCCGCCGCCGCCGGCAGGGCGACGACGACGGCCACCGCGGCGAGCGCGAGGCGCCTCGGGGCGCGGCCGGAATGCGGAATGGGAGTCGGCGTACGGAGCGTGCGGGGCCCAGCGACGCTCACGAGGTCTCGCCGCCGGTGGCGAGCGCCGCGGTCTCGGGCACGCCGGAGGTCTCGGCGACGCGGGCGCCGGCCAGCTCCTCGATGAGCAGGCGGGCGGAGATGCGCGCGCCCTCGTAGATCACCGGCAGGCCCGAACCCGGATGCGTGCCGCCGCCGACGAGGTAGAGCCCCGGCCCGAAGCGGTTGTGCGGGCGGAAGTACAGCATCTGCATCAGGTCGTGGGCGAGGTTGAAGGTGGCGCCCTCGTAGACCGCGAACTCGTCCCGCCACTCGACCGGGTCGACGATCCGCTCGAAGCGGATGCGGCTCTCGATGTCGTCGAGACCGAGGAGCTTCAGGCGTTCCAGCACCAGGGCCCGATAGGTCGCACGGGTGGCGGGCCAGTCGATCCCCGCCTTCAGGTTCGGCACCGGCACGAGGACGTAGAGGGCGGTATGGCCGGGGGGCGCCATGCCGCCGTCGGTGTAGCCGGCATGCTGCACGTAGACCGAGGGCTGCATCGGCAGGATGCCGTCGGTGATCTCGCGGATGTTGCGCGCGTAGTCCTCGGCCAGGAGGATGGTGTGGTGCCCAAGGGTCTCGGGCATCTTACCCTCGATGCCGAGGTACATCATGAAGGTCGAGCACGAGAGGCGCGCCTTCTCGATCTTCCGGTCGCGCCAGCGCGGGCGGTGCACTTCGGGGACGAGATCCTGGATCACCTGCGCGAAGTCGCCGTTGATCACCACCGCGTCCGCGGCGATCCGCTCTCCGTCCACGATCACGCCGTCGGCGCGCTTGCCGTCGAAGGTGACGCGCTCGACCGAGGTCCCGAGCCGGATGTCGACGCCCATGCGTCGGCAGAGGCCGGCCATCGCCTCCGAGATCGCGCCGCACCCGCCGACCGGGTGGTAGACCCCGTGCTCGTATTCGAGGAACGACAGGATCGTGAACAGGCTCGGGCAGCGGAACGGCGACATGCCGAGGTACTTGGTCTGGAACGCGAAGGCGAGGCGGACCCGCGGATCCTTGAAGTAGCGCTGCAGGTCGCGGTCGACGCTGCGGCCGGGATGCAGGTGGGGCAGCGCCCGCAGCATCCCCGGGCTCGCCATGCTGCGGAGGGTGTGGAACGCCTGCTCCAGCACCGGCTTGAAGAACTTCAGCTTGACCCGGTTGTCGGCGAAGAACTGCTTGACGTTCTTGGCGTCGTCGGGCGCGATGCGGGCGATCTCGGCTTCGAGGCGGTCCATGTCGCCGGTGGCGCGGATCTCGCCGCCGGCCTCGAACACGAGGTGGTACTGCGGATCGAGCCGCTCGAGCTTGACGTGATCCTCCAGCCGCTCGCCGCAACTGTCGAAGATGTCGGCCAGGATCTGTGGATAGAGGAAGAAGGTCGGGCCGATGTCGAACTTGTAGCCGCCGGGGGCCTCGACCGTCTTGGTGCGGCCGCCGACCTGCTGGTCCTTCTCGATCAGCGTGACCTGAAGGCCGGCGCGCGCCAGCAGCAGGGCCGTGGCGAGGCCGCCCGGCCCGGCACCGACGACGACGACCCGGCGCCCGGACAATGTCCGCAGGCCCTCCCGTGACTGAAGCAACGCGCCCGACTCCCAGACCAGAACCACCCGGCGGACGACCGGCTCCCGCCCGGTCCACCTGCTGTCAAGCTAGCTCGCCGCGGGGTCAAGGCAATGGGTGCGCATTGTCGCGCGCATCGCGCCCCCCGCCGGAGAGGCGATGCAGGGCGATCGCGCCGGCGGTGGCGACGTTGAGCGAGTCGAAGCCCGCCGCCATCGCGATGCGCAGGCCGCGCATCCGCGCCAGCACGTCGGCCGGCAACCCGGGGCCTTCCGTGCCGAGCAGCAGCAGCGTGCGGGCCGGCGCCGTCAGGTCGGCGACGTCCTCTCGCCCGGACGGGCTGAGCGCCAGCGGCTCGAGGGCGAGGGCGCGGGCGGTCGCGAGCCAGTCGGCGCCGGGATCCAAGCGCGCGAAGGGCACGGTCAGGGCGGCGCCGGCCGAGACGCGGATCGCCTTGCGGTAGAGCGGATCGCAGGTGCCGGCGTCGAGCAGCACCGCATCGGCACCGAAGGCCGCGGCGTTGCGGAACAGGCCGCCGACGTTGTCGTGGTTGGTCAAGCCGGCCAGGCCGACGACCAGCGCCGGGGCGGGCGCCGGCGGGACGACCGCGTCCGCACGCACGCCGTCGCCGCGAATGCCGACGGCGAGCACGCCGCGATGGATCGGGAACCCGGCCACCGCGCTCATCACCGCGCGGTCGGCGACGAAGACTGGCGGCGTGCCGGGGCCGGCCTCGATCGCGGCCGCGAGGCCGGCGACGCGCTCGGGCAGCAACAGGATCGATTCGGTGCGGAAGCGGGCCTGCGGCGACAGCATCAGCCGCAGCGTGACCTCGCCTTCGACGATGAAGCGACCGGCCCGCCCGACGAGGTCGCGCTCGCGCATCGCCGCATAGGGGGCGAGGCGCGGATCGGCCGGATCGGTGATCGGGATCGGCTGCACGGACCGCGCGTCGGCGGACATGCGGTCGGCGGCCCTAGGGTCCGGCTCCGCTCACGCCGGCGGACGGCCGCCCATGCGGATCGCCAGCGGGTCGGCCTCGGCCTTGGTCGGCACCTTCACCAGGGCCTCGCCGTCGAGCACGACCTCGCCGGCCACCGAGCAGGTGCACTTGAGGCGCGCGCGGCGCCGCTCGGGCACGAGCTCGGCTACCTCGACGGTCACGTCGACGGTGTCGCCGATGCGCACGGGCGCGCGGAAGTTCAGGGTCTGGCTGATGTAGACCGCGCCGGGGCCGGGGAGGCGGGTGCCGAGCACCGCTGAGATCAGCCCGGCGGTGTAGAGGCCGTGGGCGATGCGGGTGCCGAAGGGCGTGCGCGCCGCGAAGTGCTCGGACAGGTGGATCGGGTTGCGGTCGCCGGTGATCTCGGCGAAGCCGATCACGTCGGAGGAGGCGATCGTCTTCGACAGGGTCTCCGAGAGCCCGACTTCGAGGTCCTCGAAGTAGAGAACGCGCAATTCGGGCAACATCTGAGACTCCTCGTTCCGGCCGCACGGATTCGGTCCGGCCGCGGCCCCGCCTCGCACAGGTCGGGCGCCGAATCCAGCCGGGCGAAACGCCGAGGCCGGGTCGACAGCCCGCGCGCGGTGGGCGAAGAGGCGGCCCGGCCCGTCAACGGACACCGTCGCCCGCGTGGACTCCACCGCCTCCCCCCCGCTCCGCCCCGTCGTCGCGCGCGTCGCGGGGCTGAACCTCGGCTACTTCGGCATCGAGATCGCGGTCGCCCTGGCGATCGGCTCGGTGGCGTTGATCGCCGACAGCCTCGACTTCCTCGAGGACGCGGCGATCAACCTGCTGATCTTCGCCGGCCTCGGCTGGAGCGCGGTCAACCGCGCCCGCCTCGGCACGCTGATGGCCGGCATCCTGATGGTGCCGGCCCTCGCGACCGCCTACGCGGCCTACGAGAAGGTCTCGGACCTGAGCGCGCCGGCGCCGCTTCCTCTGACGCTCACCGGCCTCGGCGCGCTCGCCGTCAACCTGACCTGCGCCCTGATGCTGTCGCGCCATCGCGACGGCGCCGGCAGCCTGACGCGGGCGGCCTGGCTGTCGGCCCGCAACGACGCCTACGCCAACCTGGCGATCATCGCGGCCGGGCTCGCCACCGCGCTGCAGCCCTCGCCCTGGCCCGACCTGATCGCCGCGGCCGGGATCGCCATCCTCAACGCGGACTCGGCCAGCGACATCCTTCGCGCGGCCTCCGCCGAGCGCCGCGCCGCCCAGGAAGCAGGACCGCCCCCGTGAGGATCTTCCCGATCTCCGACCTCCATCTCGAGCGCCGCCGCCTCGATCTCATCGCCGCACCGAGCGGGGCGTTCGACGTGATGGTCTGCGCCGGCGATCTGTACGAGGGCCACCCCGAGCGCGGGCTCGCCGCCGTGCTGGCGCTGGCCGGCGGCCGACCGGTGGTGCTCGTGCCGGGCAACCACGAGCACTATGCGCCGACCGGCGACGCGCGAACCGCCCCCAAGCTCCTCGCCGCACTGACAGGGGAGGTCGAGCGCCTGAATGGCGCCGGTGCCCGGATCCACCTGCTGCAGCACGGCGCCACGTGCGTCCTCGATGGGGTCCGCTTCGTCGGCGCGACCCTGTGGAGCGACTGGTCCCTGGCCGGGCGCTGGCTCGCGGCGGACGCGCCCGACCGGCCGGCCGACCCGGTGAGCTACGCGGCCGAGCGGATGACCGACCCGATCACCGGTTCGCGAGAGTACCGCGGCTCGATCCGCAAGGCCGACGGCACCGCCTGGCTTCCCGCCGACGCGATGGCGGCCCACGCCTCCGAGCGCCGCCGGCTGCTGGCGGCCCTGGCGCAGCCGTTCGACGGGCCGACGGTGGCGGTGACGCACCATCCCCCGAGCCCGCGTGCGGCCGACGCCTTCCGCGATGCGCCGGGGGTGCCGTGGTGGGTGCCGGCCTTCTACGCGACCACGGTGCTCGACGACCTCGAAGACGCCGCGCGGCCCGTCCTGTGGGTGTCCGGCCATTTTCATGCCGGGCACGACATGGCGATCGGGCGCTGCCGATGGGTGGCGAACCCGGTCGAGGGCGCGACCTACGCGGCCGACCGCGTCGTCGCCGTGGCGTGAAGCTCGGCCCGGTCGACGCAAGGCGACGCCGCCGCGCCGCCCGGCGCGAAACCTCCTGCACGGCTCGTGCGTAGGGCTGCCACGTCCTTCCCGCGGGAGAGCCCTTGCCGTGAACACCTTCCTCGCCGTCGTCCTCGTCTGCGCCAACGCGATCGCGCAGGAAGCCTGCACCGACAACAAGGCCCTGGAGGTGCGCAAGGTCCGCGTCGCGAACGAGCTCGGCTGCACCAACGGCTGGCAGGAGATCATCGCCCGCACGGACCTGCGCGACGAGATCGGCAAGACCTCCTACCTCAAGACCGAGTGCCGCCGGGTGAAGAGCCCGCAGTGACCGCGGGGCGCCTCAGCATCCGGCCTTGAAGGCGATGGGGCCGGTGGCGAAGCGGATCTCGCCGCGCCCGTTCCGGATCTCGCCCCCGGCGTAATGGAGCGCGTCGTCGCGGTTGCGGAACAGGCCGCCGGCGATCCCGTGGCTCTCCAGCGCGACCCAGCAGCCGCCGGCATCCTGCCCGATGGTGAAGCTGAGAGCGGGCGCGTCCGGGATGGCGGGCGGGCGGCCGGCGACGGCGGCGAGGGCGGATCGAAGGTTCGGCATGGTCTCACGCGGGGCTGGCGCGGCCCCTTGCCGGAACCGCACCGCCAAGATCGAGCCGCCCACGTAAGGAATCGAGCGTCTCCGCCGCGCGATGCCATGAGCGTGTCGTGAGGATCGGCCTACTTCTCGTACTTGACGTAGGCGAAGCGTGCGTCCGTCGGCGTCCCTTCCAGGCCCTGGCCCTCGAGGCCCGGCTGCCAGGAGACGACCTCCTCGATCTTGCGCGCCAGCGCGAAGTCCTTGTCGGTGATGCCCTTGGCGGCATGGTTCATCAGCCGCACCTCGACCCAGGCGTAGGAAGCGGTCAGGTCGGGGTGGTGCCACGCGGCCTCGGCGAGGTGGCCGATGGTGTTGATCACCATCAGCGTGCTCTTCCAGCTCGCGGTCTTGTAGGTGCGGCGAATCCACCCGTCCTCGTAGCGCCAGGCCGGGATCTCGGCGGCGATCCGAGCGGCGATGGTCTCGTCGTCCAGGGCGCCTTCGCGTGGCTCGGCCATGATCTCTCTTCCGATGTCGGTTGTCCCCTTCGAGCCTGCCCCGGCCACCGCTCCCGCGCAAGGCGGTTGTGGACGGGCCGCGTGCTGCGCCCTATGACCTTTCGGCAACGGCACCCTCGGCGTCGGAGCCTCACCGCTCCGGCCGGGGCGGCCCCAAGGCCGAACCGGCCGGCAAGACCTCCAGGGAGAAGGCGCCATGCTGTCACGGCGCGGATTGCTCGCCGCCGCGCTCGCCGGCCTGCCGGTGCTGTCGCATCCGGCGCTGGCGGCCCCGAGCGTGCGCCTCGGCAGCCTGCCGTTCGGCACGGTCGCGTGGGAAGCCGCGGTGATCAAGGCGCGCGGGCTCGACGCCGCCAACGGCTTCACCCTCGACCTCGTCAAGCTCGCCGGCAACGACGCGGCACGGATCGCGTTCATGGGCGGCCAGGTCGACGTGATCGTCGGGGACCTGCTCTGGGCGGCCCGCCTCGGCAACGAGGGCCGGGCGATGCGCTACGTGCCGGCCTCGACCTCCGAGGGCGCCGTGATGGTGCCCGCCGCGAGCCCGGTGAAGACCCTCAAGGATCTCGAAGGCAAGCGCCTCGGCGTCGGCGGCGGGCCGCTCGACAAGAACTGGCTGCTGCTCAAGGCCCAGGCGCAGGACGCGGCCGGCTTCGACATCGAGGCCAAGACCGAGATCGCCTACGGCGCACCGCCCCTGATCGCTTTGAAGCTCGAGCAGGGGTCGCTCGATGCCGCGCTCACCTACTGGACCTACTGCGCACGCCTCGAGGCCAAGGGCTTCCGCCGGCTGATCGGCGCCGACGACATGATGCGCGCGCTCGGCGCGAAGGGCGCGTTCGCGCTGATCGGATACCTGTTCGAGGCGCAGACCGTCGCCGAGAAGCCCGAGGCGATGGCCGGGTTCGTGCGCGCGGTGCGCGCGGCCAAGGACATGCTCGCGGCCGACCCCTCCGCCTGGGAGATTGTGCGCCCGCTGATGGCCGCCGACGACGACGCCATCTTCGAGGCCCTGAAGCGGGAATACCTCGCCGGCATCCCGCGCCGCCCGCTGGCCGAGGAGCGCAGCGACGGCGAGCGGCTGTTCTCGGTGATGTCGAGGCTCGGGGGCGAACGCCTCGTCGGCACCGGCACCGGCCTGCCGCCGGGCCTGTACTACGACGGGAAGACCGGTTGATCCGCGCAAGCGCCTCGAACCGCCGCGCCATCCTCACCCGTCTCGGCTCGATGCTGGTGCTGCTCGCCGCGTGGCAGGCTGCGGCACAAGCCGCGGGCTCGCGGATGCTGCCGACGCCGCTCACCGTGGCGGCCTTCATCGGCCGGGAATCGGCGCGCGGCGACCTGTGGACCAATGTCGGGATCACGCTGGCGCGGGTCGGCGTCTCGTTCGTGCTCGCGATGGTGCTCGGCGTGCTGCTCGGCGTCGCGCTCGGCCGCTCGAAGCGCCTGAACACCCTGCTCGACACGCCGCTGCTGGCGATGCTGAACACGCCCGCCCTGGTGATCACGGTGCTGGCCTACGTCTGGGTCGGCTTGAACGAGTCGGCCGCGATCCTGGCCGTGGTGCTGAACAAGCTGCCCAACGTCGCGGTCATCCTGCGGGAGGGCGCGCGCGACCTCGACCCGGGCCTTGAGGAGATGGCGCGGACCTACCGGTTCGACCGGCGCTCCTGGGTCGCCCACGTGCTGGTGCCCCAGCTGCAGCCCTACGTGGTGGCCGCGGCGCGCTCCGGCCTGTCGCTGGCCTGGAAGATCGTGCTGGTGATCGAGCTGCTCGGCCGCCCCAACGGCGTCGGCTTCGCGATCAACTACTACTTCGTCCAGAGCACCGACGTCGCCGCGATCCTCGGCTACAGCATCGTGTTCATGAGCGTGATGATCGCCATCGACATCCTCCTCCTGCAGCGGCTCGAAGCGCATGTCCGCCGCTGGCGATAAGATGTCCGCCGCCGTCGACGAGATGTCGGGTTCCGACGCGGTCCTCACGGTCGAGATCGCGCGAAAGGTCTACCATCCGGCCTCGGCCGAGCCGGTGGAGGCGGTGCGCGACCTCGCCTTCGCGATCCGGCCGGGCGAGATCGCCTGCCTGATCGGGCCCTCGGGGGCCGGCAAGACCACGACGCTGCGGATCCTGCTCGGGCTCGACGCCGATTACGACGGCTCCATCGTGCCGGATCCGCGCGCCTCGGAGACCGGGCCGGGCATGGTCTTCCAGGAGCCGCGCCTGCTGCCGTGGCGGACGGTGGAGCAGAACGTGCGCCTCGCGATGCCGCGGCCGCAGCGCGGGCGCGACCTCGACGGGCTGTTCGCCCATCTCGGGCTCGCCCCCTGGCGCGGCCGCTATCCGGGCGCGCTGTCGTTGGGGATGCAGCGCCGCGTGGCGCTGGCCCGCGCGCTCGCCAACGACCCGCGGCTCCTGGTGCTCGACGAGCCGTTCGTGTCGCTCGACGACGCGGCCGCCGCCTCGCTCCGCGGCCTCGTGGTCGACACCGTCGACCGGCTCGGCATGAGCGTGCTGATGGTGACCCACAACGTCGCCGAGGCGATCGCCGTCGCCGACCGGCTGCTGCTGCTCTCCCCGCGCCCGGCGAGCCTCGTCGCCACCATCCCGCTCGACCGGCCGCGGCCGCAGCGGGACCGCGCCTGGGCAGATGCGACGCGACAGGACCTGGCGCAGCGCTTCCCCGGCGTCATCGCGGAATAGCGTTCCTTCGAGCGGAAGGGCCGGCCTCACTCCACCTTGGCGTCGACGTCGAGCTTGTCGAGCACCGCACCCGGCGTGCGGGCCAGGCCGAAATCGGCGAAGCCGAGGCCGGCGGCGTTCTTCGCCTTCGCGGTCATCGTCAGGCGGCCGGGCTTCGTCACGAACTGGCCCAGCGCCGCGCCGATCGCCCGGGCGGCGGGCGAGTTCCCGAGCATCGCCGGCACGCCGAACTGGGTTGCCGCCACGTATTCCTGGCGCAGCTCCTCCGGCTTCAGGCTGAGGGCCTTCGCCTGGGCCGCGAGGAAGCGCTCGAACAGGCCGGTATTCTGGATCGTCAGGTCGAGGGCCTTGGCGGTCGCCGTCAGCATCAGCAGGCTCGCCGCCGGGATGTGCGAGGCGAACAGCTCCGGCCCGAGGCCGCCGATCGTCCCGGCGAGCCGCAGCGAGCCGATGTCGCGGCCTGACAGCGTCATCTCGCGCACCGCGACCTCGCGCTTGGCCTCGTCCCAGGCGGAATCGACCACGAGGTTGAGGTCGAGATCGGCATAGCCGTAATCCGGCAGGGCGCCGAGCACCGGCATGCCGGCGACCATCGCCGCGGGGAACGTCAGGCCCGAAAGATCGAGGCGGCTCGCGGTCGGCACCCCGTCGCGCAGCGGCCCGAAGGTCAGGGCGCCGCTGCGCAGGGCGAGGTGGACCGGTGCCGCACCGGGGGCGGCGGGCGTGGCGAGGGGATCGCCGGACTTAGCGGTGGCCGGAGGCCTGGATGCGGTCCGGCCGGGCTCCTTGCCGACCGGGGCCGGGGCGCCCGGCATGTCGAGGCTCAGGTCCTGCAGCGCCAGGCCGCCGACCGCGGGGGTGAGGCGGCGCAGCTCCTCGTCGGTGACGGCGGTGTCCGGGTTGGCGAGGCGGCGCAGGGTCGCGATGGTCGGGGCGAGGGAGACGCCGGTGAGCGCCACACGCGCGAGCCGGGCCTTGAGGCCGCCCTGCGCGAACGCGATCGCCTCCAGGGTCGTGCCGCTCTCGGCGCCGGTGCCGCCGTGAGCCAGGCGCCCGACCTCGACCAGCATCGGCTCGCCGGCGCCGGTCCGGCTGATGGCGAGGCCGCGCAGCTCGAGGCTGCCGAACGCGACGGCGTCGGCCAGGTCGGTGGCGGTTCCCGCGAGCTTGCCGCGCTCGGCCGCCGTCATCTCCGGGTCGACGGCCTCGAGCCCGCGGGCGAGCCCGGCCATCGCGCCGTTCCAGCCGCCGGGGACCTGGCGTCCGCCGAAATCGCGGCCCTCGAGCCCGGCGATCCGAATCGTGACGCCCGAGGCTTCCGTGTAGGTCACGTCCGAGGCCTGGATCGCGGCGTAGATCCGCTGGACCGGCCCCTTGCCGTCGCCGGATTCCGACGAGAGCCGGACGAGCGCGGCGAGGTCGAGATCGCTGGCGACGATGCGGCCGTAGGTGCCCGACCCCGGGTGCGCGCCGGTGACGGAGACCCCGGCGCCGGCCATGGTCAGCTCGGCGATGCGGCCGGCGCGCACGTCGCGCGCCGCGACCTCGCGATAGGTCACGGTCTGCAGCGATCCGCCCGGGCCGGGATGTTCGGAGACGAGGACCGGGATCGAGATGCTCGCCGCCTCCAGGCGTGCGAGGCGGGGCGCCCAGGGCTCGGGCGAATCCGCCTTGAGGATCGCCGTCAGGTCGTCGCGCGAGAGACGCGTGCCGCTGACCGTGATCCGCGCCGCCTTGAACACCGTGTCGCCGAGCGGCAACGCGACGTCGACCAGCACGACGTCCTGGACCGCCGAGGCCGCCTCCTGCGCCGCCGCAGGCCGGCCCGTCGTCCCGACGCCGAGGACGAGACCGGCACAGAGGCAGAGGCGGGCCGCCCGGATCAGGCTGGCGCGGACCGTTCGGTGACTGATCATCGTGTGCGGACCGCTGACGAATGTTCTATCCGAGGAGACGGCGCTGTCGTCCCGCATTTCGCCGCGCGAGGCAATCGGTGCGCCACGTCGCGACTCACGCTTGTCGGCGCCTGTCGTTCCGGCACCACGATGCCGGCGACTGCAACCAGCCCCGACACCACCCTCGGGGCCGCACGGGACAGCGCCGCGCCCCTCGAAAGATCAGAGCGAGAACGAGGTGCCGCAGCCGCAGGACGAGGTCGCCTGCGGGTTCTCGATCTTGAAGGACTGCCCGATCAGGTCGTTCACGAAATCGATCGTGGATCCGGCCATGTACTCGAGCGACACCGGGTCGACGACCACGGTGGCGCCGTCGCGCTCGATCGTGACGTCCTGCGCCTCCTGGTCGCGGGTGATGTCGAAGGCGTAGGAGAAGCCGGAGCAGCCGCCGCCGTTCACGCTGACGCGAAGCAGCGCGCCCGGGGGCTCGGCACCCATGATCTCGTTGATGCGCTTGGCGGCGCGGGGGGTCAGGGTGATCTCGGCCATCGGGAGAGCCATCGGCGCTGTTGTCGGGTCCGGGCGCGGCGGGCGATTGCCCGGCGCGTGATCGATCCAAGATATGGGGTACGACGGCGCGCCGCAACGCGTGCCGCGTCGAACTGCGAGGGAACCATGCCGGCAGCACATCACGAACCGGGCGGGAGGCCGCGTGCGCGCCAACGGTGAGCGCTGGCGCGCGGCCTACGCCACCGACCCGGGCGCGACCCGCGGACGGCTGATCCCCGAGCCGGCCTCGCCGACGCGGAGCGATTTCCAGCGCGACCGCGACCGGGTGGTGCACTCGACCGCCTTCCGACGGCTGAAGCACAAGACCCAGGTCTTCGTGCATCACGAGGGCGACCATTACCGCACCCGGCTGACCCATACCCTCGAGGTCAGCCAGATCGCCCGGGCGCTCGCCCGCGCACTGGGCCTCGACGAGGACCTGGCCGAGGCGCTCGCGCTCAGTCACGACCTCGGCCACACCTGCTTCGGCCATACCGGCGAGGACGCGCTCGATGCCTGCATGGCCGAGCATGGCGGCTTCGACCACAACGCGCAGGCGCTGCGCATCGTGACCCGGCTGGAGCGGCGCTACGCCGGCTTCGACGGGCTGAACCTCGCCTGGGAGACGCTGGAGGGCCTGGTCAAGCACAACGGCCCGCTGCTCGAGCCGGACGGTCGCCCGACCCCGCGCTACGCGCGCACGGGCATCGCGGCGGCGATCCTCGAATACGACGCGCTGCACCCCCTGGAACTGGCGCACCATGCCGGGCCGGAGGCGCAGGCGGCGGCGCTCGCCGACGACATCGCCTACGACAGCCACGACCTCGACGACGGCCTGCGCGCCGGATTGTTCGATCTCGCCGACCTTGAAGCGGTGCCGTTCCTGCGCGGATTGCTCGACGAGATCGCCGCCCTGCATCCCGGGCTGGAGGTGTCGCGCACCATCCACGAGCTCGCCCGGCGGGTGATCACGCGCTTCGTCGAGGACGTGATCGCGGAAAGCCGGCGCCGCCTGGACGTGCTCGCACCGCGCGACGTCGCCGCGATCCGTAGGGCGCAGGCTCCGGTGATCGCGTTCTCGGAGGAGATCGCGGCCGCCGACGCCGACATCAAGCGCTTCCTCTACGCGCGGATGTACCGCCATCCGGAGGTGATGGCGGTGCGGGCGAAGGCGAACGCCATCGTCGCGGACCTGTTCTCGGCGTTCTCGGCCGATCCGACGCGGATGCCGGTGGAATGGAGCGAGGGCTTGTCCGGCGCACCGGCCGGCCGCATCGCCCGGCGCATCGCCGACTACATCGCCGGCATGACCGACACCTACGCGGTGCTCGCCCACCGGCGGCTCTACGCGTCGACGCCCGACCTCCACTGGAGCCCGCCGAGCCGCGGATTGCCCCTGACCGAGCCGTAGGGCAGGGCGCCGCACCGGGGCGGACGCGACGGAGGAGCCGCCAAGCGCCCGCCGTCGCGTTCGTCACCCGGCCCGATCAGTAGCCCGCGCAGGTGCAGCCGCTGCCGTAGCCGTAGGATGCGGGCGCATAACCGCCATAGCCGCCATACCCGCCGCCGTAGGCGGGCGCGTAGCCGCCGTAGCCGTAACCACCGCCGTAGCCATATCCGCCGCCGTAGCCGTAGCTGCTGCCGTAATCGTACCCGCCGTAGCCGCCGGCCAGCGCGCCGGCGGCGAGCCCGACACCCAATCCGATCCCAGCGCCGGCGAGGCCGTAGCCGATCCCCCGGCCATAGCCGCCGCGGTAGCCGCCGTAACCGCCCCGGTATCCGGCAAGACCGCCGCGGTATCCGCCGTAGCCGCCGCGCGCTCCGACGAAGCCGGCGCTGCGGAAACCGCCATGCGCGCCGTAGCCGCCGCCGTACGGGCGCGCTTCCGCGCCGGCGGGAAGCAGGATCAGGGCGGCACCGAGGGCCGTTCCCGCCAGGATGAGGGCCTTCATCACGTCGTCTCCACCGAAACCGAGGGGCGCTTCGGCAGGATCGCCAGGCGCAACGGCCTCGATGGTAGGCGCTCCGGCACCGCCCGGCGGGCGTCAGTGTACGCACCCCGCCGGTTATCCCAGGTCGATCGCGCGATGACGCACCCGACGGTTGAGACCCGTTCGTGGAACAAGGCTGCATCCCATTGCCCGCCGGTCCGCAACCGAGGGCGATCCGCCATGTTGGGGCATACCGCACCGCACAAAAGGTATCGGCGCCCGCGCCTTCGCCCCCGTGCCAACGGAGCCCATGCATGGTCTCGCTGCCGATTCTCGCCCTCGCCGTCGCCTCCTTCGGGATCGGCACCACGGAATTCGTGATCATGGGCCTGCTGCCGGAGGTGGCGCAGAGCTTCGGCGTCACCATCCCGCAGGCCGGCTACCTGGTCTCGGGCTACGCGATGGGCGTGGTGATCGGCGCGCCGCTGGTCGCCATCGCCACCGCCGGCCTGCCGCGCAAGACCGCGCTGCTCGCGCTGATGGCGGTGTTCCTGGCCGGCAACGTCGCCTGCGCCGTCGCGCCCACCTACGCGACGCTGATGCTCGCCCGCATCGCCACCGCCTTCGCCCACGGCGCCTTCTTCGGCATCGGCGCGATCGTGGCGCGCGATCTCGTCCCGCGGGAGAAGCGGACCCAGGCGGTGTCGCTGATGTTCGCCGGGCTGACGCTGGCCAACGTGCTCGGCGTGCCGCTCGGCACCGCGCTGGGGCAGGCGGCGGGCTGGCGCGCCACCTTCTGGGCGGTGGTGGCGATCGGCGTCGCGGCGGGCCTGGCGATCCATCTGTTCGTGCCGGCCGGGCTCCCCGGCTCGCGCGGCGGGCTGGCCCGGGAGTTCCGGGCGCTCGGGCGCTGGCCGGTGCTGCGGCCGATGCTGGTCTCGACCCTGTCCTCGGTGAGCTTCTTCACGGTGTTCACCTACATCACGCCGCTCCTGATGGGGGTGACCGGGCTCAGCGCCCGCGGCGTCACCGGCGCGCTGTTCGTCGCCGGCATCGGCCTCACCGCCGGCAACCTGATCGGCGGCCGCCTCGCCGACGGGAATCTCACCGCCACGGTGATCGGCAGCTTCCTCGGCCTCATCGCCGTCCTCGCCCTGCTGGCGGGCGTCGCCCACTTCGAGATCGCGATGCTGACGGCGCTGGTGGTCTGGAGCGGGCTCGCCTTCGCCCTGGTCTCGCCGTTGCAGATCTGGGTGGTGGAGGCGGCCAGCGATGCCCCGAACCTCGCCTCCACCCTGAACCAGGGCGCGTTCAACCTCGGCAACGCCACCGGCGCCTGGCTCGGCGGCGTCGCGCTGACCGCGGGCGTCGGCTACGGCCAGCTGCCGCTGATCGCGGCCGCGGTGTCGGCCCTCGGGCTCGGCCTCGCGCTGTCGGCGATGTCGGGGCCGACGCGCTCGGTCCTGCCGGCGCCGGTCCACCCCGGCTGATCGCGCCGCGGGGACGCTATCGCTCTGGTTGCAGGATACTGCCGCTCACGCATGCGACAACGCCGAACCGTTAATATTTGGCTACACACATGCGCCCGATGCATGCGCGAAGTGCAACCTTGTCCATTGTTGCAGCGCACCATGATCGGCATCTTCGGAGCGAACGGACGGCCCTGCGGCCGTCGCCCCACGGAGAGCGATCCATGACCCAGCCTGCCCCGAAGCCCGGCCTGTTCTCGCAGATGCTCCGCCTCTGGCTCGAGCACAACCAGCGCATGCTCGACATGCGGATGGGCCCGTTCTGAGCCTGCGATACGAACCGCCCGGTCCCTGAAAAGCCGGTCCCGCGCATGCGCCGGGCCGGCTTTTTCATGTCCTCGATCCGGCGTCAGCTTCGTGCCAGGTCGCCGAGCAGGCTCGCGGCGACGGTGGCCTTCGAGACCGTCAGCCCCGAGGCCGCGATGGCGTCGACCGCGCTGCGGATGCGGGCCAGCGACGAGCCGCGGGCCTTGCCCCAGGCGGCGACCGCCTCCGGGCCGGCGCCGATGTCGCCGACGACCTCGGCGGTGAGCTGCCGGTGCGCGGACGAGATGCCGGCCACCGCCCGCTCGAGCGCGACGCGGTCGAAGGTGTCGGAGACCGGCGCCGCGCGAGCGGCTTCGGCGAGCGCGTCGAGGGAGAATTCCCGCTCCAGCGCGAAGTGCGTCGCCGCGATCTCCGCGACCGGCCGCCCGCTGGTGCCGGCGACGCGGACGATGTCGGGCGCCGAGGTCAGCGCCCGCAGCGAGGCGAGGCGGAGTGCCGGCTCCGCATCCATGCCCTGCCCGACGAGGTCGGCGCGCCGCCGCTCGATCGCCGCGTTCGCCTCCGTGCCGAGGACGCCGGGGAGGGACGCGAGCACCGCGGCGATCCCGTCGCGATAGCGCGCCACCAGGGGAGCGATGCCGCCGGCGAGGTCGAGGTTGCGGATGAACCAGACGATGCGGTTGACCAGCAGGTCCTGCACCTCGGCGTAGAGGCCGATCTGGGCCTGCCCGCCGATCCGCCCGGCCAGCTCGTCGATGGCCGCGTTCAGCTCCATCAGGCCGAAGGCGTCGCGGGTCACGGCGTAGGCCTTGGCGATGGTGGCAGCGTCCGCCCCGGTCTCGTCGGTCAGCCGCGTGACGAGCGAGATGCCGCCGCGGTTGACGATGATGTTCGACAACGCCGTCGCGATGATCTCGCGGCGCAGACGGTGCCCCCTCACCGCATCGGGGAAGCGCTCGCGCAGGGCCTTGGGGAAGTAGCGCTGCAGCTCGCGGTCGAAGTACGGGTCGTCCGGCACCGGGCTCGCCAGCACCGCGTCGTAGAGCGAGAGCTTGGCGTAGGCGAGCAGCACCGCGTATTCCGGCCGCGTCAGGCCCTCGCCGCGGCACATGCGCTCGGTCAGCGTCGCGTCGTCGGGCAGGTACTCGACCGCGCGGTCGAGGCGGCCTTCCGCCTCCAGCGCCTGCATCGTCCGCATCGCGAAGCCGGCCTCGCCGAGGCCGCGGTGCTGGGCGAGCGAGAGCGCCAGCGTCTGCAGCTCGTTGTTGCGCAGCACGAGGTGGGCGACCTCGTCGGTCATCGCGACGAGGAGCGCGTTGCGGGCATCCGCATCGAGGCGGCCGTCGCGCTCCGGGATCATCAGCGCGATCTTGATGTTCACCTCGACGTCCGAGGTGTTGACGCCGGCCGAGTTGTCGATCGCATCGGTGTTGAGCCGGACGCCGGCCCGCGCCGCCTCGATGCGCCCGCGCTGGGTCAGCCCGAGGTTGGCGCCTTCGCCCACCGCCTTGGCGCGGATCTCCGGGCCGGTGATGCGCACGGCGTCGTTGGCCCGGTCGCCGGCCTCCTCGTCGGTCTCGGTGGTGGCGCGGACGTAGGTGCCGATGCCGCCGAACCAGAGCAGGTCGACGGGCGCCTTGAGGATCGCCTGCATCAGCTCGGCGGGCGAGGCGGAAGCGCGCTCGAACCCGAGCACGTCCCGGATCTCGGCCGAGAGCGGGATCGCCTTGAGCGCGCGCGAGAAGACGCCGCCGCCGGCCGAGATCAGGCTTTTGTCGTAGTCGGCCCAGCTCGACCGGCCGAGGTCGAACAGGCGTTTGCGCTCGGCAAAGCTCGCCGCCATGTCGGGCGTCGGATCGAGGAAGATGTCGCGGTGGTCGAAGGCCGCCACCAGCTTCAGGGTGCGCGAGAGCAGCATGCCGTTGCCGAACACGTCGCCCGACATGTCGCCGACGCCGACCACCGTCACCGGATCAGCCTGCGTGTCGACATCGATCTCGCGGAAGTGGCGCTTCACCGCCTCCCAGGCGCCGCGGGCGGTGATGCCCATGCCCTTGTGGTCGTAGCCCTGGCTGCCGCCGGAGGCGAAAGCGTCGCCGAGCCAGTGCCCGCGCTCCAGCGAGAGCGCGTTGGCGATGTCGGAGAAGGTCGCGGTGCCCTTGTCGGCGGCGACCACGAGGTAGGCGTCGTCGGGGTCGTGCCGCACGGTGTCGGCCGGCGGCGCGATGCCCTCGGCGACGAAGTTGTCGGTGAGCTCCAAGAGGGTGCGGATGAAGATGCGGTAGCTCTCGGTGCCCTCCGCCAGCCATGCGGCGCGATCCGAGGCCGGCGGCAGGCGCTTGGGAAAGAACCCGCCCTTGGCGCCCACCGGCACGATCACCGCGTTCTTGACCTGCTGCGCCTTCACCAACCCCAGAATTTCGGTGCGGAAATCCTCCGGCCGGTCGGACCACCGCAGGCCGCCGCGCGCGACGTAGCCGTAGCGCAGGTGCAGCCCTTCCACGCGGGGCGAATAGACGAAGATCTCGAAGAACGGCCGCGGCAGCGGCATGCCCGACACCTTGGTGCAGGCGAACTTGAAGGCGATCGTCTCGCGCGGGGTGCCGTCGGCGGCCTTCTGGAAGAAGTTGGTGCGGACCGCGGCCTCCACGAGGTTGACGAAGCGGCGCAGGATCCGGTCCTCGTCGAGGCTGGTCACGTCGGCGAGCGCCGCCTCGATGCCCTCGCGAACCGCCGCCTCGGCGGCCCCGCGGTCGCCCCCGGCGGCCGGATCGAACCGGGCGTGGAACAGCGCGACGAGCTGGCGGGCGATGCCGGGATGCTGGCTCAGGGTCGCGGCGAGGTAGTCCTGGCCGTAGCGCACGCGGAGCTGGCGCAGGTAGCGGCCGAGGCCGCGCAGCAGCGCCACGTCGCGCCAGGCGAGGCCGGCCTCCAGCACGAGGCGGTTGTAGCCGTCGGATTCGGCCTGGTCCGCGGCGATGGCAAGCATCGCCGCCTCCAGCGGCGCCTCGAGCGGGCCGATCTCGATGGCCGCACCGGTGGCGCGCTCCAGCAGCATGTCGTGCAGCCAGACCTTGGTGTCGCTCCCCGCCGGCAGCACGCTGTAGGTCCGCTCGTTGATCACCCGGAAGCCGAGGTTCTCCAGGCCGGGCACCCGGTCGGACAGCGGCAGCGACGCCCCGCGCGAGAACACCTTCAGGCGCACCTGCGCCGCCGGGTCGGTGTCGCGGCGGTCGATCGCGACGGCGCGCGGGCGGTCCTCGGACAGGGATTCGAGGATGGCGATGTCGGCGATGGCGACCTCGGCGGAGAAGTTCTCGCGGTAGGCCGCGGAAAAGCCCTCGCCGTAGCGGGCGGCCAGCGCCCGCGCCTCGGATCCGCCCATGGCCTCCGTGAGCGCGGCGCGCAGCGCGTCGCCCCAGGTCCGCACCAGGGCGGCGATGCCGGCCTCCAGCACCGAGGGGTCGCGCTCCGGCGCGCCGGCTTCGGAAAACCCGACGATGTAGTGGATCCGGGCCAGCGGCCCGTCGGGCAGGTCGGGATAGGTCGCCGAGAGCCGGCCGCCGTATTCCTGGGCGAGATAGGCGCCGATGCGGGCGCGCACGATCGAGTCGTAGCGGTCCTTCGGCACGTAGACGAGGAGCGAGACGAAGCGCCCGAACCGGTCGGTCCGCGACAGCACGCGGATGCGCGGCCGGTCGGCGAGGTTGGCGATGGCGAGGGTGAAGCGGAACAGCCGGTCCACGTCGATCTGGAACAGGTCGTCGCGCGGGTAGGTCTCCAGCACGGCGAGGAGCGCCCGCCCGGCATGGCTCGTCGGGTCGAGGCCGGCCTTCTCGACCACGGCCGCGACCTTGCCGCGGAGATAGGGCACCTCGCGGGCGAGCGCGGTGTAGGCCGCGGCGGTGAACAGGCCGACGATGCGGACCTCGCCGGTGAGCTTACCCGTCGCGGAGAACAGCTTGACCGCGACGTAGTCGAGATGCGCCGCGCGGTGGACGCGGGCCTTGAGGCTCGCCTTGGTGATGATCAGCGCGTGCGGCTCCTCGAGGAACGCGACGATCTCCGGCGTCATGTCCACGAGCGCCCGCCCGCGGCGCAGCACGGCGAGGCCCGGATCGCGCAGGATGCCGAGGCTTTCGGCCTCGGCCGCCCGCTCGCCGGGCAGCGCGTGCTCGCGCATGCCGAGCAGCGTGAAGTGGCCGTCGCGCAGCCATTCGAGGAAGGCGCGCGCCTCGGCGACTTCGCCCTCGGGCAGCGGCGGGGGATTGCGGCCGTAGCCCTCGGCGAGCGCGCCGAGCCGGGCCAGCATCGCGTCGTGGTCGTCGGTGACCAGGGCCACATCGCGAAAGACCTGCGCGAGGCCGGCTTCGAGGCGTTCGCGCGCCTCGCCGGCATCGAGCCGGTCGAGGTGGATGTGGATGAAGCTCTCGCGCAGCAGGGCGCCGTGGGCGTCCGCCGTGGTCTCCCCGACGACGCGGACGAGCGCCCCGTCGGCGTCCCGCTCGACGCCGAGGATCGGGTGGGCGACGAGGTGGGGCGTCAGGCCCTGCTCGGTCAGCTCCGCCAGGGTCGAGTCGAGCAGGTAGGGGCGGTTGTCGTTGACGACCTCGACGACGGTCAGCTCGCGGGTGCGCCCGGGGCCGGACACGGCGACGTCGACGAGCCGCAGGTTCGCCGCCGAACCCGTGGCGCGCGGCACCGCAAGATGCGCACGCGCGGCGATCGCGAGGTCGGCCAGCGCCTCGGCCGGGTAGGGCGCCAGGTCCTCCGGCGGCACCCGGCCGAACAGGTCGCGGACGAAGCCGCCCGGTCCGCCGCGGCCGCCCACGATCGATGCCGCCGCCTCGATCAGGTCGGTGCGGGCGGATTTCGCCTCGCTCGTCGCCAGGGCGGTGGCCGATTCCAGCGCCGATTCGGTTTCCAGCACCATGGGCGGGGACCCTCCGGACCGGCACCGACGCCGGTCCCGCCCCGGACGTTAGGGGAGGGCCCATGGCGAGTCGATGACGCTCGCCGCTCGCAGGCCCGCGCCGGGTGACAGGCGGGCCGCGACGACCGGCGTTCCGGAAGGGGCGCCGCTGCCGTCCGGCGTTGCTCCTGCACGCACCGTACCGGTTTCCACCGGTCGCGCTCTCGAAAACGGGAACCCCGCCGGGACTCGCCGGTTGACGCCATATTGGAGCTGTTCTAATTAAGAACTGCAGACGGACGACGGGGCCGGTGACGGTTCCGACAGCCCGCGACAGACGCCCGAACCGGAGAAACCCGATGACCTCGACCAACGCCTCCTGCAACAGCTGCCGCTTCTTCGACGACCACAAGACCAACGGCGCCTCCGCCGTCGGCGATCAGGGCCTGTGCCGCTTCAACCCGCCGGTGAGCCAGCCGGCTCCCGAGTCCAAGGGCCTGTGGCCGGTGGTGGCCTCGCAGGATTGGTGCGGCCACTTCACCGCCGAGATGACCGCGGCCGAGTGATCCCCGCGCGATCCCGAAGGGATCGCCGAACGATCGACCGCAGGGGCCGGCGCCGTCGCGCCGGCCCCTTTTTTGCGTGAGCGGATCGATGACGCCTGACCTGCGCCCGGCCGTCGACGCCGACATCGCCGCGATCGCCCGGATCTACGCCGACGCGGTGACGAACGGCACCGCGAGCTTCGAGACCGAGCCGCCGACTTTGGCCGAGATGGCGCGGCGGCGGATGGCGCTCGTCGCGGACGGCTATCCCTACCTCGTCGCCGAGCGCGACGGCGCGGTCTGCGGATACGCCTATGCCGGCCCCTATCGCGCGCGCGCGGCCTATCGCTCGACGGTGGAGGATTCGGTCTACGTCGCCGAGGCCGCGCGCGGTGTCGGGATCGGCCGCGCCCTGCTGGCGGCGCTCATCGCAGCCTGCGAGGCGATCGACGCGCGGGTGATGGTGGCGGTGATCACCGATCCGGGCTCGGAGGCGTCGGTGGCGCTGCATGCGGGCCTGGGCTTCGCGCATGCCGGCGTGCTCGAGAACGTCGGCCACAAGCACGGGCGCCGGCTCGGCACGGTGCTGATGCAGCGCCGGCTCGGGCCCGGGCCGGACGCGGCCCCGTCGCGGACGTGAGCGAGACGGTCGCCGGCCCGCACGCTCAATCCAATCGGTAGCGCACCGGCTCCATCGCGGGCGGAAGCGGCTCGCCGAGGGCGTCGAGCACCGTGCGCTCGGCCGTGCGCAGCATCGCATCGAGGGGCAGGTCGTTCGCCTCCAGGCCGAAGGGCTCTTCCAGCTCGTCGCCCAGCGCATCGAGGCCGAAGAAGGTGTAGGCCACCAGCATGGTCGCGACCGGCGTCGCCCAGCCGAGCGAGGCCGACAGCCCGAACGGCAGCAACAGGCAGTAAAGCCACGCCGTGCGGTACAGCAGCAGGGTGTAGGCGAAGGGCAGGGGCGTGCCGTGGATCCGCTCGCAGGCGGTATGGATCGCCGACAGGTCCGAGACCTTGCGCTCGAGGACGCCGAACAGCACGTCGGTGAGATGCCCGTCGCGATACGCGCCCGCGAGGTCGCGGGTCAGGCCGGCGAGCACCGCATCGGTCGGGCTCGGGCAGGCGCGCAGGCGCGCGACCTCGCCCGGCGGCAGCCAGGGCGCGACGGCGGCCGCCTCGTCGAGGCCGCGCAGCCGCGCGTGCAGGCCGTGGCCGAAGCCCGCGAGCCGGCGCAGGCCGGTGCGGCGGACCGCATCGTGCTCGGGGCCGGGCAGGAGGGCGACCAGGGTCCGGCTCAAGCCGCGCATCTCGACGATCAGCGCGCCCCACGCCTTCCGAGCCTCCCACCAGCGCTCGTAGCAGGCGTTGTTGCGGAAGCTGAGAAAGATCGAGAGCGCCAGCCCGATCAGGGTGAACGGGCCGATCCCGGCCGTCACCGGAAACCGTTCCGGAACGCGCTGCTCGACCGCGACCACCAGCGCGGCGAAGGCCGTCAGCCCGAGGACCTTCAGCGCCACCCGCGGCAGGATCGAGCCGCGCAGGGTGAACAGGATGGCGAAGAGGTTGGGACGGGGGCGAACGATCATGGATGGCAGGCTTAGCCGAAGCGGGTCGCTCCCGTCATCGGCCGTGCGGCACGGCGCGCCGAGGCACGGCCATGATCCCGTCATGTTCCGAGCGGATGGCGGGGCCCAGAGATTGGGCACGCGGGCGGGGCGAAGGCCACGGCGCGGGCGCGCGGAAGGAGTAGTGGGTATGACGGTTCGACGGATCGGCGCGGGAATCGGCGCCTGGGCCGGGCGTGCGATGGCGCTGGCCATGCTCTCGGGCATCGCGCACGCGGCGACGCCCGCGGACCCGAGCGGCACGTGGCTCACCGAGGACGGGCGTGCCCGCATCCGGGTGGAGAAGTGCGGCCCGAGCAACAAGAGCCTATGCGGCTACGTCGTGTGGCTGAAGGTGCCGCTCAACGACAAGGGCCAGCCGCGGGTCGACTTCAAGAACCCCGACGCGAGCAAGCAGACGCGCGCATCGCTGGGCCACCAGCTCATCATGGGGCTGAAGCCAAACGCCGACGCCCATTACGAGGGCAAGATCTACAATTCCGAGGACGGCAAGTCCTACGACGTGACGATCTGGTCCGACACCCCGGAGGAGCTGACCGTCCGCGGCTGCCTGATCGCCTTCCTGTGCAAGTCGCAGACCTGGAACCGCGTGACCGACGTGGTCGCCGGCCAGATGACCGGGCCGACGAACGGTCCGGGAGGCCCGCGCACCGATCCGGAATACATGGCCGCCAAGCCGGCCGCGACCGGCTCGACCGCCGCCAAGCCCGCAGCGGCGAAGCCCGGCGCGAAGCCGGCCCCGGCTCCGGCCGCCGGCACGCCGCCCGCGGCCGCGCCCGCCGACGAATAGGCGCCGCAGAACGAAGGCGCTGTCGACCACGAGAGCGTCTCCCGTGATCCCTGGATCACGGGAGACGCTCTGTTTCGTCGTGTGGTCGCATTTTCTTCACGTGCGTGGGGATTTGCTTCGCCCGAGAATGCTCCCCCGCGCCCCGGTCCCGCGTCAATCGGTCAGCGCGGCGTAGGTCAGCACCCGCAGCTCCTTTCGGATCGGCAGGGCCGAGGACGGGACGAGCTGCGTCAGCAGCACCACCGCGAGCTCCTCGGCCGGGTCGACCCAGAACGCGGTCGAGGCCATGCCGCCCCAGGCGACCTCGCCCGGCGTGCCGACGATCTGGGCCTTGGCCGGATCGAGCATCACCGAGAAGCCGAGCCCGAAGCCGATGCCGTGATAGGACGATTCCGCGAAGCGCGGCGTGCCGATCGCGGCGAGGTCGCCGGGCAGGTGGTTCATCGTCATCAGCTCGACCGTCTTGCGCCCGAGCAGGCGCGCGCCGTCGAGCTCGCCCTTGTTCAGGATGAACCGGCAGAAGCGCAGGTAGTCGGAGGCCGTCGAGACGAGGCCGCCCCCGCCGCCGGCGATCGCCGGAGGCTTGGCGAAATGGGTCTCGACCGCGTCGTCGTAGAGCGTCAGCGTGCGGGTGCGGTCGTAGACGTAGTTCGCGGCGAACCGCCCCATGTTCTCGGGTCTCACGAAGAAATCGGTATCGATCATGCCGAGCGGCGCGAGCACGGCGTCGCGCAGGTAATCCGCGAAGTCGCGCCCCGAGACGACGGCCACGAGGTGGCCGAGCACGTCCGTCGAGACGCTGTAGTTCCACGCCTCGCCGGGCTGCGACAGGAGCGGGAGCCGGGCCACGGTCGCCACCACCTCGGCGAGGCTCGCATCCGGGCGCAGGAAGTCGGCGCCCTGCTGGCGGTAGAGCGCATCGACCAGGGTCGATTCCATGAAGCCGTAGGTCAGGCCGCCGGTATGGGTGAGCAGGTCCCGGATGGTGATCGGGCGGCGGGCCGGCTCGGTCTCGAGCTTGGCGCGGTTGCCGCCGGTCGCGACCCGCATCTCGGAAAACTCCGGCAGGAAGCGCGCGACCGGGTCGTCGAGCTGGAACTGGCCCTCCTCGTAGAGCTGCATCACCGCGACCGAGGTCAGCGGCTTGGTCATCGAGTAGATCCGCGTCACCGTGTCGGTGGTGAACGGCGTCCTGCGGGCGAGGTCGGCGAGGCCGTGGGCGCGCTGGAACACCGTGTGCCCGCGCCGCGCCACGCTCACCGACAACCCGGCGAGCTTGCCCTCCGCGACGAGGCTGCGCATCCAGCCGTCGATCCGTTCCAGGCGTCCCGGGTCGATGCCGACGTCCTGCGGCCTTCCGTCGATCGCATCGCTCATGCCGTGCTCCTTGTTCCCGGCGCCCGATGTAGCGGTCCTGGGGCGGCGGGACAGCTCCCGAGGCTCACCAGCCCATCGTTCCGGGCCCGCCCTTGAACGGGCCGACGATGCCGGGGGTGATCCAGCCGCCGTAGAAGCCGCCCGGCTGCGGCTCCGCGCGGACGCCGCCGACGGTGCAGGCCTCCATCGGGCCGGCATAGAAGGCGACGTAGCCGGCGATGGCTCGGAAATCCGGCGTCGGATCGGGATAGGCCCAAGCGGCACCGGGAACAGCCGCGCCGGGAATCGCTGCGCCGCCCGCCGTCACGTCGAACAGCACCGCGCGGCCCTTCCATTCGCAGATCCCGGCCCGGTGCGCCGGCCCGAGCACGCCCTCGGCGACGTCGGCGGGCGGGAAGTAGTAGGTCGGCGAATGGCTGGTCTCGAGCACGCGGAACCCGGCCCGCGTCTCGGCGATGGTGCGGCCGCCGAGGACGACCTTCAGCGTCGCGGCGACCGGCTCCAGCCGGGGCGGGCGCGGATAGGCCCACACGCTCTCCTCGCCGGGCTTCGTCGGGGATGGGGTCGGATGCATCGCGTCGTCCTCGGTTCGTCTCGTCCGAAACATAGGGCGCCGCGAAGATGCGTTTGCCGAAAACGCGCGGCGTGCTAGCCCCGACCCGACAGCCCGGAGCGCCGCCGTTGGACACGCCCATCGCCCTCTTCCTGGATTTCGACGGCACCCTGGTCGAGATCGCGCCGCGGCCGGACCTCGTCCGGGTCGAGCCCGGGCTGGTGCCGATGCTCCAGGCGCTGCACGCCCGGCTCGACGGGGCGCTGGCGATCGTGACCGGGCGCCCGGTCTCGGTGATCGACGACTTCCTCGCACCCGCCGCCTTCGACGTCGCCGGGCTGCACGGGGTCGAGCGCCGGGTCGACGGCGTCCTCACCGGCGGCAGCCCGGACGACCATCCGGAGCTGCGTGCGCGGATGCCTCGGCTCCGGGCCCTGGTCGCCGACCTCGACGCGGTGCTGATCGAGGACAAGGGCGCCTCGGTCGCCGTGCACTGGCGCCTGGCGAACCCGGCCGATGCCGAGCGGGCGGAGGCCGCGGTCACGGCGATCGCCACCGAGCTGTCGGGCCGGTACCGGCTTCAGCTTGGGAAGGCGGTCGGCGAGATCGTGCCGGCCTCGGCCACCAAGGCGCACGCGATCCGCGCCTTCCTCGAGCACGCCCCCTATGCCGGCCGCCGCGCGGTGTTCCTCGGCGACGACCGCACCGACGAGATCGCGTTCGCCAGCGTCGCGGCGTATGGCGGCCTCGGCATCCGCATCGGGCCCGGCGAGACCGCGGCCGCGCGGCGCCTGGCCGACCCGAACGCGGTGCACGCCTTGCTTGGCAGCTGGGCGGCGGGCGGGATCATCGACCCGGACACCCTGCCGGCGGCCTGAGCCGCGCCGGCGGCTCCATCGGACAGACAGCGACGCGTCGGCCGGGACGGCCCGCGTCGATCGGGAAAGGGTACCGCATGTTCGCGTTTCCGGTCCTCGTCGGCGATATCGGCGGCACCAACGCCCGGTTCGCGGTGGTCGATTCCAAGGGCGCCGCGCCGCGCCCGCTCTCGCACGAGGAGACGGCGCGCCACCCCGACCCGTCGAGCGCCATCCGCGCGGCGCTGGCCAAGCAGGGCGATGGAGGCGGAAAGCCGCCGCGCTCGGCGATCCTGGCCATCGCCGGCCGGGTCGACGGCCCGAAGGTGCAGCTCACCAATGCCCACTGGGTGATCGAGGGCGCGAAGATCGGCGCCGATTTCGACCTCGACTCGTCGGTCGTCGTGAACGATTACGTCCCGGTCGCCGCCGGCGCCGCCGGCATCGCGCCGCACGACCTGACCCCGATCGGGCCGACCGGGCACGCGCCCGGGGGCGCCCGCGTCGTGCTCGGGCCCGGCACCGGCTTCGGCGCCGCGGCCCTGGTGCCGTATTCGGATCGCCTCGCGATCGTCTCAACCGAGGCGGGCCACACCGATATCGGCCCCGCCGACGCGTTCGAGGAGAAGGTCTGGCACGCGCTCGAGCGCGTCGAGGACCGGATCACCGTCGAGACCGTGCTCTCCGGCCCCGGCCTCGCCCGCCTGCACGCCGCGGTGCGCCACGTCAGGACCGGCGAGCCGCCGGAGAAGATCGAGCCTGCGGCGGTGACCCAGGCCGGGCTCGACGCCTCCGACCTGCATGCCGCCGAGGCGCTGGAGCTGTTCGGTCGCGTGCTCGGCCGCGTCTGCGGCGACCTCGCCCTGACGTTCCTGGCCACCGGCGGCGTCTATATCGGCGGCGGCATCGCCCCGCGGATCGTCAAGCTGCTGCAGCAGGGCGGCTTCCGCGATTCCTTCGAGCGGAAGGCGCCGTTCGCCGCGATGATGCGGGCGATCCCGACCAGCGTCATCACGGTCCACGACCCCGCCTTCACCGGGCTCGCGGCCCTGGCGAGCGAGGGCGAGACCTTCGTCTATCACGGGCAGGTTTGGCGCCGGGGGGCGTGATCTCAACGCCGCCCGGCCAGATCATGGCGCGCGGGACGAGCCGTCACGCCGCCGCGAGCGGCTTCGAAACGTCCTCCAGGGACCGCCCCTCGGCCGCCGTGCCGAAGAGGCCGCCGACGATCGAGGCAACCGCCATCAGCGCGGCGCCGACGAGGTAGCCGCCGAAGACCGCGTCGCGGGAGCCGGTCTCGACGAGCGAGCCGAACAGCAGCGGCCCAGACACGCCGCCGATGCCGGTGCCGATCGCGTAGAAGCCGGCAATGGCCAGCGCCCGGATCTCCAGCGGGAAGGTCTCGGCCACCGTGAGGTAGGCGGCGCTCGCGGCGGCGGAGGCGAAGAAGAACACCACCATCCAGACGCCGGTCTGCGCCCAGGCGCCGAACACCTCGATCTTGAACAGGTACCCCGCGCCTGCGAGCAGCAGCGCGGAGATGCCGTAGGTGAAGGCGATCATCGGGCGGCGGCCGACCGTGTCGAACAGGCGCCCTAACAGCACCGGCCCGAGGAAGGAGCCGAGGGCGAACGGCAGCAGGTACCAGCCGACGCTGCCGCCGGGCACGCCGTAGAAGCGCTCCAGCACCAGGGCGTAGGTGAAGAACAGCGCGTTGTAGAAGAACGCCTGCGCGATCATCAGCGACAGCCCGACGAACGTCTGCCGGCGCGAGGTGCCGAACATCGTCCCGAACACCTCCGAGAGCGGCGTGTGGCTGCGGGTGCGCAGCTTCATGCGCTTGCCCGCGTCGACCGGCGGCAGGGTGTGGCCCTCGTCGGTGAAGCGCTTCTCGATGCCGGTGACGACCCGGTCGGCTTCCGCCGTGTAGCCGTGCGTCGCGAGCCAGCGCGGGCTCTCGGGGATCCAGGTGCGCAGCAGCAGGATCACGAGGCCGATGGCGCCGCCAGTGAAGAACGCGACGCGCCAGCCCCAGGCCGGGTCGATCACCTCGGGCTTCAGCAGGACGATCGACAGGAAGGAGCCGAGCGCCGCGCCGATCCAGAACGAGCCGTTGATGACGAGATCGGTCCAACCGCGCACGCGGGCGGGGACGAGCTCCTGGATCGTCGAGTTGATCGCGGTGTACTCGCCGCCGATGCCGGCGCCGGTGAGGAAGCGGAAGATGCAGAAGGAATAGACGTTCCACGACAGGCCCGTCGCCGCGGTCGCCGCGAGGTAGAGGGCAAGCGTGATGAAGAACAGCTTCTTGCGGCCGATGCGGTCGGTGAGCCAGCCGAAGCCGAGCGCCCCCGTGACCGCGCCGACGAGGTAGGACGAGGCGGCCAGGCCGACGTCGAACTCGGTGAAGCTCATCGGCGCCTTGCGCAGCGCCCCGACCAGCGCCCCGGCGAGCGTCACCTCGAGCCCGTCGAGCACCCAGGTGATGCCGAGCGCCACGATGACGAGGACGTGGAACCGGCCCCAGGGCAGCCGGTCCAGTCGCGCCGAGATGTCGGTGTCGACGACCGTGCCCATGGGGGCGCGCTCGGGCGTCTTCTCGCCCGAGGCCGTCTCGACTTTGGTCGCCATGACTGTGTTTACCTTGACTCGAGACTGCTGTTCAGAACGGCGGAGACCAACAAAAGGTTCGGCCGAGCTTTCATCGTTGCGGGCTTTGATGGCGGCATCACCGTGGATGCTCCCCATGAAGCCTCGCCCCGACGTCCGCAAGACCGGTCGCCTCCCGCCCCGCCATTCCTTGGCCGCCCGTTCCGGAGCCCGCCGCCTCGGCCCCTGCCTGCGCGTGGCGATCCTGGGCACGGCCGCGCTCGCCGGCCTCGCCATCGTGCCGACGCACGGCGCCGACGCGACGCTCGCCCGGGACCGGCAGCCGGTCGCGATGTCCGGCGCCGACCGCTGGCGCCTGCGCCCGGCCCAGACCAACATCGTCCTGCCCGCGGCCGCGCAGGCGCGGGTGCGCCCGGCGATGCCGATCCCCGAGGAGCGCCACCGCGTCCGGCAGGTCTACCCGGCCTATACCGAGATGCGGTGACATCGCCGGGCGCGGGCGTCAGGCGTCGGCGCGCGGATCGAGCGCGTCGGCCAGCCCGTCGCCGAGCCGGTTGAGCGCGACCAGCGTCGCGACCAAGAACGCCGCCGGCCCGGCGAGCATGTGGGGGGCGGATTCGAGGCTGCGCGCGCCCTCCGCGATCAGCACGCCCCAGCTCGTCGCCGGCTCCTGCACCCCGAGGCCGAGGAACGACAGGAAGCTTTCGAGCAGGATCACCCGCGGCACCAGCAGCGTGGCGGCCACCGTCACCGGCCCGAGGGTGTTGGGCACGATGTGCCGGCGCATGATGGTCGCGGCCGAGAGCCCCAGCGCCTCGGCCGCGCGGACGAAGTCGCGGCGGCGCAGCGCCAGCGTCTGGGCGCGGACGATGCGGGCCATGTCGAGCCATTCCACGGCGCCGATCGCGATCAGGATCAGCACCAGGCTCGCGCGGAAGAACACCACCAGCACGATCACGAAGAACACGAACGGCAGGGCATAGAGGATGTCGACGACGCGCATCATCGCGGCGTCGACGGCCCCGCCGGCGAAGCCCGCCACGGCGCCGTAGACGATGCCGACGCCGAGGGCGACCAGCGTCGCGGTGAGCCCGATCAGCAGCGAGACGCGGCCGGCCACGAGGCTGCGGCTGAGCAGGTCGCGCCCGTGCACGTCGGTGCCGAGGAGGAAGTGCAGCTTGCGGACCGGCACCGCGACGGTGAGGCGCCGCCCCTCGTCGTCGCGGGCGACGATGCGCGGCTCGCCGAACAGGTCGGAGCGCGGCAGGTAGACGAGGCCGCGCGCGTCGATGGGCGCCTCCGAGGCCAGCACGAGGCGGAGCACGCCGTCCGCCATCTCGGCCTGCGCGACCGCGGCGCGGATGCGGAAGGCGAGGCGATCGAGCGCCGGCCTCAGATGATCCGCGTCGGGCTGCGCCGCGAAGCCGGGGGGAAGCTGGCGCAGGTCGGGGTAGGTCCGCTCCGGCGCATGGCCGGTGAGGAAAGGGCCGACGAGGCAGGCGAGCGTCAGCAGGACAAGCACGGCGAAGGCCGCCGTCGCGCCGCGATGGCGCGAGAGCCGCAGCAGCGCGCGGCGCGTCGGCGGCAGGCGCGGGGGTAGGCTCACGCGTGCAGCCGCAGGCGCGGGTCGAGCCACGCGGAGACGAGGTCGGCGACGAGGTTGAGGGCGACGACGAGGACCGCGACCAGCACCACCGTCCCCATCACCAGCGTGTAGTCGCGGTTCAGCGCGCCCTCGACGAAGTAGCGGCCGATCCCGGGCAGGCCGAAGATGGTCTCGATCACCACCGAGCCGGTGAGCAGGGCGGCCGAGAGCGGCCCGAGGATCGCGACGACCGGCAGCAGCGCGCCGCGCAGCGCGTGGCGGGCGACGCGCCAGGGCGGGAGGCCGAGGCTGCGCATCGTCCGCACGTGCTGCGCGCGCAGCGCCTCCGCCATCGCCGCGCGGGTGAGCCGGGCGATGCCCGCGGCCTGCGGCAGCGCCAGGGTGATCACCGGCAGCACGAGATGCGTCGGCGCGCCGCCCTCCCAGCCGCTCACCGGCAGCCAGCGCAACGACAGGCCGAAGGCGATCTGCAGCAGCGGCGCGACGACGAAGCTCGGCACCGAGAGGCCGAGGGAGGCGCCCGCCCCGACGAGGCGGTCGAGCCATCCGCCGCGGCGGTAGGCCGCCAGCGCGCCGAGGCCGACCCCGAGGATCAGCGAGACGGCGAGCGCCAAGCCGCCCAGGATCATCGAGACCGGCAGGCCGCGGGCGAACAGGTCCGCGACGGTGAGGTCGCGAAACGAGAAGGACGGCCCAAGATCGCCCCGCGCCAGGGCGGCGAGGTAGCGCCCGAACTGCACCGCCAGCGGCTGGTCGAGCCCATAGACCCGCCGCAGGTTGTCCATGGCCGCCGGTGCCAGCGGCCGCTCCAGGTCGAACGGGCCGCCGGGCGCGAGCCGCATCAGGAAGAAGCTCGCCGCGATCACCACGAACAGGGTCGGGACCGCCTGCAGCAGCCGGCGCAGGACGTAGCCGGTCATGGGCGATCGGGGCGTCGGAGGCGACGATGCCGCGTCGGAGCGTTCACGCCCGTCGCGCTTCGCGATACCCGGCCCAGATCCCGATCCCGAGCGAGGCCGGCAGCGTGACGGCGAGGTTCGTGCCGTGGTTGAGGTAGAGATCGCCGAAGAACAGCATCGCGAACACGAAGACCCCGAGCAGGATCGGGTGACGCCTGGAGCGGGCCGGGTCGGGCGCCGGCGGTGCGACGTCGTCCATGGAATGCTCCGCTGCCGATGGTCCCGCCCTGTATCGGTCCCCCGCCCCGGCGAGACAAGCGCCGGGGACACGTGCTCAGCCCACCAGCCGCAGAAACCGCGTCGGCGCGGCGTTGCGCAGGTTCGGCACGTAGCCGTGCAGGCGCGGCGAGATCAGGGCCTTCGAGCGCGTGTGCATCACCGGGATCCAAGGCAGGTCACGCATCGCGAGGCTCTCGGCGCGGGACAGCAGGTCGGCGCGGGCGGCGAGGTC
Source organism: Methylobacterium sp. WL119 (assembly GCF_008039875.1). GTDB lineage: Bacteria > Pseudomonadota > Alphaproteobacteria > Rhizobiales > Beijerinckiaceae > Methylobacterium. Next base: position 74,149 of record NZ_VRUU01000006.1, on the reverse strand, counting down.
GCGCTCGGCGGCGGCCTCGGCCAGGAGGGCGTCGTACGCGGCGTTCGACCAGTGGCCGGGATTCATGCCGTCGTTGCCGGTGGTGAGCAGGAACAGGAAGTTCTGCGGGTCCGAGTAGTCGGCGATCCAGGACATGCGGGCGACGTCGAAGTCGCCGCCGTCGCGCAGGTAGGCGAAGTGGGTCTTGGCGTCGGTGTAGACGAACCGGGTCTCGATCCCGAGGCCGCGCCACATCTCGGCGACGGCGACGGCGGTGTTGCGGTTGTTGTCGCTGGTGTTGAAGCGGTACTCGACGCGCAGCGGCCGATCCGGCCCGAAGCCCGCTTCCGTGAGCAGGCGCCTCGCCGTGTCCTCGTTGTCGATGGGGAGGCGGGTGCGCCCCTCGGTCTCCGGCGGCGTCCGGTAGTTGTCGAGGCCGGGCGGGCACAGCGAGTAGGCCGGGCTCATGGTGCCGCCCCACAACGCCGCGGCGAGGTATTCGCGGTCGAGCGCCAGCGAGAGGGCGCGGCGGACGCGGACGTCGTCGAAGGGCGGCTTGCGCGTGTTCACCGCCAGGGCGTAGAGCCCGAGCGAGGGTCCCAGCACCACCTGATCGCCGAAGCGGCGACGGAGCGACGCCATCTGGTCGCCAGGCAGGTCGGCCAGCGAATCGAGCTCGCCCGCATCGTAGCGGCGCACCGCGCTCGAGAGGTCCGGCGTCGGCACGAAGGCGACCTGCGCGATCGCGACCTCGGCCGCCGCGTGGAAATGCGGGTTGCGCCTGAGCACGATGCGGTCGTTCGGCACCGAATCCGCCAGGGCATAGGGGCCGTTCGAGACCAGGTTGCCCGGCCGGGTGAAGCCGTCGCCGAAGCGCTCGACCGAGGGGCGGTGCACCGGCAGCGCGGTCTGGTGCGTCAGCAATTCGAGGAGGTAGGGGGTCGGCGCCTCCAGCGCGATCGTTAGCGTGCGAGGGTCCGGCGCCGCGACGCCGAGCGCCGTCGCCGGCATCGCGCCGCGGTTGATAGCGGCCGCGTTGCGGATCGGAAACAGCACCTCGGCGTACTTCGCCGCCGTCTCCGGCGCGAGGATGCGGCGCAGGGAATAGACGAAGGCCTCGGCCTCGACCGGATCGCCGTTCGACCAGCGCCCGCCTTCGCGCAGGGTGAAGGTGTAGGTCAGCGCATCGTCCGAGATGCGCCAGGATTCCGCCGCGCCGGGGACGATGGCGCCGCGATTGTCGTAGGTGAGAAGGCCGTCGTAGAGGTCGCGCAGGATGTGCGCCTCGGCCACCGTCGAGGAGCGATGCGGATCGAGGGTCTCGGGATCGGCGTCGTTGCCGCGCCGATACGTGGCCTCCGGGGCCGCTCCGGCCCCGGCCGAGCCCCCGAGCAGCAGAGCGCCGGCGCCGGTCAGCCAGCCACGGCGCGGCAGGCGCATCGGCTCAGGCGCCGGTCTCGGGCACGAGCCCGGCGGCCTCGATGCCGGCGACCGCGCAGATCTCGTCGTTGTCCGAGGTGTCGCCGGAGATGCCGACGGCGCCGAGAAGGCGCCCGTCGGCCGCACGGACCAGCACGCCGCCCGGGACCGGCACCAGGGCCGCCGGCCCGACCACGTGGCTCACCGCGGCGACGAAGTAGGGCTGCGCCTCGGCGCGGGCGTGGATCGCCCGCGAGCCGAGGCCGAGCGCGAGCGCGCCGTTGGCCTTGCCCATCGCGATCTCGGCGCGGCGGAGCGAGGTGCCGTCCTCCGCCTGGACACATTTTAGAGAACCGCGATCGTCATATACAACCACCGCAAGCGGCTTCAGGCCGCGCGTTCGCGCCGTCTCCAGGGCGGTGGCGACGATGGTGCGGGCGGCCTCGAGCGTCAGGTCGATCATCGGAACCGAGGGGGATCTTGGGGGGGACGGACGGCCGCGCGGACGGTCCGCGACGGCCAGGGATCAGGACAGGGAGGCGATCGACGGTGCGTCGCGCGATCATCCATATCGGAATGCCCAGGACGGGGTCCACATCGCTGCAGCAGGTGCTGGCCAACCTGCGGCCGCGGCTGGCGGAAGCCGGCCTGCTCTACCCGGACCTCGCACCCGAAGGCGCCCAGCCCGGGTCCGACGTCAACCACCAGGGATTGGGCGAGGCGCTCGACGGTCGGCGGCCGAAGGGGGAGCGCCGCGCGATGCTCGCGCGCCTCGATCGCGTCCTGTCCGAGACGGACGCCGACACGGTGATCCTGTCCTACGAGGACTTCTCGGTGCAGCGGCCGAGCTTCGGCGTGCCCCGGACGCTGTCCGAGGCGTTCGCCCGCCGGGGCTTCGCGATGGAGGTCGTGATGGCGGTCAAGCCGCCGTTCGAGTTCCTGAACTCCGCCTACGCCCACCGCGCGCAGCTGGTGAAGGAGCCGCGCAGCTTCCGCGAATACGCTCGTGCGAACCGCCGCTCCGGGCGGCTCGATTATCGCGCGCTGATCGCGCCCTGGGCGCGGGCGACGGACGGCGCCGTGATCGCCGTGCCGCTGCGCGACGCGCGCTCCGACGCGACGCTGGTCGAGCGGTTCGTCGCCGCGCTCGGGCTGACCGGGCGGCTCGCTCCGATGATGGACGCCGACGCCCTGCGGACCGTGACCAACCGCAGTTCCGGGCCGCTCGCCGTCGAGGCCTCGCGCCGCCTGCGGCACCTCCGGGTCCACCGCCAGGTGGAGGGCCACCCGCGCCGGATCGGCCACGTCCTCGACCAGGCGGCGTGGTCGCGCGGTCTCGATCCGGAGCCGTTCCGCGGCGACGCTCCGGACCTCGCCGAGGAGATCGCCGACCGCTTCGCCGCCACCTGCGCGCGCTTCGCCGACCTCGCCTGGGGCCTGCCGTGGGATCGAGTCGTCGCCGCGGCGCCGGCACGGGCGCCGAACGAGTGGGCCGGGCGGCCGATCCCGCCGGAGACCGAGGCGCAGATCGCGCTCCTGATGCGCGAGACGATGCGCCGCTTCGATTTCCGCAGGCCTCCGGCGTGGCGCCGGATCCCGGCCGAGTGCGCCGAGAGCGCCGCGTTGGGCGCGGCGCGCCTGATCGGCTTCGAATCACGCTGGCGCGTCAGCTGAGCGGCCCCTGTGCGAAGGGCCGTCGCGGGCTAGTTCCAGCGGCGACCCGTCCGCAGGAGACCCGACGATGGCCGAGACCGCCAGACCGCACGTGATCTGCCACATGACCAGCTCCGTCGACGGGCGGATCAAGACCCGCCGCTGGGGGATCGACGCCGACGGCCATTACGAGACGGTGCACGCGCGCCTCGACGGCGATGCCTGGATGTGCGGCCGCGTCACCATGCAGGGCTACGCCGACAGCGCCACGCCGCTCGCCGCCCCGCCCGCCGATGACGGCCCGGTGCCGCGCGAGGACCACGTCGCCCGGCGCGACGCGTCCGGCTACGCGGTGGCCCTCGACGCGAAGGGTCGCCTCGACTGGGGCGCGCGGAACGAGATCACCGGCGATCACGTGGTGGTGGTCCTGACCGAGGCCGTCCCCGACGCGCATCTGAGACGCCTGCGGGCGGGCGGGCAATCCTACCTGTTCGCCGGCACCGAGACGATCGACTTCGCGCTGGCGGTGGAGAAGCTCGGCCGCCTGTTCGGCATCGCCCGCCTCCTGGTCGAGGGCGGCGGCGGCCTCAACGGCTCGATGCTGCGGGCCGGCGTGATCGACGAGCTCAGCCTGCTGCTCGCCCCGGCCGTCGACGGCCTTCGCGGCACGCCCGCGGTGTTCGACGTCGACGGCACCGAGGCCGACTCGCTCGGGGCCAAGCGCCGGCTCGAGCTGAGATCCTGCGAGACCCTGTCCGGCGGGGTGGTCTGGCTCCGCTATCGCGTCGCCGCGGCCTGAGTGGTCAGGCGAGGCCGGCGAAGAACCCGTCGAAGAGCCCCGTCACCGTCGCCGGGTCCTCGAAATGCGGGAAGGCCCCGGTCGGCAGGGCCCGGATCGTCCAGTTCGGCCGGGCGGCGAAGCGCGGCGCGTCGCGGAAGTCGACGAAGTCGCCGCGGCTGCCGTGGAGCATCAGCACCGGGAACGTCAGCGCCTCGTAGAGCGTGGTGGCGTCGGTCGGGAACAGGTGGCCGGCCACGAAACAGTAGGGCGCGTGCCGCGCCCCGGGCTGGTGGGCCGAGTGGTAGTCGTAGGCGAACAGCCCCTCGTCGATCCGCTTCGAGCCGAAGGTCTTCTGCAGGAAGAAGCGCATGCTCGGGCGGCTGACGAGGAGGGCGAACAGCGCCGGCCCGAGGAGGCGCGAATCGACGATCGCACGGACGCGCGGGCTGCCGCGGTCGCCGCCCGCCGGCCCGCGCCCGGAGAGGCGCCGGTCGAACCCGGTCGGGCTGATCAGGCCGATCGAACGATAGGCCTCCGGCCGCTCGACCACGGCGCGGGCGAGGTAGGAGGCCGAGAGCGAGAGCGCGATCGCGTCGATGCGGACGCCGCCGTGCCGGCGCGCGATCGCGTCGGCGACGGCGTGGATCGCGTCCGCCATCACCCGTGGAGTGTAGAGCCGGCGCGAACGTTCGGAGAAGCCGAAGCCCGGCAGGTCGAGGGCGTAGACCGGGCGTCGTCCCTGCGCATGCAGGTAGAGCGGGCGGACCTCGTAGGCGTTGGCGGCGGCGTTGATCGAGTGGATCAGCAGCAGCGGCACCCCTTCGGCCTCGGCCGAGCCGTAGACGCTCACCCGGCCAGCCGCCGTGTCGATTACCTCCCGCCGCCCGGGAAGGGCAGGGGGTAAGCCGTCGGGGCTCGTCGCCATCGCCTTGCGCCTCGTCTCGGGACGGATCGGTCGTCCCGACAACGGGATGAGCGGGCGGAACGTTGCCTGGCGCCGCCTGGTGCCTCGCCGTCGCATCGCGCCCGCGGCGCCGCACCCGGCAGCCGTTGACAGGGGGGCGGCGGTGTCGCGATCGTCCCCGGCCGAGGGGTGCCGGGTTCGTGGAACGCCGGATGCGCCGGCGACGCGAGGGAGTGACGGACCATGGCTCAGGCGGAGATCGGCGCGATCGAGCGCGCCACCCTGCGCACGGTGACGTGGCGCATCCTGCCGTTCCTGATGCTGGCCTACTTCGTCGCCTTCGTCGACCGGGTGAACGCGGGCTTCGCCGCCCTGCAGATGAACCAGGACATCGGCCTGTCGCCGGCGCAGTTCGGCCTCGGCGGCGGCCTGTTCTACGTGTCCTACGTGCTGTGCGAGGTGCCGAGCAACGTCGCGATGGAGCGCTTCGGCGCCCGCATCTGGCTCGCGCGGATCATGATCACCTGGGGGCTCGTCTCGGCCGGGATGGCCTTCGTCATGGGCCCGGTCTCGTTCTACGCGGTGCGCCTGCTGCTCGGGGCGGCCGAGGCCGGGTTCTTCCCCGGCGTGATCCTCTACCTGACCTACTGGTACCCGCGCGCCTATCGCGGGCGGATCGTGGCGATCTTCATGGTCGCGATCCCGATCTCGAGCTTCCTCGGGTCGCCGCTCTCGGCCTGGCTGCTCGGCACCGACGGGATGCTCGGCTTCCGCGGCTGGCAGTGGCTGTTCCTGATCGAGGCGGTGCCGGCGGTGCTGCTCGGCATCCTCGCCTTCGTCCTGCTGCCGGACGGCCCCGCCCGCGCGAGCTGGCTGACGCCGCAGCAGCGCGCCTGGCTCACCGAGCGCCTGGCGGACGACCGGGCCTCGGTGGTGGAGGGCGCGGGGAGGCCCGCCGGCCACCTCTCGCTCCGGCAGGTGATGACCAACCGCTACGTGCTCGCCGCCTCGCTGATCTACGCCGGCGCCTCCGGGGCGAGCCAGTGCCTGTCGCTGTGGCAACCGCAGATCATCAAGTCCTTCGGCCTGACCAACCTCGAGACCGGGCTGCTGAACGCGATCCCCTTCGGCATCGCCTCGGTGCTGATGATCGTCTGGGGGCGGTCCTCGGACAGGCGGCGCGAGCGCGTCTGGCACACCGCGCTGCCGCTCGGGCTGCTGGCCGCCAGCCTCGCCGCGTCCGTGCTGACGAGCCAGCTCTGGCCGACGATCCTGATCCTGTGCCTCGCCATCACCGCGACCTACACCGTGAAGGGCCCGTTCTGGGCGCTCTCGACCGAATGGCTCTCGGCGGGCGCGGCCGCGGCCGGCATCGCCCAGATCAACGCCATCGGCAACATCGGCGGGTTCCTCGGCACCTACCTCCTCGGCGTCATCAAGGACGCGACGGGAAGCTACCCGCTGGGGCTGATGCCGCTGGTGATCCTCTCCGCCATCGGCTGCGCCCTGGTGCTGGGGCTCGGAAATGCGAAGTCGCCGGCGCCCGCGCCGGCGCGGGCCTGAGGCCACCGGGAGAGGGGACCGGCGCCTTACCTGGTTCAGGGCATGGCCCGCGTGACCGCCCCTGCCGATGTCGACGCCGCGACAGCCACTGGCCCCTCCCATCGGTCCCGAACCGATGCGAACGCCCGCACGACCGGCAGCACCGCCTTCGCGAGCCGGATCTGGCCGGGCAGTCGCGGGACGCTCAGCGGCGCGTGCTTCAGCTTCGGGCTGGCGCGCTCGGCCTCCGCGACGACCTGGCCGACAAGGGGGAGGGCGGCGATCCGCGCCGCCTCGTCCGCCGGGATGCCGAGGCGGCGCGCCCAGGCCGTGCTCGCCCCGAGCCGGCCGGAGGCATGGAGCCGGCGCAGGCGGCGGCGCCAGAGGTAGCGATGGAGCGCGCGCGGCACCGGTTCGAGTCGCGCGTCGCAGAGCGCGCCGGGATCCTCGCAGCGGGAGCGGATGGTGTCGGCAACCCCGCCCGGCGCCCGGCCGGTGAGGCGGGCGGAGATGAACACCATCACCGCCGGGTCGTGGCGGACCCGGAACCCGTGCGCGAGGAGGCGGGCGACGAAGGCGCCGTCCTCGCCGAGGGCGATCTCCGGCATGCCGCCGACCCGGGCGTAGGCGTCGCGGCTGACGGCGAGCGTCGCGCCGATGGTGGTGCGGTGGCACGGCCACGGGTCGTTGGGATCGGGGTCGATCCGCGCCTCCGCCTCGGTCAGGAGCGCGCTGTAGGCGTCTTCCAGGCGTCCGCGGGCCGGGAGCGAGGGCGGCAGCAGGGCCGCCTCCTCGGGGATCAGCTCGACCCGGCCCGCGACCGCGTCGGCGCCGGCCGCGAGCGCGCGCAGGTTGGCGAAGACCCAGTCCGGCGGCACGCGGCTGTCGGCGTCGGTGGACAGGATGGTGCCGGCGCCGCCGAGCCAGCCGGCGGCCGCGTCCATCGCCTTGCGCCGGGCCCAGCCGGCATGGGCGCCGGCATATTCCATTTCGATCACCCGCACCGGCACGGAAAGCCGCGGCACCAGCTCGGCGACGATGCGGGCGGTGTCGTCCGTGCAGTTGTTGAGGAAGAGCACGATGCCGAGGCGGCCCGGGGCCAAGCCCTGCTGCGCATCGAGGGCGTCAAGGCAGAAGCCGATGCGCTCGGCCTCGTTGCGCACGGGGATGGCGACGACCGTGTCCGGCCCACCGGCCGCCGGCGTCGTCGGCGCGATGGCATCGAGCACGACCGTATCAGGCATCATCCATCCTCGATCGCCGACGCTCTCCCGCACGGCGACGGTTCATATCGTGGAACGTCGACATCCTGTCGCGGGCTGCGCCTGTACAGGGGCTGAAGGCCGATCAGGCCGCCGCCTCGATCTCCCCGCTCACCGAGAGCCATTCCTCCTCGGCGGCCCCGAGCGCCGCGACCGCGTCGGCGCGCATCTTCGCGATCTCGCCGGCCTTGGCCGCGTTCTGGAGGAAGGCGGTGCCGTCGCCGAGCGCCGCGTCGATCTTGGCGATGGCGGCGGTGAGCTTGTCCATGCGCGCCTCCAAGCCTTCGAGCCGCTTGCGCAAGGGGGCAAGCGCGGCGCGGCGCTCCACCGCCGAGCGCCGCGCCTCGGCCTGCTTGCCGCCCGAGGCGTCCTCGTCGCGGGCGGCGTCGCGCTCGGGACCGGCCAGCACGAGGCGCCGGTAATCGTCCATGTCGCCGTCGAAGGTTTTCACGGAGCCGTCGGCGACCAGCCAGAGCCGGTCGGCGCAGGCCTCGACCAGGAAGCGGTCGTGGCTGACCAGGATGACCGCGCCCTCGTAGTCGTTGATCGCCTCGACCAGCGCCTGCCGGCTCTCGATGTCGAGGTGGTTGGTCGGCTCGTCGAGGATCAGCAGGTGCGGCCCCTCGAAGGCGGCGAGCCCCATCAGCAGGCGGGCCTTCTCGCCGCCCGAGAGCTGCGAGACCGGCGTGTCCGCCTTGTTGGCGGGAAACCCGAGCCGGGCGGTGGCGGCGCGCACCCGCGCCTCGGGGGCGTCCGGCATCAGCGTGCGCAGGTGCGCCACCGCGTTCTCGGCCGGGCGCAGCTCGTCGAGCTGATGCTGGGCGAAGTAGGCGACCTTCATCTTCGAGGAGCGGCGCAGCTCGCCGGACAGCGCGTCGAGCCGGCCGCCGATGAGCTTGCAGAAGGTCGACTTGCCGTTGCCGTTGGCGCCGAGCAGCGCGACGCGGTCGTCGGGGGCGAGGCTGAGGTTGAGGCCCGAGAGCACGATGCGGTCGGGGTAGCCGGCCGCCACCCGCTCCATCGCCACGATCGGCGGCGAGAGCGGCTTCTCCGGGCTCGGCAGGTGGATCACCGGCACGTCGTCCTCGATCAGCCCGGCGATCGGCACCATCTTGGCGAGCTTCTTGACGCGCGACTGCGCTTGGCGCGCCTTCGTCGCCTTGGCCTTGAACCGGTCGATGAAGCTCTGGAGATGCGCCCGCTCGGCATCCTGCTTCACCTTGGCCTTGGCCTGGAGCATCCGCTTCTCGGAGAGCTGCTTGGCGAAGGAGGTGTAGCCGCCGCGGTAGATCGCCAGCTTGCCGCGGTCGAGGTGCAGGATGTGGTCGACCGACTCGTCGAGCAGGTCGCGGTCGTGGGAGATGATGATCGCGGTGCGGGGATAGCGCTCGAGGTAGTCGTAGAGCCAGATCGTGCCCTCGATGTCGAGGTAGTTGGTCGGCTCGTCCAGCAGCAGCAGGTCGGGCTCGGAGAACAGCACCGCGGCGAGCGCCACGCGCATCCGCCAGCCGCCCGAGAAGTCCGAGCACGGCCGGTTCTGCGCCGCCGCGTCGAAGCCGAGGCCGTGCAGGATCGCCGCCGCGCGGGCCGGCGCCGAATGCGCGCCGATGTCGACGAGCCGCGTCTCGATCTCGGCACGGCGCAGCCCGTCGGCGCCCTCCGCCTCGGCCATGAGCTTCGCGCGCTCGGTGTCGGCGGCGAGCACGACCGCATGGAGCGTCTCGGGCCCGGCCGGCGCCTCCTGCGCCACCGCGCCGATGCGCATGCCCTTGGGCATCGAGACCGCGCTCGCATCCACCGGCCACTCGCCGAGGATCGCCTTGAACAAGGTGGTCTTGCCGGCGCCGTTGCGGCCGACGAGGCCGACGCGGGCGCGGTCGGGGATCGAGAAGCTCGCGCCGTCGAGGATCAGGCGCTCGCCGATGCGGAGGGTGAGGTCGTTGACGCGGAGCATGGGGCGTTCTGGCGAGACCGGCGCCCGGTGGCAAGCGTGCGGTGCCATGCGCTTGAGCCGTGGGACGCCTCAGACCAGGTCCCAAGCCGTCGGGTCGGACATCAGCTTGGCGACCAGCGCGTGGTTGAGCTCGTGCCCGGTATGGGCCGCCGTCAGCCGCCCGAGGATCGGATGGCCGGCGAGCGCGAGGTCGCCGACGAGGTCGAGGACGCGGTGGCGCACCGGCTCGTCGGGCACCCGCATCCCGCCGACGATCCCCCCGCGCACGATCATCGCCGCCGAGCGCGCGCCGCAGCCCTGCAGGAACGGCTTGCGCGTCGCGAAGCCGTAGGCGCGCCCGAGCATCGCGCGCCAGTAGCGCCCGAAGCTGCGCGCCGGCGCGATCTCCGCGAGGAAGACGTCCGGCGTGACCGGGCCGGACCAGTCGAGCGGGCCGAAATGCGCCAGCGCGAGGTGGGCGGAGACGTGGAGCCCGTCATGCGGCGCGATGCGCAGCGTGCGCCGGCCGTCCACCACCTCGACGGTTCGCAGCACCCGGATCATGCGGCGCGGCTCGCCATTCTCGATCCGGCCCGCCGCGCGGATCGCGCGGCACCAGGGCACCGCGCTGCCGTCGAAGATCGGAAGCTCCTCGGCATCGATCTCGACGAGCGCCTCGTCGATGCGCTGGGCCGAGAGCGCGGCGAGCAGGTGCTCGACGGTGCGGACCAGCGGCCCCTCCGGCGAGCGCAACGCCGTGCACAAAGGCTGGCGCTCGCGCAGGGTCCACAGCGCCGGGACGTCGACCGTTCGCCCGCCGTGAAGCCGCCGGCGGAAGACGATGCCGTGCCCGGGCGGGGCCGGGCCGACGCGCACGGTCGCGCGGCGCCCGGTGTGAAGCCCGCGTCCCGCCAGCGTGAACGCGGCCCCGAGGGTCGCCCGACGACCGCCGAAACCGGGACCGGCCGGGGCGTGGCGCGCGTCGAGGGGGATCGAAATCGCCGCGCGTCCCGGCGCGAAAAGGTCGGGCGGTGAGGCCGGAGGCCTTCGATCGGGGGGCAACAGGCGCGGCATTCCGGATCCCGGGCGCCCTCGCAGGCCGAATGCGGTCCTTCACCTAAGCGACGTCGGCGCGAACGGGAAATCACAGTCTCGCGTAGTCCGGCGCGGCCCCATCCACCTCCATCGCCAACGGTCGGCTTGACCGGTGACGACCCGGTCGTCACGATCCCGCAACAAGCTCGACGACGCGATGCTCCGGGTCGGGCCGGTCGCGCGGACTTTCAGACGGTCCGCGGCGCGGCGGTCCCGGCGCATCGCGAAGGGACCGGTTTTCGATGGCACGGCTCTCCACCATTCCGTTCTTCAAGGAGCCGGGCATCGAGCTCGGCCCCTTCGAGACGCGCTGCCACTGGCGCCGCTTCGACGAGAACGAGGTGCTGGTCGACTTCGACGACGTCTCCACCGACGTCTACTTCCTCGCCACCGGCGAGGTGCGCATCCTCAACCGCACGCAGTCCGGCAAGGAGGTGATCCTGGGCGAGATGCGCGGCGGCGCGTTCTTCGGGGAGCTGTCGGCGCTGGACGGCGTCGGCCGCTCGGCCAACGTCACGGCGCTGACCCGCGGCGAGCTCTGCGTCGTCCCGGCCTCGGTGTTCCGGCAGATGGTGTTCGCCTCGGAAGCCATCGCCGACCGGCTGTTCCGCCTGCTGACCAAGCGCGTGCGCGAGCTCAACACCCGCCTGATGGAGCACGCGCTGCTCGACCTGCGCCACCGCCTCTATGCCGAGCTGCTGCGGCTCTCGGTGCCGCGGGCGGGCGGGGGCGACGAGCGGGTGGTGACGCCGCCGCCCTACCACCACGTGCTCGCCGCCCGCATCGGCTGCCGCCGCGAGCAGGTGACCCGCGAGTTCACGGTGATGGCGGCAGAGGGCCTCGTCGACCGCACCCGCGGCGCCCTGGTGATCCGCCGGCCGGACCTGCTGGAGGCCCGGGTCGCCGAGGCCCTGCGCGAGGACGGCTGAGCCCTTGTCCGCGCCGCTGCTGCGACTCGAGAACCTGACCAAGCGGTTCGGGGCCGGAACGGCCGTCGACGCCGTCTCCCTCGACCTGGCGGCGTCCGAGTTCTTCTGCCTGCTCGGGCCTTCGGGGTGCGGGAAGAGCACGCTGCTGCGCCTGATCGCCGGGTTCGAGGCGCCGAGCTCGGGCGCGATCCGCCTCGGCGACCAGGATCTCGCCGCGCTGCCGGCCCATCGCCGGCCGGTGAACATGATGTTCCAGTCCTACGCGCTGTTCCCGCACATGAGCGTCGGCCGGAACGTCGCCTACGGGCTCGATGGCCTCGTCGCCGGCCGCGCGGCGACGGCCGAGCGGGTCGCCGCGCTGCTGCGCCTCGTGCGCCTCGAGGGCTTCGCGGACCGCGCGCCGGCGACGCTCTCGGGCGGCCAGCGCCAGCGCGTGGCGTTGGCCCGGGCGCTCGCCCGCGAGCCGCGGGTGCTGCTCCTCGACGAGCCGATGGCGGCCCTCGACCGCACGCTGCGCGAGGAGACGCAGGCGGAGCTGCGCGCGCTGCAGCGCCGCCTCGCCACCACCTTCGTCGTCGTCACCCACGATCCCGCGGAGGCGATGACCCTGGCCGACCGCATCGGCGTGATGGATCGCGGCCGGCTCGTGCAGGTGGGCCGCCCGGCCGACCTCTACCGCCGGCCGGCCACGCGATTCGTCGCGGGCCTGCTCGGCGACGTGAACCTCATCCCCGGCCGCCTCGGGGCGGAGGAGCCCGGCCCGCATCGCGGCGTCGAGAGCGTGGTAGGACCGCTGCTTGCGCGCGCGCCGGACGCGCCGCTTTCAGCCGGCGCCGACATCGTCCTCGCCGTGCGTCCCGAAGACCTGAGCCTGAGCGGGGAGGGCGTGCCCGGGACGCTGGTCGAGGAGACCTTCCTCGGCGACCGCACCCGCCGCGTCGTCCGCCTCGCCGACGGCACCTGCCTGCGCGCGACAACCGCGCCGGGCGAGGGCGCGCCGGCCGTGGGCGAAGCGGTCGCGGTCCGCTTCGCCCCCGACGCCGCGACGATCCTGCCGGCATGAGGTCATCGGTCATGCGCGATGCACGGGACGATGAGGGGCCGGGCACCCGCTCCCGAACGGCTGCCGGGCTCAAAATCGTTACCGAATCTAAGACCCTGCCAGTCGCCCCGCCGCGGTCATCCCGGGGCTGCGCATCAGAGCCCGGGATCCAGAGCCGCCGACGGCGCCATCTCCAGCACGACCAGTGCATCTGGATCCCGGGCTCGCCTTCGGCGCCCCGGGATGACGGGGAGGGTGTGAAAGCGAAGTCCGGGAGACCGGGACGATGACGACGTCCCCAAGCGCGAGCCGCCTGCGCGTCCTTCTCCGCCTGCCGGTCTGGCTCTGGCTCGGCGCCTTCTTCCTGGTGCCGTTCGTCATCACCTTGAAGATCAGCCTGTCGGAGCCGGCGACCGCGATGCCGCCGTACCTGCCGGTGCTCGACTGGCGGGGCGGCGCGGGGGATTGGTCGGACTTCCTCAGGGCGCTCAATTTCGAGAACTACGTCACGCTCGCCACCGACGCGCTCTATCGCGACGCGGCCCTGACGTCGCTGGCCTACGCGCTCGCGGCGACCGCGATCCTGGCGGGCATCGCCACGCCGCTCGCCTACGCCATCGCCCGCAGCCCGGCGGCGCGCCAGCCGCTGCTCGTCGCGCTCGTCGTGGTGCCGTTCTGGACGAGCTTCCTGATCCGGGTCTACGCCTGGATCGCGATCCTGAAGCCCGAAGGCCTGCTCAATCTCGGGCTGCTGCGCCTCGGGCTGATCGCGCAGCCGCTGGAGATCCTGAACACCCCCGCCGCGGTGCTGATCGGCCTCGTCTACGCCTACCTGCCGTTCATGGTCCTGCCGCTCTACGCGGTGCTGAGCCGCCTCGATCCGGCGTTGCGCGAGGCGGCGGCCGACCTCGGCGCCTCGCCGACGCGGGTGTTCTGGACCGTGACGCTGCCGCTCGCCCTGCCCGGGCTGCTGGCGGGCGCGGCGCTGTGCTTCATCCCCATGGTCGGCGAGTTCGTGATCCCGGACCTGCTCGGCGGCTCCGAGACGCTGATGCTTGGGCGCGTGCTCTGGAGCGAGTTCTTCACCAACCGGGATTGGCCGCTCGCCTCGGCGGTGGCGATCCTGCTGCTGATTCTCGTCGTCGGCCCGGTGGTGCTGTTCCGCGACGCCGCCGCCGAGGCCGCGAGCGGCGAGGGCGCACCATGACCGCGCATCGTCCGACCGCGCTCACCCGCACGGCGCTGCTCCTCGGGCTCGGCTTCCTGTACGCGCCCATCCTGGTGCTGGTGGTCTACTCGTTCAACGCCTCGGCCCTGGTCACGGTGTGGGGCGGGTTCTCGACACGGTGGTACGGCGTCCTGCTCGCCGACGGGCCGTTGCTCGAGGCCGCCTGGGTGTCGCTCCGCGTCGCGACGCTGTCGGCCGTCATCGCGACGGCGCTGGGCACGCTGGCCGCCCTCGCGCTCGCGCGGCACGGACGCTTCCGCGGGCGCACGCCGTTCACCGGGCTCGTCACCGCGCCGATGGTGATGCCGGAGGTGATCACCGGCCTGTCGCTGCTGCTGCTGTTCGTCGGGGTCGGCATCGACCGCGGCCTCGGCGCGATCGTCGTCGCCCACGCCACCCTCGGCACCGGCTTCGTCGCGGTCGTGGTCGCCGCCCGCCTGCGCGGGCTCGACCGCGACCTGGAGGAGGCCGCCGCCGACCTCGGCGCCGGGCCGTTCCGGGTGTTCGCGACGGTGACGCTGCCGCTGCTCGCCCCCGGCATCGCCGCCGGGTTCCTGCTCGCCTTCACCCTGTCGCTCGACGACCTCGTCGTCGCGAGCTTCGTCTCGGGGCCCGGCGCGACCACCCTGCCGATGCGGCTCTACAGCCAGGTCCGGCTCGGCGTGAACCCCGAGATCAACGCCGCCTCGACGCTGCTCATCGCCGCGGTCGGCCTCGCGGTCGGCGCCGCGACGTGGCTCGGCGCCAGGCGGGGCAGCCGAGCCGCGGTGTAAGTTTCAGGCGAGCGCCACCGTGTAGGCCGCCTCGGTCTTGCCGCGGATCTCCTCCTCGGTGACGCCGTCGGCGAGCTCGATCAGCCGCATCCCGCCGTCGCCGTGCTTGTCGATCGTGAACACGCCGAGGTCGGTGATGACGAGGTCGACCACGTGCGTGCCGGTGAGCGGCAGGTCGCATTCCTTGAGCAGCTTCGGGCTCTCGGTGCCGTCCTTGTTCTTCGCCACGTGCTCCATCACGACGACGACGCGCTTGACGCCGGCCACGAGGTCCATGGCGCCGCCCATGCCCTTCACCATCTTGCCGGGGATCATCCAGTTGGCGAGATCGCCGTTTCCGGCCACCTGCATGGCGCCCAGGATCGACAGGTTGATGTGCCCGCCGCGGATCATCCCGAACGAATCGGCCGAGGAGAAGTAGCTCGTCGTCGGCAGCGCCGTGATCGTCTGCTTGCCGGCATTGATCAGGTCGGCGTCCTCCTCGCCCTCGAACGGGAACGGCCCCATGCCGAGCATACCGTTCTCCGACTGGAGCTGCACCGACATGCCCTCGGGAATGTAGTTCGACACCAGCGTCGGGATGCCGATCCCGAGGTTCACGTAGAAGCCGTCTTCCAGCTCACGCGCGGCACGCGCCGCCATCTGCTCGCGGGTCCAGGCCATTTTTCGATCTCCTGATGTGGGGCGCGTCCCGCGCCGTCCGCCGCACCCGCGGCGACGCGCTTCGCGCTTGCGGCCTGCCGGCCGGGTTCCTGTGGGGCGCGTCCCGCGCCGTCCGCCGCACCCGCGGCGACGCGCTTCGCGCTTGCGGCCTCACGGCCGGAGGTCGTCGCGGGCTCAGACGGCGGCGCCGCCGGCCGCGGCCGGAGCGGCCTCGGCGCGCTTGCGCACCGTGCGCTGCTCGATCCGCTTCTCGCGCCCCGGAACGTGGATGATCCGCTTCACGAAGATGCCGGGGGTGTGGATGTCGTCGGCGTCGATCTCGCCGGGCTGCACCAGGTGCTCGACCTGCGCCACTGTCATCGTCGCGGCGGTCGCCATCATCGGGTTGAAGTTCCGCGCGGTCTTCCGGTAGCGCAGGTTGCCCTCGGTGTCGCCGGTATGGGCGTGGACGATGGCGAGGTCCGCGAACAGCCCGCGCTCCATCACGAAGTGCTCGCCGTCGAATTCGCGCACCTCCTTGCCCTCGGCCACCTTCGTGCCGACGCCGGTTTTGGTGAAGAAGGCCGGGATGCCGGCCCCGCCCGCGCGGATGCGCTCGGCCAGCGTCCCCTGCGGATTGAACTCGATCTGGAGCTCGCCGCCGAGGTACTGCCGGGCGAACTCCTTGTTCTCGCCGACATAGGACGAGATCATCTTCGCGACCTGCCGGGTCTCGAGCAGCTTGCCGAGGCCGACGCCGTCGATGCCGGCGTTGTTCGAGACGATGGTCAGCCCCTTCACGCCCGATTCCCGCACCGCCTCGATCAGCTCGTCGGGGATGCCGCAGAGGCCGAAGCCGCCGCACATCACCATCATGTCGTTCTTGAGCAGCCCCGCGAGCGCCGACGTCGGATCCGCATAGACCTTCTTCATGGACACTGAACCCTTCCGGCCCGCGCGCGATCGCGCCGACATTCGTTCCGCGAAAGCTGTCCCCGATTCCGGCGCGCCGGTAAAGGCGCCCGGCGTCGGGAAGCGCGGCCCCGGCCGTCCGCACGAAGGCGGCGGGGACGGCCGGGCGCTGCGGGCAGACAAAGCCGATCGGACGCTTTAAGGGAATCACCCGAACGGTCCGATGCATGACGGCGGGGTGAGCCTGAAACATCCGGGGCCGCTCGTCGTCCCCCGTCGCGACTTCGCCGCCCCTCGGGCGGCCCGCGACGTGCCCGCCCGGAGTGCAATGTCGCCGCGCCGCCTCCTTCTTGCCGTCGGCTTCGCGTCGCTCGCCGTCCTCGGGACCGGCCTCGCGACCCTACCCTGGCCGGTCGGCACCCCGACGGCGGCGGCCTTCGTCAGCCGCGGCCTGCGCGATTTCGGCTTCGCGCTCACCGCCGAGGGCGCGACCACGATGACGTTGCTGCCCCTGCCGCGCCTGAGCTTCACCCGCACCCGGATCACCGCCGCGCAGGCCGGCAGCCCGGCGTTGATCGAGGGCGGCAGCCTCGATCTCGACCTCAACCCGCTCGCCCTGCTCTCGGGCCAAGCCGACCTCGGCTCGCTCGCGCTGGGGGGCGCCACGATCCACATGCCGGAGGGCGCCGACGATCCGCGCTGGGCCGAGCCAGTGCGCCGGACCGCCGCGCGGCTCGGCCAAGGCGGCACGAATCACCCGCGCCGGATCACGCTGGCCGGCGCGACCCTCGACGCGGCAAGCCCCGGCGGCGGCGCGCAGGCGGTCGACCTCACCCTCGCTTGGCCGCTCTGGAGCGCCGGCCTCGACGCGGCGGCGAGCTTCACCTGGCGCGGCGCGCGCACCAGCGTCGCGCTCATCGGCCTGCGCGCGAACGACCTGCTGAGCGGCGCCGCGTCGCCGTTCAGGCTCGATGCCGCCTGGCCCACCGGGAACCTGGCCGCAGAGGGCAGCGCCCGGACCGCGGGAGGCCTCGCCATCCAGGGGCAGGGGCGGATCGAGACGCGTTCGCTTTCCGAGACGATGGCCTGGATCGGCAGCGACGTGGCCTTGGCCCCCTTCATCCGCACGCTGGCCCTCGACGGACGCTTCGAGGCCGCCGGCCGCACGATGGCGTTCTCTAGCCTGCGCGCCACCTTCGGCGAGGACGTGCTCGAGGGCGCGGGGTCCGTGAGCCTCGGCGAGGCCCGCACCGCGGTCCAGGCCACGCTCGCCAGCGACAGCCTGAACCTGGCGCCCCTGCTCGGCGGCCTGATGCAGATCTTCGGCGGATCGACGGTCGACGGCGCCCCCCAGGGCGCTCAGGCGATCGCCCTGGGCCCGCTCACGGGCGGAGACCTCGACCTGCGCATCTCGGCGGCCGAGAGCCGGATCGGGCCGGTCCTCCTGAACGATCTCGCGGCGAGCGTGCTGGTGCGGCTCGGGGCGGTCGAGGTCGCCCTCAACCGCGCCGAGCTCCAGGGCGCGACCCTGAAGGGCCGGGTCGCCCTGTCGGCGACCGGCGCGGACGGGGCCGAGACCGAGGTTAAGGCGCAGGGCGCCTTCGACCGGCTCGACCTCGGTGCCCTCCTGCTCGACCTCGGCGAGTCGCGCTGGGTTCACGGCGGCACGCAAGGGCAGTTCGCCCTGGAGAGCACCGGGCGCGATGCAGCGGACCTCACCGCGCACGTCGCCGGACGGGCCGCCTTCGCCATCGACGGCGGCGTGCTCGCCGGGATCGACCTCGCCGACGTCCTGCATCGCAACGGGGCGGTCGCGCCCGGCGCGCTCGCCCGCCGCAACGGCCGCACCCCGTTCGAGCGGGCCGCGATCACGTTGAAGTTCGCCGATGGGATCGGCGAGATCGGCGAGGGCACCCTCAAGGCCGCCAACCTCACGGGCATCCTGCGCGGCCAGGTCTCGCTGCCGGCGCGCAGCGTCCGGGCCCGGGCGGAACTCGGCCCGAAGGCCGGGGGCGACAACGCCCGTGCAAGCCTCGCCTTCGACATCGACGGCCCGTGGGCCGGGATCCGCGTCCGCACCGGCCAGAAGGGCGCCGATCCGGACCAACGCGAGGACGCGCCGTCGTCCCTGCCCCTGCACGTGCCGACCTCGGTCGTGATTCCCGGCTCGGCGCGCGCCTACGCCCCCTGATCCGGAGTTCGGGCGAAGCTCGGATCCGCCATCCCGCGACGATCAATCGGCCTTGGGACGATCCGGCCTCTCGGTTTCGGACCGGGCCAGCTCCCGCCAGCGCAGCACGAGGCCCTCGAATGCGGCGAGGTCGTCGGCGCCGAGGCGCCCGAGCGTCCGCCCGACATAGGCCGCCTGCGCCGCGAGCCCCTGCGCGGCGAGGTCGGCGCCGGCCGGCGTGAGGTGGAGCGCATGCGAGCGCCGGTCGCCGGGGATCGGGCGGCGCTCGACCAGCCCGGCCTCGACCAGGCGGTCGATCAGACCGGAGACGTTGCCCTTCGTGACGTAGAGGCGCGCCGCCAGGTCCTGCTGGGTCAGGCCCTCGCGCTCGGTCAGCGTCGAGAGCACGTCGAATTGCGGGATCGACAGGCCGATGCCGCGCAGCGTCCCGCTCATCGCCGCCGTGACCCGCCGGTTGAGGCGGATGAAGCGGAACCAGACGCGCAGGGGATCGACCGCGGCGTCGGCAGGATCCGGATCGGGGACGGGGCGGGTACGCGGCATCACGGGGCCAAGCTATAGCAGACCGGGCGATCCCGGCGAGTGGCGCGGCCACGCGCCGGCCGGTATAGCGTTCGCGACCCCGAAGCCAGACACCAGCCATGCGCCGCCTTCTCGTCGAGGAACCCGTCACCCGCGCCGGCCCCCTGGCCCGGTGGGCCGCCCTGTTCTCGCTCATCGTGTCCGGCATCGCGATCGTGCTGGTCCGCGATCCCCGTGCGGAGGCCGGGCCGGCGCTGGCGACGCTGGCCGCGGGCCTCGGCGTCGCGGTGCTGGCGGTCGCGCTCGCCGGGTTCGCCTTCGTCCGGGTCTGGCGGGAAGGCGCCCGCGGCCTCGGTGCGGCGATCGGCGGCCTGGTCCTCGCGATGCTGGTGCTCGCCTACCCGGCCTACGCGGCGCTGCGGGGCTTCCGGCTGCCGGCGCTGACCGACGTGACCACCGACATCGACAACCCTCCGGCCTTCTCGCGCTCGCGCGCCGCGTTCGCCGCCCGGAACGGGCGCTACCCCGCCGATCCCGACCTCCCGACCCGCGAACGGCAGCGCGCCGCCTATCCGCAGACCGCGCCGCTGACCCTCGACATCGACGCCGACGAGGCGTTCGAGCTGGCGCGCAAGGCGGCGGTGAACCGCAAGTGGCAGATCGTCGAGGCGATCCGCCCCGGCGGGCGGACCGGCAACGGCCGGATCGAGGCGGTCTCGCGCAGCCTCATCCTCAACCTGCCCGACGACGTCACCATCCGCGTCCGGCCGCGTGCCGACGGCGCCCGCATCGACGTCCGCTCCGCCTCGCGGCTGGGCACGCGCGATTTCGGCGTCAATGCCGACCGCATCCGGGCCTATCTCGACGAGGTCGCGAACCTCGCGCTCGCCGTGAAGTAGGGTCGGGCGGCCGCGCGCGGCGGGCGGTCTCGCGCCTCAGCCGGCCGGCGAGGGGCCTGCTGCGAAGGTCCCGTCGAGGCGCGGCGCGCCCTGCGTCGCCACCAGCCCGCGCGCGACGAGATCCTCGAGGTGGGCGAACACCGACAGCGCCGCCGCGCCGCGCAGGCGCGGATCGAGGTTCTGGTACGTGGCCGCGACGATCGCCGGGATGGTGTCGTCGCCGGCGGCGATGCGCGCGCGGATCGAGGCCTCGCGGTGGCGGCGGTGGTTGGCCAACCCGCGCACGAAGCGCCGGGGATCGCGCACCGGGCCGCCATGGCCCGGCCAGTAGATGGTCTCGTCGCGGCCCCTGAGCTTGTCGAGCGAATCCATGTAGGCGCGCATCGAACCGTCCGGCGGCGCGACGATGCTGGTCGACCATGCCATGACGTGATCGCCGGAGAACAAGGCCGCCTCCTCCGGCAGGGCGAAGGCGAGGTGGTTCATGGTGTGGCCGGGCGTCTCGACCGCGACGAGGGTCCAGCCTTCGCCGGAGAGCGCATCGCCCTCGTGCATCGGCCGGTCGGGGACGTGGTCGCGGTCGGCGGCGGCATCGAGATGGCCGATCTCGCCGGCGCCGAGCGCGCGGGCGGCCCGATGCGGCAGGCAGCCGGCGATCGGCGCGCCGGTGCGTGCCTGCAGCAGGCGGGCGCCCGGGGAGTGGTCGCGATGGGTGTGGGTGACGACGATCGCCGCCACCGACTCTTGGCCGAGATCGGCGAGCAGGGCCTCGACGTGGCCGGCATCGGCCGGCCCCGGATCGATCACCGCGACGCGTCCGTGCCCGACGACGTAGGTGCAGGTGCCGCTCGCGGTGAACGGGCCGCCGTTCGGCGCGACCCGGCGGCGGACGAGGGGGCTCAACGTTTCCAGGCGGCCGCTCGCGGGCATCACCGTGTCGAAGTCGGGCGCATCGGTACCGGCATCCGTGTCCGCCATCCGAGGCTCCTTCCGATCCCGACCGGCGCGGTCGGCCCGGAGCTACGCGAACGCGCGGCGGCGGACAATCCGAAGCGCGAGGACGTCAACGGAACGGGGAGGGCGTGACCACGCGGATCGGGTTCTGGTTGATCGCGGCGCGCGCGGGGATGCGGAAGCCGTCGCCGACCGAGGCGACCTGGACGAGGCTCGCCCGCTCGGCCGTGCGCAGCGTCCGGCGGAAGGCGTGCGCCTCGGCGTCGCGCTGGATCGCGCCAACCTTCGCCTCGATCCGCCGGCTCTGGCCCCGCGTGATCGCGGCCTGCCGGAAGTCGACCAGGGCGACCGAGCCCGACCGGTTTCGCGTCACCACGTCGGCGCTGTCGCGGGTGGCGACGACGTCGCCCTTGCGCAGGGTGAGATCGCCGGCGAGCGGCAGGGGCGGGGTGCCGGGCGCGGCCTGGCAGGAACAGTTCTCGACGCGCCGCTGGCGGTAGATGTTGGCCAGAGCCGAGGCCCGGTAGGGCAGGCCCTGCGGGCTGATCGCGCGGTCGAGCTCGGTCTCGCGGGCGCCGAGGGTGTAGACGTTCGTCGGCGCCCCCGGGCAGGCGGCGGCGCAGGCCGCCTCGTGCACCGGCATGTCGGCCCGTGCCCCGAGATTGCCGATGGGGAAGAGATAGCCGTCGCACATCCGCACGCAGACCGTGCGACGCCCGGCCGAGGCGACGGCGACCCGCGTCACGCGCTCCGCGCGGGCCCGCTTGCGACGCGACCGGCCGAGCGGGAGGTCGGCCACGGGACGCGGGGTATGATAGACCGGGCGCGAATACCCGAGGCGGCGGCCGTCGGGCAGGTTGGCGTAGCGGCCGGGGCGGTGCGCCGGCGGCGCGGGCTGCGGCCGGGCGGGCGCGAAGAGTTCCTGGAAGAAGTCGAGCAGGCCGCCGCGCTCGGAGGCCTGGACGAGGCTCGATCCGATCGTGACGCTGCCGAGCCCGAGGATCAGCCCCGCCGCGGCGGTCCCGATCATCTGCCGCCGCGTTCCCCCGGAGCCGTAAAACCTCTGCCAGCGCGCCCAGAACGCCATGTCTCGTCAGGTCCCCGCCCATGCGGCATGCCGGCCCAGCGGTGGCCTGGGCGAGCGAGGCCGACTTAAAGGTTCGTTAAGCGGGGCGGCAAGTGCGGAAGACAACCGACACGATCACAACATCGCAGCGATCAGGCACAGGTATTGGCCCCTCGAGCGGCCTATTATGAGGACACCAGCAGGCGGCTCGACTTGGCGGACCTGTCGCGAGGCCATGCTCGTCGGCTTTGCCCGGTGGGCGGTGCGCGGCGCGTTCGAGCCTCCGCCGTGGGATTCCGGTGGACGGCGCATGAAAAAAGCCGCCCCGGAGGGCGGCTTGCTCAGCGACGGATCGACTCCGGCGGCGATCAATGCCGATGAGCGGGACCGTTCGGCCGGACCCGGATCGGAACCAGGCGCGGCTCGGGCCTCGGGGCCAGCGCACCCAGGACCTCCTCGACGCCGCGTGCCGCGGCACCTGCGGCGGAGCTGACGATATCGGTGAGGCGCTGGACGAGGGCGGACGCTTTTCTCATCGCTGTTCTCTGGTTTCGGACCTGGACTGAGGAACGCCGTTCGGAACGGCTCCGTTCCGGCTGCAGCCTCGTGTCCAACGAAGAGCAATATGGCGTGACATGCGCACCGGCGCGAGGGGGCGGGCGACGATTTCGGCGATGGATCGGCATCGGATCCGAGGCGCTCGATTTTTCGTGTGTGCAGGCATTCGAAGCGGCGGAACCGAAACAACGACTTGACGTTTGGGATGTCAGAAGGTCGCGGCCAAGCCCGCGTCCATGTTATCAAGGATAACGCAGATGCTCGGTTGGGCCGTTACGTTCCTCGTCGTGGCCCTCGGGGCCGCTCTGCTCGGCTTCGGTGGCATCGCCGGCACGGCGATGGAAGCCGCCAAGCTGGTGTTCTTCGTCGCGATCGTGCTGTTCGCCATCTCGGCCGTGATCGGCCTGATGCGCGGCCGCTCGCCCACGCTCTGACGCCGAGCTCGCATCCTGCGGGCGCTTCACGCGCCACAGGAACTGCAGAAGATGGAGCCGGAGCGCCTCAGGGCGACTTCGGCTCCTTCGCATCGAGACGCTCGATGAGCTCGCGAAATCGATCCGGGACGGGTTGCTGGACGAGTCCGTCGTAGAGGCAGCGGAGGTTGTGGCCGATGCGCGCCTGGGCCTGGTCGCTGAGGCGCGACGATCCATGCTCGCGCTTCTCGGCCCTCGAGCCCGCGGGCCCCGATTCTCCGACGGGCCTCAGGCCGGCATTGCCGATCGGCCTCCCCGCCTTCGCAGCGTCGGTCATCCTCACGTCCCCCGGTGCCGTTCGCGGCATCTGTGCATGAGGCACGCGCGCATTGTCTTGCCGCGCGACATACGCCATGGCTGCACCAGCAACGCCTCCGGCCAGAAGCGGTTCCGCGCCCTGCCGGAACGGAGTCGGATGCCCCGCGTTGGGGCGGCAGGTTGAATAGCAGGCCGACAAGGCACAGGGGATCGTATGTCGACATCGCAACTCGTGGTGCAGCACCTGCCGTACCTGCGGCGCTACGCGCGCGCGTTGACGGGCAGCCAGGTGGCGGGCGACGCCTACGTCGCGGCAACTCTGGAGACGCTGGTCAACGAGCCGGATACGCTCGGCCGCAGCACGAACGTGAAGGCCGACCTGTTCCGGGTGTTCACCCGCATCTGGAATTCGCTCTCGGTGAACGGCCGCAGCGAACAGGTGCAGCACGATCTCCCCGCCGAGGTGCGGCTCGGCCAGATCACGCCGCTGCCGCGCCAGGCCTTCCTGCTCTCCTGCCTCGAAGGCTTCTCGGAGGAGGACGCGGCGATCATCCTCGACGTCGACGTCAGCCAGGTGCGCGACCTGGTCGACGAGGCGGGACGCGAGCTCGCCGCGGACATGGCCACCGACATCCTCATCATCGAGGACGAGCCGCTGATCGCGATGGACCTCGAAGCGCTGGTCGAGGGCCTGGGCCACAACGTCATCGGCGTCGCCCGCACGCGCACCGAGGCCGTCAAGATCGCCTCCGAAAGCAAGCGCCCGGGCCTGATCCTTGCCGACATCCAGCTCGCGGACGGCTCGTCCGGCCTCGATGCCGTCAACGACCTGCTGAAGACCTTCGAGGTCCCGGTGATCTTCATCACCGCCTACCCGGAGCGATTCCTCACGGGCGAGCGCCCGGAGCCGGCCTTCCTCATCGCCAAGCCGTTCCAGCCCGCCAACGTCTCCGCCGTCATCAGCCAGGCGCTGTTTTTCCAGCAGACGGCACGCCGGCGTGAAGCCAAGTCGGCCTGACCGGGAGGCGGTCCACAACCGCCTCCGCGCCAATCCGCAGAACGAAAAAACCCCAGCGACGAGCCGGGGTTTTTTGTTGCCCGCCAAGGACATCGGTCCAGGCATAAAAAAACGGGCCGGAGAAATCTCCGACCCGTGGATGAGGTTCCGGCCGATGCACAAGGGGAATGCGGGGAGGACCAGGTGGCCGGGTGCTCGATCAACGGGCGTGCGCGAACCAAGTTCCGGGCGCGAACCGTTTTTCGACGCCTGTGGCGTCCGCGCCACTCCGGGTCGCTGTGGACAAGGTTCCTCGTGCCCGGCACCGCCACGAGAAACTGTTGCCGAATACTGATTTCGTCAAAAGCGAGGCCGTGACGGAACCGGATCATGGAAGACGCGTTTTCCGTTCATCCTGTCAAGCTCCCATTCGGAGACCACGACGATGCTTCGGTCAGGCTTCCTTCTCGGCGTGAGTGCACCGGCCGCCATCCTGACGTTGCTCGTCCACCCGATGGTCCAGGCGAGCGCGGACCAATGGGTCCCCACGACCACGGTCGCAGCCCCCGGTCCGGCCGCGTTCGAAGCCCGCCCCCTGCCGGGCATGCGCCCGGTCTCGATCGCGATCCGGCCGAGCCGCGTGGCGAGCCTGCAATCCGAGCCGAACCGCGCCCTCCCGGCCGCGTCGGACACGGCGCAGGAGATGGGAACCAAGCCGCCGCTCAAGCCGCGTCGGATGATGCGCGAGGGCTGCGAGGCGGCGCTCAGCTCGCTGGTCGGCCCCGAAGCCCGCCGCATGATCCCCGGCCGCTGCATCTCCTGAGGCGACACCGATCAGCCTACCGGCTTACGGTGCACGACGCGAAGGCCCGCTCCATGTTCTGGAGCGGGCCTTCGCGTTGTGCGGCACGGAAGCGGACATAAAAAAGGCGCCTGCCCAGCGAAGGGCAGACGCCGCGCGTCTCGAAGGGCGGTCGATCACTCGGCGCCGTCGCGGCCCGTACCGGTGGCCTGACCGCCCTTGCGGCCGGCCGTCGAGGCCAGTTCGCGGTCCTGCGAGAACGAACGCTTCTCAGCCGGCACGCTGCGGCCACCCTTGCTGGCGATCTCGCGCTGGCGCTCGAGATCCATCGACGCAAAACCTCGCTTCGAGGTTGAATTACCGGATGCCATCAGCTCCTCCTCAGGCTTCTCTTCACCCTTTCACAACCTTCGCCAGTATCCGAAGGTTCCTCTCACGCTTCCGCGACAAGCTTAGCCGCAACCACGTCGGTGCGCTGGCGTTGGAAGACAGCGGTGGGGCAAACGACAATTCAGCGCCTGCGTCGAACGAGGTTTTTTCGAGCATGACGAATCGCGAGATGGTCTCCGGTGCGGCCAAGGTTTCGCCGGAGGCCGCGCCGAAGCCGAACACCGCGGCGCTTCCGCCGATGCCCGCGGACGAGGGCAGCGCGACGCCGACGACGCAGGTCGAGCCGATCGATTCGCCCCAACCGAACGCCAGCGCCGGCCGCGAGCCGCCGAGCGCCGAGAAATCCGGCTTGGCGACGAAGCGCTGAGCGGCCTCAGGCCTGCCGGGGCCGGCGGTTGAGCAGGACGATCCCGATCGCCATCGCGAGGATCGTCCCGGCGGCGGCGAAACTGAGGACGCGGCGGATCATCGGCGTGTAGACGCCGGTCGCGGCATCGTACCCGTAGCAGAGCAGGACGAGGCGGTCGGCGAGGCTGCCGGTCCGGCCCTCGCCGGCCTCGACGAGGGCGAGCCGCAGGTCGCTGCCGTTCAGCGCCAGCGGCGACAGGACGCGGGCGACACGGCCGTCGCCGGTGAGCAGGATCGCGGCGGCGGGGTGGGCGAAGCTGTCGGTGCCGGCGTCGTAGACGAAACGGTAGCCGAGCGCCTGCGTCAGCCGATCGACCGTGGCGGCGTCGCCCACCAGCGCGGCCGCCTTCGCCGAAAGCCCCGGGTTCCCGAGCTCGGTCTCCAGCATGTGCCGCGCCGCGGCCGCGTCGTCGCGCGGGTCGATCCCGACGAGGACGAGGCTGACGTCGCGGCCGGCGACGAGGCCGGTTGCGGCCAAGGCCGCCCCGGACATCGACAGCATCGGGTCGCAGACGTTGCCGCAGGTGTAGTCCACCGGCAGCAGCAGGGTCGGCCGGCCGCCGAGCGCCTCGCCCAGCGTGGTCGGCCGGTCGCCCGCGGCATCGTTCCAGGCGAGATCGAGGGGAACACGGGCGCCCGGAGGCGGCACGACCGCGACGCGCGCAAGCTCGGTCCGGTTCAGGCGGGCGGCGGCCGGCGTGGCGGCGAACGCGATCCCGACGAGGAGCGCGGCGAGGCGAGGATGGCGGGCGCGGCGCATGGCACCTCCGGTGGGGGCCTGCATGCCCGATCGCGTTCGACGGGGCATCCGGGTCACGCCGTCGCAGCGTGCCGCCGGGACGGGAGGGCTGGACAAGATCGCCGCAAGCCGCATGGATGAGGCGGCCGGCGCCATCACGAGATCCGGCGCGGTGCGGAGTTCCACCTATGACCCTCGATACGGAGGTTACCTCCCTTCGGCAGGTGCCGCTGTTCCGCGAGGTCGAGCCGTCGCGGCTGAAGCTGCTCGCCTTCACCAGCGAGCGGGTGCATTTCGAGGCGGGCCAGCAATTCTTCACCCGCGGCGACGTCGCGGATGCCGCCTACCTCATCCTGGAGGGCAGCGCCGCCGTGACCATCGACGGGGCCGCGGGGCCGGTGCGTCTCGCCCTGCTCGGGGCCAACGCCCTGGTCGGCGAGATGGGCATCCTGGCCGACCAGCCGCGCTCGGCCACCGTCACGGCCGAGACGGCGGCCACCGCCCTGCGCATCGACCGCGGCGTGTTCCTCGAGCTGCTGGCGCAGTTTCCGCAGATCAGCATCGCGCTGATGCGCGAGCTGGCCCTGCGCCTCGAGCAGACAAACCAGGCGCTCGCGCAGAGCCGCGCCTGAGATCGCGCGATCGGGCGTCACGGCGCCGGGTAGGTGATGAACTCCATCAGCGACCCGTCCGGATCGCGGAAGTAGATGCTGGTCCCGGGCCCGGCCGCGCCGTGGCGCTCCACCGGGCCGAGCTCGACGGGGACGCCGTGCGCGGCCAGGTGCGCCATCGCCTCCTCGATCGTGCCGGACCAGCGGAAGCACAGGTCGCTGCCGCCCGGCATCACTGGCTTCTCGGCGAGCGGCTCCGGGGTCAGCCCGGGGCCGTGGCAGTTCAGCTGCACCCCGCCGAGCCGGTACGCGAAGCCCGCGCCGGCCGGGACGATCTCGGCGCCGACCACGTCGCCATAGAAGGCGTTCGCGCGCGTCCAGTCGCTGACGTGGATCACGCAATGGTCGAGGTGGATCGCCGGGCGCAGCGGCGTCTCCGGCAATGCGCCTTGCATCTCGGGAAGGGTGAGCGTGTCGGCCATGATGCGCCTCGTCTCGGAACCGATCCGAGAGAGTTAGGGCGCAAGCCACGGCCGAACGAGGCGAAATCCGGGCAATCGTGCCGGGCGCTTCATCCAACCTGAGACGCAAAAGTCACATCGTGGGGGGCGGCGAGGCGGTAGGCATGATCCGAACGCTTCCTCGCCTCGTGAGGCCCCATGCCCCTCCGCCGGATCCTCCTCGCTGCGGTCCTCATCGCGCCGCTCGCAGCCTGCAACCAGCGCGGGCCCGTGAACCTCGCCGCCAACGACGAGGAGGCGGCGTGGTATGTCGGCTCGATGCCCGACAAGCCGTTCGACGTGCCGCTGGTCGACACCAACCGCCTCGATCCGAAGTACCGCCGGCAGGTCGTGAGCTATTCCGGCCCCGAGCGGCCGGGCACCATCGTCGTTGACATCGACAAGCGTCAGCTCGCCCTCGTCCAGGCCGACGGAACGGCGATGCAGTACGGCGTCGGCGTGGGCAAGCTCGGCTTCTCGTGGAAGGGCGAGGCCCGGGTCGGCCGCAAGGGCGTCTGGCCGGACTGGAGCCCGACCACGACCATGGTCGCCCTCCATCCGGAGATCGACCGCCAGCGCAAGGGCGGCGTCGACAACCCGCTCGGCGCCCGCGCGCTCTACCTCTACCAGGGCAACCGCGACATCCTGTTCCGCATCCACGGCACCAACGAGCCCTGGAGCATCGGCGAGCAGATGTCGTCGGGCTGCGTCCGCATGCTCAACGAGGACATCGTCGACCTTTACGAGCGCGTGCCGGTGGGGACGCAGGTGCTGATCAAGCGCAACGGCAAGTACCGGGTCTGAGCCGATCCGGTCCGAACGGCCGGCTTGACCGGAGCCGGCCTCCGGCAGAGCGTGCGCCCGAAGCGTTCAGGCCCCGGAGACGACGATGCCGACCACGACCGACGGACTCGTCCTGCACCACGCCCCGAACACCCGCTCGACGGGCGTGCGGGTGCTGCTCGAGGAACTTAACGCGCCGCACGAGCTGCACGTCATCAACCTCAAGGCCGGCGAGCAGCAGGGCAGCGCGCACCTCGCCGTCAACCCGATGGGCAAGGTCCCGGCGATCCGCCACGGCGGCGCGACGGTGGCCGAGCAGGCCGCCTGCTACCTTTACCTCGCGGACCTGTTTCCCGAGGCCGGCCTCGCGCCCGGCACGACCGATCCGGCCCGCGGCGCCTACCTGCGCTGGATGGTCTTCTACGGCTCGTGCTTCGAGCCGGCCGTGATCGACCGGGCGATGGAGCGCGCGCCGCCGCCCCGGATGATGTCGGCCTACGGCGATTACGACACGGTGCTGGCCCAGGTGCTCGCGATGCTGACGCCCGGCCCCTGGATCCTCGGCGAGCGCTTCTCCGCCGCCGACGTCCTGTGGGGCTCGGCGCTCGGCTGGACCACCGCGTTCAAGCTCGTCCCCGAGGAGCCGGCGATCATGGCCTACCTCGCGCGCTTCCGGGCGCGTCCGGCCTACCAGGCGATCGCCGCCGACGACGCGCGCCTCGCGGCGGCGCAGCAGGCGGCGGCAGGGTAGGGCACCCGAACCGGCCCTAACCCCGAAGCAACTCCGAAAACCGTGCCACCAGCCGGCGCGCGACCTCGTCCTTGTCGAGCGTCGGCCAGGTCTCGACCGACCCGTCGTGCGCGATCAGGTGGACCGTGTTGGTCGCGCCGCCCATCACGCCGCCCGCAGCCGAGACGTCGTTGGCGACGATCAGGTCGCAGCCCTTTCGGGCGATCTTCGCCTGGGCGTGCGCGATCACCGTGTCGGTCTCGGCGGCGAAGCCGACGACGAGGGCGGGGCGGTTCTGCGTCCGCCCGGCGATAGTGGCGAGGATGTCGGGGTTCTCGACCAGCGTCAGTGGGGCGGGCGCCGCGCCGGCCTTCTTGATCTTGGAGCCGGTCTCGGTGGCGGGCCGCCAGTCGGCGACCGCGGCCGTGAACACCGCGATGCTGGCGGGAAGCGCCGCCTCGACCGCCGCCAGCATCTCGCGCGCGGTCTCGACCCGCACCACGGCGACGCCCTCGGGATCGGGGATCGCCACCGGCCCGGAGACCAGCGTGACCGTCGCGCCGGCGGCGGCGGCGGCGGCGGCGATGGCGTGGCCCTGGCGCCCCGACGAGCGGTTGGCGATGAACCGCACCGGGTCGATCGGCTCATGGGTCGGCCCGGAGGTGACGAGCACGCGGCGGCCGACGAGCGGCCCGGCGGCCTTGGCGCGACCCGCGAGGAAGCCGAACCCGGCGGTCTTCGCCTCGGCCTCCCCGAGCATCGCGGCCGCGGCGTCGGCGATCTCGGCCGGCTCGGCCATGCGGCCGGGCCCTGTCTCGGGCTCGGCCATCGGGCCGGCATTGGGGCCGACGACCCGGACGCCGTCGGCGAGCAGCGTCGCGAGGTTGCGCCGCGTTGCGGGATGCGCCCACATCGCCACGTTCATCGCCGGCGCGATCAGGATCGGCAGGGTGGTGGCGAGCAGCACCGTGGAGGCGAGGTCGGGGGCGTGGCCGGTGGCCATCCGCGCCATCAGGTTGGCGGTGGCCGGCGCCACCACCACCGCGTCGGCGTCCCGGGCCAGCTTGATATGGCCGATCTCCGCCTCGTCGGCCCGGTCGAACAGGTCGGTATGGGCGGGCTGGCCGGCGAGCGCCGCGGCCGCGAGCGGGGTGACGAATTCCTGCGCGCCCTTGGTCAGCAGCGGTCGGACGGAGGCGCCGCGCTCGCGCAGGCGGCGGATCAGGTCGAGCGCCTTGTAGGCCGCGATGCCCCCGCCGATGACGAGGAGGATGCGCCGGTTCGCGAGCGGCAACGTGGGGGCTGCGGTCATGGCAGAAGGAGTGCCGGTGCGGGGCGGGCCGCGTCAATCCCGGCCGCGGCCCGCGCTCTCGCCGCGCCGGCCGCGCGCGCGACGAGGACGGCCCAGGCCTCCCGCTCGTGCGCCGGGTCGAACGCCGCCGCACGCGCCGCACCGTGCGCGCGCAGGCGCTCGAGGAAGGCCGGGTCCTGTTCCGCGCGCAGCATCAGGCGCGCGAGCGCAGCCTGGTCTCCGGCCGGGAAGTAGCCCGGGTGGTCGGCGCCGAGCAGGCCGACATTGCCCGGGATCTCGGAAGCGAGGATCGGCAGCCCGGCCGCGATCGCCTCGGAGATCACGTTGGCGCCGCCCTCGTTCAGCGAGCTCAGCACCATCAGCCGCCCGCGCCGCAGGAACCGCCGCACCCGTGCGCCGGAGACCTCGCCGCGCCAATCGTAGCGCGGGTTGGCCTGCATCTCGGCCCGCGCGCGATCCGCCCACGCCGGGTCGGGCGCGCCGCCGAGATGGACGACGCGGATGCGGGAGGCGGGCGGCAGGGCGCGGGCGGCGAGCGCGGCGCGCAACGGGTCCTTCTCGGCGCGCAGGTGGCCGACGACGAGGATCTCGAAGGTGCGCGTCGTGGGCGGCAGGCGCTCCTCGCTCGCCGGCACCGACTGCACGATCACCGCGAGCTTGTCGCGGTAGGATTCCGGGATCGCGTCGGCGACGAGGTCGTGCAGGCCAACGAGCGCGTCGGCG
The DNA here is from genome assembly GCF_008039875.1 of Methylobacterium sp. WL119. Lineage (GTDB taxonomy): Bacteria > Pseudomonadota > Alphaproteobacteria > Rhizobiales > Beijerinckiaceae > Methylobacterium. The sequence continues at coordinate 43,139 of NZ_VRUU01000006.1, read as the reverse complement.
AGATCGAGCGAGCGCAGGGTGGTGCCGGGATCGGCGGCGAGATCGTGATTGATGTCGGTCCCGGTCAGCGCGACGACGAGGGGGCGCTCCGGGTATAAGCGCCGGTATCGCGCGATCGCCGGGGCGCTCTTCCAGGCGTGCAGCGCGATCATCAGGTCGCAGGGCGCGTCGGCGTAGGCGGTCGCCACGACGACGCGGTGGCCGAGCCGGCGCAGGATGCCGGCCCAGCGCAGGGCCGTCGTGCGGTTGCCGGCCCGCGAACGTTTCGGCGCCGGCGTGATCAGGATGATGTCCATGGGTCGATCGCTTATCGGATGGGTGCCATGACCGACGCCACACAACTCATCGCGATGCTGGAGGACAGCCGCGCCCGGACCCTCGAGCTGGTGGCCGGGCTCGATGCCGAGCGGCTGATCGGGCCGCGGCTCGACATCGTCAACCCGCTGCTGTGGGAGATCGGGCACCTCGCCTGGTTCCACGAGCACTTCATCCTGCGCGCCCTCGACGGGGCGGAACCCGCGATCGCGGATGCCGACGCGGTCTACAATTCCGCGGTGCTCGCCCACGACGATCGCTGGGTGCGCGCGCTGCCGCCGCTCGACGTCACGCTCGGCTACATGGGCCGCGTCCACGACGCGCTGGTCCGGCGCCTCGACGGCTCGCCGACCGCCGAGGAAGCCTACCGCTACCGGCTGACCACCTACCACGAGGACATGCACGGCGAGGCCTTCACCTATTCGCGCCAGACGCTCGGATACCCGGCGCCGTCCTTCGCCGCCTCGGCCGGTCTCGCCCCGGTCGCGGAGGGGCCGTGGCCGGGCGACGCGGCGATCCCCGGCGGCACCTTCCGGCTTGGCGCCGAGCCGGGCGAGGCGTTCGTGTTCGACAACGAGAAGTGGGCGCACCCGGTCGAGGTCGCGCCGTTCCGCATCGCGCGGGCGCCGGTGACCAACGCGGAGTTCGCCGCCTTCGTCGCCGCCGGCGGCTATCGCGAGCCGTCGTTCTGGGACGTGGAGGGATGGCGCTGGCGCTGCCGGAGCGGTGCGGAGCACCCCGCGCATTGGCAGCCGGACGGGGCGGGCTGGCGGGTCCGCCGCTTCGACGGCGTCTCCGACCTCGCCCCGCACCAGCCGGTGGTCCATGTCAGCTGGTACGAGGCCGCCGCCTACTGCGCCTTCGCCGGCCGCCGCCTGCCGACCGAGGCCGAATGGGAGGTCGCGGCCTCCACCGCCCCGACCTCGGGCGGGGCGATGGGGCAGGTGAAACGCCGCTATCCCTGGGGCGAGGCGGCACCGGATGCGACCCGCGCCAACCTCGACGGCGGCCGCCTCGGCTGCGTCGACGTGGCCGCCCACGAAGCGGGCGACAGCGCCTGGGGCTGCCGCCAGATGATCGGCAACGTCTGGGAATGGACCGCGAGCGACTTCCTGCCCTATCCGGGTTTCTCGCCCGATGCCTACCGCGAGTATTCCGAGCCCGCCTTCGGCACGCGGAAGGTGCTGCGCGGCGGTGCCTGGATCACCCGCGGGCGGATGGTCGACAACGCCTACCGCAACTTCTTCGGGCCGGATCGCCGCGACATCTTCGCGGGCTTTCGCACGGCGGCCGTGTAGGATCGTACTTCTCAGAAGTTGAATTACAACTTCTGACCTCACCCGATGGGTACTCGTTCCTTACACTGTAGATGACAGGAAGTGGAACGCCGCACGCGGAAACCGCGGGCAACGTCCTCGACTTGCGCCTCACGCACGAAATCTGAGCGGCAAAACATATTTAAGAAAATTATCGCACCCTGCTACTCGAACCGTCCCAAGGTCGCACCACGCAGCGTCGTCGTCTCGCAGGCTCGATCCGTTCGGGAGAGGCCGGAGGATCGGACCGCGCCGCCCGGGGCTCGGCCGAGGCGATTTCGGACTTGCGCGCATGTTGACCGTCCTCGGTTGCTTCACGGCCCGGCACGACCTCCGCCTCGTCGTCCTGGCGGGCGTGATCTGAGCGATCGCGGCGCTGACCGCGATCCGGCTTCTCCGCCACGCCGGCACCGCCAGCGGTCGTGCGCGATCGACCTGGCTCGTGGTCGCGGCGATCTCCAGCGGGTCGGGCATCTTCGCGACCCACTTCATCGCGATGCTGGCGTTCGAGCCGAGCATCCCGAGCGCCTACGATTCCGGGTTGACCGTCCTCTCGCTGGTCTTCGCGATCGGCCTCACCGGCCTGGGCCTGCGGATCGCCCTGTCCGAGACGCCGCGGGCGTCCTGGCTCGGGGGGGGTCGTGGTCGGCTTCGGCATCGCCGCGATGCACTACACCGGCATGGCGGCCTTCGAGGTCACGGGACGTCTGCGCTGGGATCCGGCCTTCGTGTTCGCGTCGATCCTCATCGGTGAGCTCCTTTCCGCCGTCGCCGTCTCCATCGCCGTGCATGCCCGTTCGCTCACCTCCCTGTTCGGCAGCGCAGGCCTGCTCGCGCTGGCGATCGGCGCGCATCACGGGGTGGGCATGGCCGGGGTGACGATCACCGAGAACCCGCTGGCGACCCTGTCGCCCCAGGCGATGCCGCCGGGCTGGCTCGCCGGCGCCGTCGCGGTGGCCAGCCTCATCGTGTTCGTCCTCACGGCGACGGCCTACGCGCTCAGCCTTCGCGAGCAGCGTCGCGCGCGCGCGGAGATGGTGCGCATGCGCGGCCTCGCCAACGCGGCGGTCGAGGGTCTGATCGTCCTGGACCGGTGCCGGATCGTCACGGCCAACATCAGCTTCAGCCGGCTCGTCGGCCTCTCGCACGAAGCGATGACGGGCCTGTCGGTCACCGCCTTCCTCGACGAGCCCCGGACCTGGGATCGGCTCCCCTACGTCATCGGGCAGCCGGTCGAGCTGAGCCTGCGCGACGGCGCCGGCGCGGTCATCGAGGCGGAGGTGATCCTTCGGCGGATCGATTTCGCGGGCAAGCCGCATCATGCCCTGGCGGTCCGCGACATCCGGCAGCGCAAGCACGCCGAGCGGCACATCCGGTACCTCGCCCACCACGATGCCCTGACGGGCCTGCTCAACCGCTCCGCCTTCAACGCGCGCCTCGATCGCGCCATGGGCGCGGCAGTTGCGACCGGCGTTCCGATCGCGGTGCTCTGCCTAGACCTCGACCGGTTCAAGGCGGTCAACGACCTGTTCGGCCATGCGGCCGGCGACGCGACGCTGAATCGGGTCGCCCGCCGCGTCACCGGGCTGCTCAGCCCCGACCAGATCCTGGCACGCCTCGGCGGCGACGAGTTCGCCATCCTCATGGCCGGACGGACCGGGCCGGACGCTGCCGAGCGCCTGGCGAAGACCATTCTCGCGGCCCTCGCGGCGCAGGCCTCGGGCGGGCCCGCCGACGCGATCGTCGGGGTCAGCATCGGCATCGCCCTGTGCCCGCAGGACGCTGTGGAGCGCCAGGGCCTGATGGGACATGCTGATACGGCGCTCTACCGCGCCAAGGCCGAGGGCCGGGGGACCTACCGCTTCTTCGAGCCGCAGATGGGCATCGCCGTGCGCGAGCGTCACGCCTTGGAACGCGACCTCGAACAGGCCCTGGCGCGCGGCGAGTTCCACCTCGTCTACCAGAAGCAGGTCGCGGCCGCGGGCGGCGCCCTGCTCGGCTTCGAGGCCCTGCTGCGCTGGACCCATCCGACACGAGGGCTCGTCCCGCCCGACGTCTTCATCCCGGTGGCCGAGGAGCGCGGAACGATCTCGGCGATCGGGATGTGGGTGCTTCGCACCGCCTGTCGCGAGGCCGCGGCCTGGGCGTCGCCCCTGCGGGTGGCGGTGAACGTTTCGGCGGTCCAGGTCCACGATCTGGCCTTCGCCCCGCAGGTGCACGCGGTTCTGGTCGAGACCGGGCTGCCGGCCGCGCGGCTGGAGCTGGAGATCACCGAGACCGCGCTGATCCGCAACTTCGACCGTGCGGTGGCGACGCTGCGCCAGCTGCGGACGCTCGGCGTCGGCATCGCCATGGACGATTTCGGGACGGGCTACTCGTCGCTGGCCAACCTCCGGGCGTTCCCCTTCGACCGGATCAAGATCGACCGGTCCTTCGTGCGCAACGTCGACACCAACGCCCAGACGGCGGCGATCGTGCGCGCGGTCCTCGGGCTCGGCTGCGGGCTCGGCCTGCCGGTGGTCGCCGAGGGCGTCGAGACCGTCGCGGAACTCGCGTTCCTGAGAGCGGCCGGGTGCGCCGAGGTGCAGGGCTACCTGTTCGGTCGCCCGGGCCCCGTCGACACGCACGGGATCGCCCCCTGCGCAGCCGCCGTCGCGGATGCGCCGCGACAGGGTCGCGCCGCCTGATGGAACGCTCCGAAGCGGGCGGCTTCGCCGTCCCGGCCTATCGCAAGGCCGCCACCAGCACGCCCGCCGCGATCGCCCACAGGGCCAGCGTCTGCCACAGCGCGTTGCGGCGCTCGTTGCGGGCGATGCGCTCCAGGCGGCGTGCGTCGCCCGTGCCCGCCTCGTCGGCATGGACGATCAGGCGCCGGAGCCGCAGGGCGAGGTCCGGCACGTCGGCGACGATGTCGGTGAGGGTGCGCGCGGCGTGGGCCGCCCCTTCCAGGCGCCCGGCCGGGCCGAGGTTGCGGGTGATCCAGCTGCGGACCACCGGCTCGGCCGAGGTCCACATGTCGAGTTTGGGATCGAGGCTGCGGGCGACGCCTTCCACCACCACCATGGTCTTCTGCAGCATCACCAGCTCGGTGCGCGTGCTCATGTCGAACAGGGCGGTGATGTCGAACAGCAGCGTCAGCACCTTCGCCATCGAGATCTCGTCGGCGCGGCGCTGGTGGATCGGCTCGCCGATGGCGCGGATCGCCTGGGCGAAGTCGTCGACCGAGTGGTGCGCCGGCACGTAGCCCGCCTCGAAGTGGACCTGCGCCACGCGGCGGTAGTCGCGCATGATGAAGCCGAGCAGGATCTCGGCGAGGAACCGCCGTTCCTTGCGCCCGAGCCGGCCCATGATGCCGAAATCCACCGCGACGAGCTTGCCGGCGGCGTCCACGAACAGGTTCCCCTGGTGCATGTCGGCGTGGAAGAACCCGTCGCGGATCGCCTGGCGCAGGAAGCTCTGGATCACCGTGCGCCCGATCGCGTGCGGGTCGTGGCCGGCTTCCCGAAGCGCGGCGGCGCTGTGGAGGCGGGTGCCGTCGATCCATTCGCAGGTGAGCACGTCGCGGGCGATTAGCTCCCATTCGGGCCGCGGCACGCGAAAATCGTCGTCCTCCGCGGTGTTCTGCGCGAGCTCCGAGGCGGCGGCGGCCTCGAGCCGGAAGTCCATCTCCATGGTCACGGAGCGGGCCAGGATCTCGACCACGTCGCGCGGGCGCAGGCGCTCGGCTTGCGGAGACAGCACGTGGACGATGCGCGCGAGGAGGCGCATCACCTCCACGTCGCGCTGGAAGCGCTCGCGCACGCCCGGCCGCATGATCTTCACGGCGAGCGTGCGCTGGGTGCCGTCGGCATCGTGGACCACCGCCTTGTGGACCTGCGCGATCGAGGCCGCGGCCACCGGCTCGCCGAAGGCGACGAACAGGGCGGAGATCGGCTTGCCGAAGGCGGCCTCGACCACCTTCACGGCCACCGCCTGCGGGAAGGGCGGCACCCGGTCCTGCAGCATCTCGAGGTCGCGGGCCGCGCTCATCCCGACGATGTCGGGGCGGGTGGCGAGGAACTGCCCGAACTTGACGTAGGACGGGCCGAGCCGGGTCAGGCCGGCCGAGAGCCGGGCCGCGCCGGTACCGAGGCCCGGCCGCTCCAGCAACCGGACGATCCGCAGCCCGAGCCGCAGGTGCGGCGGCAGCTCGGAGGCGTCGACGAGCGCCAGCGCGCCCTCGCGCGCCAGCACGAAGCCGACATGGGCCCCGCGGAAGAGGTTGACCGCGGCGGCGATCATCGCGCCGCCCGGCGGCTCGGGTCGGTCACGAGACCTTCCAGCCGGAATGGATCGCGACGATGCCGCCCGAGAGCGGCCGGTGCGTGACGTGGCGGAAGCCGGCCTGCTCGATCATCCCGGCGAACAGCCCGGGGGAGGGGAACTTCCGGATCGATTCCACGAGGTAGCGGTAGGATTCCGCGTCGCCCGCGACCCGCGCGCCGAGCCGCGGGATCACGTGGAAGGAGTAGGCGTCGTAGATCTTGTCGAGCACCGGCAGGTCGACCTTGGAGAATTCCAGGCACAGGAAGCGGCCGCCGGGCTTCAGCACGCGGCGGGCCTCCTGCAGGGCCAGCTCGATCCGCGGCACGTTCCGGATGCCGAAGGCGATGGTGTAGGCGTCGAAGGTCGCGTCCGGCAGGGGCAAGGTCTCGGCGTTGCCGGTGACGAAGTCGATGCGCCCGTCGAAGCGCGCCCCGGCGCGCTCGGCGCCGACCCGCAGCATCGCCTCGTTGATGTCAAGCACGGTGACCGAGGCCTGCGGGCCGCCGGCCTCGAGGACGCGGAAGGCGACGTCGCCGGTGCCGCCGGCCACGTCGAGATGGCGGAACGGCCGCGTGCGCGACGGGCGCAGCATCGCGATGAGCTGCGCCTTCCAGGCCCGGTGCAGGCCGCCGGACATCAGGTCGTTCATCAGGTCGTAGCGCTTGGCGACCGAGCGGAACACGTCGTCGACGCGCGCCTGCTTCTCGGCCAGGGCCACACGCTCGAAGCCGAAATCGGTCTCCTGCGCCCCCGTCGTGCCGTCCCGCGCGCCCGTCGTCTCGTCCGCCACCGTCATGAAGTCCTGCCCGTCTGCGCCCTCGCGCCTCATAGCGAAGCCGGACGCGATCCGCCATGCGTCGTAAGACGCGGTGGGGACGGCCGGCCGTGGGCGGCGAAGCCTCGCCCGTCGGCCGGGATTGCGGCGGCGGCGGCCCGGGCCGATACCCGGCCTCCACGATCCGCCTTCCACCATCCGATTTGCCGAGGGACGGCCACAGGACGATGCCCGAGCTTCCAGAGGTCGAGACGGTGCGGCGCGGCCTCGCGCCGGCGATGGTCGGGGCCACCTTCAGCCGCGTCACCCTGCGCCGCCCGAACCTGCGCTTCCCGTTCCCCGAGCGCTTCTGCGCGCGCCTGGAGGGGCGCCGGGTCACCGGCCTCGCGCGGCGGGCGAAGTACCTCACGGCCGGCCTCGATTCGGGCGAGACGCTGATCATGCATCTCGGCATGAGCGGCCGCTTCGACGTGGCGATGCCCGACGGCAGCAACACGTCGCCCGGCGACTTCTACCTCGACGGGGCGCTCGGCACGCCCAAGCACGACCACGTGGTGATGGCGATGGGGAACGGCGCCACCGTCACCTACAACGACGCCCGCCGCTTCGGCTTCATGGACCTCGTGCCCACCGACACGCTCGCCGCGTGCCGGCACTTCGCCGGCATGGGCATCGAGCCCCTGAGCGCGGATCTGACGGCCGAGACCATCGCGCGGCTCTTTCGCCACAAGATCACGCCGCTGAAGGCCGCGCTCCTCGACCAGCGCCTGATCGCGGGCCTGGGCAACATCTACGTCTGCGAGGCTCTGCACCGGGCCGGCCTCCACCCCGAGGCCGCCGCGGGCACGCTGGCAAAGGCCGACGGCGCGCCGACGCCGAAGGCCCGGCTGCTGGCCAGGGTGATCGGCGAGGTGCTCACCGAGGCGGTCGCCGCCGGCGGCTCGACGCTGCGCGACTACGCCCACACCGACGGCACGTCGGGCGCCTTCCAGCAGGCGTTCCGCGTCTACGACCGGGTCGGCGAGGCCTGCCGCACCAAGGGCTGCGGCGGGACCGTCGGCCGGATCGTGCAATCCGGCCGCTCGACCTTCTTCTGCGCGACCTGCCAGCCTTCTGGGACGCGGATCGCGCCGACGCCCCCGAAACCGCGCTGACCGGATCGGCCTGTCTGTCGACCAGCCGGGGCGCGTGCAGCGCGCAACGGCAATTTCGCCACAAACCGGCGTAGTTTCCGGTACCCTGCGGCGATCCTTCGTGATCGCCGCCCCGTCGCGCATGCGCGCCCGGCACCGCCCTCGTCGCCGGCGCGAGCCCGAGCAGGATCCCGATGTTCTTCCGTCGACGCCAGACGCACGTGCCGCCGCAGCCGCTCACCTTCGACGAGCCGGCCCAGCCGCAGCGCCTCTCCCCCCGCTCGCCGAACGAGGCGATCAAGCCGACCGCGGCCCCGCCGCCGCCCGAGCGGCCCGAGCGCCGCCGCGGCGGGCTCCTCGCCACCATCAGCGGGCTGCTCACCTTCGCGGTGGTGATCGCCATCGCCGTGATGCTCGGGCTGACGCTGTTCCAGCGGCAGGTGCAGGAGCCCGGCCCGCTCGCCGCCGACAAGGTGGTCGTGATCCCGTCCCGCAGCGGCACCGGCGAGATCGCCGAGATCCTGAAGCGCGAGGGCGTGATCGACCATGTCGGGCTGTTCGAGTTCGCCGCCCGGTTCGGCGGGCGCCCGCCGCTGAAGGCCGGCGAGTACACCTTCAAGGCCCATGCCAGCATCAGCGATGCGATCGACACCGTGACCACGGGCCGGCAGGTCCAGCACGCGATCACCTTCCCCGAGGGGCTCACCTCCGAGCAGATCGTGATGCGCCTCAACGAGAACGACGTGCTCACCGGCGAGGTCGGCGAGATCCCGCCCGAGGGCTCGCTGCTGCCCGACACCTACAAGTTCGAGCGCGGCGCGAGCCGTCAGCAGATCGTCAACCTGATGCGCGAGAAGCAGCGCAAGGTCCTCAACGACATCTGGCTGCGCCGCAGCGCCGACGTGCCGGTGCGGACGCCGGCCGAGATGGTCACGCTGGCCTCGATCGTCGAGAAGGAGACCGGGCGCGCCGACGAGCGGCCGCGGGTGGCCGGCGTGTTCGTGAACCGCCTGAACAAGCGGATGAAGCTGCAATCGGACCCGACCATCGTCTACGGGCTGGTCGGCGGGCGCGGCACCCTCGGGCGCGGCATCCAGCGCTCCGAGATCGACCGGGCGACGCCCTACAACACCTACGTGATCGAGGGCCTGCCGCCCGGCCCGATCGCCAATCCCGGCCGCGCCGCCCTGGAGGCGGTCGCCAATCCGTCGCGGACCAAGGACCTGTTCTTCGTCGCCGATGGCACCGGCGGGCACGCCTTCGCCGAGAGCCTCGACGGCCACCAGAAGAACGTCGCGCGCTGGCGCCAGGTCGAGAAGGCCCGCCTGGCCACGACGCCGGATGCCGCCGGCGTCGACAAGGCCGAGCCGCCCGCCGATCCCGCCGCGGTGCCGAACCGGGCCTCGGCCTTCGCCCCGCCGACGAACGCCTACGCGCTGGACGGGGCGACCGTCGGGGCGGGCGGGCCGCGGCCGAAGGCCTTCGACGCCTCGGAGGGCACCAAGCTCGATCCGCTGAAGAACAAGACCTACGACCTCGGCTCGCCCAAGACCGTGCCGGTGCTGAAGCAACCGTGATCGTCCCCGGCGCTGCGGCGCCGCTGGCACGCGCCATCAGGACGAGCCGATGCACCTGAACCACGTCAACCTCGGCGTCACCGAGGTCCCGGCCACGGTCGCGATGTTCGAGACCTATTTCGGGCTGCGCCGCACCGCGATGCCGGTCAACGACAAAATGGCCTTCCTCGCCGACGACGGCGGCGGCATCCTCAGCCTGTTCCGCGTGAAGGATGTGACCTACCCCAAGATCTTCCACATCGGCTTCATCCAGGAGCGGGTGGAGCAGGTCCACGCCATCCACGCACGGCTGACCGAAGGCGGCTTCGCCCCGGAGACCCCGCGCGAGGAGCACGGGCGGGTGACGTTCTATTTCCAGGCGCCGGGCGGGTTCACGGTAGAGGTCAACGCCTTCGTGTAGGCGTCCCGCACGACGAAACCTCGGCGCCGCAACGCAGGGCATCGCAAGACCATGATCGCGAGCATGACCGGGTTCGCCCGGGCCGCCGGCACCACCGGGCCGGTGCAGTGGGCCTGGGAGGTCCGCAGCGTCAACGGCCGCGGGTTCGACGTGCGGCTCCGGGTGCCGAACGGATACGATGCCGTCGGCGAGGTCGCGCGCACCGCCCTGCAGAAGACGCTGGCCCGCGGCCAGTGCCAGCTCTCGCTCAACCTGACGAAGCCGGAGAGCAAGGCGCGGGTGCGGATCGACGAGGCGTTGCTGGCGCGGCTCGCCGAGGCCGTCGCCCGCGTGCCGGTGCCGGAGGGGATCGCGCCCGCGACGATGGACGGGCTGCTGTCGATCCGCGGCGTCGTCGAGGCCGAGGACGAGGCCGCCACCGAGCCGGACGCGCTGGCGCGCGACCTCGCGGAGGGCGTCGTGCGGCTGGTGGCCGACCTCGTCGAGGCGCGCCGCGCCGAGGGCCGGGCGCTTGCGGAGATCGTCGCGGCGCAGGTCGCGCGGATGGGCGTGCTGACGCAGGCCGCGGAGGATTGCCCGGCGCGCAGGCCCGAGGCGATCCGCGCCCGTCTCGCGGCCTCCGTCGCGGGCCTGCTGGACGCCGGCGGCCTCGATCCGGAGCGCCTGCACCAGGAGGCGGTGATGATGGCGGCCAAGGCCGACGTCCGCGAGGAGCTCGACCGCCTGCGCGCCCACCTCGAAGCGGTGTCCGAGCTCCTGGCGGCGGGCGGCGCGATCGGGCGGCGCCTCGATTTCCTGGCCCAGGAGCTTGGGCGCGAGGCCAACACCCTGTGCGCCAAGGCCAACGACGTGGCGCTGTCGCGAATCGGACTCGACTTGAAGGCCGTGGTGGAGCAATTCCGCGAGCAGGTTCAGAACGTCGAGTAGCGGGACTGAGGCGATGGGCGCGCGAGACACGGCCGGGGCACGCGGATGACGGACGCCCCCTCCCCATCGGTCTCAGACTCGATCGCCCGCCGCGGGCTGATCCTGATCCTGTCCTCGCCGTCGGGCGCCGGCAAGACCACCCTGACGCGCGCCATCGCCGATGACGGCGGCTGGGGTCTCGACCTGTCGATCTCGGTGACGACCCGCGCCCGGCGCCCGTCCGAGATCGCCGGGCGCCACTACCATTTCATCGCGCGCGAAGCCTTCGACGACCTGCGCAGCCGGGACGACCTGCTCGAATGGGCCGAGGTCCACGGAAACTTCTACGGCACGCCGCGCCGCCCGGTGGAGAAGGTGCTCAGCGCCGGCCGGGACATGATCTTCGACATCGACTACCAGGGCACCCGCCAGGTCCGCTCCAAGCTCGCCGACGACGTGGTGACGGTGTTCATCCTGCCGCCGAGCCTGGAGGAGCTGCGCCACCGCCTGGAGCGCCGGGCCGAGGACAGCCCGGAGACCATCGAGAAGCGGCTCGCCAACGCCCGCGTCGAGATCCAGCGCTGGAGCGAGTACGACTACGTCATCGTCAACGACGACCTGCAGAACGCCTTCGACGCCCTGCGCGGCATCCTGGCCGCCGAGCGCCTCAAGCGCACGCGGCGGATCGGCCTCGAAGCCTTCGTCGACGGGCTGCTCGGGCGGGATCGCGAGGGCTGAGGCGGCCTGCGCCTCAGCCGCCCCCGCACGCGGCGGACGAATCCGGCGCGCACAGCCAGATCCGAAGCGCGTCGAACGTCGCGGTGCCGGTCGCCAGGGCGGCCGCCTCCGCCTCCGGATCGCCCGACAGGCGATCGAGCCGCGCGCGGAAGGCGTTCCACATCACGCCGGTCTGCCGGCCATGGGCGTGGTAATAGGCGAGGCCCGCCTGCGTCAGCCCGTGCACCGCGCCGATGTGCCGGCCGATGACTTGGCCGCCGAGCGTGGAGCCTTCGAGCACGTAGAGCGCCCCCATCGCCGCGGCTTCGTCCGCGAACGTCACGGCCGAGGGCCGGGGCAGGGTGGCGATCTCGGCGTCCGGCATCCCGAGATGGGCGAGGTCCGCCGCCAGCGCGGCGAAGCGCCGGCGCGGGCCCCAGAACGCCTCGTCGGCGAGCGCAAGCCCGATCGCCGGCTCGTAGGCCGCATGGAATCCATGGAAGCGGGCGAGCAGGGCGCGATACCCGGGCAGCGACGCGACGCGCGCCCGCCAGTCGAGCGCGTCCTCGAGACCCTGATGCGACGAGGCGGTGGCGGCGCGCAGCCGCTGGTGCAGGCTCACGCCGTGATCGTGAAGCAGGCGCCGGGCGCGTTGTCGACGTCGAGACGGGCGTTGATCTGGTCGAGCATCGCCCGGATCAGCTTCATCCCGAGCCCGACGCCGGTGCCGTTGGCGCGGGGCTTGGTCTCCGACCAGCCCTCGGGCAGGCCCTCGCCGTCGTCGCAGACGCGCAGCCGCACGCTGCCGGGGCCGTGGCCCGAAACGGTGACCGCCACGCGGCCGACGCCCTCGGGCTTGGCGGCGTACTTGAAGGCGTTGGTGACGAGCTCGGTGGCGATCAGCGAGAGCGCCACCGCCTTGCGGTAGGGCACCATCAGGCCGGGCTCGGCGGTGAGGTCGACGGCATGGCCGCCGCCCGCCATGCCGGCGAGGTCGGTGCAAAGCGCCTCGATGGTCTGGCCGAGGTCGACCTCCTCGACGTTCTCCGCCTGATACAGGCTGTCGTGGACGCGGGCGACGCTCATCACCCGGGCGGAGGTGTCGGCGAAGGCCTGCCGGGCAGCCGGATCGGAGACCTGACGCCGCTGCATCTGCAGGAAGGCCGAGACGATCTGCAACGAGTTCTTCACCCGGTGGTCGATCTCGCGGGTCAGGAGATCCTTCTGGGCGAGCAGGCGCTCCTTCTCGGCGAGGAGGCCGGTGAGCTCGTCGATCTTGCGGCGCTGGCGCAGGACGACGCCCTCGACCGCATGGGCGAGGGAGCCGGCCAGCGACACCTGCCAGTCGGCCCAGGGGCTGGCGAAGCCCGTGCGCTCCTCGACCCAGCGCTCGAACGAGCGCCGCGGCAGCACCGCGACGGGCCCGTTGCCGGCGAGCACCGGTTTCCGCGGATCGCCGCTCCACGTCACCGTGCTCGACACCTCCGGGCGGAACCAGAGCAGCAGGTTCCCGCGGGATTCGTCGACGAACGCGGCGAGCACGCCGCTCGCGATCTCGCGGTGCGGGGCGGCGGCGGGACACTGTGCGGAAAAGTTGGCGCTGGCATAGGTGGTCTCGCCCGGCGCCAGGATCTCCTTCAGCCAGTCGCCGATCGCGCGGACGGCCTCGTCCGGGGGCGTCGTGCCGATCAGGGTCGCGCGCGCGCCGGAGACGATCGCCGCACCGGTCGACCCGAACAGGTCGAGGAGGGTGGTCGAGCCGCCGGTCAGCGCCGCGACGAAGTCGTCCGACCGGGTCAGGCCGCGGACCAGGCGTCCTTCGGTGTCGAGATGGGCCTTGCGCTCGGTCCAGAGCCGGCGCGCCTCGATCTCCTGCACGCGCATGGCGAAGGCGTCGGTGAGCACGGTCGCGGCGGCGCGGGTCTCGGGCGCGACGTAGTGCGGGTGGCGGTGATGGCCGATCATCAGGCCCCACAGCCGCCCCTCGACCATGATCGAGATCGACATCGAGCCGTTCACGCCGAGGTTGCGCTGGTACTCCAGGTGGATCGGCGAGAGCGTGCGGTGCTGCGCGAAGGTGAGGTCGATCGGGCCGTTGCCGGCCGCCGGCGCCGCGACCAGGGGCACGGGCACCGAATCGCGATCGATCACGAAGCGGCTCTTGGCCTTGGTGTAGAGCGCGCGCGCCTGGGCCGGGATGTCGGAGGCCGGGAACCGCAGCCCGAGCAGGGCGCGCGACCAATCCGGCACCTTGTCCTCGGCGATCGCCTCGCCGTTCCAGTCCGCGTCGAAACGGTAGACCAGCACGCACTCGAAGCCGGTGAGCGCCCGGACCTCGAGCGCGGCGATGCGGGCGGCCCCGCTCAGCGTCTCGGCGGCCCGGAGGCGGGTGACGGCGAGTTCCGAGTCGGTCTGGGTCGCGACCCGGAAGTCCTCGGGATGCTCGGGCTCGAGCTCCAGCTCGACGATGACCCGGCCGGAATGGGCGTGGACGATGGCGTAGTAGCTGGCATGGTCGTCGCCCGCGAGCTTGAGCGTGCGGCGGATCGAGCGCCCGTCGTCGAGGGTGGCGCTGGCGAGGCGCTGGCGGATCGTCTCGACGAAGGCGGTCGGCAGGACCTCGGCCAGGGGCAGGCCGGCGATCCGCTCCGGCGCGCGGCTGAGCACGTCGCGGACGTTGGTGCTGTGGGCCAGGATCTCGAGCGTGCCGGCATCGGCCGCCAGCATCACCGCGTTCGGCTGGATCGAGCCCGGGATGTGGATCGGCTCGCGCTCGCAGAGCTGGGGATCGACCGGCTCGGCCCGGACGCGGCGGCCGATGGCGGCCATCACCGCCTCGCGCGACTGGCCCGCGCCGAGGGTCTCCACCGGGGTGATCGTGAGCCAGGTGACACCTTTGCCGCTCCGCATCCGCACGCGGGCGCGCAGGGGCTGCGGCATGCGCCCGAACACGAAGTCGAAGCTATCGTCGAGGTGCCCGCGGCGGGTGCCCGCGAGGAAGCGGCCGAAGAACCCGGGGACGTTGGTGCTCGGCACCACCTCGCGGAAGTAGTTGCGGCCGATCACGGCGGCGCTCGCGAGGCCCGAGAGCGCGCTCGCCCCCTCGCTGAACGACACGATCGTCCCGGCGGCGTCGAGCCCGATCACCCCGATATCGAGGCCATCGCGCTCTTCCGCCGTCAGGGCGTCGAGGTCGATCGCATTGCCCGCGGCAACGATCGTGGACATCAGGAATGGGACCGCGTCATCTGCGGCCCGGTATGACCCGTGGGACGGGCGGGCGCAATGGTATCCGCGATGCGGCAAGATGAAGGATCGGTCACGACCGTCCGGCGTCCGGCGATCATCCCTTCAGCGGTTGTATAAGATCGGACAATGCGCTCGCAAGTCCCTCTTCGACGGTGGGATGGTAGATCGGCCGCGCCAGAAGGTCGTCGACGGTCCGTCCGTCGCCGATCGCGTGCGCCACGAGATGGGCGAGGTGCTCGCAGGACGGCCCGAGCATCTCGCCGCCGAGCAGGCGCCCGTCCCGATCCGCCCAGAGCCGGATGCCGCCCCGGTTGACGCCCTCGACCCGCGCCCGGCCCTGGTCGTCGAACGACATCCCGCCGACCACGCGCCCGTCGCCCGCCTCGGGATCGAACGGCGCACCGATGCTCGCCGCCTGCGGGTGGGTGAACACCATGGCGAGCGCCGGCCAGGGCTCCGGCGCCGCGAGGGCTCGGCCCGCGGCGAGGGCCGCCGCGTTCCGCCCCGCGATCCCGCCCTGGCGGCTCGCCTCGTGCAGGACCGGTCGCACCGCGTTGGCGTCGCCCGCGATCAGCACGGGCGCTCCCGCACAGAGCAGGGTCCGGGTGTCGAAGGCCGGCATGCCCTTCTCGTCGAGACGAAGCCTGGCCTGCGCGAGGTCGAGGCCTCGGACGTTGGGCGGCCGGCCGGCGGCTGCGAGCACCCGGGCGAAGGTGCCGGTGCGACGGGTGCCGTCGGCCTCCGCCCAGGTCAGCTGCGCCCCGCCGTCGACGGGCTCGGCCGAGACGAGTTCGGACCCGAGATGCAAGGCCATCTCGTCGGAGAAGATCGCGGCCGCGTCCTTCCGAAGGCCGGGCTCGCTCAGGCCGGCCAGGCCCGACCCGGTGTCGAAGAGGTCGACGCGCACGCCGAGGCGCGCCATCGCCTGGGCGATCTCGATGCCGACGGGCCCTCCGCCGATCACCGCCAGCGACGCCGGAAGGTCGGGAAGCTCGAACACGGTGTCGGTGGTCAGGACGGCGTCGCCCAGCGGCGCGAGCGGCTTCGGGATGCTCGGGCTCGATCCCGTGGCGATCACCGCCGCCCGAAACGCGACGCGGCGGTCGTCGCCGAGCGCGAGCGTCCGGGCGTCGAGGAACCGCGCCTCGCCGGCGAGCCGCTTGGCTAACGGGATCGCGTCGAGCCCGTCGCGCACCCCGGCGACGAAGCGGTCGCGCTCGGCCCGCACACGCGCCATCACCGCGGGGCCGTCGACCGATACGCCCGACACCGCGACGCCGAACAGGCTGGCGCGGCGCGCGTCGTGGGCCGCCGCCGCGGCCGCGACGAGCAGCTTCGAAGGCATGCAGCCGACGCGTGCGCAGGTGGTGCCGCCGGGGCCGCGCTCGATCAGCACGGCGTCGGCGCCCGCCGCCTCGGCGGCACGGAACGCGGCGATCCCCGCCGTGCCGGCCCCGATGACGGCCACGTCACAGGTCTGATGCGTCATGGTTTTGAAAAGACCGGGATTGCGGAATCGAGCGACACCGCGACATCCCCTCGTCGGCGCGGCCGGCCAACGCGCCAATCGCGCGCTGGTTCGTCAGGCCGCCCGCGACCGGTTGCCCGTAGCTCAGTTCGGCTTCGGCATCGCCGGGGCCGGCATCGTGCTGGCCTGCCGCTCGGGGTGCTTGAGCTGGCTGTAGACGAGGTTGCTGAAGCTGCCGATCGTCGCGTGCCAGGGCAGCTTCACGTCGTCGGTCTCCGGCTTGGCGGCCTTGCAGAATGCCGTGGTCAGGCCGTTGACGATGTCGTCGTCCCGTCCCGCGGGCAGCGCCGACTTGATCTTCGGCAGGAGCGCATTGATGCGCGGGATGAAGTCCTCCTGCTTGAGACCCTTCAGCTGTTCCGCGGCACCGGCGTCGGCCACGGCCTTGGCCACGTCCGGCTGCTCGATCTCGGCGCAGGGCGCATTGCCGGCGAGCATGGTGCTCGTCGCCTTACGCGCGTCGGCGGCGACGCCGGACTTCAGGACGGGAGCGCTGTTGCCCCAGGAGTTGCGGATGTAATCGGTGACGTCGGCGACCTGCTGGTCGGTCATGCCCTGGCCGATCGCGGTCATCGGCGCGTAGCCGCTCTGCGCGCCGAGCCCGCCGTAGATCACGCGCAGCACCGTCTCCGGGCCGGCCGACTGGACCGAGGTGTTGCCGGCGAGCGCCGGGATCGCACCCTCGACGCCCTTGCCGTCGGGCTGGTGGCAGGACGAGCAGTAGCTGAGGTAGACGCCCGCGCCCGGCGCGCCGGTGGTGTCGTAGGCCTGCAGGTCCTTGGACTTGTAGGTCTGCTTGGCCTGGTAGGTCCGGAGATACGCGACCATCGCCTTGAGGTCGGCGTCCGTCATCTTCGAGAGCGATTCCTCGATGGTCTGGCGCATCGGGCCGGCGGCGACGCCGGGCTTGTCGCCCGGGGCGGTGCCGGTCTTGAGGTAGGTCACCACCTGCTCCTCGGTCCAGGCGCCGATGCCCTGGTGGCCGTCGGGGGTGATGTTCGGGGCGTACCAGCCGTCGATCACGCCACCGCCGAGCTTGCCCGCGAGGCTGCTGTTGCCGACGATCTTATTCTCGTTGTGGCACATGCCGCAGTGGCCGAGCCCCTCGACGAGGTAGCCGCCACGGTTGACCTCGGCGGTGGCGTTCGGATCGGGCTTCCACTCGCCCGGCGTGAAGAAGGCGGTGCGCCAGGTGATCAGGGCGGTGCGGATGTTGAACGGGAACGGGATCTCGCTGTCCTTGCGCGGCTCCTTCACCGGCTCGAGGGAGCGCAGGTAGGCCCAGATCGCCTTGACGTCGTCCGTCGTCACCTTGGTGTACCAGGCGAAGGGGAAGGCCGGGTAGAGGTAGTGCCCCTCGTTGTCGATGCCCTCGTGCATCGCCTTGACGAAGTCCGCTTCCGTCCACTTGCCGAGGCCGGTCTCGTCGTCGGGCGTCAGGTTGGGGGTGCGGATCTTTCCGATCGGCGTGTTGAGGACGTAGTTGCCGGCCAGCCGCTTGCCGCTCGGGCCGGTATGGCAGGCGACGCAATCGCCGGCGGTGACGAGGTACTCGCCGCGCTTCACCAGATCCTGGCTCGCGCCCCCGGCAGCCTCCTGCGCGAAGGCCGCGATCGGCAGGCTGGAACCCAGCAGAAAACCGGAGGTCGCGGCCAGAGCGAGGAAGCCACGCATGATGCCTAATCTCCGATTGTGGCAGGTGAGAAGCATAATAATTCAGCTTCGCGGCCGCGCGTTGAACGCGGCCGCTGCGTCGGAAGTTCCTGGCACGCCAGGGGCGCCGGTGCGACCAAGCGTCAGGCCGGCCGGGTTGCGCAGGCGCGGCACGAGGTCCCCGAGATGGGCGCCGAGCGAGACCAGCATCCAGCCGGCGACGACCGGCCAGGGCGACTGGACCAGGGCCGCACGCACGGCCAGCATCAGCGCCGCCCCGGAGACGAGGTTGCACAGGAGCGGCACCGGCGCCGGCCCGCGCCCCGTCCGCCGCCGGAACGCGAGCAGCATCGCGGCCTCTGCGGCGACGAGCACGAGGATCGCGTCGACGATCCGGCCGGTCGCGAACCACTCCGCCATCACGCGGCTCCGAACGGGCCGTTGAGCCGCACGATGGCACGGTTGAGGAACCCGGCGATCGTCACCCAGAGGAGGTAGGGCGCCAGCAGCACCGCCGCGACGCCCGAGACCGGCAGCGTGACGGCGATCAGCGCCGCCACCGAGAGCCAGAGCAGGACGAGCTCGAAGAACGCCCAGTCCGGCCGCTCGGCGCGGAAGAACAGCGCGCTCCAGGCGATGTTGAGCACGGCATTCACGGCGTAGGCCGCGAGCAGTACGACGCGCTGCGGCTCGTCGGCCTCGCTCCAGGCGATCACGGCGGAGACGACGCAGAGCGCGAAGATCGTCGCCCAGACCGGGCCGAACGCCCAGTCTGGCGGCTTCCAGGCCGGGTTGCGCAGGGCGCGGTACCACGGGCCGGTGGTGGTCAGCACGCCGCCGGCCAGGGCCACCACGAGCGCGGACAGGGTGGCGATCGCCGCCGGCATCCAGACCTCGCTCAAGGCGAGACCCAGCGGAACAGGTGCGCCATGTCCTTGAAGAAGATCTTCACGTGCGCCATCGGCTTCTTCCGCACCAGCTCCTTGTTCATGTAGCTTTCCCAGGTGAGCTGCTGCACGTCCTTGTCGCGGCAGATCGAGACGAAGCGCTCGCGCAGGGCGTCGTTGCGGTACCAGACCGCCTGCATGATCCGCAGGATCAGGAACACCCGCCCGTGCAGCTTCATGAAGCGACGGCGGGCCTGGGCGAGGGCACGGGCATCGCCCGTCCTGAGGAACGCGTCGGCCGCGTCGGCGGCGAGCCGGCCGCCGAGCATCGCGTAGTAGATGCCCTCGCCGGATGCGGGCGCGACGATGCCGGCGGCATCCCCCGTGAGCAGGACGTCGCGGCCGTTGTCCCACTTCCTCAGCGGCTTGAGCGGCAGCGGCGCACCCTCGCGGCGGACCGTCTCGCCCGCCGCCAGCCCCGTCGACTCGCGCAGGTTGCGGATCGCGGTGCGGAGCGAGAAGCCCTTCCGCGCCGAGCCGGTGCCGATGCTGATCGTCTCGCCGTGCGGGAAGATCCAGGCGTAGAAATCGGGCGAGTGCTTGCCCTGGTAAAACACGTCGCAGCGCGTGGCCGCGTAGGCTCCGCTGCCGTCGGCCGGCGGCCGGACGATCTCGTGGTAGGCGAAGACCTGGCGCATCCCGGCATGGCCCGGGATCTCGGCCCGGCCGACCGGGGACGAGGCCCCGTCGGCACCGATCACCAGCTTGGTCCGCACCGTGCGCGCCGCGTCGCCGACGCGGTAATGCACCGTGGTGCCGGCACCGTCGCGGACGATGCGTTCGTAGGTGCCGGGGCGGTGGTCGGCGCCGGCGAGCGAGGCCCGGTCGCGCAACCACGGATCGAAATGCTCGCGGTCGACCATGCCGACGAAGCCGTCGCCGACCGGCATGTCGACGGCCGTGTCGGAGGGCGCGATCATCCGCGCGAGCTTGATGCGGGCGACGATCTGCGCGTCGGGGATGGCGAAATCGCGGATCGCCCGCGGGGGGATCGCGCCGCCGCAGGGCTTGATCCGCCCCGGCTTGTCGAGGAGCAGCACGCTGCGGCCCATCCGCGCCAGGTCGGTCGCCGCCGTCGCGCCGGCGGGACCGCCGCCGACCACGACGCAATCGAAGAATTCGGGGGCTTCGGACATGCTGTGCTCCCTGGCGCTGGTTTCGGCGGGCGGCGCTTGGAGCGTCTTCCCAGATCGCCGGATCAAAAAAACGCTCTCTCGTCGTCGGGTCGGATGTCCTTCACGCGAGCCGGCATCCACCTCGCCTGAAAACGCCCTAGAACCGCGGCTCGAACCGGAGATCGAGCGCCGCCCGGCGTTGCGCGCGCGGCACGCGGGTGGCGCCCGCATGCTCGATCCGCAGCGCGATCAGGGTGGCGAGCACGAACAGCAGCGCCTCCGCCAGGAAGACGGCGGCGTAGGCGTGGACGGCTTCCGGGGTGACGAGGCGGGCGAGGTCGACCGCGACGGTGCCGAGGAAGCCGCCGGCGCCGAAGGCCACGCCCTGCGCCGCGCCCCACACGCCCATGCGCGTGCCGCGCTCGGCCTCGCCGCCGGCGCCCGCGAGCCCCATCATCGAGCCGATCGCGGCGACCGCGAAGACGCCGTTGAACAGGCCGAGGCCGAAGACCACGGCGCGCAAGGGAAACTCCGGCCCGACGAGGCCGCCGGCCGCGATCCCGACGAGCATCGCGCCGGAGCCGGCGCAGCCCAAGGCCGTCCAGAGCTTGAGCGAGCCGAGCCAGGGTCCGCCGACGCCCATGGTGAGACCCGCGACCAGCAGCATCCCGGCGAGCACGCCGCCGTGCTGGAGGCCGGCGAGCTTGGTGGTGGTGCCCGGCGTCATCGCGAAAACGAGGCCGGCGAACGGCTCGAGGATCAGCTCCTGGGCGCTGTAGGCCAGCATCGCCACGAAGATGAACACGGTGAAGCGGCGCGAGGCCGGCTCGGACCAGACCTTGGCGAGCACCGCCCGGAACGGCGCCTTCGCAGAGCCGGCTGTCTCCGATCGCACCGGCGCGACGGTTGGCTCGACCCCGCGCACGGCCAGGCACGCGAGGGCGAACGCCGCGAGCGACACGGTGCCGGAGACCGCGACCAGGCGCGCGCCGGAGAACGGATCGAGGAAGTGCCCGGCCAGCGGCGCCGTGACCGCGAAGCCGGCGATCATCATCACCCAGACGATGGTGGCGGCGGCACCCCGGCGCCGATCCTCGACGCCGGTGGCGAGCAGGACGAGGAGCGAGGTTCCCGCCGCGCCCGCGCCGATGCCGACGGAGAAGAAGGCGAGGATCGCGAGCGAAAGGCCGGCGGGGAGGTTCGTCTCGGCGAGCGCCGTCGCCGCCGCGGCGAGGAAGCCGCCGAGCGCCAGAGCGGCCATGCCGCCGACGATCCACGGCGTGCGGCGGCCGCCGACATCCGAGCCGTAGCCCCAGCGCGGGCGCAGCACCTGCACCGCGTAGTGCAAGGCGACCAGCGCGCCCGGGACGATGGCGGGCAGCGCCAGCTCCACCACCATCACCCGGTTGATGGTCGAGGTCATCAGCACGACGACGGAGCCCAGCGCGGTCTGGACGAGGCCGAGACGGACGATCTGCGCCCAAGAGAACGAAGATGTGAATGACGATGAGGCGGGCGCGGCCATCACGGGGCTCCCACGAGCGGGCGGAGCGCGAAGGCGGAAACCAGCATGCCGAGCACGTAGAGGGTGGTGCCGGTGCCGTTGTACCAGGCGGCCTTCGCCCGCGGCGCGGCGAGCAGCCGGCGCATCAGCGCGATCTGCCCGACGAGCAGCAGCGCGACGATCGCGGCGTGCCACCCCCGGCTCCAGCCGTAGAGGAACGCGATCACGGCCACCTGCGGCACGGTCATCACGAGGCAGGCGAAGCGGGCGGCCCCGGGGATGCCGAGCTGGACCGGCAGCGAGCGGATGCCGGTGAGGGTGTCGCCCTCCACCGACTTGAAGTCGTTCAAGGTCATGATCCCGTGGGCACCGATCGAGTACAGCGCCGCGACGATCAGGACGCGGCGGTCGGGCACGGTGGCGGCCATCACGGCGGCGCCGGTGAACCACGGCAGTCCCTCGTAGCAGATCGCCACGGCGGAATTGCCCCACCAGCCGTTGCTCTTCAGGCGCATCGGCGGCGCGCTGTAGAGCCACGCCAGAACGAGGCCGAAGATCGCCGCGCCGAGGATCCAGGGCCCGAGCGCGGCGGCGACGAGGAGCGAAAGCCCGGTCCAGGCCCCGGCGACGTAGAGCCCCCAGCGGCCGGGCATGCGGCCGGACGGGATCGGGCGGTTCGGCTCGTTGATCGCGTCGACGTGGCGATCGTACCAGTCGTTGACCGCCTGGCTGGTGGCGCAGACCAGCGGCCCGGCGAGCACGACGCCGGCCATGATCACCGGCCATTGCCCGTGGGTGGATTGCCCCGACGAGACCACGCCGCAGGCGAAGGCCCACATCGGCGCGAACCACGTGATCGGCTTGAGCAGTTCGACGAGTGCGCTGGGAGCCGGTGTCGCCATGGTGCGAGGCTAGGATCTCGCCCTACGAGGTGTCAAGCAGAGATGACACGACAGATGATCGAAAACTTGGACACATGAAGGTAAGAGTAGTGCCAAGCTGAAACCAAGCGGGCGAGGTCGAACGCCGACGGACGGTCCATTCACGAGCGTTCCGGCGGCGGACGTCGCGATTCGCGGGTCGAGGCAGGCCGAGCGGATCGCGCTCAGGCGTCGGGATAGTCGGGCCCGTCGAGATCGCCGATGCCGTATCGGCGCAACTTGGCGTAGAGGCCCTGGCGACTGAGCCCAAGCATCTCGGCGGCCGAGGCCCGGTTGTCGCGGGTGATCCGCAGCGCCGCCTCGATGCAGAGACGCTCGATCAGGTCGGTGGTCTCGCGCACGAGGTTCTTCATCGAGACGCGGCCGACCAGCTCGGTCATCTGCTCGACCGAGCGCGGCAGCTCGTGCCCGCCCGACACCGCCGTCGCCACGGCACGGCGCGGCGTGCCGCGAATGGTGAAGCCGAGGCAGGGCGGGCGGGCGTTCGGCACGGCGACGGCGGCGATCTCGACCTCCTCGACGGATCCGAGAAGGCCGCGCAGGCCGGTGGCGAAGTGGCGGACCGAGCCGTGCTCGGCCAGCGTCGCGAACAGGGTCGCGGCCTCGGTCTCCTCGCGGCCGATCCAGCGGTCGATCAGCTCGCCGCGCGCCTGCTCCACGGTCGCGACCTGGGCGAGGTCGAGGAAGGCCCCGTTGGCGGTGAGGATCCGCCGCGACAGGTCGGTGACGACGAACCCTTCGGGAATGCCCTCGATGACGTCGAGGAGCGGGCCGCGCCGCTCGGGCGACGCGGCGTCGCCGATCGCGGAATCGCTTAGCCGCAGCAGCGCGCTCGCCGAGCTGCCCTGCCGGAACAGCGATGCCGAGATCCGCGCCTGCCCGCGGCTTCCGGCGAGCCGGGTCTCGAGATCCTCGGCTTTGCCGGTGGCGCGCAGGCCGGAGAACAGCAGCTCGATCTCGCGCCCGCTCGCCGCCTCGAACAGCTCGACCACGTCCAGCCCGAGGATCCGCTTCTCGGTGCGCCCGAGGAGCCGGACCGCGGCGGGGTTGACCTCGGTGACCCGGCGCGTGGCCGCGTCAACCACGAGCACCGGCTCGCTGCCGAGCTGGAACAGCATGCGGTAGCGGGTCTCGGCGCCGCGCAGGCGGAGATAGTCGCGCTCCAGCGCCTGCTGCGTCTCGACGAGCTTGCGCTGGAGCGAGGCCATGGCGAGCAGGTTGCGGCCGATCGCGATGATCGAGCCGTCCGTGCCGAGGCGCATCGCGGCGTAGCGGATCGGCAGGTCGTCGCCGGAGACGGACGGGTGGTTGACCTGCCGCCAGCGCGTCACCCCGTCCGGCGCGGCGTCGCGCAGCAGCGCATCGATCTTCGGGCGGCTCTCGACGGTGACGGTGTCGATCCAGCGCCGCCCGAGCCACGTGTCGCAGCCCTGGCCCGCGAGGTCCGGGGCGGCGAAGGCCGCGTCGCGGATGATGCCGTCGGCATCCACCACCAGGGACAGGTCGGTCGCGGCCGCGACGAGAAGGCCCGCCGCCTCTCCCCCGAGGGCCGACAGGGTCTTGCTCAGGGCTGCGGAGGGGTTCTGCGCAGCGTGGGTGGCCAAGCTGGTCAAGTCTCACCGCTTCGTGAAGTCGTCGATCGGGTCTTTCAGCAGGCTCCCGCCCTGAGATCAAGCATGAACTCGGCGGCGGCCACAGCACGACGCGCATCCGTGGCCGTGGCATCAGCACCCACGCGCTCGATATGCCCCGGATTGTCGACGAAGATCGGGCCGCCGACGAGGATGCGCACGCCGGGATTGAACGAGACCCGGCGCAGCTCGTGGACGGTCTTGGTCAGGGTCGGCAGAAGCACCTCGCAGCCGAGCGACAGGCCGATCACGTCGAACCAGGCGGTCCGCGCCTGGTTCAGGATCTCGCCCACCGGCGCGAGCGCCGTGCTCGTGACGTCCCAGCCCGCGTCGCGAAAGAACTGCTCGATCATCGACAGCCCGAACATGTGGGTCTCGCCGGGACAAAGGCTCAGGAGGATGCTGTGCCCGTCCCGGTGCCCTCCTGTTTCGCCGCCGTAGCGGCGCGCGAGGTCGTGCATGATCCGCTGCAGGCGGCCCATCGCGATCGTCAGCTCGGCGAAGTCGCAGAGGTCCTCCTCCCAGAGCACGCCGAGGTGCCGCGCGGTCGGCGCCAGGAGGTCGAGGAGCAGGCTGTCGAGGGCGAGGCCGTCGTCGACGAGCGCGGCGATGCGCGCCTCCACCACCTCGCCGGCCGGCGCCAGCACGAGGGAGGCGAAGGCCTCGATGTCCTCGGCGGTCGGCTTTCTCGGCCCCGGGCCGCGCGTCGACGCCTCCATGCGGTGTGCGAGCATCAGGCGGGGGATGATCTCGGCCTCGACCACGCGGGAGAGGTGACCGTGCCACCGATCGGACAATTGCTGCCGGCGCGGCGGCGCCTGCTGGTCGATCTCGCAGGCTGACGCCATCTCGCGAGCGAGCGCTAGGATGGCGTTTCGCCCCTCGGAGCGCCTCAAGTCATCCATTGGCCAACTCCAATGTCGCTGACGGCTTAATTGTATTCAAAATATAGCTTGGCCGGGGTTAGGATTCCCCGTGCCGTCGCCCTCTCCGGGACGACTTGACCTAGACGATACGCTTTCGAGGCGGCTTGGCAATGGTCGAATCGAATAAGAATGCTTCCCGTCATTGTCATACAGTTTTGACGTAAAGCGCGCTTGACACTTTTTGGCACGGTTTCTAGGCTTCCCCCAAGCCGCCCTCCCGAGAGGCGGCCCGCCGCAGCAGGGATGGGGTAAGGCTATGGGTCCCAGTGACCGGACGGCACGACCATCACTCTACACGTCGGCCGAGCGCGCCCGGCGCGACGCGACCCGCTGGACCCTGGTCCAGGGCCTTCTGGCCCCGCTTCAATTCCTCGTGTTCCTCGTCAGCCTGGGGCTGGTCCTGCGGACGCTGTCCACCGGGGAGGGCGAAGCCGCGGCCAACCTCTCGGTGCTGGCCAAGACCTTCCTGCTCTACGCGATCATGGTCACCGGCTCGATCTGGGAGAAGGCGGTGTTCGGCCGCTACCTGTTCGCCCCGGCCTTCTACTGGGAAGACGTGGTCAGCATGCTCGTGCTGGCCCTGCACACCGCCTACCTCGCAGCCCTCGGCTTCGGGCTCCTCGGCACGGCCGGCCTGATGTGGCTGGCGCTCGCGGCCTACGCCTCCTACGCGGTCAACGCGACGCAATTCCTGCTGAAGCTGCGGGCGGCGCGGCTGCAGGCGCCGCGGCGTCCGCGCCCCGTCGCCGGCACCGCGATGGTGGCGCGATGAACGCGCCCTTCCTCCCGCCGAGGACCGTCGCAGCCACCGCCGAACCCGGCTGCGGCGACGTGGCGATCCGGCAGGAGCGCGGCCAGCGCGCGGTGTTCTGCGGGCTGACCGGCATCGTCTGGCTGCACCGCAAGATCCAGGACGCGTTCTTCCTCGTCGTCGGCTCGCGCACCTGCGCCCACCTGATCCAGTCGGCCGCCGGGGTGATGATCTTCGCCGAGCCGCGCTTCGCCACCGCGATCATCGACGAGCGGGACCTCGCCGGCATCGCCGACATGAACGAGGAGCTCGACCGGGTGGTGCGCCGCCTGATCGAGCGCCGCCCCGACATCCGGCTGCTGTTCCTGGTCGGCTCGTGCCCCTCCGAGGTGATCAAGCTCGATCTCGGCCGCGCGGCGCAGCGGCTCTCGACCACCTTCTCGCCGGACGTGCGGGTGCTGAGCTATTCCGGCAGCGGCATCGAGACCACGTTCACGCAGGGAGAGGATGCCTGCCTCGCGGCCCTGGTGCCCGAGATGCCGCGGGAAGCGCCCGACGCCGCCCCGTCGCTGCTGGTGGCGGGCGCGCTCGCCGACGTGGTCGAAGACCAGTTCCTTCGGCTGTTCTCCGAGCTGGGCATCGCGAACGTCGCGTTCCTGCCGGCGCGCCGGGCCGGCGCGCTGCCGGCCGTCGGCCCGAGCACGACGTTCCTGCTGGCGCAGCCGTTCCTGACCGACACCGCCAAGGCCCTGGAGGCCCGCGGCGCCAAGCGCCTGTCGGCCCCGTTCCCGCTCGGCGTGGAGGGCACGACGCGCTGGCTCAGGGCCGCGGCCGACGCGTGGGGGGTGCCTGAGGGCCGCTTCGAGGCGGCGACCGCGCCGGGCCGGGCCCGCGCCGCCCGCGCGCTCGATCACCACCGCGAGACGCTTGCCGGCAAGCGGGTGTTCTTCTTTCCCGATTCGCAGCTCGAGGTGCCGCTCGCCCGGTTCCTGTCGCGGGAATTGGGCATGGGCCTGTGCGAGGTCGGGACGCCATACCTGCACCGCGGGCACCTCGCCGAGGACCTCGCCCTGCTGCCCGACGGCACGGACATCGTCGAGGGCCAGAGCCTCGACGCGCAGATGGACCGGGCCCGGGCCGAGAGGCCCGATCTGACGGTCTGCGGCCTCGGCCTCGCCAACCCGCTGGAGGCGGAAGGGCTCGCGACCAAGTGGTCGATCGAGCTGCTGTTCACGCCGATCCAGGGCTACGACCAGGCCGGCGACCTCGCCGAGCTGTTCGCCCGCCCGCTCGTCCGCCGCACCCGGCTGGAGGTCTGAGGCGATGCAGCTCACCCTCTGGACCTACGAAGGACCGCCGCATATCGGCGCCATGCGGGTCGCCACCGCGATGGAGGGGCTGCACTACGTGCTGCACGCGCCGCAGGGCGACACCTACGCCGACCTGCTGTTCACGATGATCGAGCGGCGCGACGCCCGCCCGCCGGTCACCTACACCACCTTCCAGGCCCGCGACCTCGGTTCCGACACCGCCGAGATCTTCAAGGACGCGGCCGCCGCCGCCTACGAGCGCTTCCGGCCGCAGGCGATGATCGTCGGCGCCTCGTGCACGGCGGAGCTGATCCAGGACGATCCGGGCGGCCTCGCCAAGGCGCTGAACCTGCCGATCCCGGTGATCGCGCTGGAGCTGCCGGCCTACCAGAAGAAGGAGAACTGGGGCGCGTCGGAGACCTTCTACCGGCTGGTCCGCGGGCTTTCCGGCTCGCCGTCCCCGGAGCCGAAGCCGGAGGGCCGGCGTCCGTCCTGCAACATCCTCGGGCCGACCGCGCTGGGCTTCCGCCATCGCGACGACCTCGACGAGATCACCGGCCTGCTCGAGCGGCTCGGCATCGCCGTCAACGTCGTGGCGCCGATGGGCGCAAGCCCGGCCGACCTCGGCCGCCTGAAGGACGCCGACTTCAACGTCGTGCTCTACCCGGAGGTGGCGCGCGCGGCCGCGCAGTATCTGCAGAAGACCTTCGGCCAGCCGATGGTCGAGACGGTGCCGATCGGCGTCGGCGCGACGATCCGCTTCGTCGAGGAGGTCGCGGCTTTGGCCGGAATCGACCCGGCGCCGGTGCTCGCCGGGGCGCCGTCGCGCGCGCCCTGGTATTCGCGCTCGGTCGACTCGACCTACCTCACCGGCAAGCGCATCTTCATCTTCGGCGACGCCACCCACGCGATCGCCGCCGCCCGCGTCGCGAAGGCCGAGCTCGGGTTCCGGGTCGTCGGCCTCGGCACCTACGGCCGCGAGTTCGCCCGCGAGGTCCGGGCGGAGGCCGCGCTCCACGGCATCGAGGCGCTGATCTCCGACGACTACCTCGACGTCGAGGCGGCGATCCAGGCGGCCGGCCCCGAGCTGGTGCTCGGCACGCAGATGGAGCGTCACATCGCCAAGCGGCTCGGGCTGCCCTGCGCGGTGATCTCGGCGCCGGTCCACGTCCAGGACTTCCCGGCGCGCTACTCGCCGCAGATGGGCTTCGAGGGCGCCAACGTCCTGTTCGACACCTGGGTCCACCCGCTGATGATGGGCCTGGAGGAGCACCTGCTCGGGATGTTCCGCGAGGACCCCGAGTTCAACGACCGCGCCCCGTCCCATCTCGGCGGCAAGGCCCCCGCCGGGGCGCCCGCGCCCGCCCCGCCGGTTCCCGAGCCCGTCACCTCGGTGACGCTCGCCGGCCCGACCGCTCCGACCTGGGCCGTGGAGGCCGAGAAGGAGCTGCGGAAGATCCCGTTCTTCGTCCGAGGAAAAGCCCGCACCAACACGGAAACCTTCGCCAGGGAGCGGGCGCTGCCGCTCATCACCGTCGAGACCTTGTACGATGCCAAAGCGCATTTCGGTCGCTGAACGGCCCGAGCTCCGCATCGTCGTCGTGACGATGGACAACCACATGGCGAGCGCCCTCGAGCGCGCCCGCCTCCGGCTGCGCAGCGAGATGCCCGGCCTCGTCCTCGACTTCCACGCCGCCGCCGAGTGGGACACCGCGCCCGCGAGCCTGTCCGCCTGCAAGGCCGACATCGCCCGGGCCGACATCGTGCTCGCGACGATGCTGTTCATGGACGAGCACGTCCGCGCCGTGCTGCCGGCGCTGCTGGCCCGCCGCCCGCACTGCGACGCGATGATCGGCTGCCTCTCGGCCGGCGAGGTGGTGAAGACCACCCGCCTCAACCGCTTCGACATGGACGGCACCAAGCGCGGCGCCCTCGACTTCCTGAAGAAGCTGCGCGGCAAGCCGGGCGCCCAGGGCAACGGCGCCCGCCAGATGGCGATGATCCGCAAGCTGCCGAAGATCCTGCGCTTCATCCCCGGCTCGGCGCAGGACGTGCGCGCCTACTTCCTCACCCTGCAATACTGGCTCTCGGGCTCGGACGAGAACATCGCCAACCTCGTGCGCTTCCTGGTCGGGCGCTACGCCGCCGGCCCGCGCCTCGCCTGGCGCGAGATCGCCGCCGCACCCGCGCCGCTGAGCTATCCCGAGACCGGCCTCTACCACCCGCGCATGAAGGGCCGCATCGGCGAGTCGCTCGCCGCGCTCCCCGTGCCCACGGGGCCTTCGAGCGGCCCTGCGAAGGGTCGGGTCGGCCTGCTGGTGATGCGCTCCTACGTGCTGGCCGGGAACACCGCCCATTACGACGGCGTGATCGCGGCGCTCGAAGGCCGCGGCCTCGCGGTGGTGCCGGCCTTCGCCTCGGGCCTCGACAACCGCCCGGCGGTGGACGCCTTCTTCCGCCGCGACGGCCGGCCGGCCATCGACGCGCTGGTCTCGCTCACCGGGTTCTCGCTGGTCGGCGGGCCCGCGTACAACGACGCCGCGGCGGCCGAGACGGCGCTCGCCGACCTCGACGTGCCCTACCTCGCCGCCCACGCGCTGGAGTTCCAGACCCTGGAGCAGTGGGAGGGCTCCGACCGCGGCCTCTCGCCGGTCGAGGCCACGATGATGGTCGCGATCCCCGAGCTCGACGGCGCCACCGCGCCGATGGTGTTCGGCGGCCGCTCCGGCGCGTCGATGGGTGAGAACGCCCGCGACATGCGCGTTCACCCGGAGCGTGCCGACATGCTCGCCGCCCGCATCGAGCGCCTCGTCGCCCTGCGGCGGACCGCGCGGGCCGCGCGCAAGGTGGCGATCGTGCTGTTCGGCTTCCCGCCGAACGCCGGCTCGATCGGCACGGCGGCGTTCCTGTCGGTGTACCAGTCGCTGCACAACACCCTGACGGCGATGAAGGCGGACGGCTACGACGTCGCGGTGCCCGACACGGTCGACGACCTGCGCAACGCGGTGCTCGCCGGCAACTCCGCCCGCTACGGCACGCCCGCCAACGTCCATCACCGCATCCCCGCCGAGGAGCACGTCCGGCGCGAGCGGCACCTGTCCGAGATCGAGGCGCAGTGGGGGCCCGCGCCGGGGCGCCAGAACAGCAACGGTTCGGCCCTCTTCGTCCTCGGCGCGCAGTTCGGCAACGTCTTCGTCGGCGTGCAGCCCGGCTTCGGCTACGAGGGCGACCCGATGCGCCTGCTGTTCGAGCGCGGCTTCGCGCCGACCCACGCCTTCTCGGCCTTCTACCGCTACCTGCGCGACGACTTCCGCGCCGACGCGGTGCTGCATTTCGGCACCCACGGCGCGCTCGAGTTCATGCCCGGCAAGCAGACCGGCCTGTCCGAATCGTGCTGGCCGGAGCGGCTGATCGGGCCGCTGCCGAACGTCTACCTCTACGGCGCCAACAACCCCTCCGAGGGGATGATCGCCAAGCGCCGCTCGGCCGCGACCCTGGTCAGCTACCTGACCCCGAGCCTCGCCCAGGCCGGGCTGTACCGCGGGCTGATCGACCTCAAGGCCTCGATCGAGCGCTGGCGCGCCCTGGAGCCGGAGGCGGAAGCCGAGCGGCGCGACCTCGGCCTGCTCGTCCAGGCCCAGGCCGCCGCCCTCGACCTCGCTCCGGCCGAGCCCGCCTGGGACGACCTCGCCGCCCGCATCCAGGCGCTGGGCCAGGCGGTGCACGAGCTGGAGCACACCCTGATCCCGCACGGGATGCACGTGGTGGGGCAGGGCACGCCGCCCGAGGAGCGGGTCGACCTGCTGCTGGCATTGGCCGAAGCCTCCGCCGGCCTCGCGCCGGAGCGGGCCGGGATCGCGGCCCTGGTGGCCGGCGAGGACGTCGACGCGGCTTTGGCCACCGCGAACCTGCCCCTCGACGAGACCCACCGCGCCGCCTTCCGGTCGCTGGCCGAGACCGACGCGCTGCTCGCCCGCGACCACGAGGTCGCCGGCCTGCTCAAGGCGCTGGACGGGCGCTTCATCGCGCCGGTGGCCGGCGGCGACCTGCTGCGCAACCCGGCCGTGCTGCCGACGGGACGCAACCTGCACGGCTTCGATCCCTACCGCCTGCCCTCGGCCTTCGCGGTCGCCGACGGCGCGCGGCAGGTCGCCCGGATCCTCGCCCGTCACCGCGACGAGGGCGCGGCGCTGCCCGAGAGCGTCGCCCTGGTGCTGTGGGGGACCGACAACCTCAAGAGCGAGGGCGGCCCGATCGCCCAGGCCCTGGCGCTCATCGGCGCGGCGCCGCGCTTCGACGGCTACGGCCGGCTCTGCGGCGCGACCCTGATCCCGCTGGAGACGCTCGGCCGCCCGCGCATCGACGTGGTCGTCACCCTCTCCGGCATCTTTCGCGACCTGCTGCCGCTCCAGACGAAGCTCCTCGCCGAGGCCTCGTACCTCGCCGCCACCGCCGACGAGCCGGTGGAGTGCAACTTCGTCCGCAAGCACGCCCTCGCGCATCAGGCCGAGCACGGCATCGACCTCGAGACCGCGGCGCTGCGGGTGTTCTCGAACGCCGAGGGCACCTACGGCGCCAACGTCAACGGGCTGGTCGAGTCCGGCCGCTGGGAGGACGAGGACGAGATCGCCGAGACCTTCTCGCGCCGCAAGAGCTTCGCCTACGGCCGCACCGGCCAGCCGGCGCCGCAGCGCGCGCTGATGCGCAGCGTGCTGGCCAAGGTCGACCTCGCCTACCAGAACCTCGATTCGGTCGAGGTCGGGGTGACGAGCGTCGACCACTACTTCGACGGGCTCGGCGGCATGGGCCGGGCGGTGGCCGAGGCCCGCGGCGCCGCGGTGCCGATCTTCATCAGCGACCAGACCCGCGGCGAGGGCACCGTGCGCTCGCTCTCCGAGCAGGTCTCGCTCGAGACCCGCACCCGCATGCTCAACCCGAAATGGACCGAGGGCATGCTCGGCCACGGCTACGAGGGCGTCCGCCAGATCGAGGCGCACCTCACCAACACCATGGGCTGGTCGGCCACGAGCGACGGCGTCGCGCCCTGGATCTACCAGCGCATCACCGAGACCTACGTCCTCGACCCCGCCATGCGCGAGCGCATGGCCGCCCTCAACCCCACCGCCTCGGCCAAGGTCGCGCACCGGCTGATCGAGGCGCACCAGCGCGGCTTCTGGACTCCCGATGCGGCGACGCGCGACGCGCTCGCCCGCGCCGAGGAGGAGCTCGAGGACCGTCTCGAAGGCATCACCGCGGAGGTTGCGGCATGAACATCGCGATTCGAAACCCCGTGGCCGCCCGCCGCGAGCCGGAAGGCAGCGTCCAGGTCTCGCTGGACGTCGCCATCGGCACGACGGCGAAGGTCTTCGCCGTCTACGGCAAGGGCGGCATCGGCAAGTCGACGACCTCGTCGAACCTGTCGGTCGCCTTCTCGAAGCTCGGCAAGCGGGTGCTGCAGATCGGCTGCGACCCGAAGCACGACTCGACCTTCACCCTCACCAAGCGCCTGGCGCCGACCGTGATCGATGCGCTGGAGGCGGTGCAGTTCCACTCCGAGGAGCTGCGCGTCGAGGACTTCGTCGCCGAGGGCTACAACGGCGTGATGTGCGTCGAGGCCGGCGGGCCGCCGGCCGGCACCGGCTGCGGCGGCTACGTCGTCGGCCAGACGGTGAAGCTCCTCAAGGAGCATCACCTCTTGGAGGACACCGACGTGGTGATCTTCGACGTGCTCGGCGACGTGGTCTGCGGCGGCTTCGCCTCGCCGCTCCAGCACGCCGAACAGGCGCTGGTCGTCACCGCCAACGACTTCGACTCGATCTTCGCGATGAACCGCATCGTCGCCGCGATCCACGCCAAGGCGAAGAACTACCCCGTGCGGCTCGGCGGCGTCATCGCCAACCGCTCGGCCAAGACCGACGAGATCGACCGCTTCAACGCCGCCGTCGGCCTGGAGCGCATCGCCCACTTCCCCGACCTCGACGTCGTGCGGCGCTCGCGCCTGAAGAAGTCGACCCTGTTCGAGATGGACGAGACGCCGGAGCTGGAGGCCGTGAAGGCCGAGTACATGCGGCTGGCCGCCTACCTCTACGCCGGCGGCAAGCCGCTCTCCGCGATCCCGATGAAGGACCGCGACCTCTTCGAGTTCCTGGGATTTGATTGAGGGGTCTCGTGATGACCAGCGCATCCTACGCCGAGCGCCGCTCGCAGCTCACCACCTACTTCGACCGCACCGCGGTCGAGGCCTGGGCGCGGCTAACCTCCGACGCACCGGTCTCGAAGATCCGCGCGACGGTGCGGGCGGGTCGCGACACGATGCGGGCTCAGCTTCTGTCCTGGCTGCCCGACGACCTGACCGGCCGGCGCATCCTCGATGCCGGCTGCGGCACCGGGGCGCTCAGCCTGGAGGCCGCGCGCCGCGGCGCCGAGGTCGTCGCCATCGACGTGTCGGCGACGCTGGTCGGCCTCGCGGCCGAGCGCGCCGGGCCGATCGCGGGCGGCGGGTCGATCGACTTCCGGGTCGGCGACATGCTCGATCCGAGCCTCGGCCGCTTCGACCACGTCGTGGCGATGGATTCGCTGATCCATTACGGCGCCGCCGACATCGCCCGGGCGCTCGCCGCGCTCGGCGCGCGCACGGACGGGTCGGTGGTGTTCACGGTGGCGCCCCGCACCGCCCTGCTCACCGCGATGCACGCCGCCGGCACGCTGTTCCCGAGGGCCGACCGGGCGCCGGCGATCGTGCCGATCACGCTGGGCGCGCTGGCCAAGCGGATCGGCCGGGAGCCGGCGCTGGCCGAGTTCGCGCTGACGCGCACGCAGCGCGTCAACAGCGGCTTCTACCTCTCGAACGCGATCGAGCTGGCGCGGGGCCGCCGATGAAGCTCGGCCTCCGCCTGATCCGGCACGTCGCGGCCCTCGGGCCGTCGATCCTCCCCTTCGCCGACGCGGCGACGAAGGAGCTGCCGCTCGGGCGGCTGATGCGGCTGTCGCTGTTCCAGGTCACCGTCGGCATGGCCGCGGTGCTGCTGATCGGCACGCTCAACCGCGTCATGATCGTCGAGCTGGAGGTGCCGGCCTGGGTCGTCGCGCTGATGCTGTCCCTGCCGCTGATCTTCGCCCCCTTGCGGGCGCTGATCGGCTTCCGCTCGGACACGCACCGGTCGGTGCTCGGCTGGCGCCGCGTCCCCTACATCTGGTTCGGCACGCTGCTGCAGTTCGGCGGGCTCGCGATCATGCCGTTCGCGCTGCTGCTGCTGTCGGGCGACACCACCGGCCCGATGTGGGCCGGGCAGGTCGCCGCCGCGCTCGCCTTCGTCCTGGTCGGCGCCGGCCTCCACACCACGCAGACGGTGGGGCTCGCCCTCGCCACCGACCTCGCACCGGCCCATGCAAGGCCCAAGGTCGTCGCGCTGCTCTGCGTCATGCTGCTCGTCGGGATGATGGTCAGCGCGGTCGCCTTCGGCCTGCTGCTCGCCGACTTCTCGAAGGTGCGGCTGATCCAGGTGATCCAGGGCACGGCCCTCGTCACCATCGTGCTCAACGGGCTGGCCCTGTGGAAGCAGGAGGCGCGCGACCCCGACCGCGCCCGCGACGCGGCGCAGCCGAGCTTCTCCGAATCCTGGGCGGCCTATGTGGGGCAGGGGCTGGCGCGGCGCCGCCTCGTCGCCACCGGGCTCGGCACCGCCGCCTTCTCGATGCAGGACATCCTGCTGGAACCCTATGGCGGGCAGATCCTGCACCTCTCGGTCGGCGCGACCACGGCGCTGACCGCGATGCTGGCGGCCGGCGGCGGCCTCGGGCTGCTGGCGGCGGCGCGCTGGCTCAACCGGGGCGGCGACCCGTTCCGGGTGGCGGCGGCGGGTGCCGTGATCGGCATCCTTGCCTTTTCCTGCGTCGTGTTCGCGGCCCCGCTCGGCTCGACGCAGGTCTTCGCGGCCGGCGTCAGCCTGATCGGCTGCGGCGGCGGCCTGTTCGCCCACGGCACGCTCACCGCCTCCATGGCGAAGGCCGGGCCGGAGGATACCGGGCTCGCGCTCGGCGCCTGGGGCGCGGTCCAGGCGTCGGCGGCCGGCCTCGCCATCGCCGGCAGCGGCATCGTGCGGGACGTCGGCTCGGCGCTCGCCGTCTCGGGGGCGCTCGGCGAGGGCATGAGCGATCCCTCGATCGGCTACCTCGTCGTCTACCACATCGAGATCGCGCTGCTGTTCGCGACGCTGGTCGCGATCGGCCCGCTGGTCCGGGACCGCAGCCCGCAACCGGCGGCGCGGGGCAGGCCCCGCGTCGCCCTGTCCACCTCCTCCACCTGAAGCTCGGGAGATCGCCATGCCACCAGGAGCACTGCCCACGGGAGCACTCACCGGCTACGTCGACGTCGCGCAGATCGTCCTGTACGCCTTCTTCCTGTTCTTCTTCGGCCTGGTCTTCTGGCTCCGGCGCGAGGACCGGCGCGAGGGCTATCCCCTCGAGGCCGAGGTGACGGGCACCCTCAAGCGCCCCGACCCGATCCTGATCCCGACGCCGAAGCTGTTCCACCTCGCCGACGGCAAGATCAAGCAGGCGCCGCAGGCCGACACCAGGCCCGACCGCAACTACCTCGGCAGCAAGCGCGAGCCCTGGCCGGGCGCCCCGCTGGAGCCGACCGGCGCCGACCCGATGTTCGCCCATGTCGGCCCCGGCTCCTGGGTCAGCCGCGACGACGCGTTCGATCACACCTTCGACGGCCAGAAACGGATCGTCCCCTTGCGGGTCGCGACGCACTTCATGGTCCACGAGGACGGCCCCAACCCGATCGGCATGAGCGTGTTCGGCGCCGACAGCCAGATCGCCGGAACGGTGTCCGACATCTGGGTCGACCGCGGCGAAAGCTTCGCCCGCTACTACGAGGTCGATCTCGGCGCCGGCGGACGCCGCGTGCTGATGCCGGTCACCTTCTGCCGCACGGGGCGGTTCTCGCGCACCGTGAAGACCGAGGCGCTGCTCGCCCGACAGTTCTCGGACATCCCGCCCCACGCCGACCCCGACGCGGTGACTCTCCTCGAGGAGGAGAAGATCATCGCCTATTTCGGCGCCGGCACCCTGTACGCCACGCCCCAGCGCGCGGAGACCCTGCTATGAGCGGCCGCCGGACCCACGATACGCCCTCGGACGACACCGTCCGCGACGACCGGATCCCCGAGGGCCTGCCCGAGGCGCTGCCGCCGGGCGAGCACATCCTGTGGCAGGGCCGGCCGACCGCCTTCGGCATGGCCGCCCGCCCGATGCACGGCGGGTTCGTGGTGCTGTGGTTCGGCGTGCTGGCCGCCTGGACCATCCTGCCGGCGGCTCTCGACGGCGCGGTGCTGGCGGGCCTCGAAGCCTCGTGGCCGACCTTCGCCGCCTGCGCCGCCGCGCTGGCCGTCGTCGGCGGCCTCGGCTGGCTCGCCTCCTGGACCACGACCTACACCATCACCAACCGCCGCGTGGTGATGCGGATCGGCATCGCGCTGCCGGTCACCTTCAACCTGCCGCTGGCGCAGGTGGAGGATGCCGCCCTGCACAGCTTCGCCGACGGCACCGGCGACCTGCCGCTCCGGCTGAGCGCCGGCACCCGCGTCGCCTACCTGCACCTGTGGCCGCATGCCCGCCCCTGGCGCGTGACCGAGCCGCAGCCGATGCTCCGCTCCGTCCCGAACGCAGGCGAGGTAGCCGCCATCCTCGCCCGGGCGATCGTCGCGGCGCGGGCGCCCGAGGAAGAGTCCGCGCTGCCGGTGCTCGTCGCCCGACCGCAGAACGCGGCGCGCAAGCCGCGCCTCGTCGCCGTCGGAGCGCGCTGACCGGCCCGAGCCTCCGCGGAGCCGCGCGGACGAGACATCACCCCGCCCGTCCCGGCCGAACCGCCGGGGCGGGCGTTCGCTTCTCGAAAAAAGTCGTTCGCGAACAGGAC
Source organism: Methylobacterium sp. WL119 (assembly GCF_008039875.1). GTDB lineage: Bacteria > Pseudomonadota > Alphaproteobacteria > Rhizobiales > Beijerinckiaceae > Methylobacterium. The sequence goes on along the minus strand of NZ_VRUU01000006.1, from coordinate 6,218 downwards.
CTTGCCGGCACCCTCGAAAAACCCGCCCGAAAAATCCAGAACGAGGATTGTCAAGCGTGCTTGACACCGGTTAACGTGAAGCCAAGGAAACGGCGACGTGGCCGGACACCGAGCGGTGCCGCCCCGACGACCGGTCCGGGCAGACGGTGAGGGAAGCCGATGGGTGAGGTGGCGGAGGGCGGACCGATCCCGGCGCTCGCACTGATCGGAGCCGGGGCGCTCCTCGGCTTCACCATGCTGGCGGTGGTGGTCGGGCGCACCGAGCGGATCGGCCTCAGCGGAAACCCCGGCGGGAATCCCGTCGCCTCCGTCGCCCTGCGCGTGCTGGACCGCCCGGACGGGTCGATCCGGATCGAGGATGCCGCCGATGCGCGGCTGATCGAGACCATCGAGCCCGGCCAGGACAACTTCGTCCGCGCGACCCTGCGCAGCTTCGGCCAGTCCCGCCTGCGCGCCGGCCTGACCCCGGCCGAGCCGTTCCGCCTAACCCGCTACGACGACGGCTCGCTCGCCCTGATCGACGAGACCACGGGGCGCAGCGTCAACATGGGCGCCTTCGGCCCGACCAACGCGCTCGCCTTCGCCAAGCTCCTACCCGGCAACGCCCTTCCCGACGTGAGCGTCCCGCGATGATCGGATTCCTGAACGGCCGCCGCACGGTCGAGGTGCCCTGCACCGTCGAGATCGAGCAGACCCCCGAGAGCCTGCACGCCCATGTCAGCCTCGACGCCGACTTCGAGATCGAGCCCGGCGACGAGGTGCAGGTCCACGACGCGCCGACCTCGGTGCCCTACGGCGAGCGCCTCGTCGTCCGCCGCACCGCGACGGTGACGCGGGCCGGCCGGATCGAGCGGCTCTGGACCAAGCTCGCCGGCCATCTCGAGCTGACCGAGCTCTACGAAGTCAGCTTCAGCGAGAGGAGGAAGCTTTGAACGCTCCCGTCAGGCATCCGCTGCCCACCCGCCCGGTCAACGAATCGACCAAGTCCGCGCAGGAGACGACCTTCCTCAGCCCGCGCTTCTACACCACCGATTTCGCGGAGCTCGACCGCACGAACGTCGAGCCGGTCCGGGCCGAGTGGGACGTGCTGATCGAGGAGCTGCGCTCCGACCCGAACAAGCGCCACTTCACCCGCAACGCCGACTTCGACTGCGACCTGTCGCAGATGGAGCCCGAACTCCGGAAGGAGTTCCTCGACTTCCTGGTCTCGTCGATCACCGCCGAGTTCTCGGGCTGCGTCCTCTACGCCGAGATGCGCAAGCGCGCCAAGAACAAGGACATCAAGGAGCTGTTCGGCTTCATGAGCCGCGACGAGGCGCGCCACGCCGGCTTCATCAACGACACGCTGAAGGATTTCGGCATCGGCGTCGATCTCGGCTTCCTGACGAAGTCGAAGAAGTACACGTTCTTCCGCCCGAAGTTCATCTTCTACGCAACCTACCTGTCCGAGAAGATCGGCTACGCGCGCTACATCACCATCTTCCGCGAGCTGGAGAAGCACCCCGAGCGGCGCATCCACCCGATCTTCAAGTGGTTTGAGAAGTGGTGCAACGACGAGTTCCGCCACGGCGAGGCCTTCGCGCTACTGATGCGCGCCAATCCGAAGCTGACGCAGGGGCTGAACCGCTACTGGATCAAGTTCTTCCTGCTGGCGGTGTTCGCGACGATGTACGTCCGCGACCATTGCCGGCCGGCCTTCCACGCCGCCCTCGGGGTCGACCCGTCCGAGTACGACTTCACGGTCTTCCGCATCACCTCCGAGATCTCGAAGCAGACCTTCCCGCTGACGCTCGACCTCGACAACCCGAAGTTCAAGCAGCGGCTCGACACCCTGCTCGACTGCTCGGTGAAGATCGCCGAGGCGCGGGCGCAGGGCGGCGTCGCCGGCACGCTGAAGCGCGGCGTGCAGGTGGCGCGGGCCGCGGTCACCTTCGGCAGGCTCTACCTGTTGCCGACCCTCGACAACGCGATGCCCGCCGACATCCGCCTCGAGCCGGTGTGGTAGCGGGCCGGCGATGTCGCCCTACGCCGTCCCGGCCCTCTATGCGGTGGCGATCTGGTGGTTCTCCACCGGGGTGATCATCCTGCTCGACCATCTGCCGCGCCGCACCTTCCCGTGGAGCATGGCCGCCGGCACCGCGGTGCTGCTGGCGGCGCTCTACGCGATCGGCACGAGCGCCGGCGACGCCACGGAGACGGGGGCCTACACCGCCTTCACCGGCGCGCTGCTGGTCTGGGGCTGGCAGGAGATGAGCTACTACATGGGCTTCGTCACCGGCCCGCGGCCGGAGGCCTGCCGGCCCGGCGCCCGCGGCGTCGAGAAGTTCCGGGCGGCGGTCGCGACGAGCCTGTGGCACGAATTCGCCATCGTTCTCGGCGCGCTGGCGATCCTGGCGCTCACCTGGAACACCCCGCAAAGATTGGCCCTGTGGACCTACTGCGTGCTGTGGGGGATGAACCTCAGCGCCCGGCTCAACCTGTTCCTCGGGGTGCGCAACCTCAACGCCGAGTTCCTGCCCGACCATCTGGCCTATCTCGGCTGCTACCTGACGAAGCGGCCGATGAACCTGCTGTTCCCGGCGTCGGTCAGCGTCGCCACCGTGATCGTCGTGCTGCTCGGCCAGGCGGCGCTCTCCGAGCCGATCACGCCGCACGCGATGGTCGGCTTCACCATCCTCACCACGCTGATGGGCCTGGCGACCCTCGAGCACTGGTTCCTGATGCTGCCGCTGCCCGCGGCCGCCCTCTGGAACTGGAGCCTCCCGCCGAAGGTCGCGGCGTCCGCCGCGGCCGTCCCGACAAAGGTGAAGCTCGCGGCCTCCGCCGCAGCCGGACCGACACAGGGGCCGGCCGAGCCGGCCCGGCGCGACGCGGCCTAACGCGGGAGAACCCGCGCGATCGAAACGAGGACGGGGAGACGAGCGATGGATTACGACGCGTTCTTCGGCGCCGAGCTTCAGAATTTGCACCGGGAGGGGCGCTACCGCGTCTTCACCGATCTCGAACGTCAGGCCGGACGCTTCCCGCACGCGACCCATCACAGCCCCGAAGGCGAGAAGCCCGTCACGGTCTGGTGCTCGAACGACTATCTCGGGATGGGCCAGCACCCGGACGTGCTCGCCGCCATGCACGCGGCGCTCGACCGCTGCGGCGCGGGCGCGGGCGGCACCCGCAACATCTCCGGCACCAACCACTACCACGTGCTGCTGGAGCGCGAGCTCGCCGACCTCCACGGCAAGGAGGCGGCCCTGCTGTTCACCTCCGGCTACGTCTCGAACTGGGCGGCGCTCGGCACCCTCGGCGCCAAGCTGCCCGGCTGCGTCATCCTCTCGGATTCCGAGAACCACGCCTCGATGATCGAGGGCATCCGGGCGTCGCGCGCCGAGCGCCAGATCTTCCGCCACAACGACCCGGAGGACCTCGACCGCAAGCTGCGGATGATCGAGCCCGGCAGGCCGAAGCTCGTGGCCTTCGAATCGGTCTACTCGATGGACGGCGACATCGCGCCGATCGACGAGATCTGCGACGTGGCCGAGGCGCACGGCGCGCTCACCTACCTCGACGAGGTCCACGCGGTCGGCCTCTACGGCGCGCGCGGCGGCGGCATCTCGGAGCGGATGGGGCTGGCCCACCGCCTCGACGTGATCGAGGGCACGCTGGGCAAGGCCTTCGCGGTGCATGGCGGCTACATCACCGCGAGCGAGACGCTGTGCGACTTCGTCCGCAGCTTCGCCTCGGGCTTCATCTTCACCACCTCGCTGCCGCCGGCGGTGGCGGCGGGCGCGGCCGCCAGCATCCGCCACCTCAAGCGGAGCAACGTCGAGCGCGCACGGCACCAGGAGCGGGTGCAGCGGGTGCGCGAGCGCCTGGACGCCGCCGGCATCCCCACCCTGCCCAACGACAGCCACATCGTCCCGGTGATGGTCTGCGATCCGGTGCTGTGCAAGGCGATCTCCGACACCCTGCTCGACGAGTTCGGCATCTACGTGCAGCCGATCAACTACCCGACCGTCGCCCGCGGCACCGAGCGCCTGCGCATCACCCCGTCGCCCCTGCACACGGACGCCGACATCGACCACCTCGTCGGGGCGCTGGCCGCGATCTGGGGGCGGATCGGGCTGGAGCGGGTGGCGGCGGAGTAGGGGACACGCCGCCGACAATCCGTGCGGCGAGTTTCTCCGCGTCCTCGGGCCCTACCGAATTCCGACGCCTCTGCGTGACGGCGCCGGATGGTGCGTCCGAAGCACTGCGGGGCCCGTTCTTCCATGGGGAGAGGGGACCCGCGCCTGACCCTGCATAGCGTGCGGCCCTGACGAGTCGCATCGGAAGAAGGGAACTGCCCGTGCGTTTCGAAGGCCAGGGTGCCATTCTCGATCGCGCCGATCGAGCCGATCGCGCCGAACCTCCCCAGCCACGGATCGGCGTGACAACATCTTCGCAATCACGAGTGCCCCCGCGCGTGACTACCTTCCCCTTCACCGCCATCGTCGCCCAGGACGAGATGCGTCGGGCGCTGCTGATCGCGGCGGTCGATCCGTCGGTGGGGGGCGTGCTGGTGTTCGGGGATCGCGGCACCGGCAAGTCCACCGCGATCCGGGCGCTGGCCGGTCTGCTGCCGCGGATGCGCGCGGTCGTCGGCTGCCCCTATGCCTGCGATCCGGCCGCACCCGCCGAATCGTGCCCGCATTGCCGCGGCCAGGCGGAGCGCAAGAGCGCGCTCGTGCCGGTGCCGGTGGTCGACCTGCCGCTCGGAGCCACCGAGGACCGGGTGGTCGGCGCGCTCGACCTGCAGCGGGCGCTGGCGCTCGGCGAGAAGGCGTTCGAGCCCGGGCTGCTGGCGCGGGCCAACCGCGGCTTCCTCTACATCGACGAGGTCAACCTGCTGGAAGACCACCTCGTCGACCTGCTGCTCGACGTGGCGGCCTCCGGGGTCAACACCGTCGAGCGCGAGGGCCTGTCGATCCGGCACCCGGCGCGCTTCGTGCTCGTCGGCTCCGGCAACCCGGAGGAGGGCGAGCTGAGGCCGCAGCTCCTCGACCGGTTCGGCCTCGCCGTCGAGGTGGCGACGCCCACCGACATCGCGACCCGCATCGACGTGGTCCGCCGCCGCGACGTCTACGAGCGCGACCCGGAAGCGTTCTGCGCCACCTACGCCAAGGCCGAGCGGGCGCAGGCCAAGCAGATCACGCTCGCCCGCGAACGGCTGAGTGCCGTGACGATCCCCGACGCGGTGCTGGAGGCCTGCGCGAGGCTCTGCGTGGCGCTCGGCACCGACGGCCTGCGCGGCGAGCTCACCCTGATGCGCACCGCCCGCGCGCTGGCGGCGCTCGACGGCGCGGACGACGTGACGATCGACCATGTCCGCCGGATCGCGCCGGCGGCGCTGCGCCATCGCCTGCGCCGCAACCCGCTCGACGAGGCCGGCTCCACCGCCCGCGTGGCGCGGGCGGTGGCCGACGTGCTGGCGTGACGCTCGCGCCCGGCGAGGGCCGCTGGGCCGAGGCGCTCCGCGCCGCTTCGCTGCTGGCGGCCGATCCGCAGGCCTGCGTCGGCATCCGCCTGCGCGCCGGGACGGGCCCGGTCCGCGAGGCGTGGCTGCGGCACCTGACGGACCGCCTCGCGCCCGGCACCCCCGTCCGGCGCTGCCCGCCCGGCATCGGCGACGACCGCCTGCTCGGCGGCCTCGACCTCGCCGCGAGCCTGTCGGCCGGCCGCCCGGTGGCCCAGGTGGGCCTCCTGGCCGAGGCCGACGGCGGCCTCGTCGTCGTGCCGATGGCCGAGCGCCTGTCGCCCGGCACGGCGGCTCGTCTCGCCGCGGCGCTCGACACCGGCACGATCACGGTCGCGCGCGACGGTTTCTGCGAGACGCGGCCCGCCCGCTTCGGCCTGGTGCTGCTCGACGAGGGGCTCGACGACGAGGCGCCGCCGAGCGCGCTCACCGAGCGCCTCGCCTTCGACGTGGATCTGCGCGCCTTCGGGCTGCGGGAGATCGAGGATGCTCCGCCCGGGCATGACGCGGCGGACCTTCGGGGGTTGCAACGGGCGCGTTCCGCAGAACGCCATTCTTCTGGAACGGCTTTCGCATCCGCCCACCCCGAACGGCGATCGCAGGAACCGCTTTTCCCTCCCCCCTCTGCGGGGGAGGGTGGCCCGCGAAGCGGGTCGGGAGAGGGGAGCGACGATGCCGGATCCGGCGCTCCCCTTTCCCGCCCCTCGCT
>NZ_VRUU01000069.1 GCF_008039875.1 Methylobacterium sp. WL119 | reverse complement strand
CGACAACGTGACCATGGACGTCACGCTGATCGTGCCGGTGGCCATGGAGGAGAAGCTGCGCTTCGCCATCCGCGAGGGCGGCCGAACCGTCGGCGCCGGCGTCGTCGCCGCCATCAACGCGTAGTCGTCAGACAGATCGGCCCTTCGTCTCCCGGGACGAAGGGCCGGTGCCCGGACACAGCATCCGTCAGGGGACGATTGAGGGAAGGGCCCTCGCGCCCGCCCAACACGTTTCCGTCGAGGTTTAGGTCATGAACGGTCAAAACATCCGCATCCGCCTGAAGGCGTTCGATCATCGCATCCTGGATGCGTCCACCCGCGAGATCGTCTCCACCGCCAAGCGGACCGGCGCGACCATCCGCGGCCCGATCCCGCTGCCGACCCATATCGAGAAGTTCACGGTCAACCGCTCGCCGCACATCGACAAGAAGTCGCGCGAGCAGTTCGAGATGCGCACCCACAAGCGCGTGCTCGATATCGTCGATCCGACCCCCCAGACCGTGGACGCGCTGATGAAGCTCGACCTCGCCGCTGGCGTGGACGTGGAGATTAAGCTCTAAGCCCCGCCGGGTTTAGAGCTTACCGTTTCATCGCGCGAGGGAGACACCTTATGCGCTCAGGCGTCATTGCACAGAAGGTCGGCATGACCCGGATCTTCACGGAAGCGGGGGAACACGTTCCCTGCACCGTGCTCAAGATCGAACAATGCCAGGTGGTCGCCCACCGCACCGTCGAGAAGAACGGCTACGTCGCCGTCCAGCTCGGCGTCGGCAAGGCGAAGGTCAAGAACGTCTCGGCCGCCGAGCGTGGCCGCTTCGCGGTCGCCAAGGTCGAGCCGAAGCAAAAGATCGCCGAGTTCCGCGTGTCCGAGGACGCGCTGATCCCGGTGGGCGCCGAGATCACGGCCGATCACTTCATCCCGGGCCAGTTCGTCGACGTGACGGGCACGACCACGGGTAAGGGGTTCGCCGGCGGCATCAAGCGCTGGAACTTCGGCGGTCTGCGCGCCACCCACGGCGTGTCGATCTCGCACCGCTCGATCGGTTCGACCGGCGGCCGTCAGGATCCGGGCAAGACCTTCAAGAACAAGAAGATGCCCGGTCACATGGGCGTCGACCGCGTCACCACGCAGAACCTGCGCGTCGTCCGCACGGACGTCGAGCGCGGCCTGATCCTGGTCGAGGGTGCGGTTCCCGGCGTCGCCGGCGGCTGGATCCAGATCCGGGACGCGGTGAAGCGCAAGCTTCCGGCCGAAGTTCCCCAGCCCGGCAAGTTCCGTGAGAACGGCGCGTCGGCTGCCCCGCAATCCGCCCCCGAGGCGCCCGCTGCCGAGGAGAACGCGTGATGAAGCTCGATATCACCACCCTCGACGGCGCCGGCGCCGGCTCGGTGGAGCTCGACGAGGCCATCTTCGGCCTCGAGCCCCGCGCCGACCTGCTCCAGCGCATGGTGCGCTGGCAGCTCGCCAAGCGTCGTGCCGGCACCCACGCCGTGCAGAACCGCTCGGACGTAAACCGGACCCGCAAGAAGCTGTACAAGCAGAAGGGCACCGGCAACGCGCGTCACGGCGCAGCCTCGGCTCCGCAGTTCCGCGGCGGCGGCCGTGCGTTCGGCCCGGTCGTCCGCGACCACGGCCACGACCTTCCCAAGAAGGTCCGTGCCCTGGCCCTGCGTCACGCCCTGTCGGCCAAGGCCAAGGCCTCGACCCTCATCGTCGTCGACGACATCAAGATCGAGGACCACAAGACCAAGGGTCTCGTCGAGCGCTTCGGTAAGATGGGTCTCTCGAGCGCGCTGATCATCGGCGGCGCCGAGGTCGACGAGAACTTCGGCCGCGCCGCCCGCAACATCCCAATGATCGACGTGCTGCCCGTGCAGGGCATCAACGTCTACGACATCCTGCGCCGCGACACGCTCGTGCTGACCCGCGCCGCGATCGACGCGCTGGAGGAGCGTTTCAAATGAGTGCCGATCCGCGCCACTACGACATCATCGTCTCCCCGGTCATTACCGAGAAGGCGACGAACCTCACCGAGCAGAACAAGGTCGTCTTCCGGGTCGCTCCGAAGGCCACCAAGCCGCAGATCAAGGAAGCGGTCGAGAAGCTGTTCGACGTCAAGGTCACGGCGGTGAACACCCTCGTGACCAAGGGCAAGAAGAAGATCTTCCGCGGCATGCGCGGACAGCGTTCGGACGTGAAGAAAGCGGTCGTGACCCTCGCCGAAGGTGACACGATCGACGTCACGACCGGCCTCTGACATAGACCGGGTAGGGATTTAAGCCGATGGCCTTGAAGACATTCAAACCGGTCACGCCGAGCCTGCGCCAGCTCGTGCTGGTCGACCGCCGTGAGCTCTACAAGGGCAAGCCGGTGAAGGCGCTGACCGAGGGCAAGTCGTCCTCGGGCGGCCGCAACAACCTCGGGCGGATCACCGTCCGCTTCCGCGGCGGCGGTCACAAGCGCTCGCTCCGTCTCGTCGACTTCAAGCGTCGGTCGCAGCCGGGCGTGTCGGCGACCGTCGAGCGGATCGAGTACGATCCGAACCGCACGGCGTTCATCGCGCTGATCAACTACCCGGACGGCAAGCAGAGCTATATCATCGCTCCGCAGCGCCTTCAGCCGGGCGACAAGGTGGTCTCGGGCGAGGGCGTCGACATCAAGCCGGGCAATGCCGGGCCGATCGGCGGCATGCCGGTGGGCACGATCGTGCACAACATCGAGCTGAAGATTGGCAAGGGCGGCGCCGTCGCCCGCTCCGCCGGCAACTACGCTCAGATCGTCGGGCGCGACCAGGGCTACGTGACGCTCCGCCTGAACTCCGGCGAGCAGCGCCTGGTCCACGGCCAGTGCTACGCGACGGTGGGTGCGGTCTCGAACCCGGACCACATGAACATCTCGCTCGGCAAGGCCGGGCGCAACCGATGGCTCGGCAAGCGTCCGCACGTCCGCGGCGTGGCCATGAACCCGGTCGACCACCCGCACGGCGGCGGCGAGGGACGCACCTCGGGCGGCCGTAACCCGGTGACGCCCTGGGGCGTGCCGACCAAGGGGAAGAAGACCCGCTCGAACAAGCGGACCGACGTCTTCATCCTGTCCAGCCGCCACAACCGCAAGAAGTAACCATCATGGCACGCTCACTCTGGAAGGGGCCGTTCGTCGACGGCTACCTCTTCAAGAAGGCCGAGGCGGCTCGCGGGTCGAGCCGGAACGAGGTCATCAAGATCTGGAGCCGTCGCTCCACCATCCTGCCGCAGTTCATCGGGCTCACCTTCGGTGTGCACAATGGGCAGAAGCACATCCCGGTCTACGTCTCCGAGGAAATGGTCGGTCACAAGTTCGGCGAGTTCTCGCCGACCCGCACCTTCCACGGCCACGCGGCCGACAAGAAGGCGAAGAGGCGCTGACATGGGCAAGCAAGCCACCCCCCGCGCGCTGCCCGAGAACGAGGCCAAGGCCGTGGCACGGATGCTCCGTGTCTCGCCCCAGAAGCTCAACCTCGTCGCGCAGATGATCCGCGGCAAGAAGGTCGAGTCGGCGCTCGCCGACCTCGAGTTCTCCCGCAAGCGCATCTCGACCGAGGTCAAAAAGTGCCTCGAGAGCGCGATCGCCAACGCTGAGAACAACCACGACCTGGACGTCGACGACCTCGTCGTCACCCAGGCCTTCGTGGGCAAGGCGCTGGTCCTGAAGCGCTTCCACGCCCGCGCCCGCGGCCGCGGCGCGCGCATCCTGAAGCCTTTCTCGAACCTCACCATCGTGGTTCGCGAAGTCCGCACCGCCGAAGCGGCCTGAGGAGAATCTGATGGGTCAGAAAGTCAACCCGATCGGTCTCCGGCTCGGCATCAACCGGACCTGGGATTCCCGCTGGTTCGCCGGCAAGACCGAATACGTCAAGCTGATGCACGAGGACGTCGCGATCCGCGCCGCCCTCATGAAGCAGCTCAAGCAGGCGGCGGTCTCCAAGATCGTCATCGAGCGCCCGCACCGGAAGTGCCGCGTCACCATCCACTCGGGCCGTCCGGGCGTGGTGATCGGCAAGAAGGGTGCCGACATCGAGAAGCTGCGCAAGCTGGTCAACACGATGACCAAGGCCGACGTGACCATCAACATCGTCGAGGTCCGGAAGCCCGAGATCGACGCCGTGCTGGTGGCCGACTCGATCGCGCAGCAGCTCGAGCGCCGCGTCGCCTTCCGTCGCGCCATGAAGCGCGCCGTGCAATCGGCGATGCGCCTCGGGGCCGAGGGCATCCGGATCAACTGCTCCGGCCGTCTCGGCGGCGCCGAGATCGCCCGCCAGGAATGGTACCGCGAGGGCCGCGTGCCCCTGCATACGCTGCGCGCCGACGTCGACTACGGCACGGCCACCGCGTTCACGACCTACGGAACGTGCGGCATCAAGGTCTGGGTGTTCAAGGGCGAGATCCTCGAGCACGACCCGATGGCGCAGGATAAGAAGGCGCAGGAAGAGGGCGGCCGTTCGGGCGGTCGTCGCGAGCGCGATGGCGAGGGTGACCGCGGTCGCGGTCGCCGCGATCACGCCTAAGCGCGATCGTCGGACCCCCGAGCCAAGGAAGGTGTTGAGAGGCTGCCATGTTGCAACCCAAGAAGACCCGGTTTCGTAAGCAGTTCAAAGGTCGCATCTCCGGTGCGGCCAAGGGCGGCTTCGACCTGAATTTCGGCCAGTTCGGCCTGAAGGCGGTGGAGCCCGAGCGCATCACCGCGCGCCAGATCGAGGCGGCCCGCCGCGCGATCACCCGTGAGATGAAGCGTCAAGGCCGGGTCTGGATCCGGATCTTCCCCGACGTTCCGGTCACGTCGAAGCCGACCGAAGTCCGCATGGGCTCCGGCAAGGGCGCGCCCGAGTACTGGGCTGCCCGCGTCCACCCGGGCCGCATCATGTTCGAGGTCGACGGTGTCGCCGAGGACATCGCGAAGGAGGCGCTCCGCCTGGGCGCCGCCAAGCTGCCCATCCGCACGCGCGTCGTGCAACGCATCGCCGACTAAAGGGAGGCAGATCATGAAGTCGTCACAGAGACAGTCGGATCTCGCCGCCCTGTCGCCGGACCAGTTGAGCGACGAACTGCTGAACCTCAAGAAGGAGCAGTTCAACCTGCGCTTCCAGGGGGCCACCGGCCAGCTCGAGAACGTCGCCCGCGTCCGCGAAGTCCGTCGCGACATCGCCCGCGTCCGCACCCTGCAGCGTCAGAAGACGCTGCAGGCGACGTCGGCCTGAGGAGTTTCATCATGCCGAAGCGCGTATTGCAGGGCGTCGTCGTCAGCGACAAGGGCGAGAAGACCATCGTCGTGAAGGTGGAGCGCCGCTTCACCCACCCGGTGATGAAGAAGACCGTTCGCCGCTCGAAGAACTACCATGCCCACGACGAGGCGAACGCCGCTAAGGTCGGGGCCACGGTGTTCATCGAGGAGTGCCGGCCCTTCTCCAAGACCAAGACCTGGAAGCTCGTCGAGGGCGAAGCCGCCTCGGCCGAGGCTCCCGCGGCCGCCTGATCGTCTTGGACGGACTATGAGACGGGCGCAGGATTCTGCGCCCGTTTTTTCGTGTCCGCAGCATCGGCGATGCGGATGCTCTTCAGCCCGACCCTTCGACGGTCCCTGCGTCGGCGGCGCTCATGCCGCCGATGCCGGTTCTCGGCTGCGGGTCGCACAGACCGGTGGCGCTTTTCCCGTCTCATCGCACATGCCTCATGAGGGCCAGCCGTCGCGCTTCGGCGACGGGGGACGCCTCCTTGGAATGAGGGTGGGCTGCATGTGGGCAAATGCCAATCACGCCTGGGAAGCCTTCGTCGGCTTCTTCGGCGCCGAGGACGTCAAGGGGATCGTCAGCTCGAGGCGCCAGTTCGGTGTTCACCTCCTGCCGGACCTGCAGGCGGCGATCCTTACGCTGGTGACGCCGCACGCCCCGGTCCTGCTGGGGGTGCACCAGCCCTATGATCACCGTCCTCTCACGATCTCCGCTCTGCTGGTCCGAAGCGGCGATGCTGTCGTCGCGCTCACGCCGTTGCAGTATCGCGACGTTGATGTCGGGGAGACCGACCCGTTTCCGGCCCTGAACACCGGCCTGTGGCTGTTCCGCGTCGCCGACTAGCCGGTCGCCGTGTTCATGTCCCAATACAGTACTTTTCAAGAGGGGACGTTCGCCCAGGTCGAGGTCGCCACGCTCCCGGGACCGGAGTCGCAGGCCTTCGCGCGCGATTTCCTGGGGGCGGTTCAGGAGGCGAGCGCCAACTCGGCGCTGTATCGCGGCAAGGTTCTCTCCTTCGAGAGCGGATCCAACTATTCGGGCATGCGCGCGGGCATGTCCGTTCACAAGTTGTCGCCGGTGGCCCGCGAGGCGGTCATCCTCGACGACGCGACGATGGGGCGCCTGGATCGGCACATCTTCGCCTTCGACCGGCATCGCGCCGGCCTGCGCCGCCTCGGGCAATCCGTCCGAAAGGGCCTGCTCCTCTACGGGCCACCCGGCACCGGCAAGACCCATCTGATCCGGTATGTCGCGTCGAACCTTCCAGACCGGACCACGATCCTGATCACGGCGGAACAGGTCCAGTACCTGACCCGGTACATGCTGATCGCGCGCACCCTCCAGCCGAGCATCGTCGTCCTCGAAGACGTCGATCTGGTCGGCCGGTCGCGGGAGGGCATGAACAGCCCGAAGACGGAGGTCCTGCTGAACCGGCTGCTCAACGAGATGGACGGTCTGGGCGACGATGCGAGCATCCTCTTCCTCCTGACCACCAACCGGCCCGAGGAGATCGAGGACGCGCTCGCTTCACGTCCGGGACGCGTCGACGAGGCGATCGAGATCGCGAATCCCGACGCCGCCTGCCGGGCGCGGCTGATCGCCCTCTACGGAGGCGCCCTGCAATTCGAGGAGGGCGCCATCGACGACGCGGTCGCGCTGTCGGAGGGAGCGAGCGCGGCCTTCGTCAAGGAGATGGTGCGCCGCCTGGCCCAGGCGTCGCTCTCGCTGGGAAGCGCCGAGATCCTGGACCGTGCCATGGTCGCGGCCGTCTTTGGCGAGGCCGCGGAGAACGGAAACCGGATCGGCCGCCGAATCATCGGTCTGTCGAATGCTCCGAAGCGCGCCGGGCGTGCCGGCGCCCCACCCCTCGACGGCTGCCACTAGGATCTGGAGCTCGGCACGGATTAGGCCGGGGCCGGCACGGAAAGTCTTGCGCCTCTGCGCCCCGTGGTGTAGTGGGCACCCCTTCGCGACATGTGAGAGGGGTGTTCGCGCCCTTCGTACGCGGTGACCGCGCCGGCGCTGGATAAGCGCCGATAGCGCGGTCTGTCATATGAGCCGGGGACATCAGATCCCCATCAGGCGTCGTCCGCCGGGCAATACCGCCCGTGTGCGGAAACCCGCCTGAAACAAGGAAAGGTCACTCCTGTGATCCAGATGCAGACGAATCTGGACGTCGCCGACAACTCGGGTGCGCGTCGCGTGATGTGCATCAAGGTGCTGGGCGGGTCGAAGCGGCGCTATGCCGGCGTGGGCGACATCATCGTCGTGTCCATCAAGGAGGCGATCCCGCGCGGCCGCGTCAAGAAGGGCGACGTCATGAAGGCGGTGGTCGTGCGGACCGCCAAGGAAGTGAAGCGTCCCGACGGTTCGGTGATCCGCTTCGACAAGAACGCGGCCGTGCTGATCAACAATCAGAAGGAGCCGATCGGGACCCGCATCTTCGGGCCGGTGCCGCGCGAGCTGCGCGCCCGCAACCACATGAAGATCATCTCGCTGGCTCCGGAGGTGCTGTGATGGCAGCCAAGATCAAGAAGGGCGACACCGTCGTCGTCCTCACCGGTCGCGATTCTGGTCGCTCCGGCGAGGTCATCCAGGTGATGCCGAAGGACGACAAGGCGCTCGTCCGCGGGATCAACCTGGTCAAGAAGCACCAGAAGCAGAGCCAGAACCAGGAAGGCGGCATCATCTCGAAGGAGGCCGCGATCCAGCTATCGAACCTCGCGTTGCAGGACTCGAACGGCAAGCCGACCCGCGTGGGTTTCCGCATCCTCGAAGACGGCCGCAAGGTCCGCTTCGCCAAGACCACGGGGGATCAGATCGATGGCTGAGGCCAACAAGGACGCCTACGTCCCGCGCCTGCGCGCCCACTACGACGAGGTCATCCGCCAGAAGCTCATCGAGCAGTTCGGCTACAAGAACCCGATGCAGGTTCCGCGGATCGACAAGATCGTCATCAACATGGGCGTCGGCGAGTCCACCGCGGACTCGAAGAAGGCCACCGTCGCCGCCGGCGACCTTGCGCTGATCGCCGGCCAGAAGCCGGTCATCACCAAGGCCCGCAAGCCGATCGCGACCTTCAAGGTCCGCGAGGGCATGCCGATCGGCTGCAAGGTCACCCTGCGTCGCCAGAAGATGTACGAGTTCATGGATCGCCTCGTCACGATCGCGCTGCCACGCGTCCGCGACTTCCGCGGCCTGAACCCGAAGTCGTTCGACGGCCGCGGCAACTACGCGCTCGGCCTCAAGGAGCACCTCGTGTTCCCGGAGATCTCGTACGATAAGGCCGAGCAGACCTGGGGCATGGACATCGTCGTCGCCACCACCGCCACCACCGACGAGGAAGCCCGCGCTCTCCTCGCCGCCTTCCAATTCCCGTTCCGGCAGTAGGCGTCCCTCGGGATACCTAGACGCGGACACCGGAGGATAGACAATGGCAAAGAAGAGTTCAGTCGAACAGAACAACCACCGGAAGGAGCTGGTCAAGCGCTTCGCTGCGAAGCGCCAGGCCCTGCTCGCGACCGCCAACGACGAGTCCCTCGAGATGGAGGAGCGCTTCGAGGCGCGCCTCAAGCTCGCGGAGCTTCCCCGCAACTCGTCGCCGACCCGCGTGCGCAACCGGTGCGAGATCACCGGCCGGCCGCGCGCCTATTACCGCAAGATGGGCGTCTCGCGTATCGCGCTGCGCGAGCTCGGGAACCGGGGCCTGATCCCGGGCCTCGTCAAGTCGAGCTGGTAAGGAGGCACCCATGGTCAACGATCCCGTGGGCGATATGCTCACCCGCATCCGCAACGGCCAGATGCGCCGTCGCAACGTCGTCTCGACGCCCGGCTCGCGCCTCCGCGCGAACGTCCTGAACGTGCTGAAGTCGGAAGGCTACATCCGCGACTTCGCGACCACCGAACTCGGCAACGGCCGGACGGAGTTCGCGATCGAGCTGAAGTACTACGACGGCCAGCCCGTCATCCGCTCGATCCAGCGCGTGTCGAAGCCCGGCCGCCGCGTCTACTCGGCCGTCGGCGATCTGCCGCGCGTCGCCGACGGTCTCGGCGTCACCATCGTGTCCACCCCGCAGGGCGTCATGGCCGACCACGAGGCGCGCGAGCGCAACGTCGGCGGCGAAGTGCTCTGCAAGGTGTTCTGATCCCCGGATAAGGAGAGAGGCAGATGTCTCGCGTAGGCAAGAAGCCCGTCCCCGTTCCGGCCGGCGTCACCGCGTCGGTCACGGGTCAGACGGTGAAGATGAAGGGCTCGAAGGGCGAGCTGCAGTTCGTGGTTCCCTCGCTGGTCGATGTGGCGCTCGAGGACGGCGCGATCACGGTGACCCCGAAGGACCAGTCCAAGGCGGCGCGTTCGCTCTGGGGCACCTCGCGGGCCCAGGTCGCGAACCTCGTCGAGGGCGTGTCCAAGGGCTTCGAGAAGAAGCTCGAGATCACCGGCGTCGGCTATCGCGCCGCGATGGCTGGCAAGGCGCTCAAGCTCTCGCTCGGGTACAGCCACGACATCGAGTACCAGATCCCGGCCGGCATCACGATCGTGACGCCGAAGCCGACGGAGATCACGATCTCCGGCATAGACCGCCAAGTCGTCGGCCAGGTCGCCGCGGAGATCCGCGACTACCGCGGTCCCGAGCCCTACAAGGGCAAGGGCGTGAAGTACGCCGGCGAGTTCATCTTCCGCAAGGAAGGCAAGAAGAAGTAAGGGGGCTGAGACATGTCACGCAAACTCGAAGCCCTCGATCGCCGCAAGGCGCGGGTGCGCCGGGCGCTCCGCGCCTCCGCCAACGGCCGGCCGCGCCTGTCGGTGTTCCGCTCGTCGAAGCAGATCTACGTTCAGGTCATCGATGATGCGGCGGGCGTCACGCTCGCCGCCGCCTCGTCGATCGACAAGGGCCTGCGCGCCGACCTGAAGACCGGCGCCGACGTCGCCGCCGCATCGGCGGTGGGCAAGCTCGTCGCCGAGCGCGCCAAGGCCGCCGGCGTCTCGAAGGTCGTGTTCGACCGCTCGGGCTACCAGTACCACGGCCGGATCAAGGCTCTGGCCGAAGCCGCCCGCAAGGGTGGCCTCGACTTCTAAATCTCGGCGGTGCGGAGGCGGCGTGTCCGCCTCCGGCGATGACGATTCAAGCGAGCGGGCCCGCCGCCCGCGCCAGTGAGATGAAACGGAAGCAACATGGCACGTGAACGTGAAGGCGGTGGCCGCGGCCGCCGCGACGACCGCGAGGAGCGCGACAGCGAGTTCGTGGACAAGCTCGTCCACATCAACCGCGTCGCCAAGGTGGTGAAGGGCGGCCGTCGCTTCGGCTTCGCCGCGCTCGTCGTCGTCGGCGACCAGAAGGGTCGCGTCGGCTTCGGCCACGGCAAGGCCCGCGAAGTCCCGGAGGCGATCCGCAAGGCGACAGAAGCCGCCAAGCGCGGCCTTGTCCGCATCTCGCTCCGCGAGGGCCGGACGCTGCACCACGACGTGCAGGGCCGTCACGGCGCCGGCAAGGTGATCCTCCGCGCGGCTCCGCAGGGCACCGGCATCATCGCCGGCGGCCCGATGCGCGCCGTGTTCGAGACGCTCGGCATGCAGGACGTCGTGGCCAAGAGCCTTGGCTCCTCGAACCCCTACAACCTCGTGCGCGCCACCTTCGAGGCGCTGAAGAACGAGGACAGCCCGCGCTCGGTCGCCGGTCGTCGCGGTCTCAAGGTGTCCACGCTCCAGGCGCGGCGCACCGATTCGGACCCGTCCGACCAGTCCGAAGCCGCAGTCGCGTAAGGGGAGGGCAGCATGGCTAGCAAGACTGTCCGCGTGGAGCAGATCGGTTCCCCGATCCGCCGCGAGGCCTCCCAGCGCCAGACGCTGGTGGGCCTGAAGCTGAACAAGCTTCACCGTGTCTCCGAGCTCGAGGACACCCCCGCCGTTCGCGGCATGATCCGAAAGGTCGCGCACCTCGTGCGCGTCCTCGACGACGCGGCTTGAGGAGGGCGCGATGAAGCTCAACGAGATCCGCGACAACGAAGGCGCAACCAAGAACCGGATGCGCGTCGGCCGAGGCATCGGCTCCGGCAAGGGCAAGACCGCAGGGCGCGGCGTGAAGGGTCAGAAGGCCCGGACCGGCGTGGCCATCAAGGGCTTCGAGGGCGGCCAGATGCCGCTCCACCGTCGCCTACCGAAGCGCGGCTTCAACAACCTCTACTCGACCGACCTCAACGAGGTGAATCTCGGCCGGGTGCAGCAGGCGATCGACGCCGGCAAGCTCGACAAGGCCGCGACCGTGACGGTCGAGGCCCTCGTGCAGGCCGGGATCATCGCCCGTCCCCGCGACGGCGTGAAGCTGCTCGGCGTCGGCGAGCTGACCGCGAAGGTCGCCTTCGAGGTGACCCGCGCGTCGAAGTCGGCGGTCGAGGCGGTCGAGAAGGCCGGCGGCAGCGTCGTCGTCGCCTACGGCGCCGGCGTCTCGGTCCGCGGCAAGGGTGGCAAGGACTTGGGCGACAAGGGCGAAGCGACCGCCTGAGCGCGGTTGCCTCGCCGGGAGCGACCCCTTAAGTCGAAGCTTCGAGCGGCGGCCCGTGCGACCTCGCATGCGGCCGCCGCTCCCGTTTTCAGGGATGCCCCGCGGCTCCCTCGTGACCCATCATCAGGACACAGGCCATGGCCTCAGCCGCCGAGCAGCTCGCCGCGAACCTCAATTTCGGTGCCATCGCGAAGGCGGATGAGCTCAAGAAGCGCATCTGGTTCACCCTCGGCGCGCTCGTGGTGTTCCGGCTCGGGACCTACATCCCGATCCCGGGCATTGACCCGGAACAGTTCGCGCGCAACTTCCAGCAGCAGGCCGGCGGCGTGCTCGGGCTGTTCAACATGTTCTCCGGCGGTGCCGTCGAGCGCATGGCGATCTTCGCGCTCAACATCATGCCGTACATCTCGGCCTCGATCATCATCCAGCTGCTCACCTCGGTGATCCCGAGCCTCGAGACGCTGAAGAAGGAGGGCGAGTCCGGCCGCAAGGTCATCAACCAGTACACCCGCTACCTCACGGTGGTGCTGGCGCTGGTCCAGTCCTGGGGCATCGCCGTCGGCCTCCAGGGGTCGAGCGCCGCGATCGATCCCGGCCCGTTCTTCCTCGCCTCGACCGTGATCACGCTCACCGGCGGCACGCTGTTCCTGATGTGGATCGGCGAGCAGATCACCTCGCGCGGCATCGGCAATGGCTCGTCGCTGATCATCTTCGCCGGCATCGTCGCCCACCTGCCGACCGCCATCATCGGTGCGCTCGAGCTGTCGCGCACCGGCGCGCTGTCCTCGGCGGTGATCCTGGGCGTCGGCGTCGCCGCGATCGGCCTCGTCTACTTCATCGTGTTCATGGAGCGCGCCCAGCGCCGGCTGCTGATCAACTATCCCAAGCGCCAGGTCGGCAACCGGATGTACGAGGGCCAGACCTCGTTCCTTCCCTTGAAGCTCAACACCTCGGGCGTGATCCCGCCGATCTTCGCCTCGTCGCTCCTGCTGCTGCCGGCCACCGTGGCGAGCTTCTCGGCCAACCAGGGCACCGGCGTGCTGGCGACGGTCACGACCTATCTCGGCCACGGCCGTCCGCTCTACATGGCGCTCTACGCCGCGCTGATCATCTTCTTCGCGTTCTTCTACACCGCGGTGGTCTTCAACCCGCAGGAGACCGCCGACAATCTGAAGAAGCATGGCGGCTTCATCCCCGGCATCCGGCCCGGCGAGCGCACCGCGGCGTTCATCGACAAGGTGCTGACGCGCATCACCCTTATCGGCGCGCTCTACCTGACCTTCGTCTGCCTGGTGCCGGAGATCATCGCCTCCTACGCCTCCGCCAGCCTTGGATTCGGCGGCACGTCGCTGCTCATCGTCGTGTCGGTGACGATGGACACCGTGGCGCAGATCCACGGGCACCTGATGGCGCACCAGTACGAGGGCCTCGTCAAGAAGGCCAAGCTGCGCGGCGCGTCGACGACCCAGCGGCGGCGCTGAGCGATACGGCTCGGCGACACGAGAGACACAATCGCCGGAATGACGAGTGGACAGCGATTTGCCCGCTCGCCCGTCCGGCGGAAGCCGCTACAAGCAACGCCGACGCGGGAACGACGCCGATACGGCGTCGCCGCGCGCCAAGAAGCCCTGAGAGACGGGCACGGACGAGGATAACGCCCATGCGGATCATTCTGCTCGGACCACCCGGCGCGGGGAAGGGGACACAGTCCGAGCGGATCGTCGCGCGATTCGGCATCCCGCAGCTTTCCACCGGCGACATGCTGCGCGCGGCCGTCGCTGCCGGAACACCGGTCGGACTCCAGGCGAAGGCAGTGATGGAGAGCGGCGGCCTCGTGTCCGACGCGATCGTCGTCGGCATCGTCGCCGACCGGATCGAGGAGGCGGATGCGCGCGGCGGGTTCATCCTCGACGGCTTTCCCCGCACCGTCGAGCAGGCCAAGGTCCTCGACGTGATGCTGGACGAGAAGGGCCTGCATCTCTCGACCGTGATCGAGTTCAAGGTCGATGAGAAGGTCCTGGTCGGCCGCATCGCCAAGCGGGCGGAGGAGACCGCCGCCCGCGGACAGCCGGTGCGGAAGGACGACACCCCCGAGGTGTTCGCCTCGCGTCTCGAGGCCTACCGGATCCAGACCGCCCCGCTCTCGGCCTATTACGAGCGCGCCGGGATGCTGCAGACCGTGGACGGCATGGCGCCGATCGACGCGGTGACGGATTCGCTGATGACGATCCTCGAATCGCATCGCGAAGGCGTGGCGTCCTGAAGCCATCCTTCCGGGGACCCATGATCATGTCGACGCATGCGGCTCGGGCGATCCTCGCAGCGCTGACCCTGACAGTCGGCGCGATGCCGATGGCGGCGTGGGCCGGCCCGGCGCAATCGTATCAGTACGAGCGGCAGACGACCGGCCGCCTGTGCAGGCCGCCGCTGAAGTTCGCGGCCGGCGCGTGCGTGCGGCGCTGCCCGGCGGGCTTTCGCGACAACGGCGGGTATTGCCGCCAGCTGAACCAGCGCTTCTGACGTCGACCCGAAGACACCCACGCCCCTGCGGTTCGCCAGGTGACGTGATGGGAACGATGCAGCGCGCCGGGCGCGCCCGCCGGGCCCGGCGCGGCGTCTTATCGTGCCGAACCGTTGACATCACCGCCGGCCCGCGCTAGCAGGCCGGTCTTCGTCTGCACAGCCGTTGGTCCGAGGTGCCCTCCAAGGGGCGGCCGCGGGCCGATTTGTCGTTGACGGGCGTGCAGGGGCCGGCCTCCACCGGACGCACGCTTTCCCACAGGACGGCCCGGGCGATCGCCCGTACGCCACATGGAGCATGACCTTGGCCCGTATCGCCGGCGTTAACATTCCGACCAACAAGCGCGTCGTCATCGCGCTCCAGTACATCCACGGCATCGGCGCGAAGAAGGCCGAGGAGATCACGGAGAAGGTCGGCATCCCGGCCGAGCGCCGCGTGAACCAGCTCACCGACGCCGAGGTGCTGCAGATCCGCGAGACGATCGATCGCGACTACCTTGTCGAGGGCGACCTTCGCCGCGACGTCTCGATGAACATCAAGCGCCTGATGGACCTCGGCTGCTACCGCGGCCTGCGCCATCGCCGCAACCTGCCGGTCCGCGGCCAGCGCACGCACACCAATGCGCGCACCCGCAAGGGCAAGTCCAAGCCGATCGCCGGCAAGAAGAAGTAAGCTTACGAATTTGGAGGCTGCGCCCGGCGCGGTCTCCCATGCATCGTGCTGGATCTCCCTCGACGGGAGCCGGCGTGACGGGGCGGCGCTCCGCGGATGTGCCGACCGAACCCATACGAGAATCCCGAGCACCTGGAATTACGGGTGCGCTTGAAGGACAGGTATCGAAAAGATGGCCAAGGAACCGACCCGCGTCCGCCGGCGCGAACGCAAGAACATCGTCTCGGGCGTGGCGCACGTCGCCGCCTCGTTCAACAACACGATGATCACCATCACCGACGCGCAGGGCAACACGATCTCGTGGTCCTCCTCGGGCGCCATGGGCTTCAAGGGCTCGCGGAAGTCGACCCCCTACGCCGCGCAGGTCGCCGCCGAGGACGCGGCCCGCAAGGCCGCCGAGCACGGCATGCGCACCCTCGAGGTCGAGGTCTCCGGGCCCGGCTCGGGCCGCGAGTCGGCGCTCCGCGCCCTCCAGGCCGCGGGCTTCACCGTGACCTCGATCCGCGACGTCACCTCGATCCCGCACAACGGCTGCCGCCCGCGCAAGCGTCGGCGCGTCTGAGGCGGACGGAGACACACGTGGCGGATACGAAGATCCTTCCCGGCGTCAAGCGCTGGAGCGTCGGTGACATCACGCTCACCGTGCTCAACGACGGCTGGTTTCAGGGCTCCCTCGATCTCGTCACGGGCATCTCGAAGGACGAGGCCGGGGCGCTGCAGCGCGCCGGCTTCCGTACGCAGGAGCCGCGGGTGATGCTCAACGCATTCCTGCTGACGGGCCCCGGCCGCAAGCCGGTGCTGATCGATTCCGGCTACGGGTCGTTCGGTCCGCCGACCATGGGTCGCGTGCCCGCAGCGCTCGCCGTCGCGGGCGTGGCGCCCGAGGCGATCGAGACCGTTCTCGTCACGCACTGCCATCCCGACCATATCGGTGGGCTGGTGGTCGACGGGAAGGCCGCCTACCCGAACGCGGAGATCGTGCTGCATTCGGACGAGGCGGCGTACTGGCTCCCCGATGCGGCGCTCGCCGCCGCACCGGACGGGGCAAAGCCGTATTTCGAGAACGCCCGCAAGGCGCTGGCACCCTATGCCGGCCGGGTGCGGGAGCAGTCCGGCGGGGAAGTCCTGCCGGGCATCACCGCGGTGCACCTGCCCGGCCATACGCCGGGCCATTGCGGTTTCCGGATCGTTTCGGGGGACAAGTCGCTCCTGGTGTTCACCGATGTGGTGCACCTGCCGGCGATCCAGTTCAAGCAACCCGAGGCTGGCGTCGGCTTCGATGTCGACGGCGACCAGGCGCGAGCGACCCGCAAGGCGATCCTCGCGGGTCTGGCGGCCGACGGGACCCGCATCGCCGGCTCGCATCTCGAATTCCCGGCCGTCGGCACCGTGACGCGGGATGGGGACGGATACCGGTTCGTGCCGGATCTCTGGGTCGCCGACGAGGCGTAGGCCCGGAGCAGTCTTTTAGGGACCGACCGACGCTGGGGGCAGCGTCGATCGGCCGAAGCGCGGACCCGGACGTCGCGGGTTCGTGCGTCAGGAGAGGTAGGATCGTGGTCATTCAGAAGAACTGGCAAGAGCTGATCAAGCCCAACAAGCTGCAGGTCTCGACCGGCGACGACCCGAAGCGGGTCGCCACCGTCGTCGCCGAGCCGTTGGAGCGCGGCTTCGGCACGACGCTCGGCAACTCGCTGCGCCGGGTGCTGCTGTCCTCCCTCCAGGGCGCGGCCGTGACCTCGGTCCAGATCGACGGCGTCCTGCATGAATTCTCCTCGATCCCGGGCGTCCGCGAGGACGTCACCGACATCGTCCTGAACATCAAGACGATCGCCATCCGCTCGCAGACCGACGCCCCGAAGCGCATGACCCTGCGCAAGACCGGCCCGGGCCTCGTCACCGCCGGCGACATCGGCACGGTCGGCGACATCCAGATCCTGAACCCCGACCTCGTGATCTGCACGCTGGACGACGGCGCCGAGATCCGGATGGAGTTCACGGTCGCCACCGGCAAGGGCTACGTGCCGGCCGAGCGCAACCGCCCCGAGGACGCGCCGATCGGCCTGATCCCGGTGGACGCGCTGTTCTCGCCGGTGACCAAGGTCAGCTACCGCATCGAGACCACCCGCGAGGGCCAGGATCTCGACAAGGATAAGCTGACGATGACCGTCGAGACCAACGGTGCGGTGTCGCCGGAGGATGCGCTGGCCTACGCGGCGCGCATCATCCAGGACCAGCTCCAGGTGTTCGTGAACTTCGAGGATCCCCGCAAGGAGGAGGCCGCCCCGCTCGCGCCACAGCTGCCCTTCAACCCGGCGCTGCTCAAGAAGGTCGACGAGCTCGAGCTTTCTGTGCGTTCGGCGAACTGCCTGAAGAACGACAACATCGTCTACATCGGCGACCTCATCCAGAAGTCCGAGGGCGAGATGCTGCGCACCCCGAACTTCGGCCGCAAGTCGCTCAACGAGATTAAGGAAGTGCTGGCCGGGATGGGTCTGCACCTCGGGATGGACATCCCCGGCTGGCCGCCGGAGAACATCGAGGACCTCGCCAAGCGCTTCGAGGAGCACTACTGAGGGCGAATGGCGAGTAGGGAGTAGCGAATAGGGGTGTCCGCAGGGCTCCCCGGTTCCGCTGCACTCTATCCGCTACTCGCTACTCCCTATTCGCCTTCAAGATGACGGTCGTACCGTGGCACGGCGACCGCAAAAACCAGGAGAGCCAACATGCGTCACGGATTCCGCGGTCGTCGTTTCAACCGCACCACCGAGCACCGCAAGGCGATGTTCGCCAACATGTCCGCCGCGCTGATCAAGCACGAGCAGATCATCACCACGCTGCCGAAGGCCAAGGACCTGCGCCCGGTCATCGAGAAGCTGATCTCGCTCGGGCGCATCGACAGCGTCCACACCCGCCGTCTCGCCATGTCGCAGATCCGCGACCACGACATGGTCAAGAAGCTCTTCACGGTGCTCGGCCCGCGCTACACGGCCCGTCCGGGCGGCTACTGCCGCATCATGAAGGCCGGCTTCCGCAAGGGCGACAACGCCCCGCTCGCCGTGATCGAGTTCGTCGACCGCGACGTCAGCGCCCGCGGCAAGGATTCGGGCCCGGTGCTCGGCGGCGAGAGCGAAGCGGCCTGATCGGCGCCTCGACAGCACGAGTTCGAAGAAGGGCGGCCGAGAGGCCGCCTTTTTCGTTGGCCCGAGGCCGTTGCGCGATGCTCGTCCCGGGACGACCGCGATGCGGCGAGCGCATACGGTCGATGCCGGCGTTTCTCGGGGACGGACGCGCTTTCGAACGCGTTTCCGTCGGGACGGACGGCCGGGCCGACGCGTCAGGTGCCGGGCGCGTCGCCCAGCAGCAAGGAGACGCGGCGGGCGAGCTCGGCCGACTGGAACGGCTTCGTCAGCACCGGCAGGTCGTGCGGGATCTCCACCGCCTCCGCGTGCCCCGTCAGGATCAGCACAGGGACCTCGGACCAGCGGCTCCGCACCTCGGCCGCCAGCTCGACGCCGGTCATGCCGGGCATCGCGAGGTCGGCGACCACGAGGTCGAAGCGGCGCTGCTCCATCAGCGCGAGCGCGGCCGCGCCGTCCGAGGCCTCGATCTCGTCGTAACCGAACCCGTTGAGGAACGAGGCGGTGACGTGCCGGACCTCGGCGTCGTCGTCCACCACCAGGATGGCCGCCGCGCGTGCCGCCGCCGGCGCGACCGCGACGTCGGCCTCGTCCGCCACGACGGCCGCGGAGGCCCGCGGCAGGGCGAGGTCGACGCGGGTGCCGTGCCCGACCCGGCTGTCGATCCGCAGGCGGCCGTGGGATTGCTGGGCGAGGCCGAACACCATCGCGAGGCCGAGGCCGGTGCCCTGGCCGACGGCCTTGGTGGTGAAGAACGGCTCGCAGACCCGCGCTAGGATCTCCGGTGGGATGCCTTCGCCGGCATCGCTCACCGATACGCCGACATAGGCGCCGCTCCGCACGTCCGGATCGTCCTCGATCGTCAGCGCCGCCGTCTCGATGACGATCACGCCGCCCTCGCGCATGGCGTCGCGGGCGTTGATGCAGAGGTTGAGGATCGCAAGCTCGAGCTGGTCGGGGTCGACCTGAACCGGGCCGAGATCGCTGCCGAGCCTGGTCTCGACGGTGACGAGCCCGCCGAGGCTGCGCCCGAGCAGCGCCGACATGCCCTCGACGAGGGCGTTCACGTCGGTCGGGCGGGCACGCAGGTCGTTGGCGCGGCTGAAGCTCAGCAGGCGCTTGGTCAGCGAGGCGCCGCGCTCGGCCGCGCCCCGCGCGTTCTCGATCAGCCGCAGCACGCGGGGCTGCTCATGAACCTTCGGCGCGGCGAGCTCGAGGCTGCCGAGGATCGCGGTCAGCAGGTTGTTGAAGTCGTGCGCGATGCCGCCGGCGAGGGTGCCGAGCGCCTGCATCTTGTCGGACTGGCGCAGGCGGGCCTCGAAGCCCTTCTGCTCGGTGACGTCGCGCTCGATCGTGGCGAGATGCGCGATCGCGCCGGAGGGGCCGCGGATCGGGACCCGGACCACGTGGCTCCAGCGCTCGGCGCCGATCGGCCCTTCCGCGGAGACGACGTCGCCGACCTCGCCCGAGCGGATCGCGGCGGCGTCGGCCTCGGCGCTCTCGGCGGCGCGCGTCCCGGGCAGCTCGGCTTCGCTGCGGCCGAGGCAGCCCGCGACGTCGAGGCCGAGCAGCGCCGCCTTTCGGGCGTTGAGGCGCAGGAAGCGCCCGGCCGCGTCCTTGAACGAGATCGCGTCCTCGGAATGGTCGAGCAGGCCGCGCAGCAGGGCCCGCTCGGTGGCGAGCTCCCGCCCGAGCGCATGGCGCTCGAAGGCGTTGCGCACGGTGCCGCGCAGAAGGTCCGCGTCCCAGGGCTTGGCGACGTAGCCGCTGATCCCGCCGCGGTTCAGCGCGCCGATCACGGCGGTGATGTCGGCGTACCCGGTGAGCAGGATCGCCTGGGCTTCGTGGAACCCGCGCATCTCGGCCAGCAGCGCGTCGCCGGTCATGCCGGGCATGCGCTGGTCGGACAGGACGACGGCGATGTCGGGATCGTCGCGCAGGATGGCGAGGGCGTCCACCGGCTTCGTCGTCGTGACGATGCGGTAGGTGTCCTCGAACAGGTCCTCGAGGGCGATCAGGATGTCCGGCTCGTCGTCGACGGCCAGGATCGTGCCTCTGGTCATACGGTCGCCGTCTGCCTCGGAATCCCGATCACGAAGCAGGCCCCGCCGCCGGGAGCCGTCTCCACCGTGAGCGAGCCGCTATGCGCCTGAACCACGCTGTAGGCAATCGCGAGGCCGAGCCCGGTTCCGGCCCCGACCGGCTTGGTGGTGAAGAACGGCTCGAAGATCTTCTCGCGCAGGTCCTCGGGGATGCCGGGGCCGGTGTCGCTGATCCGGATCAGGTCGGTCTCGGGCGTGGTCTCGGTGACGACGCGGATCCGCCCGCCCTCGGGCATCGCGTCGGCGGCGTTGCCCAGGATGTTCATCACCACCTGGTTGAGCAGCGCCGGGGTGCAATGGATCTCGGGGCGCCCCGCGAAGTCGCGCTCGACGGCGATGCGCGAGCCGAGCTTGTGCTGGATCAGCGCCAGCACCGTCTCGATCGCCTCCGGCACGTTGACCAGGGAGCGCTCGCCCTCGTCGAGCCGCGAGAACTTGCGCAGGTTCAGGACCAGGTCCTGGATGCGGGTCAGGCCCATGCGCATCGCACCGACGCGGTCGCGCGCCTTGGCCAGGCCCTTCTGCGCCGCGGGGTCGGATTCGGGCATCGGCAGCTCGCCGAGCACGCGCTCGACGGTGCCCTGATGCGCGAGGATGAAGGCCAGCGGGTTGTTGATCTCGTGGGCGATGCCGGCGACCAGCTCGCCGAGCGAGGCCATCTTGGCGGCCTGGACAAGCTTGGCCTGCGCGTCGGTGAGCTTGCGGTTGGCGAGCGCGAGGTCGTCGTTGGCGCGCTCGAGGGCGTCGGCCAGCCGTGCGCGCGCCTCCGCGGCCTCGGCCTCGGCGCGCGCGCGCTCGACCGCCTGCTGCCGGGCGCCGAACTCGCCGGCGATGCGGCGGTCGTCCTCCTCCAGGAAGCGGCGCCGCACGAGGCCGCGCACCCGCAGCGCCAGCACCTCGGCATCGGACTTCGAGACCACGTCGTCGGCGCCCGCGGCGTAGGCCTGGACGAGGAAATCCTTGGGGGGGTTGCTGCCGGCGACCCCGACGAGGTGGAACCCGGCGCCGGCCACCCGGACGCCGCGGCGCTGGTCGATGGCCCGGCACAGGGCGAGGCCGTCGAAGGCCGGGCCGAGCAGGTCGACGGTGACGCAGTCGAAGGCCGTCGCCTCGCCCTCGGCGTCGAGGACGGCGAGCGCCTCGTCCGGCCCGGCGCTGGCGGTGACGGCGTGGCCGTCCTGGCCGAGCAGGCCGGCGAGGAAGGTGCGGTAGGTGGCGCTGCCGTCGATCACCAGCACGCGCCCGCGCCGGAAGGCGGCGGCCGACGGGGTCTCTGCGCTGCCGGGCGCCACGCTGCCCAGGCGCTCGCGCAGGAGCGCGCGGATGCGCAGGATCAGCAGGTCGCGGTCGCCGGACTTGGCGACGTAGGCGTCGGCGCCGCTCTCGAGGCCCTGGCGCTCGCCGTCGCGGGCGCCGGTGAGCATCAGCAGGGGGAGGGCGCGGGTGCGCAGCGAGAGGCGCAGCTGGCGCGTCAGCTCGTCGCCGTTCATGCCCGGCAGGTGGTAGTCGGCGACGACGAGGTCGGGCAGGCCCTGATTGAGGTGGTCGAGCGCGGCTTCCGCGGTCGGGCAGCGCTCGACCTGGAAGCCGTGGCTCTCCAGCAGCAAGCGAAGCTCCAGCGCCTGCGTCTCCGAATCCTCGACCAGGAGGATGCGGGCGGCCTCCGTCGCCGTGCCGGCGGTGCCGTTCATGCCGGCCGGTCCTGCGAGCCGGCCCCGGGCATGGCGAGCTTAAGGACATGGGCCGAGACGCGGTCGAGGGGCAGGACGGCGCGGGCGGCCTTCAGGCGCACGGCCGCCGCCGGCATGCCGTAGACGACTGCCGTGCTCTCGTGCTCGGCCACCGTCTGTGCGCCGGCGGCATGCATGTCGAGCAGGCCGAGCGCCCCGTCCTCGCCCATGCCGGTGAGCAGAACGCCGAGCCCCGTCGCGCCCGCCTGCCGCGCGACCGAGCGGAACAGCACGGTCGCCGCCGGTCGCTGGCCGGAGACCGGCAGGCTGTCGAGGATGCGCAGGATCCGGCCCGGCCCCAGCTCCAGGTGGCGGTCGCCCGGGGCGACGTAGACCCGGCCGGGCTCGGCCCGCTCGCCGTCGCGGGCGACCGTGACGGGCATCGGCACCACGCCGCCGAGCCAGGTCGCGAACCCGTCCATGAAGGCCGCGCCCATGTGCTGGACCACCAGCACCGGCAGCGGGAACGTCTCGGGCAGCGCCCCGATCACGCGGGCGAGCGCCGGCGGGCCGCCGGTGGAGGCGGCGATCGCCAGGACGGTCGGCGGCAGGTTCGCCGCGGGTGCGGACGCGGCCGCCGCGGTGCGCCCGAGCCACTCGGTGCCGATCGGGCGGCGGCGGATCACCGGGACCTGCGCCATGATGCGCAGCTGGGTGCAGATCTCGCCGGCGACCGCGTCGTAGCCGGCATGGGTCGTCGCCACCGGCTTCTCGACGACGGACAGCGCGCCGGCCCGCAGGGCGTTCATCGAGATGCGCAGCGAGGAATCCTCGACCGAATCGGCGATCACCACGATCGGCGTCGGGTGCTCGGACATGATGCGGCGGGTGGTCTCGAGCCCGTCGATACCGGGCAGGCGGATGTCCATCGAGATCACGTCGGGCCGCACGCTGTCGATCGCCGACAGGGCCTCCTCGCCCGATGCGACGGCGGCGACGCAGGCCAGGCGGGGATCGCGGGAGAGGATGTGGCGCAGCAGCTCGCGCACCACCAGGCTGTCCTCGACCAGCATGACGCGGACCGGCTCGCTCACAACAGCTGCCCGATGGTGTCGAGGAGCTGGCGCTGGTCGAACTTCTGCTTGGTGAGGTAGGCGTCGGCGCCGAGGTCGAGGCCGCGGGCGACGTCGGCCGCGTCGCCCCGCGAGGTCATCAGCACCACCGGCAGGCGCGCGAACCGCGTCTCGGCGCGGATCGCGGCGAGCAGGCCGAAGCCGTCGAGCCGCGGCATCTCCACGTCGGCGAGCACGAGGTCGAACACCTCGATGTCGGCGTGCAGGCGGTCGAGGGCGTCCTGGCCGTCGACGCACACGACCACGCGATAGCCGGCGGCTTCCAAGATGCCCTTCTCCAGGGTGCGGGTGGTGATCGAATCGTCGACGACGAGAATCGTCGCGCGGTGTTTCGAACGTGGCGCCTCCGCCAACGTTCCGCCAGCATCTGCGACCCCGTCGCCCGGCCTCGCCGCCGCGCCGGCGGCACCCGCCCGCGCGGCGAGCCCGTCGGGATCGAGCACCAGGGCGGGCACGTCGCCGGGCAGGATGACGGTGCCGGCGACGAGCCCGGACTCGGCGCCGACCGGCGGCGCCGGCAGCACGAGGAGGGTGCGCACGTCGTGGAGCGCGTCGACGGCCAGCGCGAAGCGGCGGCCGCCGGCCCGCACCAGGATCGCGGTCAGGTGCGGGCTCGCGGAGGCAGGGCCGCCGAGGATCTCGGCCAGCGCGACGATCGGGAAGGTCTCCTCGGCGCCGCCCGCGCCGGGCACGCGCAGCACCGGGCGGCCCATCGCCTGCGGCAGGCCGGCCCGATCGAGGCGCAGCAGGCGCTCGACCGCGGCGCCGGGCAGCGCGTAGGTCGCTCCACCCGCCTCGACGAGGAGCATCGCGCGTCGTGCCGCCGAGAGCGGCGCCGAGATGGTGAGGATGCTGCCCCAGGGCTCGCGCGGCTCCAGCCGGACGCTGCCCTGGAGCGCGCGGGCGGCGTCGGCGACCACCGAGAGGCCGAAGCCGCGCCCGGACAGGGCGTCGACCGCCGCGGCGGTCGAGAAGCCCGGCTCGAAGACCAGAGCGAGCAGGGCCTGCGGATCGGTCGGATCCCCCGGGCGGAGCAGCAAGCGGCGCAGGGCCGTCGCCTCGATCGCCGCGAGGTCGGGGCCGGGGCCATCGTCCGCCACCGACACGACGAGGCGGCCGCCGCGGATCGCAACCTCGAACAGGATCGCCGCCGCGTCGGGCTTTCCCGCCGCCCGGCGGATGTCTAGCGGTTCCGCGCCGTGGCTGAGCGCGTTGCGCAGGGCGTGCAGCACCGGGTCCTTCAGCGCCTGCAGCATCGCGCGGTCGACCGGCAGGTCGAGGCCGCGGACGGCGAGATCGATCTCGCGGCCCTGCTCGCGCGCGGTCTCGCGGAGCGAGCGCGGGAAGCTTCCGAACACGGTCTCAGCCGGCACCAGGGCGAGGCGCTCGGCCTGAAGGCCGACGCGGGCCGCCGCCCCCTCGACGGCACCGGCCGCCACGACCTGACGGCGCGACAGGTCGGCCGCCTCCCGTGCCAGGCCGGCGAGGCTCGCCTCGACGCCGCGCATCTCGGTGCGGACGGCCTCCACCGCGAGGCCGACCGCTTCGTCCCTGTCCGACCCGGCATCGCGTCCGGCTTCCTGCCGCAGGAGCCGAGCGAGGTTGGACACCGCACCGCGCGCGAACGACGCCTCGGCCTGCCGCCGCAGGTCTTCGGACAGGCGCGCGAGCCGGGCGAGCCCGTCGGAGATCGCGGATCCGACGCCGAGCGTGCTCGCGAGCTCGTGGCTCGCCCGGGTCAGCGCCTCGACCGCGTCGGCGGGCACGCGCAGAAAGGCCGGGCCGGCCTCGGCGGCCGGCTCGACGCCGGACGGCGGCGCAGCGGGCGAGGAGGGCGCGGCGGATTTCGGCTCGGCGGGCGGTCTTGCCGAGACCGGCGGTTCGGCCTCGACCGGCGGCTCGATCTCCGCCGGCGAGGGTGTCGTCGCGTCCGGTGCCCGGGCGCCCGCGAGGCAGCGGTCGAGCGCCGCGATGGCGTCGGCCGGCATCGCGACGTCCGGGTCGGCCTTCATCCCGGCGACGTAGGCTTCGATGCGGTCGAGGGCGAGATGGGTCGCGTTCCTGGCCTCGCGATCGAGGGCGGCGCCGGCCGAGACCTTTTCGAACAGGCTCTCCAGGCGATGCGCCACCGCCTCGACCGGCGGCAGGTCGACGGCCCGGGACGCGCCCTTGAGGCTGTGGGCCCGGCGGAAGATGTCGTTCCAGTCGGGCGCGCGGCCGGTGCCGTCGGCTCCCAGAGCCGCGCGGATCGCATCGATGTGCTCGCGGTGCTCGACCTCGAAGGCCGCGAGCAGCAGCTGGCGGATGTCGGTCACGGCGTCCGCCCGCCGGTCAATGCCGGTAGCGTTCGGCGAGGGCCATGAGGGCTCCTGCGAGCTCGGTGAGGTTGGCCGAGGCCGCCTCGACCTCGCGGGTGCCGGCGGCGGTCTGCTGGCTCGCCTGGCGGATGTTCTGCAGGGCGC
>NZ_VRUU01000068.1 GCF_008039875.1 Methylobacterium sp. WL119 | reverse complement strand
ACCAGCTCAGCCAGGCGCTTCGCGACACCTACCAGTTCGTCGCCGGCGCGAGCCTGATCTGGTCGCCGGTGAAGGACCTCGATATCGGTGTGGAAGGCCTCTACACCCAGATCGGCGTCAAGAACGGCCGCGTGATCGACACCGACAAGGATCCGACCGCCTACTCGCGCATCGCCGCGATCAACGCCGGCGGCGCCGTTCGCACCGCGACCAGCGACGACGTCTTCCAGGCCAAGGTTCGCGTCCAGCGCGACTTCTGAGGCGACGCGCCGGATCGGGCGTCGGCTCCGCGCGGGTTTCGACGAGACCCGCGCGGACGGGCATCTGCAGACCCGAGATCCATCCTTCGAGGCCCGGCGGCAACGCCGGGCCTTTTTTCATGCCCGGCCGGCCGCGGGTCATGGATGGAGACAGCCGGCGCGGTCTCTCGGCCGGCCCGTCCGCGGGCCATTGACGTTCCTGGAGGCTTCGGGATGAGATGACGGTGCCGGCGCAGCCCGAATCCGTCGAAGTCCCGGCGGATCCAGGCTCCTGCGGGCGGGCGCCCGGGCCTCGACGAGCTCCGGGCCAGGTCGGTCGCGACGACGTGACCGACCGGGACACGACCACCCCGTCGGCAAGAACGGGCCGGCCCGCCAAGAGGCCGGATCTTCGGAAGGACGCCCCGTGACGAGCCCCCTCTCTCCGCCCCTCGCGGATCGGCCCGTTCCGGGCTCGGACCCGACGCGCCGGTTCTGGCCCTTCGGCTGGTGGCGCCTGGTGGACACCCGGATCGGCATCATCCCGCTGCCGATCTACGCGATCGTCGCGGTGCTCCTGGCGATCCTGACCTCCGAGGGCGAGATCCGACCCGACGGGCCGACGATGATCGCCGTGCTGGTGCTCGGCGGCTTCACCTGCGCCGAGATCGGCAAGCGCCTTCCGATCCTGCGCAACATCGGCGCGGGGGCGATCTTCGCGACCTTCGTGCCCTCCGCCCTAGTCTACTACAAGTTGATCCCGCCCCAGGTCGAGAAGGCGATCGTCGACTTCACCAAGTTCACCAACTTCCTCTACATCTACATCGCGGCGATCATCGTCGGCTCCATCCTGGGGATGGACCGGGACGTGCTGATCAAGGGCTTCCTCAAGATCTTCGTGCCGCTGGCGGTGGGCTCGCTGGTGGCCGGCGCGGTCGGCACGCTCGTCGGGACGATGCTGGGCCTCGGCGCCCGCCACACCTTCTTCTACATCGTGGTGCCGATCATGGCCGGCGGCGTCGGCGAGGGCGCGATCCCGCTCTCGATCGGCTACGCCCAGATCCTCGGCCAGCCGCAGGGCGACGTGTTCGCCCAGGTGCTGCCCCCGGTGATGCTCGGCAGCCTCACGGCGATCATCCTCGCCGGCACCCTGAACTTCGTCGGCAAGCGCTATCCCCACCTGACCGGAGAGGGAAAGCTCCAGCCCGACCACGATGCGACGCCCCCCGGCGACGCCGCCGCGAAGGCCGAGGCGAATTCCGGGCAGGTCGACGTCTCGACCATCGCCGCCGCCGGGCTCACCGCGATCACGCTGTACCTCCTCGGCGTGATGGCCCACCACCTCACCGGCCTGCCCGCCCCCGTGGCGATGCTGTTCCTCGCGGTGCTTGCCAAGCTCTCGAGCGCGGTCTCGCCCCACCTCCAGGCCGGCGGCTTCGTGGTCTACAAGTTCGTGCAGACCGGCATGACCTATCCGCTGCTCTTCGCCATCGGCGTCGCGCTGACGCCCTGGGACAAGCTGATGGCGGCGTTCACGATCACCAACCTGATCACCATCGTCGCCACCGTCACCACGCTGATGGGCACCGGATTCGTCGTCGGGCGCCTGCTCGGGATGTACCCGATCGAGACCGCGATCGTGAACGCCTGCCATTCGGGGCAGGGCGGCACCGGCGACGTGGCGATCCTCACGGCCGCCAACCGCATGGCGCTGATGCCGTTCGCCCAGATCGCCACCCGGATCGGCGGCGCGCTCACCGTGACCGGCACCCTGGTCGCGCTGAGATGGCTGACCGGGATGCCGGCCTGACCCGGCCCGGCACCGCGGGACACCGCACGCCCGGGGCATTTCCCGCAGTCGTTACAACCCTGGGTTAAGTCAGCCTTCACCCTCTGCCGACACTCTGCTTCGGGACCGCCAAGGGCGGCCCGAATCGGAACGCTCCACGATGCTCGCGACAGCCCGAGATCCCTTCCCGCCAAGCCGCTCCGGCGCGATCCGCCCGCGCGGCGGCGAGGCCGTCCGGTCGTCCGGCCCCGTCGGCCGCGACGCGCTGGTCTGGCGGATCCGGGTCCTGGTCGCCGAAGCGCGGGGGCCGATCTGCCTGTCGGGGCCGGCCGGCAGCGGCAGCACGGCGATCGCGGCCGCCGTGGCCGACAAGCTGGCGCGCCAGACGCGGGTGCTCGGCCTGCGCTGCCTGCCCGAGACCACCTTCGCGCGCCTGACGGAGATCCTCGCCGAAGGCCTTGATGGCGGAAATGTTTCCGGAACCGTATCCATCGTCCTGACCGATGTCGGCGCGGTCTCGGAGCCGGGCTTCCTGCGCGCCCTCGCGCATCTCGCGGCCGAGCTGCCGCAATTCGGCTGGCTGATCGCGGGCGCGCCGCAGGCCATGCCCGGGGCACGATCGGTCGCGGTCCCGCTGCTTGCCGAATCGGAGACCGCCGCCGCGGTGGACGCGGCGGTCGAGCGGCACGCGGCCGTGATCTCGAAGATCGGCCGAAGCACGGCGGCGACGCTCTGCCGTGGCCTGCCGGGCCTCGCCGACCGCCTCGTGGCCGAGGCCTGGACGGCCGTCGGCACCGCGGGCGACGACGGCATCGGCCTGCCGCACCTGCGCACGGCCGCCCGCGCCCTCGTCGGGCCGGAGGTCGCGGCGGACGCGCCGGCCCTGCTGCGTGCCGCCGCCCGCACGCCGATCGATCCGGACGGCACGTTCCCGCGCCGGCGCGCTCCAGGGCGATCGCCAGGGCCGCGCGCGCCTGCGCTTTTCCGACGATGCGGCCGCCGCACGCCTGCTGCTGTCGGAGTTCGGCTGGACGTTCCACCGCGGGTGACCGGGGTTCCGGCCGACGGCGCCGGAGCCCGCACGGAGCCGATCCCTTCCGAAACCGCGGATCCGGGTTTCGCGCCTGCGACGCCCGGATCCGATCGAGGCGTTCAGTGCGACTTGACCAGGGCGCGCAACGCCTCCGCTGCCGCATCGCGGGCCGGGAAGGCACGCCGCATCGCGTCGACGAAGGCGGCGGCCGGGCCGTCCCAGTCGTGGCGGGCGACGTGCGCGCGGGCGCGGGCCGGGTCGAAGGGCAGCCGGCCCTCGACCGCCGCCTGCATCAGCGCGGCGAGACGCTCGACCCGGTCGGGCGCGTCGAGGTCGAAGTAGCTCGCCGCGTCGCCGCCCGATTCGGGGATGGCGGTGACGTTGGAGGCGATCACCGGCGTGCCGAGCGCGAGGCTCTCCAGCACCGGGATGCCCCAGCCCTCGCCGGCGCTCGGGAACACCAGGGCGGAGGCGTTGGCGTAGAGGTCGCCGAGGCCGCGGTCGTCGATCCCGGCCACGTGCACGACGTCGGCCATCGACGAGAGCCGCGCCAGCGTCTCCGGGCGCTCGCCGTCGGGCTTGCCGACCACCACGAGGCGCGCAGCCCCTGTGGGAAGCCGCGCGAAGGCGTCGAGCGTAAGCGCGAGGTTCTTCCGCGGCTCAAGGCGCCCGACCATCATCAGGTAGGGGCGCCCGTCGCGGATCGGCGAGCGGGTGATCGCGCCGGTGCGGGGCGGGCTCGTCCCGCACCGGACCTCGGCGATCCGGGCCGGGTCGATCCGGTAGGTCCGTGCGATCGAATCGCGGCTGTAGCGCGAGATCGTCACGACGAGGCGGGCGCGCTTGGCGCCGAGCCGCGTCAGCAGGCGGGTGCGCCAGCGCATCCCGAAGGAGAAGAACGACGGATGGGTCTCGAACAGGATGTCGTGCACCACGACGACCTGCCGCCCGCCCGGCACCAGGGGCGGGGCGATGTAGGTGGTCACCAGCGCGTCGATCCGGTCGCGGTGGACGAGCCAGGGCCAGACCGCCAGGAGCCGCACGGCCCGCGGAACCCGCGGCAGCCGGACGTGCTCGACGTTGGGGCCGGAGATCATCGTCGCGGCGCGCCCCGGGTCGTCGGAGTAGATCACGTAGGTCGCGTCCGGGTGGCGCGCCACGGCGCGGCCGACCACGTTGACGAGCCAGGTGCGGCTGCCCTGCA
Source organism: Methylobacterium sp. WL119 (assembly GCF_008039875.1). Lineage (GTDB taxonomy): Bacteria > Pseudomonadota > Alphaproteobacteria > Rhizobiales > Beijerinckiaceae > Methylobacterium. The sequence continues at coordinate 21,253 of NZ_VRUU01000068.1, read as the reverse complement.
TCTTGCCGACGAGGACGTGGGCATCGATTCCGATCCGGAGTGTCATGTCAGGGGCTCCGATAGGCGCCGAAGGACGGGGCCTCGTTGGGGGCGTAGGGGCGGCCGGGCAGGTCCCGCGTCGCCCCGAGCGGGATGCCGGGGCGCGCGAGCGCGCGGGTCAGCGCGAAGCCGTTCGCGAAGGGTTTTGCGATGTCGGCGAAGGCCGGCGCCTCGGTGAGGTCCGGCGCACGCGATCCCAGCGGCAGCGACGAGCCGTCGTCGGTGCGGGTGGCGCCGTAGGCGTAGAGCCGGCCGCCGGCGGCGTGCCGCAGCAGGTTCGGGCCGATGGCGTTGCCGCGGCCCGTGCTCGTGGCCTCGACGGCGATGGCGGCGACGTTCGCCCGCGTCGCCACCACGATGTTGTTCAGGACGCGGTTGTCGACGGTGCGGCCGACCTGCTTGGTGTAGTCGCTGGCCAGCACGATCTCGCCCTTGTAGGCGTGCCGGCCGCCGGAATCGGCCATGTTGCCGACGACGGTGTTGTTGGACACGAGGTTCCGGCCGGCGTCGAACAGGTTGATGCCGGCGCCGTCGTTGCCGGTCGCGACGTTGAAGGCGACGAGGTTGTCGTCGCACCACTGGTCGACCTGGATGCCGTTGCCGTCCTGCCCCGTGGTCTCGCGCTGCCCGGTGACGACGTTGTAGCGGATGGTGTTGCGGTCGCCCGCGTCCTGGGCGGCATCCTTGGCGTAGACGTGGATGCCCGAGGTGCCCGACATGCCGACGCCGTTGTCGTGGACGCGGTTGCCCTCGACGACGTAGCCGGAGCCGTTGATCTCCATCCCGTGGATGCCGCTGCCGGAGACCGTGTTGCCCGCGATGATCGTCGGGTCGTCGGCGGGCGCGTTGATCACGTCGACCGCGATGCCATGGGTCTTGTTGCCGGTGAGCCGGTTGCCGAGGATGCGATGCCCGGCCCCGGAGCCGTCGCCGATCCAGATGCCGAGGCCCGAGGCGTCGACGGCCGAATCCCGCACCGTGACGTGGTGGCTCCCCCGGCGCAGGATGAACCCGGAATTCACGGCCCCCCGCACGGTCAGCCCGGACACCGCGACGTGGGCGGCGTTCTCGAACACCACCGAGTTCGACAGCACCGGCTCGGTGCCGGGCACCGCGGCGAACGTCACCGGCGCCTCGGCGGTGCCGCGGGCCGCGACGACCACGACGCCATCGAAGCGGCCGCCCTTGACCAGCACCGCGCTGCCCGCCGCGAGGCTCGCGAACGGCACCGCGGACAGCGCCGCGACCGTCCGGTAACCGGGCATGGTCGAGCCCGCCGGATCGACGAGGATGCGCTGCAGGCTCGGCGGCTCCGCCGGCTGGCAGGCGGTGGCCGCCACCAGCATCGGCAGGAGCGCGACCAGAACCGCCGCCCGGATGCGGTTCGTCACGCGGCCTCCGCGAAGGCGCGGGCGATGGCGAGGCGCTTGCGGCGCTGGAACAGCCGGCGCCACACCGTGCGGCCTGCGGCCGGGCTGAGGCGGGTGAGCGAGCGCGCGGCGGCCCGCCAGCCGGGCAGGGCGACCTCCGGCATCACGAGGTCGGCCAGCGCGTGGCGGCGGGCGCGGCCGAAGGGCTCTGGGCCGACGAGCCCGAGGCGGGCGAGGTCGGGGGCGAGGTCGGGGCGCTTGCGGTACCACAGCACCAGGGCCGCGCCCTCGCGCTCGGCGATGCGCAGGTAGGCCGCCTCGTCGAGGAAGTGGTGGTGGTAGGCCAGCGCCTTCGGCTCGTAGAACAGGCGCATCCCGCGCCGCGCCAGCCGCTCGCCGAGCTCGATGTCCTCGTGCCAGGTCAACTGCTGGTCGAAGCCGCCGGCCTCGCGCAGGAAGCCGGCGTCGACGCTGACGTTGCAGGTCAGGAACGCGTCCCAGCCGAGCTCGACCCTGCCGGCGAGCGCATCGTAGGAGGCGTCGTGATGGAGCGCCGCGAACGGCGAGAACGGCAGGGCCGGGTCGATCGTCATCCGCCCGAGGATCGCCGTCTCGCGCCCGCCGCGCCGGGCATGGGCCGCCAGGTGCGCCGCGACGAGGTTCGGGCTGGGGATGGTGTCGTCGTTGACGATGAGCAGGCGCGTGCCGCGGGCGGCCTCGATCGCCCGGTTGCGGGCGGCGTTCGCCCCCGCATTCTCCTGGCGCAGGTGCACTACCGGCCGCCGCGCGGTCGCGACCGCCCGGCTGATCACCGCGCCGGTGCCGTCGACCGAGCCGTCGTCGCAGACCACGATCTCGAAGGCGGCCTCGGTCTCCTGGCGATCGAAGGCGGCCAGCGTCAGCCGCAGGGTCTCGGCGCGGCCGTAGGTCGGGATGATCACCGACAGGATCGGGGTCTCGGAGGGCGGGGGCGTATCCGGCGTCATGACGAGGCTTCCGGGCTTGAGAGGCTGGGGAGAGAATTGCGCGGGCGCAGCCACAGGGCGCCGGCGAGGGCGAGGATCGCGCCGGCCGGCAGGGCGACGGGAGCGAGCGCGGCCGGGCTCGCGAAGACGCAGGCCGCCATGGCGAGGGGCGGAGCGAGGATCGCCGGCAGGTCGCGGGGCACGAGCGGCGCCCCGACGGACCGGTGGAACACGGATACAACCACTGCGAGCATCGCGATTTCGGCGGCCAGGGCCGCGAGCGCGGCACCCGTGGCGCCTGCCCGCGGCACGAGCACGAGGCAGAGAATCGCGTTCACCGCGCAGCCGGTGGCGCTGAACCAGACCGCGAAGCCGGTGCGGCCGAGGGCGATCAGGGCGGAGAACAGGATCGTCGCCGCGATCATCGCGGCGGCCATCAGCGCGGCGATGCGCAGGACCGGCACGCTGGCGGCGTAGTCCGGCCCGAACAGCAGGCGGACCAGCGGGTCGGCGAGCACCCAGGCCGCGACCACGCCGGGACCGGCGGCGGCGAGCACGAGACGCAGCGCGAGACGGGCCTGCGCCAGCAGGGTGCCGGTGCCGACGGCGCGCCCGAACACCGGCACCAAGGGCGCGGCGAGCGTGATCGCGACGGCGACGCCGAGCTCGAAGAAGCGGTAGCCGGCGGTGAACAACCCGACCTCGGCCGCGCCGGCGAAGGCGGCGAGCGCGAGCAGGCCGATGCGGGCATTGAGCGTGCCCAGCGCGTTGGAGATGCCGACGCCGGCGGCCTGCCGGATCGTGGCGAGGCCGATCCGCGGCGAGGCGGCCCGCAGCGGCACGAGGCGCCCGGCGAGGACGAGGCCGAGGACGCCGTAGGCCGCCCCGGCCGCCACCGCGACGAGGGGCAGCACCGCCTCCGGCGCGTCGAGGGCGAGCGCCAGCGCGGTCCCGACGACCAGCACGGCGGCGTTGGCGAGCGAGGGATAGGCCGACCAGCCGGGCCGGCCGCAGACCTGGAACAGCGCGTCGAGGAAGCGGACGGCGACGAGCGGCATGGCGAGCGCCGCCAGCGCCAGCGCGGGCCGCGTCGGTGGCGGGAGCAGCGGCAAGGCGCCGAGCAGCGCGAGGCCCGTCCCCGCGCCGAGGATGAGGCGGGCGGAGAGCACGCCCGCGAGCGCGTCGGCCCGCGCCTCCGGCGCGCAGGCGCCGATGCGGGCGGCGAAGGTCAGCGTCGTGCCGAAATCGGCGGCGATCAGGGCGATCGCCAGGGCGGCGAGCGCGATGCCGTAATGGCCGAGCACCTCAGGCCCCGCCCCCTTCGCGACCATCACGAAGGCCGCGAAACCCGCGAGCAGGTAGATGCCGCGGCCGGCCGCCTGACCGACCAGGTTGATGCCGTAGCGCATCCCCCTTCGGTCCCGGCCCGTATCGGTTCGATTCACCACCATACGCATCTTTCGGTGATTTTCGCCGGAAAAATGCTACCTATGATTGTAGGATAGCACGACCCAGACGACGCATACCTCGAAAATCGCCTTATGATTGCGCTTATAAGTATTATACAACCGTAAAGAGAGTGACATGCCTAAGCCAGCCGACATGCTCGCGGCCCGGGATCTCGCGGGGACCGAGACCGCCGCAGGCACAGCGATCTCCTGGGCGGAGACCCGCGCGGCGCTGCGCGCCGACCGGGCGCACTGGGCGCGCCGCATCCCCGGCCCGGTGCGCCTGCGCCGCGGCTACCAGGCGATCTGGCTCTACCGGATGTCGCGCTACGCCCACGAGAACGGCTGGCGGATGGCGGCCTGGCTGCTCTGGATCGTCAACGGCTGGCTGACGGGCTCGGACATCCCGCCCTCGACCCGGATCGCCGGCGGGATGTTCCTGCCCCATCCCTACGGCACGATCATCGCGGGCGCCGTCGGCCGCGACGCCGCCTTCGGCTTCCAGGCCTCGATCGGCGGCCTCTACAAGACCCCGGACCGCGACGTCGGCGGCGGCCCGGGGCTGCCGCGCCTCGGCGACGACGTGGTCCTCGAGCCGGCCTCGATCGTGCTGGGCGCGGTGCTGATCGGCGACCGGTCCCGGGTCGGGCCGCGCTGCCTCGTGCTCAAGGATCTCGACGCCGACACCGACCTGGCACCGACCGACTGGCGCGCGCTGCCGGGACGGAGCGCCGTGTCGTGAGCGACGACCGGACGCCCTCCGAATCGGTCCTCGACCACGCCCGCCCGGCGGTCCTGCGCAGGTTGCTCGCCGCCGACCTCGAGCGGATCGTGCGCCAGATCAGCGGCGGCAGGCCGATGTCGCGCTCCCGCGCGGCGATGATGGTGCTGCTGCCGGCGATGCAGTGCGCCGTGTTCCACCGCGTCGCCCACCTGCTGCACCGGCGCGGGTGGCGGCGGACGGCCGCCGCCGTCGCCGGGCTGTCGGTGCGCCTCACCGGCGCGTCCTTCCATCCCGGATCGCGGATCGGCCCCGGGCTGTTCGTGCCGCACCCGGCACGGATCGCCTTCTGCGGCACGGCGGGACGCGACCTTGTGATCCTGCCGGCGGTGGTGGTCGCGCCGGACCGGCCGGTGCTGGCCGCCGCGCCGTTCCCGCCGGACGCGCCGCACCTCGGCGACGGGGTCGTGGTCGGCGCGCACGCCCTGGTCATGGGCGCGGTGACGATCGGCGATGCGGCGATGGTCGGCGTCGGCGTCGCCACCCTGCGGGACATCCCGGCCGGGACCGTCTCGATGCAGCGCCTGCGCCAGACCAGCGTCTCCACGCTCGGCCGGGATCCCGGGATCGTGCAGGATTCCGCGATCGCCCAGGACAGGAGCGCCGCATGAGCCGCGCCCACGTTCGCGATCACGCGGCCCGGCACCGTCCGGCGGCGGGCCGGCGGGGCGCGTCAGCCCGCGACCTCGACGCGGGCCGCGCTCCGGCGGCGCGTGCGGGCGGCGGGGAGCTGCGCCCGCAGCACGCGCTCGTAGGCGTCGAAGATGCCGTCCCAGGCAAACGCCTCGGCGTGGCGTGCCCGCGAGCCGGACGACATCGCCGCGAGGTGCCCGGCCGGCGCGCGGGCGAGCCGCACGATGCCATGGCGCAGCTCGGTCTCGTCGCCGAAATAGGCGGCATCGGGACCCGCCACCCACCGGTTGAAGACGTTGTCGTGGGCCAGCACCGGCGAGCCGGCGCCGAGCGCCTCGACCAGCGACGGGTTGGTGCCGCCGACCGTGTGCCCGTGGATGTGGAAGCGGGCGTGCCGGCGCAGCGCCGCGACGCGGTCCGCCTCGTAGATCGCGCCGGCGAGGATCACGTCCGGCCCGGCGGCCGCGCGCACCGCGCGGTGGTAGGCATCGGTCTCCGAGAGCTTGCCGAGCACCACCAGGGGCAGGCCTGGGCTGACCTCGCTCCAGGCGCGGACCACCTGCAGCACGAGGTTCTCGGGCACGATGCGGGCGATGGCCAGGCCGTAGCGCTGCGGCTCGATCCCGAGCGCATCGAGCGCGGCGACCGGCGCATCGGCGACCGGGTCCGCCCCGTAGGCGATGGTGGTGATGCGGCGCTTCGGGCTGACGCGGGCGAGGTGGCGGGCGATCTCGGGGTGGTCGGCGACGAGATGCGTCGAGAACAGGCTGCCGCAATGCTCGTTCAGCCAGAACCAGACCTTGGCGGGTTTCGACCAGCGGTCGCGGCGCCACTCGATCCCGTCCATGTTCATCACGCTGCGCTTCCCGGTCAGCCGGTAGAGCAGGGAGAACGCGGCGGTGTTGTAGCCGAGCACCAGGGGCAGGGCCGGACGGAACGCCGCCCGCACGGTGCATTTCCAGTCGAACAGGATCGTGGCGAGCGGGCCGTCGCCCGCGGCCTGGACCGGGATCAGGTCGATGCCGCGCCAGGTCGAGGGCGCGGTCGGCCGGTCGACCTGGCAATAGACCTCGACCCGCCAGCCGCGCGCGACCAGCTCCAGCGCGAGGCGCTCGGCCAGCGTCTCGAAGCCGCCATGCGCCGCGGGGACGCCCCGCGTGCCGAGGATCGCCACCGCCGGCCGCGCCGCGTCGGCGCGCCGGTCGCCATCGGACGCCCGCGCGCGGCGCGTCCCCACCATCCCATCGCTTGAGGAGGACGAACCATGGGCCACGACACCCTTCTGCGCCAGGACGCGATGCCCCGCCGCGAGCCGGTCACCGTCGAGGAGCGGCTGTTCCGCGAGATGGGGGCCGGGGGCTACTCCCGGCAGGACCACCGGATGGAGTACATCGTCCGCGTCAACGCGCTGCTGCGCCCCGACATGCGGGTCATGGAGTTCGGCGCCGGACGCGGCAAGTGGAGCCATGACCCGGTTCCACTGCGCCGCCAGCTCGGGGACTTCCGCGGGCGCTGCGCCCACGTCACCGCCTGCGACGTCGACGAGGCGGTTCTCGGAAACGAGACGGCGGACGCCGTCGAGCTCGTCGGCCACGACGGGCTGCTGCCCTTCCCGGATGCCAGCTTCGACCTGATCTCCGCCTTCTCGGTGCTGGAGCACATCGAGACGCCCGAGCGGACGGCGGAGGAGCTCGGCCGCATCCTCGCGCCCGGCGGCTGGCTCTGCGCCTGGACGCCCAACCGCTGGGGCTATGTCGGGATCGGCGCCCGCCTGATCCCCAAGCGCCTGCACGCCCGCGTGCTGCGCATGGTCGAGCCACGCCGCGTCGAGATCGACTCCTTCGTGCCGCTCTACACGATGAACACGGAAGCGGCGCGGAAGCGGCTTTTCCCAACTGACCGGTTCGAGCACTTCACCTACGCGTTCGATGGGCAACCGTTCTATCATGGCGAGAACATCGTCCTGGGTAAGTTCTGGGAACTGCTGTTCCGGCTCACGCCGGGTCCGCTCAAGGGCTACCACATGGTCTTCATCAGGAAGCGCTGAGCGATCAGCGCGATCTGGTCTCGACTGTATTGGCAAGGTGAGCCGCGAAACGCTTCATGTCGCGGCTCTTGCTCAGGAGGTCCGGCCGCCGCCGCAGGCGGCCGAGCAGCCCGTAGGCGGCGGCGCGCGCCGTGAACCCGAGCCAGAGCGGCACCGCGAAGAAGGCCGGCGACGACATCCGCCGGTCGCCGTTGCGCAGGGCGTAGACGCCGGCGAGCCCGTCGAGCCAGCGGGCGGAGCGGGTGCTGCCCGAGCCGCCCTGGAGGTGGACCACGCTGCGGCCCGGCAGGTAGTCGACCCGCCATCCGGCGTCGCGCAGCCGGCAGCCCCAGTCGACGTCCTCGCCGTAGAGGAACAGCGGGCTCGACAGGCCGCCGATCGCCTCGACCGCCTCGCGCCGCAGCATCAGGAAGGCGCCGCAGAGCCAGTCGACGGAGACCGGCCCCGGCGCCCGTGCCTGACCGCCCGCGAGGTAGACCCCGCGCAGGCCGAACCGCCCCGACAGCCCGGCCGCATGCACGGCGACGGTGAGCGGCCGCGGCTCGAACCCGGCATCGCCGACCTGATGGCGTCCGTCCTCGAAGACGAGGCGCAGGCCGACGGCGCCGACCTGGCGGTGGGCGTCGAGATGCGCCAGCGCCGCCGAGACCGCGTCCGGATCGCGCAGGTACGCGTCCGGGTTGAGCAGCAGGATCGCCGCGCCCCGCGACGCCGCATAGGCCAGCGCGTTGGCGCCGGCGAAGCCGTGATTCTCGGTCTCCGCGATCACCCGGATCCCGGGCCAGTCGGCCGCGATCCGCTCGGCGGTTCCGTCGCCCGAGGCGTTGTCGACGACGATCACCTCGTAGGCGCGGTCGATCCGGCTCGCCGCCAGCAGGGCGAGGCAGGTGTCGATGTCGGCGCCCGACTTGTAGGTGACGATGAGGACGCTGAGGGCGGGGGTCATCGCAGGCTCGCGCTTCGTCGTTCGGGACGCTCGGATCGGATACCGCGCGACATCACGCGGCTCCCTCTCCCAGGGGGAGACGGCTGGGGTGAGGGGCGTGCGTCGTCCGGAAAAGTCACGCCCCTCACCCTGCCCCTCTCCCCAAGGGAGAGGGGACCCGCGCTCAGGTCGGCAGGGCGGGTGGCGCGCTGCGCCGCCGCCACCGCGGCGATCATCCCGAGCGCGGTGTAGAGCAGCTCGGCGATGCCGAGGTTGAGGCGGAAGCCCGGGTCGACGAGGCCGTGGAGGAGGTGGGCGAGCAGCCCGATCGCCGAGGCGCCGGCGATCGCGGCGAGCGGATCGCCGACCGGCGCGCGCCGGATCGCGGAAAAGCCCCGCCACAGCCCGATCCCGAAGACCAGGGCGAAGGCGGCGTACCCGACGACGCCGACCTCGGTGAGGACGAGGATGTGCAGGTTGTGGACGACGTGGTTGGAGCGGTCGAACAACCCGGCGAGCCGCGACAGGCCGGTCTGGTCGAGGGTGGCGAACATGTTGCCGAAGTTGTTCAAGCCGACCCCGAGGATCGGGAACTGCGCGAACAGCGCCAGCGCCGCCGCGTTGAGCGGGCCGCGCTGCGCCGCCGAGCCGCCGTCGTCGGCAAACAGGCGCTCCCAGATCATCGGCCCGACGACGATCGCGGCGATCACGCCCACGAGGAGGAGGAGGCCGGCGACGATCAGGCTCGCCCGCGTGAGCAGCCGGTCGCGGTAGACCAGCAGCACGACGAGCGTCGCCGAGAGCGGGTAGGTCAGCCACGAGGCCCGCGACAGGGTCAGCACCACGCCGCCCAGCGCCGAGAGCGCGCCGGCCGCGCCGACGAGGCGCAGCCAGGTCGGGCCGCGGGACAGCGCCAGCGCCAGCGCCAGCGGCCAGACCACCTCGTAATAGTAGCCGAGGATGTTGGGGTGGACCTTGAAGCCGGCGGCGCGGCGCTGGGCCTGGAAGTTGATGTTCTCCTCGACGATCTGCTCCTCGCCGAGCACGCCGAGGCCGAGCTCCGAGCCGGTGACGTACTGCACCGCCGCCGCCGCCGTCTGCACCAGGCAGAGGACGCAGATCGCCAGCGCCAGGGTGCGGACGTCGCGGGGGCTCAAGTTGGCGATCGAAACCGAGACGACGAGCAGCGTGAGGAAGCGCCACTCGTCGAACCACAGGTAGGCGGGGTCGCCCGCGTTCGCGAGCGAGAGCACGCCTGCCGCCATGAAGGCGGCCTGCGTCAGCACCAGGGGCGGATCGAGCGACAGGCGCTGCGGGCGCGCCTCGCCGATGCCGACGAGCTTGAAGGCGATGAGCGTCAGCGCCACGAGGAAGGCGACGCTGACGGTGAGCCCGGCGCCGCCGCCGATGCTCGGCAGGTACTGGCCGACCGCCTCGAAGTGCTGGAACATGCTGACGTCGAGCTTGACCGTCAATCCGACCGCGAAGGCGACGAGCAGGAACGGCGTCAGCCGGACGCGCTGGCCGAGGATCAGGGCGCCGAGCGCGCCCAGCGGCGCGACGAGCCCGACGACGGCGAACTTCAGCGGCACGCTCGCCAGCGACACGGCCATCGCGGCGGCGCCGGCGCCGATCGCCAGCGGGGGGAGGGTGCGGAGCGCGGCCCTCATCCGAGCCGCCGGTAGAGCCAGTCGGGGATCGGCCGCCGGGTCCGGTTGAGGACGACGCCGAGCGCGGTCCCGCCGGCCGCGTCGAGGTCGCGCATCGCCTGCTCGGCCACGACCCGCCGGGTCCGCTCGGCCCCGACGACGACGACGAAGCCGTCGACGAGGGGGCTCAGGGCCGCGGTGTCGCCGATCTGCCCGATCGGCGCGCAATCGAGGATCGCGAGGTGGTAGCGCTGGTCGACCAGGCCGAGGAAGGCCTCGACCCGGGCGTCGTCGAGTCCGGCCTCGCGGATCGAGGCCGGGGTGCCGGCGGGGACGACGTGGAAGCCGTCGGCGACCGCGTGGACGCCGTCGAGCGGCGCGACGGCGCCGAGCACGATGTCGGCGAAGCCCGGCTTGCCCGAGAGGCCGTAGGCGGCGGCCAGCGCGGGCTTGGCCCAGTTCGCCTCGATCAGCACCACGTCGAGGTCGCGGCGGGCATAGAGCCCGGCGAGCTGGCGACTGAGCGAGGTGACGCCGTCGCCGGCCTGCACCGCGGTGACGCCGATGCGGCGGAGCGGCGGCCCCTCGCGGCGGTTGAGCTGGACCAGGGCCGGCTCCAGGTCGAGGCGGTCCGGCACGGCGGGATCGTGGAACGCGGCGGCGATCATGCGTGGGCTCCGCGGAGGCCGGGGGCACGGGTCCGCCGCGGCTCGGCGCGGCCCTCGTTCCGCAAGGGGAGGGCGGCGAGAACCGGCACCCGGAGGGAGCGCGCCACGTCCGACGCGCTGCGGTAGGTCTGGGCGAGGATCTCGGCGAGCGCGACGTAGGCGAGGGCCGCGACGAGGCCGAGGCCGGCGGCGAGCCCGAGGATCAGCAGGCGGTTCGGCCCGCTCGGCAGCCGCGGCGGCACTGCGCGGGCGACGAGCGAGGAGGAGGTGACCGACTGCGAATCGAGGCCGGTGCCGGTCTTCAGCTCGTCGATGCGGCGCTGGGTCTGGGTGATCTCGTCGGTGAGCAGGCTCTTCTGCTGGCCGAGCCGGCCGAAGGCGAGCGAGGCGTCGCTCTGGCCGATCGCCGCCTGCCGCCGCGACGCCTCGATGTTGGAGATCGCCGCGATCTTCTCGGCGAGCACCGCCAGCCGGGTGGTGTCGGCGCTGATCAGGGCCCGGTACTTCTGGCGGGCGAGCTCGGTGAGGTCGCGGTCGAGGCTCGCGAATTCCGGCGCGGCGGGGCGGAACCGCGTCGCGAGCTCCGAGCGCCGGGTCCGCAGCTCGGCGAAGCGCTGGTCGAAGGCGGCGACCGTCGGGTCGGCGTCCGGCGGCGTCGGCTGCCAGCGGTCGGGCCCCGATTCCTTGGTGCGCTTCAGCCGGGTCTCGACGCCCTCGCGCTCGATCTGCGCCGCCGACTTCTGGCGGGCGAGGTCGGCGAGCGTGCCGAGGTCGTTCTGCTGCTCGATCGCGAAGCTCGCGGTGTTGGCGCCCTTGAGGTACTTGCCGAGCTGCTGGTCGATCGCGGCGAGCTCGGCGCGGGCGCGTTCCAGCTTGCCCGCGTAGAACGAGGCCGGCGTCTCGTCGGCGTAGACCTCGACGTGGCGGCGCTTGTAGGCGTCGAGCAGGCGGTTGAGGGCGGCTGCGGCGAAGTTCGGGTCGGTCCAGGTGAAGCCGGTGACGATCACGTCCGTCTCCTTGACGAACACGACCTTGAACGAGGCGAGGTAGGCCTCGTACAGCTTCTCGTCCGGGCTGAGATGGCGCAGCAGGCCGATCGCCTCGAAGGGGATCCGGGCGGTGTCGACGACCCAGGTCTTGACCCCCTTGGCGACGCGGACGAGCTGGCGGCCCTGGTAGACGAGCCAGGCGCCCCAATCCTCGGGCGGCGGGCCGAGGTCGCCCACCGGCGTGATCGCCTTCAGCGCCTCGAACTCGCCGCGCACGATGCTCGGGTCGCGCAGGATCTCGATCTCGTTGTTCACGTTCTGCGCGCGCTCGGAGAACATGTAGTTCTGGTTAGTGCCGCCGCCGATCGGCGCGGCCGCCTTCTCGCGGCCGAGGCGGATGATGAGCTTGGCGTCGGCCGTGTACTCGGTCGGGGTCAGCAGCAGGTAGATCCCGGCGCCGACCAGCGCCGCCGCCAGGATCAGCAGCGCCGGGCGGGCATGGCGGAACAGGGCTCCGAGCCCGTCGCGCAGGTCGAAGCCGGGTCGGTCGAACCTGCGCGGCTCGAGGGCGGTCTCGGTCGCGCTCATAGGGCGGCCCTCGCCGTGGTGCTGGTGGAGGTCGTGGCGGCGGGGCCGGTGATGTAGTTCACCCCGAAGCCGGTGCCGTTGAAGAGCAGGATCTGGCGGACCACGAGGTCGACCGCGCGCGCGGTCTTGGCCAGCACCGAGGGCGGCACGTAGACCGTGGCGTTCGGCGGCACGACGATCGAGTCGGCCAGGCCCGGCACGCCGATGTCGACGACCTGCACCGCCCCTTGCGCGCCTCCTTGCGCACCGCTGTCGAAGCGGATGATCCGCACCGCGTCGCCCGCGGCGGTCGGCAGGATGCCGCCGGCGGTGCCGAGCACCTGGGCCAGCGTCCGGGCGCCCGACAGCGTGACCGGGCCGGGCACCCGGACCTCGCCGAACACCATGGTGTTGGCCGGCACCAGCGACGCCAGCCGCACGCTCGGGCTGACCGAGGCGAGGTGATGCCGGTAGGCGGCGGCGAGCGCGGCCGAGACCTCGTTGACGGTGCGGCCGGCCGCCTGGACCGGCGGTACCATCGGCAGGTTGATCTTGCCGTCCGGCTCGATCGCCATCAGCTTGACGCGGCCGATGTCGGACCGCTGGGTCAGGTCGCGGAAGTCGTCGATCGGCGTGCGGAACTTGCGCAGCAGGACCGTGACGACCGGGTTGATCAGGACGTCGTCGTAGGTCTCGCGGATCAGGGTGGCGGCGCGCTCGGGCGACAGCCCGGCGACCATGATGCCGTTCTTGCCCGGAAGCGAGATCCGCCCGTCCGGCCGGACTACAACCGTACGGTTGTATTCCGGGTGGGTCCGGAAATCGACGTCGAACTCGTCGTTCGGGTTCAGCCGGTAGGTCGGCTGCACCACGCTGGAATCGATCAGCAGCGAGATCTCGAGGTTGTCGCCGACGTTGAGGCGGTAGTTCATCAGCCCGAGGCGCATGGTGCGCCCGACCTCCTCCTGCGCCGCGGCGACGACCGCCGGCGGCGCCTCCGGGATCGATCCCGTCTGGGCGACGTCACGGATCGCAGGGTGGGAGGCCTCCCGCGCCCGGGTCGCCATGCAACCCGACAGGGCGGCCGCACAGGCGAGGGCGACCGCGAGGCGGCCCGCCGTCCGGCCGCGCCGGCCAGCATCTCGATCGACAGGAGAAGCACACACCATCATAGGCCTTCAGCCGCACCATGCTCGGCCGCGCCCCGTTCGATAACAACTCCTGAACGTATCGCGGCACTCGGTACAATCTGAGAACCTGGTTAACGAACTTTGAAACCCCTGGGTCCGATCCGACCGTAAGTTGCATTCATTCGCGGGCGTGGCAGAGTGCGCAGACGCCCCGGGCCCCGGGTCCCGGTGGGTTCCGAACCCGGAAGCCCGGCCCACGAGATCCTGCCAGGGGAGCTGCTGTCAGGGGACTCGGTGCCGGGGACACGGTGCCAGGGGACTTGGTGCCGGGGGACCCGGTCAGAGCACCGGCACGCCGCGGAACTTCGCGTGCTCGGACGGCTCCACGTGGATCACCACCACGGCGCCGGGGATCGTGGTCTCGAGCGCGTCCTCGAGCCGGTCGCAGATCTCGTGCGCCTCGCGCACGCTCATCTCGCCGGGCACCACGAGGTGGAAGTCGATGAAGGTCGCTTGGCCCGCGTAGCGCGTCCGCACGTCGTGCGCCTCCAGCGCGCCCTCGCCGTGCAGCGAGATCAGCGCGCGGATCTGCCCGACCATCTCGCCCGGCGCCGCCCGGTCCATCAGCCCGTCGACGGATTCGCGGACCATCTTCCAGCCGGACCACAGGATGTTCAGGGCCACCAGGCCGGCGACGACCGGATCGAGCACAGGGATGCCGGTCGCCAGAACCAGGCCGACGCCGACGAGCACGCCGCCCGAGGTGAACACGTCGGCGAGCACGTGGCGGCCGTCGGCGACCAGCGCCGGCGAGCGCCAGGCCTTGCCCCAGCGCAGCAGCGCCCACGCCCACACCGCGTTGATCACCGTGGCGCCGGCGTTGATGGCCAGCCCCAGGGCGGGGGCGTCGACGGGCTTCGGGGCCAGGATGCCGTAATACGCCTCGCGCAGGATCAGCAGCGACGCGACGATGATCAGCGCCCCCTCGATCACCGCCGAGAAGAACTCCGCCTTGTGGTGGCCGTAGGGGTGGTCGTCGTCGGCCGGCAGGCCGGCGACGCGCAGGGCCACGAACGCGCTGAGCGCCGCGACCACGTTGATGATGCTCTCGAGCGCATCCGAGTACAGCGCGAGGCTGCCGGTGAGCCAGTAGGCGAGGAACTTCAGCCCCGTGACCACCAGGCCAACGACGGCACTGGCGAGGGCGGCTTTCTGGGTGCGGCTCATGACGGGTCCGGGCGATCGACCCGGCGGCCTTAATCGACCGCGCCGGCACAAGGCCACGGCACAGGTTCAAGGCCACGGAACAGGTTCAAGGCGGCAGCACACCTTGCACCGCGGGGAATGGAACTTAGCCGCGGCTATCGCGGATCACGCGGCTGGAGCGGTCCCGTCGGCGCGTGCGGCTTCGCGCGCCTCGCTGCGCGCCCCCTGGGCCCGCGCGGCGGCGGCCTTGCGCAGGAGGCGGCGCCTCTGCCAGCCGAAGCGGGCCGCGGTGGCGAGCGCCTCGAGGCGGCCGGCCTCGCGCGCCCAGTAGCCGACGAGCTGCCCGTCGAGAGTGATCCGCTCCGCCTGCGCTGCCATGCATCCCTCCCCTCAGGCGATGGTGCTCGCCGTCGAACGTCCTCAGCAAAACGCCTAATGCGGCGCGGCGGGTTCCGTCGTCTCCTCGACGATCAGCGCCTCCGCCTCACCCTCGAACCCGCCCGCGCCGTCGGGGACCGGGGTGGCGGGCGTGCCGAACGGCGTGCTCGGATAGGCCTGCTCGAACCTTGCGCGCGCGTCGGCGGGGTCCTCGCCCTTGAGCACGATCTGCGGCTTGCCCGGCAGCGGCCAGCGCGGGTCGGCGGGATCGCGGGGACGCACGGCGTACCAGGGCATGGAGGCTCCAAGTCGAGACGGGAGGATCGCGCCTGCCGTGAACGGAAGCCGGTCCGGCGCGGTTCCACGAACGCCGCGCCGCATTGATTCCCGGCGCGCGCCGGTGCAGGTGCGGGCACCATGCGCGTGGACCTGTTCGATTTCGACCTGCCCGAGGCCAGCATCGCGCTGCGCCCGGCCGAACCGCGCGGCGCCGGGCGCCTGCTCGTCGTGCGCCCCGGCGACGGCCTGACCGATGCCCGCGTCGCCGACCTTCCCGGCCTGCTGCGCCGGGGCGACGCCCTGGTCTTCAACGACACCCGGGTGATCCCGGCGCGCCTTCGCGGCATCCGCACCCGGCCCGGCGCGCCCGGCCAGCGCACGGAGGTGATGCTGCATCTGCGCGAGGCGCCGGACCGCTGGCGCGCCTTCGCCCGGCCGGCCAAGCGCCTGGCGCCGGGCGACCGCGTCGTCTTCGGCCGGCACGGGGCCGGCGAGCCCTGCGAGCTCGGCGGCCTCGACGCCACCGTCGCGGCCAAGGGCGAGGGCGGCGAGATCACCTTGCGCTTCGACCTCGCCGGGCCGGCCCTCGACGAGGCCGTCGCCGCCATCGGCGAGCTGCCGCTGCCGCCCTACATCGCGGGCAAGCGCCCCACCGACGCGCGGGACGCCACCGACTACCAGACGGTCTACGCCCGCAACCCCGGCGCCGTCGCCGCTCCCACCGCCGGGCTGCACGTCTCCGACGGCCTTCTGGCGCGGCTGGACGCCGCCGGGATCGGCCGCCACACGGTCACCCTGCATGTCGGCGCCGGCACGTTCCTGCCGGTCAAGGCCGAGGACACCGCCGACCACCGCATGCACGCCGAGATCGGCTTCCTGGCGGCCGAGACCGCCGAGCGCCTGAACGCGGTGCGGGCGGCGGGCGGGCGGATCGTGGCGGTAGGCACCACCGCGCTGCGCCTGCTGGAGAGCGCGGCCGACGCGGACGGGCGCCTCCACCCCTTCGCCGGCCCGACCGAGATCTTCATCACCCCCGGCACGCGCATCCGCGCGGTCGACGCGCTGATGACCAACTTCCACCTGCCGCGCTCGACCCTGTTCATGCTGGTCTCGGCCTTCTCCGGCCTCGACACCATGCGCGCCGCCTACGCGCACGCGATCGCGGAAGGCTACCGGTTCTACTCCTACGGCGATTCGAGCCTGCTGTTTCCGGCCCAGGTCTGATAGGGCTGACCGACACCGCGCATCTCCCTCCCCCCGTCGCGGGGGAGGGTGGCCCCTGCGTGAACAGGGGTCTGGAGAGGGGAGCGCCGTATCCGGAAGCGTCGCTCCCCTCTCCCGACCCGCTTCGCGGGCCACCCTCTCCCGCACCCAAATCGGGCTTGCCCGATTTGGGCACCGGGTACACAGATCTCGGGCAAGCCCGAGATCTGGGGGGCGAGGGGGCGCTGCCCGAGGCAACCTGGAAGCCGTCTCACCTCAGCATGTCCGACACAGACTTCACCTTCGCCGTCCACGCCACCGACGGGCAAGCCCGCACCGGGGCGATCACCATGCCGCGGGGAACGATCCGCACGCCGGCCTTCATGCCGGTCGGCACCGCCGGCACGGTCAAGGCCATGTATGCGAGCCAGGTGCGCGCGCTCGGCGCCGACGTGGTGCTCGGCAACACCTATCACCTGATGCTGCGCCCGGGCGCCGAGCGGATGGCGCGGCTCGGCGGCCTGCACCGCTTCATGCGCTGGGACGGGCCGATCCTCACCGATTCCGGCGGCTTCCAGGTGATGTCGCTGTCGGCGCTCCGGAAGCTCGACGAGCAGGGCGTGACCTTCCGCTCGCATGTCGACGGCACCGCCCACCACATGTCGCCGGAGCGCTCGATCGAGATCCAGGGCCTGCTCGGCTCCGACATCCAGATGCAGCTCGACGAGTGCGTGCGCCTGCCGGCCGAGCGCGAGGCGATCGAGAAGGCGATGCGCCTCTCCCTGCGCTGGGCCGAGCGCTGCCGCACCGCCTTCGGCGAGCAGCCGGGCAAGGCTCTGTTCGGGATCGTGCAGGGCGGCGACGTGCCGGAGCTCCGGGTCGAGAGCGCCCGCGCGCTCGCCGGCCTCGACCTCAAGGGCTACGCCATCGGCGGCCTCGCGGTCGGCGAGCCGCAGGCGGTGATGCTCGCCATGATCGAGACGGTGGAGCCGCACCTGCCACGGGCCAAGCCGCGCTACCTGATGGGCGTCGGCACCCCGGACGACCTGATGCGCTCGGTCTCGCGCGGCATCGACATGTTCGATTGCGTGATGCCGACGCGGGCCGGCCGCCACGGCCTCGCCTACACCCGCCACGGCCGGATCAACCTGCGTAACGCCCGCCACGCCGAGGACACGCGGCCGCTGGACGAGACCTCCTCCTGCGAGGCGGCGAGCGCGTATTCCCGCGCCTACCTCCACCACCTCGTCCGCTCGGACGAGATCCTGGGGATGATGCTGCTGACCTGGAACAACCTGTCCTACTACCAGGACCTCATGGCCGGGATGCGGGCGGCCATCGCCGAGGGCCGCCTCGCCGCGTTCTGCGACGCAACCCGCGAGGGCTGGGCCCGGGCCGAGCGCGACGCCGCCGCGGGCTGAGGCCGGGCGATGCCGGGCCGCGATGAGCCCGCCCCATCGAGGCGCGCCTCCGCGCGACGGCCGGGCGCCGGCTCTCCGCCGGACCTCATGGGTCGTTGCTCATGTGATCCTCGCCCATCAGACGCGGCAGGGGCGCATCACGGATGCGCCAGCACCCGGTAGCTGCCGTCGGCCGCGTCCGCCCCCGTCTCCGCGGCGGCCTGCAGGCCCTCGACGATGCGGGCCGCCACCGGCAGGCGGTAGTGCAGGGCATCCCAGTAGTTCTCGTCGCGCGTCGTGATCGGCGAGGGCAGCCGGAAATCCACCACCAGCGCCCCCCGCGCCCGGCCGATCGCGGCGACCCGCGCCTTGCAGGCGGCCTCGCGCGCGCCCGCCGGCGTGCCGGCCGCCCCCTGCGCCGCCACGTGGACCGGCATGAAGGCGACGAGCTTGCGCGCCGCGTCCGGCACGGAGGCCAGCAGCGCATCGAACGCATCGAGCATGGGCATGGCGTCGCCGGCCTGGGCCGGGGGAGGCGTGCCCGGGCCGGCCGCCTCCGGATCGAGCGGGCTGCCGCCGCCATGGATGTGGCGCGCGGCGCGGACCGGGTCGTAGCTGGCCTCCGGCGGCGTGAACACGGAAAACCCGTCGCCGCGGATGCGGGCCGGCGCGAGGCCGAGGCGGTTGAGCGCGACTTGGGCCGCGATCCCGAGGCTCTGCCCGTTCACCTGCCGCAGCCAGCCCCAGGGCGCGCCCTCCGCATAGAGCCAGTCCGGGAACGGATGCGCGGTGCGGCGGGGCGCGTCGGCGGCGCACCACGTCGAATCGAGCGCGAACAGCACCGCGTGCACGGTGTTCCGGCGCAGGAACAGCCGCGCCAGCGTGCGCTGCTCGTCCGGCGTCGCGGCATTGACGGCCAGGTTGGCGAAGCGCGCCCCGAACGCCCGGTCGAGGGCGTTCGGATCGATGAGGCGCGCCGTTGAGGTGCCGAACACCGCCGCATCGTACCCGCCCGCGCGGGCGATCCGCGGATACATGAAGCGCTGGTTGCGATCCATGATCGCCCCCGGCCGGCCCGGGCGCGCGCGAAGGCCGTAGGGGTCCATCGCGGCGACGAAACCGATCGCGGCGAGGCCGGCCCCGAGGCCGGCGAGGGCGAAGGTCCCGGCGAAGCGCCGCCAGCGGCGGGAGGACGACGCCGGGGAGGAGAGGGGAGGGATCACGGCTGGCCTTCCGGCCCAAGGAGGGGGCGTTCGACCGCCGATGCCAGCAGACCATGGCGCCCGCGCGGCACGACGGCGCCCGCGCGCCTCGGATGCGACGCCGCACGGGCCACGCCCATGTTGACCCGTCCGGCGGCCTCCCCTATTCCACCCACGCCTCCCCGGGCCCGGCCCGCGCGGCCGACCGCACGGCGGACGCGAGCGCGTAGCTCAGCTGGTAGAGCAACGGACTTTTAATCTGTAGGTCTTGGGTTCGAACCCCAACGCGCTCACCACTTATCTTATTGTAACGGTTGCGATTATTGAGCCTCGAAGCGTCCGGCCGTTGGTGCCGGTTGCCAATTTCGAGCGAACGGTTGCCAAACTCACGCATTGCCGTGTGTCCGTGAGCTCGATCCGAACAGGTTCTTGCGGGTCTCGGCCCAGCCCTCCTCGAGCTTCCGCATCGCGCTTCGAGCCAGCCGGCGCTTGTTCACGTCGCGGCTGTAGTGCCTGACCATTTGCTCGGACATCTCGACGATCGCTGAGACCTCGGCCTCGGTGCAACCGGCCTCCAGCAGCATGTTCACGGCGTTCTTGCGCAGACCGTGAAAGACGAACCCGGCCTCCTTCAGGCGCGCCATTCCGGCAGCCTTCTCCGGTGAGACGACTGCCACACCGCCCTTGCTCGTCCGGCATGAGATTTCGCGCTGCCACGCCGTCCGGTAGCCCGCGAGCGTCCACGGCTCGCCGTCCTCGCGCAGGTGCAGTGCAGGGTGCTCGACGTGAGTCCGCGCCAAGATCTCGCGATACTCGGAGTGGATGGGCACGTAGACGGGCTTGCCGGTCTTCCGGGCAATCAGCTCGATAGCGTTGGAGCCGACGGCCGGCCGCTCCATTGGCAGCACATCTACGGAGCGCTGCCCCGTGTAGAGCGCGGTGTAGACCGGGAGGTGCAGCCCGATCCGAGCGTGCTCGAAGAACGTCTCGAAGGCCCAGTCCGTCCAGGGCTCGTGCGGGTCGACCTCGTGCTGAATCTTCTCGGTGGCCTCGACGACGTTGTGGTTCGAGAAGCCGCGCGGGATGCCGAAGGCGACCAGACGGGAGAGCACGGCGCGGAAGTAGCGCGCGACCGCCGGCGTCCCCTGGAAGCTATCGACGGCCTTCTGGGCATCCACGGTCGTCAGGCTCGCGACCGGATCGTCGCCCCAGAACTCGGCAATCATCCGCAGGTGCCGGTCGTAGTCGCGCTTCGTCAGGTCGGCGAGGCCGAGATAGGCGGTGTGGCCCTTGTAGACCTCGACCAGCGTTGAGAAAGTGCGGCGGTCTGCGGCATCGCCGAGCCGCTGACGGGCCTCTGCCGCGTCCAGGGCCCGCCAGAAGGCTTCGATACCGCCGTCGGCACGTGGATCAGGCAGAACGTGGCGGCGGCCGCTGGCGGCTATCCAGGACCATTCCCAGGCCTCTCCTCTGTCGCGTGTCGCGTCGAGCGCAGCATACTGCTCGCAGCGGCGCCAGAACTCGGGATCTTGCGGCCCAAGGGGCAGGGCGAGCCGAGGCCACTCCCGAGGCGTGCTGCGATAGCGCTCGTAGTGGAAGAACACGCGGCCCGAGGGCTTGGTGCGCGCCTTCACGTAGCGCGGGAGGTCAACCATGCCCGCGGCGCTCCTTGGCCTCGACAAAGCGGTCGCCCATGCTCTTCCTCGGGACCGCCACCTCAGCCGCCGCCGCGGCTGGCGTCAACTCTGGGTACAGATCTGGCCGCTGGCGCTTCCGCCACCGGTCGACCGCCTCGAGGTCGTACATCCCGGTGGTTTCGTCGGGCTGCGGGAAGCCGCGGGCGAAGAGGCGAGGGCGGCAGTCCGCGAACTGCGCCTCAGTCAGGCACAGCCGCCGCGCGATCTTGTCGGCCGGCGCATAGGCCGGATCGACCCGGAACCGAATCTCCGGAGCCCGCAGCTGCGCCACGCCGGACCGCATGCCGCGCGCTGAGGCGGGCAGGGTGGCCAGGACGTCGGCGGGGCGGCGGGCGCGGGCCATGTCAGCGGCCTCCCCGGTGGAGAGCCGCGAACGAGGCAAGCACCTGCCGACGATCCAGCGCCGCAAGTTCGTCGAGCGCGCGCAGGGCCGGCTCGAGCTGCGCGGGATCGGTCTCTGCCGCTCGCAGCGTGTCGACGAAGGCTGAGCCCCGCGGGCCGAGGCACAGGCGGGCGATGGCTTGCATCGAGCGCAGCCGCGCCAGGCGCTCGCCGGCCTCGATGTCGGTGCGCCAGGGACCGAAGGCGTCGCGGGCGGCGATCATCGGACCACTCCCGAAAATCCCCACCTCGAAAACCCGTCGCCGGATCCCCACCCCACTTCCCCACCACACACC
>NZ_VRUU01000067.1 GCF_008039875.1 Methylobacterium sp. WL119 | reverse complement strand
GGTTTGTCCCTCCCCCCTCTGCGGGGGAGGGTGGGCCTCGCGTCAGCGAGGGTCGGGAGAGGGGAGCGACCTCTCCGGACAACGCGCTCCCCTCTCCCGACCCGCTGCGCGGGCCACCCTCCCCCGCTCAGGGGGGAGGGAAAGACTGCGTCGAGTTCGGAGGAGAGGACGCCATGATCCCGATCCGCGATTGCCCCGCCCCCGATCCGCATCCCGCCGGCCCGACGCGCTACGCGGTGCCGGCGGGCGCGGTCGACAGCCATGCCCACGTGATCGGCCGGCCGCCGGCCCATCCGTTCGTGGAGAATCGCAGCTACACCCCGCCGGCGGCGCCGGCGCAGGCCTACCTGGCGATGCTCGACGCCACCGGCATGGCCCACGGCGTGCTGGTCCAGGTCAGCGTCCACGGCACCGACAACCGGCTGCTGCTGGAGACGCTGGCCGCGAACGCCGAGCGCCTGCGCGGCATCGCCGTGATCCCCCTCGGGCTGCCCGAGCGCGACCTCCGCGCGATGAAGGACGCCGGCATCGTCGGCCTGCGCCTCAACGTGCTCTACGGCGGCGGCATCGATTTCGCGGCGGTCGAGGCCTACGGCGCGCTCGCCCGCGAGATGGGCTGGCACCTGCAATTCCTGATCGACGCCCGCAGCCTGCCGCCGCTGGCCCAGCGCCTCTCGCGGCTGCCGGTGCCCTTCGTCGTCGACCACATGGGCCACATGCCGACCGCGGCGGGCCTTTCGGACCCGGGCTTTTCCACCCTCGTGGCGCTGGTGCGCGACGGCGCCTGGGTGAAGCTCTCGGGCGCGTTCCGCACCTCGGTGGCGGGCGCGCCCTACGCCGACACCATCCCCTTCGCCCGGGCGCTGAACGACGCCGCACCCGAGCGCTGCCTGTGGGGCTCCGACTGGCCGCACGTCGCCGCCTGGGACGGGCCGCCGAAGCTCGCGACGCTCCTCGACCTGATCGCCGACTGGGTGCCGGACGAGGCCAGGCGCCGAAGGCTCTTCGTCGAGAACCCGCGCGCGCTCTACGGCTTCGGCTAGGCCTGGGCTTCGGCTAGGCCTGGGGCTTCAGGTAGCTCCGACCGTCGAGATAGGCCTTGCGCCAGCGCTGGATCGCGACCCGCTCGAACAGGCCGGCCTTCGCGAACGGGTCCTCGGCGATGAAGCGCTCGGCCTCCGCCCGCGTCTCCACGTCGACGAGGTAGAGGCCGCCGCCCGCATCCGACCCGTCGTCGGACAGTTTCGCGCCGCAGGCGAGCAGCCGCGCGGCCTGGGCCTCCAGGAAGGCGAGGTGCTCGGCCCTCGCCGCGCGGCGCAGGTGCTCGTGGCCGGGCTTGTCGAAGGTCTCGATGATGAACGGCATGGCGGCTCCGGGGGCGGGCTGCGGATGGCGGCGATCGTTTGTGTAGCGCGGCGCAGGCGATGGCGCGCCCGGGCTTCCTGACACCCGCGGGCGGTTCTCACCGGTTCGCCCCGGCCGGGCGCGATCGCGCACCGGGACGCCGCTATAGGTGAAGCCGGCCGCGCGCGAGGCCTCGCGCACGGCGTTGGCCTGCCTCCGGACGCGGGGAAAAACCGCCAACCGGGCGAGGCCGGATCACCGAATCCGCGGGCGGGCACGCGAATCGGGTTCGCGACCACAAGCCCCCGGGAGGACGATCGTGGCAAGGACCATTCCCGCATCCGCGCTCGCTGCAGCGCTGTCCACGGCCGTGCTGCTCGCGGCCACGCCGGCCTCCGCCCAATACGCCGACGGCGGCATCAGGATCGGCGTGCTGACCGACATGTCCGGCGGCTACTCGGACCTCGCTGGCAAGGGCTCGGTGACGGCGGCGCAGCTCGCGATCGAGGATTTCGGCAGGGCGATCGGCGGCCGCAAGGTCGAGCTGATCTTCGCCGACCACCAGAACAAGGCCGACATCGCCTCGACCATCGCCCGCCGCTGGTTCGACACGGAGGGGGTGGACGCGATCTTCGACACGAACTCGTCGGTGGCGGGGCTCGCCGTGCGCGAGGTCGCCCGCGCCAAGGGCAAGGTCGACATCAATTCCGGCGCCGGCTCGATGGCGCTGACCAACGCCGCCTGCTCGGCCACCGGCGCGCACTGGTCCTGGGACACCCACGCGCTCGCCGCCGGCACCGCCGCGGCGCTGGCCGACGACCCGAAGAACACCTGGTTCTTCATCACCGCCGACTACACCTTCGGGCACGACCTCGAGGCCCAGGTCACCCGCGTGGTGCGGGCCAAGGGCGGCACGGTGCTCGGCTCGGTCAAGCACCCGTTCCCGAACGCCGACTTCTCGTCCTACCTGATCCAGGCGCAGGCCTCGGGCGCCCGGATCATCGGCATGGCCAATGCCGGCGCCGACACGATCAACACCATCAAGCAGGCCGCCGAGTTCGGCATCGCCGAGGGCGGCCAGTCGCTCGGCGGCCTCAACATCTTCCTCACCGACGTCAACTCGGTCGGCCTGAAGGCGGCACAGGGCATGATCCTGACGACGGGCTTCTACTGGGACCTCGACGACCGCACCCGCGCCTTCGCGAAGCGCTTCGGCGAACGCATGGGCGGGCGGATGCCGACCATGGTCCAGGCCGGCGACTACTCGGCGGTGCTGCACTACCTCAAGGCGGCCGAGGCGGCGGGCACCGACGACGGCCTCGCGGTGATGGCCAAGATGCGTGCGCTGCCGATCGAGGACGCCTTCGCGCGCAACGCCAAGCTGCGCCCCGACGGCCGCATGGTCCACGACATGTACCTGGCGCGGGTGAAGACCCCGGCCGAGTCGAAGGGCCCGTGGGACTTCTACACGATCCTCAAGACCATCCCCGGCGACGAGGCCTTCCAGCCGCTGGCGCAGAGCACCTGCAGGCTGGTGACGAACCCGTGACCCCAGCCTTCCCTCTCCCGCAGAGGGGAGAGGGAAGGGGCCCCCCGCTCACAAGGCCGACGGGTGCCGGGCCAGCGGCGTCACCGTCACGCTCATGAACGGGAACAGCGGCAGGCCGGAGAGGATCGCGTGCAGCTCGTCGTGGTCGGCCACGTCGAACACGCTGATGTTGGCGTACTGCCCGGCGATGCGCCAGAGGTGCACCCACCGGCCCGATTCCTGGAGCGCCCGCGCCTGCGCCTTCTCCTCGGCCTTCAACCGGTCGAACTCGGCCGGCGGCAGCTGCGTGGGCGGATGGACGTCCATCCTGACGTGATACAGCATCGATGCGTCCTCGCGTCACGAGCCGGCGCTCGCCCCTCCCGGGAGCGCTCGGCCATCGCGTATCATGGACGGCGACCGTGCGGATGACGACCGCAGGCCCGAGCGATCCTTGCCGGTCGATCCGTCAAGGAATAATCTGCAGTCATTGACGACAGGCGCGCCCATGGCCGTGATGACGATCCGCAACATCGACGACGCGCTCAAGGCGCGCCTTCGCATCCGTGCCGCGATGCACGGCCGATCGATGGAGGACGAGGCGCGCGACATCCTGCGCTCGGCGCTCTCGAGCGAAGTTTCCCGCCCGCGCGATCTCGGCCGGGCGATCCATGAGCGCTTCGCGGCGCTCGGCGGCGTCGACCTGCCGGAGGTGCCGCGGGACCCGGGCCGGGAGCCGCCGAGCTTCGAGGCGTGATCGTCCTCGACACCAACGTCCTCTCCGAGCTGATGCGGGCGAGCCCCGAGCCGAAGCTCCTCGCCTGGCTCACCCAGCAACCGATCGCGGGCCTGTTCACGACGACCCTGACGCAGGCCGAGATCTTCTACGGCCTCGCCCTCCTGCCGGAAGGGCGGCGGCACATCGGGCTGACGGAAGCGGCACGGACGATGTTCGAGGTCGAGATGGCGGGGCGGGTCCTATCCTTCGACGGCGAAGCCGCCTCGGCCTACCCGGAGATCGTCGTCGGACGGCGCAAGGCCGGCCAGCCGATCAGCCAGATCGACGGACAGATCGCGGCAATCGTGCGGTCGCGCGGAGCGCGCCTCGCGACGCGCAACGCCCGGGACTTCACCGGATGCGGGATCACCGTCATCGATCCCTGGGCGTCCGCCTGACGGACGCGTCTCGACGGCGCGGGGCGACCCGGCGCCGGCCGAGCGCGTCGGCGCAGCCGGGAATGCGGCGCGCCCTCGACCGCCGCCCACGCCGGGCGGCCGTTGCCGGGCACATGCCGGAGGCGCCCGGCTTGCGCGAAAGGGGGTTGTTGCGGCGCGCGAAACCGGGTCCCCTGCCGGCACGATCGCGAGCCGAGGAGCCCTCATGTCCGACCTGAACGCACGGAAGAACGCGCCCTCGCTGGAGGCGTTCTGGATGCCGTTCACGGCCAACCGCCAGTTCAAGGCGGCGCCGCGGATGTTCGTGGCCGCCGACGGGATGCACTACACCACCGACGACGGCCGCCAGGTGCTCGACGGGACGGCGGGCCTGTGGTGCTGCAACGCCGGGCACGGCCGCCGCGGGATCGCGAGCGCGGTCGAGCGCCAGCTCGCGACGATGGACTTCGCCCCGACCTTCCAGATGGGCCACCCGATCGCGTTCGAATTCGCCGAGCGCCTGGCCGAGATCGCGCCTGGGCCGGCCGGCGCCGCGCTCGACCGGGTGTTCTTCACCGGCTCGGGCTCGGAATCGGTCGACACCGCGCTCAAGATCGCGCTCGCCTACCAGCGGGCGGTCGGCCAGGGCACCCGCACCCGGCTGATCGGGCGCGAGCGCGGCTATCACGGCGTCGGCTTCGGCGGCATCTCGGTCGGCGGCATCGTCTCGAACCGCCGGGCCTTCCCGACGCTGCCGGGCACCGACCACCTGCGCCACACCCACGACCCGGCCCGCAACGCCTTCACCAAGGGCCAGCCCGAGCACGGGGCCGAGCTCGCCGACGACCTCGAGCGCCTCGTGGCGCTGCACGGCGCCGAGACCATCGCCGCCTGCATCGTCGAGCCGGTGGCGGGCTCGACCGGCGTGCTGGTGCCGCCGAAGGGCTACCTCGAGCGCCTGCGCGCGATCTGCGACGCGCACGGCATCCTGCTGATCTTCGACGAGGTGATCTCCGGCTTCGGGCGGCTGGGCGCGCCCTTCGCCGCCGACTTCTTTGGGGTGACGCCCGACCTCGTCTGCACCGCCAAGGGGCTGACCAACGGCACCATCCCGATGGGCGCGGTCTTCGCCGGCCGCCACGTCCACGACGCGCTGATGAACGGCCCGGACGGGATCGAGCTGTTCCACGGCTACACCTATTCCGGGCACCCGGTCGCCTGCGCGGCGGGGCTGGCGACCCTCGACATCTACCGCGACGAGGGCCTGCTCACCCGGGCGGCGGACCTCGCCGACGACTGGGCCGCGGCGATGCACGACCTGCGCGGGCGCGCCCGCGTCGTCGACATCCGCACCATCGGCCTGATCGCCGGGATCGAGCTGGAACCGCGCCCCGGCGCGCCGGGCAAGCGGGCCTACGACGTGTTCGTCGACTGCTTCGCGCGCGGCCTGCTGATCCGCGTCACCGGCGACATCGTCGCGCTCTCGCCGCCGCTGATCCTGGAGCACGGCCAGATCGGCGAGATCGCGCAGGTGCTGGGCGACGCGATCGACCGGGTGGCGTGAGGCCGGGGGCCCGGTTCCGCAATCCGGGCGATGCGGGCACCTCCCCTCCCCCGCAGAGGGGGAAGGGAAGAGGCGTCTTCGCTGCAACGCAACGCACGCCCGCTGGTTGAACCCGCATACGAAGGCCGCGCGCCTTCGGCAGCGAGGGTCATGCATGACGGGTTCGGTTCTGATCGTGGGCGCCAGCGGCATCGTCGGGAGCGCGGCCGCCGAGCGGTTCTCCGCCGAGGGCTGGGCGGTGGCGGGGCTGGCGCGCAAGCCCGTGGCGCAGGACGGCGTCGTGCCCGTCGCCGCCGACCTGCAGGATCCGGCCTCCCTCCAGCGGGCGCTCGCGGGCCTCAAGCCGAGCCACGTGGTGCTCGCGACCTGGATGCGCCGCGACACCGAGGCCGAGATGATCCGCGTCAACGGCGCGATGGTGGAGAACCTGCTCGACGCGCTGCGGCCGGCGGCCTCGCTCCGGCACGTCGCCCTGGTCACCGGCCTGAAGCACTATCTCGGCCCGTTCGAGGCCTACGGGAAGGGCTCGGTGCCGCAGACCCCGTTCCGCGAGGACCAGGGTCGGCTCGACGTCGAGAACTTCTACTACGCCCAGGAGGATGCGGTGTTCTCGGCCGCCGCCCGCGACGGCTTCCGTTGGAGCGTCCACCGCCCGCACACGATCATCGGCAAGGCGGTCGGCAACGCCATGAACATGGGCACGACGCTGGCCGCCTACGCCACCCTGTGCCGCGAGACCGGCCGGCCGTTCCGCTTCCCAGGCTCCGGCATGCAGTGGAGCGGGCTGACCGACATGACCGACGCGCGGCTGCTCGCCCGCCACCTGCTCTGGGCCTCGACCAGCGCCGACGCGGCCAACCAGGACTTCAACGTCGTCGACGGCGACGTCTTCCGCTGGAGCTGGATGTGGGGCCGGATCGCGGCCTGGTTCGGGCTGACGCCCGAGCCGTTCGACGGGACGGTGCGCCCGCTCGCGGCGCAGATGGCCGAGGACGGCCCGATCTGGGCGGAGATCGCTTCGCGCCACGGCCTCGCCGAGCCCGACCTCGCCAAGCTCGCCTCGCCCTGGCACACCGACGCCGACCTCGGCCGGCCGATCGAGGTGGTCACCGACATGAGCAAGAGCCGTCGGCTCGGGTTCCTCGCCTACCAGCCGACCGACGACGCATTCTTCGACCTGTTCGCCCGCCTGCGGGCCGACCGGCTGATCCCGTGAGCCGCGCCTGACGGGACGGCCGGCGCGATCCCGCATCGAGCCGGCCGATTCCTCGCCCCGGCGGCGTAGACCGGCAAGGTCGCGCCAAGGGGAAATCTTGCGCATCCGAGGACCGTCCGGTCCTTATAGGGTGATCTTAACCGGGATCGACAATCACGGAGCCTTGCGACGAAGGATTCCGCGATGCTGGCCCATTTCTCGATCCGTGCGCGCCTAGTCGGCGCGGTGCTGGTGCTGTTCCTGCTGACGGCCGGGCTCGGCGGCTTCTGCTACGCGCGCCTGCACGCCCTCAGCACCGTGACCGACGCGCTTGCGGGCAATGCGCTGCCGTCCACCCGCATCCTCGGGCGGCTCGCCACCAACTTCGAGGCGCTGCGCAGCCGGCAGCTCGCCTACCTCGTCTCCAGCGACGAGCGGCGGCCGCAATCGCTGCCGCGGCTGCGCGCCAGCATGGCCGAGCTGGACGCGGACCTGAAGGACTATGCCGGCTTCGTCAGCCCCGGCGAGGAGGCGCTGTGGGAGGCGGTGAAGGCAACCGTGCCGGCCTACTCGGCGATGGGCGAGGAATTCCTGCGGCGGCTGCAGGCGGGCGACGCGAAGGGCGCGAGCGCGCACCTCCTCGACGGCATGCTCCCCGCGCTCAACGCCGCGCGCGCCGCGCTGAAGGCCGACCTCGCCTTCAACGACGCCGCCGGCCGGGCGAGCGCCGAGAGCGCCACGGCGCTCGGCGAGCAGGCGCGCTTCGCCATCGCCGTCGGCCTCGGCCTCGTCGCGGCGACGGCGTTGGCGGTCGGGTGGATGTCGGTGTTCACGATCTCCGTGCCGGTGCAGCGGATGGCCGGGGTGATGGACACGGTGGCGGCGGGCGACACCGCGATCGCCGTGCCGCATACCGGCGAGCGCAGCGAGATCGGCGCCATGGCGGCGGCGGTGCAGGTGTTCAAGGACAACCTGATCCGCACCCGCAAGCTCGAGGCCGACACGGCACAGGCGCGGCTGGCGGCCGAGGCGCAGCGCAAGGCCGGCATGCGCCAGATGGCCGACGACTTCGAGGCGGCGGTCGGCGGGATCATCGGCATGGTGTCGTCCTCGGCGACCGAGCTGCAGGCCACCGCCCAGACCCTGACCGCGACGGCGACCGAGACGGCCGGCCAGTCCACCACGGTCGCGGCCGCGGCCGAGGAGGCCGGCACCAACGTCAACACGGTGGCGGCGGCCGCCGAGGAGCTCGGCTCCTCGGTGGCCGAGATCGGCCGGCAGGTCGGCGGCTCGGCCGAGCTCGCGCATCTGGCCGTGCGCGAGGCCGACCAGACCGGCGCCCGGGTGCAGGAGCTGAGCGCGGCGGTGTCGCGGATCGGCGCCGTGGTCGGGCTGATCTCGGACATCGCCGGCCAGACCAACCTGCTGGCCCTGAACGCCACCATCGAGGCGGCCCGCGCCGGCGCGGCCGGCAAGGGTTTTGCCGTGGTCGCCTCCGAGGTGAAGGCCCTGGCCGAGCAGACCGCCAAGGCGACGAGCGAGATCTCGGGCCAGATCGCGCAGATCCAGGCCTCGACCGGTCAGGCGGTCGCCTCGATCGGCGGGATGACCGGGCGCATCCGCGAGATCAACGCGGTGGCCACCGCGATCGCGGCGGCGGTCGAGGAGCAGGGCGCGGCGACCCAGGAGATCGTGCGCAACGTCGGCCAGGCGGCGATGGGCACGGCCGAGGTGACCAGCAACATCACCGGCGTCGCCGGCGCCGCCGAGGAGACCGGGGCGGCCGCGACCCAGGTGCTCGGCGCGGCGTCCGAGCTGTCGCGCCAGTCCGAGCACCTCGCCGCCGAGGTCGGGCGCTTCCTCGCCACCGTGCGCGCGGCCTGACCGCGGGCGGGATCAGGCCGGCTCGGTCCCGCACCATTCGGCCACGAACAGCGCCATCGCCGTGGTGATGCGCCGGACCGAGGCGAGGCTGACGCGCTCGTCGAAGCCGTGGATGTTCTCGCTCCGCGGGCCGTAGCACAAGGCCGGCACCCGCTCGTAGAGGGCGTGCACCCGGGTATCGAGGTAGCAGGGCGACATGACGCTCGTGAGCGCCGTCCCGACCGCCGCGCGGTGGGCGGCGGCGAGCACGTTCTCGGCGTCCGAGCCCGGCTCCAGCACGTAGCCCTCGGCGAAGAAGCCGTCGAAGCTCACCCGCGGCGGCGTGCCCGACAGGAACGGGTCGGTGCGGGCGAAGGCGCCGACCGCCGCCTCGATCTCGGCGGCGGCGTCGGCCGCGCGGAGGCCGGGATAGAGCGCGATCCGGCAGCCGATGCGGCACCAGGCCGGCACCGAGGAGATCCAGTTGCCGCCCTCGATCCGGCCGATATTGAGGTTGATCGGGTGCTCGGCCTCGGCGAAGTGCGGCCGGCCGGCCCGGTCGGCGTTCCAGCGCGCCTCGACCGCGCGCAGGGCGCCGATCACCCGGTAGGTCGCGTCGATGGCGTTGGCGCCGGCCCCCATCTCGCGCACGTGCACCGGGCGCCCGCGCACCTCGACCGTGAACCACAGCACGCCGGTGTTGGCCCGCACCAGGGCCTCGTCCATCGGCTCGGGGATCAGCACCGCGTCGGCGCGGTAGCCGCGCAGGTGCGCCGCGAGCGCGCCGTTGCCGGTGGATTCCTCCTCGACCACCGACTGGATCGTCACGGTGGCGGCCGGCTGCAGGCCGATGCGGCGCAGGGCGTCGAGGGCGAACAGGTTGGCCGCGTGCCCCGCCTTCATGTCGGCGGCGCCGCGCCCGTACATCCAGTCGCCGGCGATCACCGGATCGAAGGGCGGGTGCGTCCACAGATCGAGCGGCCCGGGGGGCACCACGTCGACATGGGCCTGGAGGATCAGCGAGCGCCCGCGCTCGTCCCGCGGCCGGTGGATGCCGACCACCACCGGCGCCTCGGAATGCCCGGCCGCGACCTTGGCGCCGCCGGGATGGGCCTCGACCGCGGCGGCGTCGATGCCGAACCGCTCGGTGGCGTAGCCGCGCGCGCGGAAGCCGCGGAACACGAAATCCTGGATCGCGTGCTCGGCGCCGCGGGTCGAGCCGAACCGCACCAGCGTCTGGGTGTGGGCGACCTGGTCGGCGAACCCGTCCGCGACGGAAGCCGCGATGCGGGCGGCCAGGGCAGGATCGAGGCGCATGCGGGGTCCTCAGGGCTCGCGACGGCGGAACGCCGCGAGCCTACCGCGCCCGCGCGCGCCGGCCTAGGCGAAGGCCGGCGCGGCATGCCTTCGCGCAGCGGTCGCCGGCGAGACGACCGGAAGCTCTGGGCTGGATCGCACGCGTCGCCCCATCGAATGCGGAACGCGATCGGGACATCGCCTCGTTCCGACGCCGCGATTCGCCCCGAGGTCACCCGACCTCGTCGCCTCGGAGATCTTGCGGTTCGCGCGCAGGCCGGCTGCGCTGGGCGATCGCCTTGCCGACCGTGAACAGGAGCGTCCGACTCATCGTCTTCATCTCGTGCGTGCCGTGCTCGTCGATGACGGCATGCGCGGCCATGACCGCGTCGGCGACCGCATTCAGATCAGGCGTGTGATCCACAAGCATTTCCTTCCTGCACGGAAAGATAAAATGTAAAATTTTTACAGAGCTGTGCCTGTCTCTATTCTTGTACATTATTTACGATTTTACTACCCCCTCTGCAATGCTAAGATGCATTCCTGTCGAGCTAGAGACGGATACACGAGGGAATAAGATGGATATGCCGACACCTAAGGGGACCGACATGGCCCCTGAAGTCAGCGGTTCCGAGACGCTCGCTCATCTCGCGCTGATGCTCGGCTGCTCCCCAGACTCATTCTTCGAGCAGTCCAACGCCGGCTACCCGAAGGATGCCTCGCTGCTCATCCAGACTTGGCTGGCGATCAAATCGCCGAA
Organism: Methylobacterium sp. WL119; assembly: GCF_008039875.1. GTDB lineage: Bacteria > Pseudomonadota > Alphaproteobacteria > Rhizobiales > Beijerinckiaceae > Methylobacterium. The sequence continues at coordinate 14,839 of NZ_VRUU01000067.1, read as the reverse complement.
AGGGCGCGACGCGGTGTTCGCGTTCGCCCGCGAGATGCTCCGGGCGGAGAAGCAGTAAGATCACGCGGATTGCTCGGCACCTCTCCCTTGGATGGAGAATCGGATCACGCTCGATAAGTAAAAATATGACGATTTATCCGGGAATTCCACCTGATTGATGTCCATGGTACGGCTCGGAGCGATTGCTGATCTATGTATCGCGCACCATGTATTCTCGGTGGTCGGCTCGTTTCAGGGCGCTGACGATTGAGGGACAGCGTGTGCTCTTGCCCGCAACGCGAGAGCACACGTGGCAGATCTCCAGCAGGCCGCCCTGCGCAACCGCCTCCTGCGCGCGCTGCCTCCGGAGGACTTCGCCGCCCTGGCGCCTGCGCTGCGTCCCGAGGCGATCCCGCTCCGGCGCGTGCTCATCTCGGCCAACACGCAGATCACGAGCGTCCACTTCGTGGAGGCGGGCATTGTCTCCGTCACCTCCGATGCGCCCAGCGGCCGCATCGAGATTGGGCTGCTCGGCCGCGAAGGCTTGGTCGGGGCCGCCCCGGTCCTGCTCGACGACGACCGCAGCCCGTTCACCCACTTCGTGCAGGCGGCCGGGCACGTCTTGACGGTCGATGTGCCCGACCTGCGCGCCGAAGTGGAGCGACGCCCCGCCCTACGGAGCCTCCTGCACCGATACATCCAGACCCAAACCATCCAGACCGCGCAGACCGCGTTCGCGAACGCCCGCGGCGGTACGCCGACCCGCCTCGCCCGTTGGCTGCTGATGTGTCACGATCGCGGCGAGGGCGACGACATCACGGTCACGCAGGAGTTCATGTCGCTGATGCTGGGCGTCGAACGGCCCGGCGTGACGATGGCGATGAAGGTTCTCGAGAAGGACGGCCTCGTCGGCAAGCGCCGGGGCCACGTCCAGATCATCGACCGCGAGCGTCTGCTCGATGTGGCGGGGGACGGCTACGGCTTGGCCGAGACCGAGTACGCTCGGCTGATCGAGGGAAGCGACGCTCCGGAGGCGCGGTAGCCCGCGCCACGACCGCGTCACGGGTCGGGCCGACACCGAGCCGCGGAGGGGACTTGCCGCCGGTGGATGCCCGCGGGGCGGACGCCTCGGGAGCGGCCGTCGCGCGCCCGCCGGCTCGCGACCCGCCTCATGCCAAGCCTCGCCGAGCGTGACGCATCGAGCCTTGGCCCCCGCGACTGCGGGGCGGCGGTCGTCCGCCGGACCTCATGGGTCCTGACCTATGAGACCCGGTATCAGTCGTGCGCCGCGGGGATCGCGCCATCGATGCGCGCTGCGGTGACGCTCACCCGCACGCGGTGCCAGCAGGCGCAGAGGTAGCCCTTGTGGTTCCAGGTGTCGTCCGGCAGCGCCGGCTGCGTCTGGCCGGCGGCGTCCCAGGCGCGGACCGCGAGCTCGTGCTCGCCCGGCGGCAGATCGAGCTCCACCGCCCAGAACGTCCAGGCGAACGGCGCGCCGGCCGCGTGCTCCAGGTTGGCCTGCCGCCAGGACCGGCCGCCGTTGCCGGAGACGTCGACGCGCACGATGGCCCGGTCGCCGCTCACCGCGTAGCCGCGAACCCTGGTGCGACCGGCGCGGAGGGCGGCGCCGCGCTCCGGCTCGCAGATCGCGGCGTTCAGCGGCATCGTGTCGATGGTGTGCCCCCGGGCCGGGTCCGCCGTCTCGGCGCCGACGTCGGGCGGGTACAGCTTGTAATCCTCGGCCTGGATCGGGTTGTCGGACGGGCGATCCTGCACGGCGAGGCGCCGGAGCCATTTGGGGCTGCGCACGCCGGCGAATCCCGGCACCACCGCGCGGACCGGGAAGCCGTGCTCGGGCAGCAGGGCTTCCCCGTTCATGGCGTAGGCGAGCAGGGTCTCGGGCGCCATCGCCTTGGCGAGCGGGATCGAGGCGCCGTACGGGCGGCCGTCCACCCGGTCGTGGCTCTCGAAGGCCACGTGGAGATCGGCGCCCTCGGTGACGCCCGCCGCGCGCAGGAGGTCGCCGAGGCGCACGCCCGTCCAAGCGGCCGTGCCGATCGCCCCGGCATCCCACGGGTCGCCCGAGACCGGGGCGACCGCCCGCATGTCGGCGCGCCGGTTGCCGGCGCACTGCAGCGTCGCCGTGACCGTGACCTGCGGGAAGCGGGTCCGCAGGTCGTGCAGCGAAAGCGCCCGCGCGGCACCGTCTCCGCCCTCGACGGCGAGGCGCCAGGTGTCGGGGTCGAGGTCCGGCAGGTCGCCGTGCGAGCGGACGTAGAAGTCCTCCGCCGGGGTCCGGTAGGCGGCCCGCAACCGGGCGAGCGGCGGCTCGGCGTTGTAGGGCCGATCGCCGTGGACGATCAGGCGTGCCTTTCGCTCGGCCAGGCTCGACATCGGGGCTCCCGTTCGGATGCGGACACGGGCCATGAACGCGCCGGCGGCGCGAAGGCTCACGCGCCGCCCCGAAACGGCCCGGGCGACATCGTCACAGGCGTTGGCGCGCTCCCGCGCGCGCCCGATCCCGGGGATCGGGTCCGGGCCGGGGAGCCCGAGCGGCTACTTCGTGGCGTGGAGGGTCGGCGGCCCGAGATGCTGCAGGAAATCCGGCTTGCCGAGGCTCACCCCGGCGGCCCGCAGAATGCCGTAGGCCGTGGTGACGTGAAAGAAGAAGTTCGGAAGCGCGAAGCCGGTGAGGTAGCCCTGCCCGCTGAAGCGGTATCCCATGCCGTTCGGGAACGTCAGCTCCACCGCGCGCTCCGCACCGAGGGCCAGAGCCGCCGGATCGACGCCCTCGACGAAGGCGATCGTCCGGGCGCAGCGCGCCTTGAGCTCGGCGAAGCTCGCCTCGACGTCGGGCATCGCGGGCGCCGCGATCCCGGCGAGCCGGGCCACCGCGTTCTTCGCGCTGTCGGACGCCATCTGATACTGGGCCGGCAACGGCTTCATGTCCGGAGCCAGCCGCCGGCCGAGCAGGTCGGCCTCCGGCTTCTCCGCCGCCGCCTTGTCGAGCCACGCGCTCATGTTGCCAAGCGCGTGGACGAAGACCGGGACGCTGACGTCGTGGATGCTGATGCTCATCCGGCCTGGCTTAGGCGGCGGCCCGGGACGACGCGGTGACGGGGCGCACACCGCGCGCGGGCACGCCGGGCGACGGGGCCGCACGGCCGGCGGGTCGCGTCGGGACCGTGCGGTCCGGGCGCCGGCCTGGGCTGCCGGTCGAAGGGCGGTTCGCCGCGACGCGGTCGGCAGCGCCTGCCCGGCGCGGTGATTCCGGAGACCGGCACGACGGGAGAGGCGGTGCGCCCCGGCCTGTTCTCCCTCACCATCGACCACGGCACCCCCAACTTCGCCCGCGCGCTGCGTGACGGGGATCTGCGCCGGACCGTCGCGCACGAGGCGCACCACGGCATGCGCATGGCCGGGCCCGGCTACGGCTGGACGCTCGGCGAGGCCCTCGTGAGCGAAGGCTTGGCGGGGCGGTTCGTCGGCCACCTGTTCGATTCGCCGCCCGAGCCGTGGGAATGCGCGGTGACCGACGCGGAACTCGCGGCCAACCTGCCGGACGACGCGACGCTCGCGGGCGCCGGGCACGACCACCGCGCCTGGTTCTTCGGGGCAGGACGGTATCCGCGCTGGCTTGGCTACACCCTCGGCTACCGGATTGTGGGCGACTGGCTCGAAGCGGACGCCGACACCGGCGGTGGCGCATGGGTCGACATCCCCGCGCCCGACGTCATCGTGGCGGCGCGCGGGCGCACGCTGCCGAACCTCTGACCGCCGGCCCGGGCCGCCTCCCAGCCCCGAGGCGGAATGGCCAAGCCGGTCGATGACGGCGGCTTCCGACACCGGCGGATGCTTGTCCGCACGGCCGGCACGGGCCGAGATCGGCCGGTCCGCTCTGCGACCGGATCGGATGGAAAGCGGCCCCTGGCGTTTTCCCCGGAAGCAGACGTCCGGAGTCGGACCCGACCACGCCCTTGACGCCGACGTCGGTGGTTTTCGAAAGCCGACGAAGGCGGCGTTCCGGACGGTCAGCGCGATCGAAGACTTGCACTCCTAGAAGTTGTACTTCCGGTTGCATCAAATGCGATCGACTTTGCTATCACCCTGTCCTGCCGGATGCTGCATGATGAACTCACACGGCGGGTGCCAGACTTTTCAGCCGACGCCTTCAGCGCAAGCCAACATCAGAAAGCTCAGATCATGCTGACCCGCGGCCTCAATTGGCTTTTCCTCCGGGCCTTGGGTTCGCCCGCCTGCGGTTGGGTGGTGCGCACGGTCATCGTCTCGACGTCGGGAGACGCATCACCTCGTGCCGACGGCAGGGCCTCCAAGATGATCCTGATCCGGTAGTCGGAGGGTTCGCCGAGAGGCGGCTCGGCTCAAGCCGCCCGCGCAAGATCGCCCTCGATCGAGGCGAGCGCACGCTCCAGCGCCGCGAAGCAGATCGGGTCGAACGCAGTGCCGAGATCCGCGCGCATGATGCCGAGCGCCTTCTCGAGCGACATGGCCGCCCGGTAGGGCCGGTCGGCTGTCAGCGCGTCGAACACGTCGGCGACCGAGACGATGCGGGTCTCGGGCTCGATCGCGTCGCCGCTCAAGCCGCGCGGATAGCCCTTCCCGTCCAGCCGTTCGTGGTGTCCGCCACCGATGCGGGCCATCTCATGGAACACGGCCGCGCGGGTCAGGATGGTCTCGGAGAGGGACGCGTGATTGCGCATGTCCCGCCACTCCGCGTCATCCAGCTTGCCGTTCTTGTCGAGGATCGCGTTCGAGACCCCGAGCTTGCCGACGTCGTGAAGCAGCGCAGCCCGCTTCAGCCAGCGGCGGCGCTCCGACGTGTAGCCAAGCTCGGCCGCGATCATGTCGGCGTAGACGGCAACCCGCTCCGAATGGCCGGAGGTGAACGGGCTCTTGGCGTCGATGATCTGCGCGAAGGCACGGGCGATGTCGTCGAGGTAGTCCTCATCAACGACGATCGGGCTGACCGGTGCCAACGCGAACACCGCCTCCTCGACCTCATCCGAGGCCAGGGTATCCCAGAAGCCGGGCTCGGATGCGGCCGCTTCGAAGCAGGCGACGATCTGAGGATCGAACCATGTGCCCGAGCGCGCCCGCACCTCGGCCATCGCGGCCGCGGGGCCGGCTGCGGTGTGGAACACGTCCACGACCTGAGCGAGCAACGCCATCCGTGCGTAGAGCGGGATCCCCGGGCCGACCAGGCGGTCCGGTCTGCCGCCGCCGTTCCAGTGCTCGTCCAACGCGTGGATGGCCTCGCAAACGCTCGCGGGGAAGCGAAGCTGCCGGGCGATCTGGGCACCGCGCTGGCAGCGGGTTTGGATCAGTTCGTCGGTGATCGCTCCGCCGTTCTGCAGGATGTTGAGCACGGCACGGAAGCGTTCGGCGAGGCCGGCCTTGAGGCCGGTATGAGAGAAGACGAAGCCGAGCACCTTCGGCAGGCTGTCGCTCACCGTCTTGAAGTCGCGTTTGAAGCTGAGATCGTCGGACAGATAGAGCTCGCAGATGCGCGCGGCGTTGCTGGAGCACCCGAGATCCTTCAGCATCACCGTGTGGTAGAGTTCCCAGAGCTGCAAGTCCGGGAGGCCCATCTCGCGGCCGATGTGGAAGCCGATCCAGGTCGCGCGCACGCAATGCCCGACGGGCTGACCTTCCGTCAGGTCGAGGGCGTGGCTCAAGGCACCCAGCACTTCCGACAGCTGGATCGTCCTGGCTTCCTCGTCGCCGCCTGATACAATCCGCATCGTTCTCGTCCGGCCTCTTGGCTTATCGGTCTCGATAGGCGCCAAGACTGCCTCAAGAACCTGATCAAAGCGTTGCGTTGCCTTGCGCACGCCGATCCGCCCCGAGCGGACCTTTCCAGCGTCCGCAAAAGGTCGCAGCCCCTCGGATCGCCGGCAGAGCCCCTACCGCCCGGCGATCAGCGCCTTGAGGCGGGTGGCGAGGGCGTCCATCGGGAAGGGCTTGGTCAGCACCTCCATGCCGGGGTCGAGGTGGCCGTGGCCGAGGATCGCGGTCTCGGCGTAGCCGGTGATGAACAGCACCTTGAGGTCGGGCCGGCCGACGCGGGCCGCGTCCGCCATCTGGCGGCCGTTCATGCCGCCGGGCAGGCCGACGTCGGTGACGAGCAGGTCGATGCGCATGCCCGATTGCAGCACCGCCAGGCCGGCGACGCCGTCGGCCGCCTCGATCGCGGTGTAGCCGAGATCCTCCAGCACCTCGGTGACCAGCATGCGCACCGAGGGCTCGTCGTCGACGATCAGCACCGTCTCGCCCTGCTCGGCCCGGGCGGCCTCGGCGGGGACGGGCGCCCCGTCGTCGCCGTCGGCCTCGCCGTGGTGGCGCGGCATGTACAGGCAGACGGCGGTGCCCCGGCCGGGCTCGGACCGGATCCGCACCTGCCCGCCCGATTGCCGGGCGAAGCCGTGGATCATCGACAGGCCGAGGCCCGTCCCCTGGCCCATCGGCTTCGTGGTGAAGAACGGCTCGAACACCCGGGCCACCACCTCGGGCGGCATGCCGGTGCCGGTGTCGGTCACGCACACCGCGAGATACTCGCCCTCGGGGATGTCGTGCGCGGCCGCGGCCGCCCGGTCCAGCCGGGAGTTGGCGGTCTCGATGGCGATGCGGCCGCCGTTCGGCATCGCGTCGCGGGCGTTGATGCAGAGGTTCAGCAGCGCGTTCTCGAGCTGGCCCGGATCGATCAGCGCCGGCCACAGGTCCGCCGCGCCGACCCGCTCCAGCGCGATCTCGGGGCCGATGGTCCGGCGGATCAGCTCCTCCATCCCGCCGATCAGCCCGTTCACGTCGGTCGGCTTCGGCGTCAGCGTCTGCCGGCGCGAGAAGGCGAGCAGGCGGTGGGTCAGCGCGGCCGCGCGGCGGGCCGCCCCCTGCGCCACGCCCATGTAGCGCTCGAGGTCGTCGAACCGGCCCTGGCCGATCCGGCTCTGCATCAGCTCCAGCGCGCCGGAGATGCCGGCCAGCAGGTTGTTGAAGTCGTGCGCCAGGCCGCCGGTGAGCTGGCCCACCGCCTCCATCTTCTGCGATTGCCGCAAGGCCGCCTCGGTCTGCATCAGCTCGGCCGTCCGCTCGGCGACGCGCTGCTCCAGGGTCTCGTTGAGGGCGCGCAGCGCCGCCGCCGCCCGGTCGCGCTCCGCCTGCACGGCGCGGCGCTCCTCGACGTCGATCAGAACGCCGGGGAAGCTCGACGGGGTGCCGTCCTCGGCCCACTCGACCCGGCCGTTGGCCTCGATCCAGTAGTAGCGCCCGTCCGTCCGGCGCACGCGGTACTGGTGCGCGTAGGCGCCGCCCTTCCGGATCGCCGCGTCGATCGCCGCGGCCAGGCCGACCTGGTCGTCGGGGTGGACGGTGGCGACGATCTGGGCGAGCGGGATGCCGGTGCGGCCGAGCGCCGGGTCGAGGCCGAAGCTGCGGGCGAAGGCCTCGTCGACGGTGAACCGGTCGGTCGGCAGGTCCCAGTGCCAGGTCCCGATGATCGCGCCGGCCTCGAGGGCGAGCTGCACCCGCTCGGCATTCTCGCGCGCCAGGGTCTCGCTGACGCGCAGGCGCTCCTCCGCGCGCTTGCGCTCGGTGACGTCGTTGAAGAAGATCGCGATCTGCCGCTCGGCCGGATCCCCGACCCGCACGGCGCGCACGTCGAACCAGCGCGCGAACGCCTCCGCATAGCTCTCGAACGTCGCCGGCTCCCCGGTCCAGGCGACGCGGCCGTAGGTCTCGAACCAGAACCGCTCCAGGTCGGGCGCGAACTCGGTGACCCACTTGCCGCGCAGGTTCACCCCGGCCTGGCGCTCGAAGGCCGGGTTCGCCTCGATGAAGCGGTAATCGACCGGGCGCTCGCCCTCGAACCGCACCTCGACGATGGCGAAGGCGGTCTCGATGGTCTCCAGGAGCGTGCTGAAGCGGTCCTGCGTCGCGCGCAGGCGCTCGCCGGCCTCGTGCTGCTGGGTGCGGTCGCGGACGATCTTGACGTAGCCCTGGTGGACGCCGTCCTCGTCGCGCAGCGGCATCAGCGCGCCGGAGGCCCAGAACCGGCTGCCGTCCCGGCGCAGGTGCCAGCGCTCGTCGCTCGCCTGGCCCTCGGCGAGGGCGGCGCGCATCTCCCGCTCGACGCAGCCCGCGGCCCGGTCCTCCGCGGTGAAGATGCGCGCCGACGACCCGCCGACGACCGCCTCGCGGGGCCAGCCGAAGATGGTCTCCGCCCCCGCGTTCCACTCCGTCACCGCGCCTTCCGGGTCGGTGACGATGACGGCGAAGTCGATGGCGCTCTCGATGACGTTCTGAAGGCGGTGGCGTCCGGGCATGGCCCCGGTTTAGCCGCATCCGCCGCGCGATTTATGTAGCCGCCCGGCCACGCCGGCGCGTCGGTTGCGGAGCGACCCTTTTGCGGGTCGGCCGTTCCGATGCCGCGAGACCCGCTTGCCCCTGCCGGGCCGCGCGGATCCCGGCCGTGCCGGGCGCGGTTCCGCCACCGGTTGCACGTTTCGGTTGCCCGCCACATACTCGCGCGTGCCGCCTGCGGACCAACCCGGGGGCCGACGGCGATCGGGGGCGGGGCGTGGCACAGGGAACGCAGATGCGCACGCATCTGTGCGGCATCAGGACGGCGTGGACGGAGCGCGGCTCCGCCGGCGAGGCCGTCGCCGAGATCGCGCGGGCGGTCGGCGCCGACGCGGCCCAGCTCCTGGTGTTCTTCTCCCCCGACTACGACCCCGAAAACCTGAGCCGGCGGCTGGCCGAGGCGTTTCCGCGGGCCGAGATTTCCGGCTGCACCATGTCGGGCGGGATCGCCCCGGCCGGCGGGCTCGACCGCGGCCTGGTGGCGATCGCGTTCCCGGCGGACGGCTTCCGCATCGTCTCGACGGTGCTGGACGCGATCGACCACCTCGACGTCGAGCGCACCGCGGGCGCGGTGCGGGCGCTGCGCCGCCGGCTCGAGCCGCACGGGCCCGACCACGCCCAGCCGACCCGCTGCTTCGCGCTCTCGCTGATCGACGGGCTCGCCAACGCCGAGGAGACCGTGGTCTCGGCCATCGCCTGGGCGCTGGAGGGCATCCCGCTGGTTGGCGGCTCGGCCGGCGACGACCTCACCTTCCGCGACGCGGTGCTGCTGCACGGCGGCGCGATCCACCGCAACGCCGCCGTGCTGCTCCTCGTCGAGAGCGACTTTCCGGTGCAGATCTTCAAGAGCGACAACTTCGAGCCGACCGACGTGAAGTTCGTGGTGACCGCCTCGGACGGAGAGTCGCGCACCGTCTACGAGCTCAACGCCGAGCCGGCCGCGCGCGAATACGCCATGGCGGTGGGGCTCGACCCCGAGCGGCTGACGCCGATGAGCTTCGCCGCCTACCCGCTCGCGGTGAAGGTCGGCGGCGAATACTTCTGCCGCTCGATCCGGCGGCTCAACGCCGACGGCTCCCTCAGCTTCTTCTGCGCCATCGACGAGGGCGTGGTGCTGACGCTGGCCGAGCCGCGCGACATCGTCGCCTCGACCCGGGCGGAGCTCGCCCGGCTCGACCGGGCGCTCGGCGGCGTCGACCTGATCATCGGCTTCGAATGCGTGCTGCGCCGGCTCGACGCCGAGAGCCGGCAGGTGCGCCAGGGCATCGCCGACCTCTACCGGCGCTACGACATGGTCGGCTTCGAGACCTACGGCGAGCAGTACCGGGCGATGCACCTCAACCAGACGTTGACCGGCATCGCCATCGGCAAAAGGCCCGCGGACGAGAGGCTTGCGAGCGAAGGGCCTGCGGAGGCGACGCCCGCCCCGCCGGCGCTCCCGTGACCCTGCACGACGCCGGCCTGGAGGGCGAGGCGTCCCTGCGCCGGCGCATCGCCAAGCTCGAGCGGATCAACGCCGCGCTGATGGCGCATGTGGAGCGCAGCACCGACCAGCGCGGCGGCGCCTATGCTTTGTTCCAGACCGCGATCACCCTGGAGGGCCGCGTCCGCACCCGCACCGAGGAGCTGACGGCGCTGATGCACCGCCTCGAGCGCTCGAACGAGGCGCTGGTGGCGGCCAAGGAGGAGGCCGAGACCGCCAACCGCTCCAAGACCCGGTTCCTGGCCGCCGCCAGCCACGACCTGCTGCAGCCGCTGAACGCCGCCCGCCTCTCGATCTCGGCGCTCGCCGACCTGCCGCTCGGGCCCGAGGCGAGCCTGATCGGCGCCCAGGTCGAGCGCGGCCTGCAGACGATCGAGGACCTGATCAAGACCCTGCTCGACATCTCCAAGCTCGATGCCGGCATCGTCCACCCGCAGGTGCGGCCCGTGCCGCTGCCCGACCTGCTGGCGGGGCTGGCGGCGAGCTTCGCGCCGTTCGCCGCGCGCAGGGGCCTGCGCCTGGTGGTGCGCAGCCCGGAGCTGGCTGTGTCGAGCGACGGCATCCTGCTGCGCCGCATCCTGCAGAACCTGCTCTCCAACGCGATCCGCTACACCGCGTCCGGCGGCGTCGCCCTGGTCGCGCGCCGCCGCGCCGGCACGGTCCGGGTCGACGTGATCGATACCGGCTGCGGCATCGCCGCCGACGAGCACGCGCTGGTGTTCGACGAGTTCTACCGCGGCAGCGCGAACGGCGCCGGGACGCCGCCGCGCGCCGCGGAGGGCGACGGGCCGGGCCTCGGCCTCGGGCTCTCGATCGTGCGGCGCCTGGCGCTGGCGCTCGACCACCCGCTGGCGCTGGCCTCCCGCCCGGGGCGCGGCACGCGGGTGTCGCTCACCCTGCCCCCGAGCGCCGTGCCGGCCGCGTCCGAGCCCGCGGCGCGGCCCGGGCCGGTGGCGACGCGGCTCTCGGGCGCCCGCGTCGTCGTGGTCGAGAACGACGCCGCCACCGCCGACGCGCTCGAGCGGCTGCTCAAGAACTGGGATGCGCGCGTCGCCACCTTCCGCGATCCCGCCGGCGTCGCGGCCGCCCTGCGTGCGGGCGCGCTCGCGCCCGACATCCTGATCCTCGACTACCACCTCGACGACGGCGCCCGCGGGCTCGACGTCGCCGCCCTGCTCCGGGAAGGGCGCACCGCGCCGCTGCCCGTCATCGTCACCACCGCCGACCACGCCCCCGAGATCGCGGCGGAGGCGGAGGCCCTCGGCGCCGAGCTGGTGCACAAGCCGATCAAGCCGGCGCAGCTGCGCGCGCTGCTGACCTCCATGCTGGCGTGAGGACGGGCGAGCCGGCGCCGGCGCGACGGCGATCGGGATCAGCTGCGGGGGGCGCCACAGCGAACGAAGACGGCCGTCCTCCCGTCCTCGCTCTCGATCAATCGTCCATCCCGCAGCCGCCACGAGACGGTCCGCTCGGATTGGATGCCGTCCCGGATGCAGGCGAGGGCCACGCGCGCGCCTCGTCCGTCCTCGGCGATGTGCGTGATCCAACAGCGCCACTCGAAGCCGTCCACCGTCGACCGGCCGATGCGGAAGGCGGCATCCTCGTTCGTCATGCCCGCCCGGCAGTGCTTCGGGGACGCGGCCCAGACGCCGCGATAGGCAGAGGCCCCTGCCTCTGCGGAGGACACGCTCAGCAGCCCGATGAGCGAGCCTGCTATGTGATGCTGCACCATCGCCGACCCGTTCGTCGTCTGGAAGATCGACCGCCTCGGCGCGAGATAGACCTTCGCCATGACCGGCCGATGACGGGTGTCGGATGTGTCACGGGTCATGTCCGCGGGGCGCGGATTCAGGCCGGCATCGGGTCTGAGCGCGATGCCGGTGCCCGATCGTGCCGGTGCCGGGGGCGACGCCGGCCCATTCCTCCGGCGAGAACAGAACGCGTCGGGTGACGGTTCCGAGCGCGAGGCAGGGCAGGAGCGAGAGCAGCATCAGGCCGAAGAAGGCCGAATCGGGCAAACCGCTCCCGAGGGCGATGAGGCAGTTCCCGCCGAACGAGAGGAATGCGAGGTCGGCGGCCGAGTAGAGATTCGCATAGTCGCGCAGGCTCAGCTGTCCGCTCCACGCCCGGTTTCCGACGATCAGGACGACGGTCGACCAGAGCGACAGTGCGGTCACGGCGCCCGCTGCGTTCGTGGACAGCTTGAACGGAGGGCGCGTGAGGAGGAGGAGCAAGCCGAAATAGGTGAGGTAGAAGACGGCAAACAACGCGACCTGCCGTGCACGCCCGACGCTGCCTTCGAAGGGATACCGCATGACGCGCCTCGATCTGCGATTTCGCTTCCATCCTATGCGCCGAAGCGCGCGGCCGTCGATCAGCGAAGCGATCACGAAAGGCGGATGGGTCGTGTGATGCGCGGGGAGCATCGATCTGGCCACCGACGCGGTCGGCGGAGGCCGCGGGTCGATGTCGGCTCCGTCGCGGAGGCTGCCGACGAAGACCTTAGGCGGCCGGTACTATCTCGGCGGCGGGCGCGTGCTTCTTCCGCTTGCGCTTGCGCACCGTCACGACCGCGTCGGCCTCCTCGTCGGCGCCGCGCTCGGACAGGGCGAAGCCGTGCAGGTCCGCCGACGCGTCCGCGGCCGGGGCCTCGGCAAGGGCGTAGAACGCGGCGCGGACGATCTCCTTCTTGCTCGCCTCCGGGTGCTTCTCCCGGATGGCCGTGCGGATCGCCTTCGGCGTCATCCCGGGCGTGACGACGCTGCGCATCGTCGCCGCGATCTCCTGCATCGATGCCATGGGTTCGTTCCTTCACGCGACGGGCCGCCCGCGCTCCGGCTCCGGCTTAACCCAAGTTACATTTCGATGACACGGCCACACTGCTGGCATATCGCCGACCAGACCTTGCCCGCGCCGCGCCGACCCCGTATCCCACCCGGGTTCCTTCACGAGACCGGAACCAACTCAGGGCGCACCTCTGCCAAGAGGCGCGCCTTTTTCGTCGGCGCCGATCCCGGCACGGGCGCTGCCGGATCGCATGGGATCATGCGTCGAGCGCCATCAGGCTGGCGTTGCCGCCCGCCGCCGCCGTGTTGATCGACACCGTGCGTTCCGCGAACAGGTCCGAGAGCTCGTAACCCGCCTCCGGATCGGAGGCCGTGGGGATCGACAGGATCGTGAGGATCGGCCCGTCGCGCTCGGCGATCCTGCGGACCAGCCCCGCGAGATCGGCCCGCTCGCCCGCATGCAGCACCCCGCCGAGGCCGGGCGCGCCCGCGGGATCCTCGGCGGGGACGATCCTCCGCAGGACCGCCGCGGGCAGGCCGTCGAGCAGGCCCGACGACGCCCGCTCCGCCGCGATCACCGCGCGCTGGCCGGTGGCCAGGATCGCGCCGAGCTGGCGCAGGGTTCCCGCCTCGTCCGAGGCGAGCGCCGCGATCGGGCCGCGCGGGCGGAGGCCGTAGCTGTTGCGCTCGCCGACCGGGCCCGGCAGCACCGATTCGGTCAGCGCGGGCATCCGGGCGAGATCGCGCTCGACCCGGGACGCGACCTCGGCGTGGCCCCGCTGCCGGAGCCAGCCGATGTAGGCCCGAGCGACCGGATCGACGACCGCCTCGGCCGGGGACCGGGCCGCGTCGGCGGGGGCATCGGCCCAGGACGGGGCCGGGCGCGTCATCAGCCGGCGGAGGTAGCGCGGCCCGCCGGCCTTCGGCCCCGTGCCGGACAGGCCCGTGCCGCCGAACGGCTGCACGCCGACGACGGCGCCGATGGTGTTGCGGTTGACGTAGACGTTGCCCGCCCCGATCCGGTCGAGGACGCGCGTCACCGTCTCCTCGATGCGGGTGTGCAGGCCGAAGGTCAGCCCGTAGCCGGTGGCGTCGATGGCGTCGACGAGGGCATCGAGGTCGTCCCGCCGGTAGCGGAGCACGTGGAGAACCGGCCCGAACACCTCGGCCTCCACGTCCGAGACCCGGTCGATCGCGATCACCGTCGGGGGCACGAAGCTGCCCGCGTCCAGGGCCGGATCCTTCCGCCCTTGCGGGTTCTCGCCCCCTTGCGCGATCGCGTGGCCCCGGCTCCGCATCGTCTCGATGTGGCGGAAGATCCCTTCGGCCGCCTCGGCGGTGATCACCGGGCCGACGTCGACGGACAGGCGCCGGGGATCGCCCACCGCGAGCTCGCGCAGGGCCCCGTGCAGCATGGCGAGCGTCCGCTCGGCGATCTCCTCCTGCAGGCACAGGATGCGCAGGGCCGAGCAGCGCTGGCCGGCCGAATCGAAGGCGGAGGCGAGGACGTCCGCCACCACCTGCTCGGGCAGGGCGGAGGAATCCACGATCATCGCGTTCTGCCCCCCGGTCTCGGCGACGAGCGGCACCGGCCGCCCGTCCGCGGTCAGGCGGTCCGCCAGCGTCCGCTGGATCAGGCGGGCGACGGCGGTCGAGCCGGTGAACATCACGCCCTGGACCCGGGCATCGCCGACGAGCGCCGCGCCGACCGCGCCCGCACCGGGCAGGAGATGCAGCACCCTTGCCGGGATCCCGGCCTCGCCCAGCAGCCGCACCGCCTCGGCCGCGACGAGCGGAGTCTCCTCGGCCGGCTTGGCGAGCACGGGGTTGCCGGCCGCGAGGGCGGCCGCGACCTGCCCGGTGAAGATCGCGAGGGGGAAGTTCCAGGGGGCGATGCAGGCGACCGGGCCGAGGGGCCGTGCCTCCGGGCCGCAGACCCGTTCGGCCTCGCCGGCATAGTAGCGCAGGAAGTCCACCGCCTCCCGCACCTCGGCGACGGCGTTCGCCAGGGACTTGCCCGCCTCCCGCACGATCAGGCCGAGCAGGACCGGCATCCGCGCCTCGAAGGCGTCCGCGGCGGCGCGGAGCAGGCCGGCGCGAAGGGCCGGCCTGCTGCGGTGTGGTTTACACATATCCGAGCCCCCGCGCCCGGGGCCGATGGCGTTTGGCGGGGTGTGGGTGGAAAAAAAAAGGGGGGGGGGGGGGGGGGGGGGGG